>NZ_JADDYH010000054.1:428946-452198 GCF_015163595.1 Vibrio sp. OPT41 | reverse complement strand
CAGCCAACATTGATGCAGGACTTATCGCACGTTTGCTACAACAAAAAGAGCGCCACCCATTGCCTGACCAAGTCCAGTTAGAAGGCTTTGACTTTTCGATAGACCGAGAGCAAACCTGTCCGACGATTGAAGAATACGAGCAATACGAGAAGGATAACCCAACCTGGGGCATGCCTTTTGGTATGCCAAATCTATCAAACAGTGAATACCACACACTCATGACTTGGTTGGAAAACGGCGCAATAATGAACGTTCACCAACCTGTTAGTGAGAATGAGCAAGCGCAAATAGATAAGTACGAAACATTACTTAACCACTCTGATTTGAAAAATCAGCTGATGGCTAGGTATATATATGAGCATTTGTTTTTATCTCATCTCTACTTTTCAGAACTCGATGAAGATCCCCGATTCTTCACGCTCGTCCGCTCTGCTACACCACCAGGACAGCCCGTCAAACGTATTTCAACGCGTCGCCCGTACGATGATCCAGGGGTTGAACGTGTGTTTTATCGAATTATTCCAGAGCAAGGGACCATAGTAGATAAAACTCACATGCCATTCGCGGTAAACAAGCAACGCATAGAGAACTGGAAAACTTGGTTTATTGATGCTGATTACACGGTTAGCCAGCTACCGAGTTATGCACCAGAAGTTGCTGCAAACCCGATGACATCATTCATCGACCTTCCAGTGAAATCGCGCTTTAAGTTCATGCTAGATAATGCACAAAATACAATAATGGCATACATCAAAGGCCCAGTTTGTCGTGGCCAACTGGCATTGAATGTTATCAATGATCGCTTTTGGGTGTTTTTCCTTGATCCAGATAAAGCAGACATCCCAGAAGTAAATGAGTTTTACCGATCTCAGGCTGATAACCTAAAACTACCGGCAGAACAAGAAAGTAACACGCTACCTGTTACCAACTGGGTCAAGTACGCGCGCCAGCAAGCTCGCTACCTAGAGGCTAAATCTGAGTTCACTAATAACTGGTTTAAAGAAGGTGAAAACCTATCCACCGATGTAATTTGGGACGGTAATGGCACCAACCATAATGCGGCATTAACGATATTCCGCCATTTTGATAGTGCTTCTGTTGTTCAAGGGTTAGTTGGTGAGCAGCCTAAAACAGTGTGGATTCTTGACTACGCGTTACTAGAGCGTATCCACTATTTGCTTGTTGCTGGGTTTGACGTTTACGGTAACTTCGGCCATCAGCTCATGACACGAATGTTTATGGACTTCTTGCGTCTAGAAGGCGAAAGTAACTTTATCTCGTTGTTACCCGCCGATATGCGCCATGAACTGCAATCTAGCTGGTATAAAGATCAAAGCCCGCAGTTGAGTGACTTTTTACAACGAAATGTGAAGCCGTTTAACCAACCAACCAGCGTTCAGTATAAGAGTGACGATCCAAAAACGGAGTTGGTGGAGTTGTTGAGAGAACATGTCTCAGATGTGCTTCTGCCTCGCTACGAAATTCAAGACACGGCTCTTTCTGCGAGTAGTGAAAAGCAACTAAAACGTATTGACCACGTTCGTGGTGAAGGCCTGAAAACCGTTCCGCAAATCACTATGCTTATGGTGAGAAGTAAATCAGGGGAAGATGAATTGTTCACCTTACTTCACAACAATGCACACACAAACATCTCTAGCTTGTTTGATGAAGAAAGTAACCGTGACTTTGCTAACGATGACATGACCATTGTACGCGGCGTTGTGGGAAGCTACCCTGCGGCATTTTTCTCGATCAACGAAAACCAAGTAAAAGATTTTGTCGATCAATTTAGTGCCATCCAAAACGAGTCCGATTACGTTAAGTTATTGGATAATTTTGCGATTCGTAGAAGCTCAGAAAAATTCTGGTCATTTAGCGATCGTTTACACAATTGGTACCGTACAAAACAACCGATCGAATTTGGATTACTTGACTATAATCGTTTTGAGAATCGATGATGATTTAAGGGGGTTCTCATGGGTATCCGAGATAACATTGCCGCTCTTGAACAACAGATTTACGTTGCTTGTTCTGAGGGAGACTACGAAACGGTCAATATGCTTGAGCATCAACTCGAATACTTGCGTGGCAAAGTGGAACATCCTTTTGATGATGACCCTTATGCCCTAGACACTCGATTCGAGTGGGAAGATGACATGACCGAATAGAAAAAACCTCCGGAAAGCCGGAGGTTTTTTTATTTTCAATGCTCGATGGATTACTTCGCCATTAACTCATCCAGAGCTTGAATTGATGCAGACACTTGAGAAACTAAATCATCTTTAGTCGCATTATAGGTATCTAGAGGTTGAGGCGCGGCTTCAATTGCTTGGCAAGCGTTCATTAATGCAGTTAGTCCTAAACTTCCCGCGCTGCCCTTTAATTTATGGGCAAGGTTCTTTACTTCTTTACTATCATTGTCCTCAGCAGACGCTTGCAGTTTGCTTAATACATCAGTGCTGGTGGATCTAAACAGATTAATAATGTGCAACATCTTATCTCTGCCCAAGATTTTCATATCGGACTCAATCACGCTCGGATTAATGATAACCACATCGGGTTCCTTTTTTTGGGGCGCTTGAACGACCTTTGATTGTAGCTCTTGTTCTTGAGGCGAAATTTGATCAAACGGGGTACAGTCGGCATTTTGTGGCAACAACAACGGCTTTCCGTCTAGCGCATCCTGAATCAATGCCGCGAGTGCCTCTTTTGCCAATGGCTTAGGCAAGTATCCGTCAAAACCAGCGGCTAGATAGCGCTCAACTTCTTCCGCAAAAACGTGCGCAGACACTGCAATCATTGGCGTGACGGCAAGCGCTTTATTGGCCGGCTTATCACACTCAATCCGCTTTAAGCGTTGGATCAACTCAGTTCCATCACAATCAGGGAGGTTGATGTCGACTAAAGCGATATCAAAATCCTGTGTGCTGATCAGTTGCTCTGCTTGTGAGCCGTTTTCCGCCATCACGACTTGATGACCCATGCTTTCTAGAAAACCTTCCGCGACCACTCGGTTGACTTCATTATCTTCTACCAGCAAGACCTTTGCTTTCACTTTGCAACGTGCGGTTGCCACGGTTCCTGTTTCAACAGGTTCGCTTTCCTCTAACGGAATAGAGAACCAGAATCGGCTACCATTTCCCTCTTCGGAATCGACTTCTAAAACACCGCCCATCGCTTCAATGATTCGCTTACTGATGGCAAGTCCAAGCCCCGTACCTCCAGTTTGGCTCATCCCACCTTCAGCTTGCGTGAAGGCATCAAACAACGTTCTCTGGTATTTTTTGGCAATTCCTATTCCAGTGTCTGATACTTCAAACAGGACTTGCGACTCGTCCTCAGGGTTCAGGCTAACGTAGATATCAATTTCTCCTTCGTCAGTGAACTTAATCGCGTTACCAACAAGATTGTTCAGCACCTGACTGATTCTGGTGACATCCCCTTTCCAGTAGCGACTAACATCACTTTCAATATGGTAGGAGAACAGCAGCTTCTTCTCTTGTGCTCGACTGTTCATTAACTGGAAAGTGTCCTCCACCATTTGGTGTAAATCGAAGCCCATGTGACGAATTTCTAAATGCCCCGCTTCAATCTTGGAGTAATCCAGTACATCATTAAGGATCGCGAGCAACGTTTTACCACTACGATTAATGATTTCCGCATAACGCTTTTGAATTGGGTTGAGGCCTGAGTCAATCAACAAGCGTGCTGTCCCCAACACTCCGTTCATTGGCGTTCTTATCTCATGGCTCATCGTCGCCAAGAATGCCGATTTTGCTCGGCTCGCTTGCTCTGCTTGCTTGCGAGCTTTAGCGTGATTCAAAACCTCTTCATTCAAACGGCGGTTTGCTTGTTTTAACTGCGAAGTGCGCTGCTCAACGAGCTCTTCTAAATGCTCTTTATGCTCCTCAAGCTCTCGCTTGGCTTGAGCTTCACCCTCTGCTACCACTTTTAGTGCTTGCGCGGTATTACGAGCCGTGATGATGGCCTGCCCCATATGCGCCAACTCATCTTTGCCTTTCACTTCCAACTCAACCGCTAAGTTACCCTGCGCCACAGACAGCAACGCAGCGGAATATTCAGCTAACCGCTTCACAACAGAAAGGTACACCACACGCCATAAAATCAGCACCAATACAATCAAACCAACAATTGAAATAACGGTTAAAGACCACTGAGCGAATTTCAGTGTGCTGGTCAATTGGTCTACAGCGACGGTAGTGGTTTTGTTTGAATCATCAACCAATTTGTTGACCGTGCCATTAAGCTCTGAGAACAACTCTAATGTCTTTTGCATCAGTTGTTGTGACTGTTCGTTATTCTCGTATTGCTGCATCAGTATAGAAAATACGACCTGACGCTTACCAAGCTCTATGAGCAGTTGGCTCATTTGCTTAGAGCGCGTAGGATCTTCCACAGCGAGTACACGGCGTTGCATGATTTTGAGGTTGCTATCGAAATCACTTTGAACCTGTTGAATTCGCTCAATATTCGTTAATGTCCGAGCCTCTTCAATCTGATTCAACATTTTAAAGGCCAACAAGTGCAGTTCATGTAATCGCTCAGTCAGATCAAGATCGACCTCCACCAGTGCATCTAGCGCCTGATAAACTTGCGATTTTTTATTCGATTCTAATAAGTCATAAATATGCGTGACGTTAGCAACAGCAATGGTGCTTGTATTCTGAACTTGCGTACGAGTTAGTTGTTCTAGCTCTTCACTGAGCAGACGCATTTCTTCAACACGAGTATCTATCTCTTTTGCAAGCCACAGCTTTTTTTCAACCGAAACACCGAGTTCTGCCAAATTGTCGATAACGTTCTGGACGTTATTCTCTAAAGCTTCTAACAATTGAGAATCGAACGACTCACTCCCGAGCTCCTTGATGTGAGTGAGTAAAGACTCGAGCTGTTCGAACAGCACTCGCCCTGACTCCTTTCTTTCCTGCTCGTTTCTTGCGTTCGACAACATTTGTACAGACGAAATAATACGAGTACTCAACTCAGAGACTTGCCTCGCCTCAATCATGGCGGGAATCGCAGAATCCACGACATTTCTTTCGGTTTTGGCAACCAAAGAAAATCCAGACACACCAATAAGTGCCGATAACATGACCAGTATTGCCATCGCAATGAAAGACAACAAAAGTTTACGACCGATGCTTGCAGTTGCTAGCAGCATATTTTCATGACCTTAATGTTCGTGTTCAGCGACATATTACGTTATATTTTGCAGTGTTTACTTAATCTATGCCAACGAACTTCATTTCATGGTTAAAAATCAACACGCATTTCGCACATTTTTCAAACATTCTGCAGCCACTTTAACCCTCGTTGCTTCTTTGCCAGCGGTTGCCGCAGAGAAAATATGTGCAATATACCCTCACCTAAAGGATTCATACTGGTTGTCAGTAAACTATGGAATGGTGTCCGAAGCGAAAAGAGAAGGTGTCGAGCTACGAGTTCTTGAAGCGGGCGGCTACCCAAACAAAACCCGTCAAGAACAACAACTCGCACTGTGTAACCAATGGGGAGCAGATGCAGTTATCCTTGGGACCGTGGACCCACAGGCTTACGAGCATTCACTTAAAAATTGGGTAGGGAATACTCCCGTTTTTGCTACTGTGAACCAACTCGACTTGGATGAAGAACAAAGTGAGTTGCTAAAAGGGACTGTCGGTGTTGACTGGCATTGGATGGGATACGAAGCGGGTCAATATTTGGCAGCTCGCCATCCAAAGGGGTCAGGAAAAACCAACATTGCCTTACTTTTGGGGCCGCGAACTCGTGGTGGTACGAAACCCGTTACTGCCGGATTCTATGAAGCGATACAAGGAAGTGATATCAACATTGTTGACTCATTTTGGGCAGACAACGACAAGGAGTTACAACGTAACCTAGTTCAACGTGTGATCGATATGGGAAATATAGATTACATTGTTGGCAGTGCAGTGGCGATTGAAGCGGCCATCAGTGAGCTGCGCAGTGCCGGCAAAGCTGAGGAGATCGGTCTAGTTTCTGTGTACTTAAGTCATGGTGTATATCGAGGCCTGTTACGTAACAAAGTGCTCTTCGCACCAACAGATAAAATGGTGCAGCAAGGTCGGCTTTCCATGATGCAAGCAACGCATTACTTAAGAGGTAAAACGTATGACAAACATGCCTCACCAACCATCAAACCACTGACTCCGAAGACGCTTCATGACGACACGATCGAAGAATCGTTATCTCCGTCAGAATATAGGCCGACATTCCGTGTTAAGGCTGTTGATTGAAAGACCAAAAACGTGTTCTATTGAGTCACAACAATTTTAAAATCATACAAACGGAAACATCTTGATGCAAAAAACCATTCGTACCATGCCAACCCATAAACATGTGGCTTTGGTTGCTCACGACAACTGCAAACCTGAGCTACTTCGCTGGGTAAAAGAAAACAAAGAAAAGCTACAGAGTCACTTCCTTTACGCAACTGGCACGACAGGACACATGCTAAGTAAAGAAACTGGACTTGCGATCAAGAGCATGATCAGTGGTCCGATGGGCGGTGATCAACAACTAGGCGCTCTTATTTCAGAAGGCAAAATCGACGTTCTCGTTTTCTTTTGGGATCCACTGAATGCCGTACCTCACGACCCAGACGTTAAAGCGCTTCTTCGTATTGCTAGTGTTTGGAATATTCCTGTAGCAACGAACCGAGCCACCGCTAAGTTCCTGTTTAACTCCCCTCTTCTTGAGCAAGAAGTAGACATCGAAGTGCCGGATTACGAAGCCTATCTTGCTGAGCGCATGTAAGCTTTGATGCTAACCAAATAAAGCAAAGGCGATACCAAGTATCGCCTTTACTGTTTTTAACATTCTAAACGTTGCATTTAACGAGAAGTCACGATGGGATAGTCACCATTAACGAGCTCTTGAACGAATGCAGATCCCGCACCAGTATGCGTAATCCAAACCTTCTCTTTCGCACGTGTAATCGCCACGTAAAATAGCCTGCGCTCTTCTGCGTAAGGGAATTTGTCTTTGGACTCCGTCAACGCACCATCAATGTGAATTTGCTTCTTCTTAGCGGGGAATTGCCCCTCATCCACAGAAAGAATAATCACAAAGTCAGCTTCGCGTCCTTTACTCGCATGGCAAGTCATAAAGCGAATATCGAGATTAGGGAAACGTCGCAACCAATCGTCGAACAAATCGGGCTTATGATAATGGTTACGTCCTAGCAATAAAACTGACTTGGTTTGCTTGGCTTGTTGATTCAAGTGGTCCAAGATCTTTTCCACTTGATTGCTCTGCGCGGTATGTACGCTCTTCTGCTTGCGTTGTTTGTGGCTGTTTAGTGTTTTCGGCAACTGCGATGGGTTTTGCTGCACGAATGTATTCGCTACATCACCAATCTGATTGTTGAAACGATAAGTTGTATCTAAGTGATGAACGGTTGAGTGAGCAAAGCGTTCTTTAAAACCAGTGATAAGATCGACATCCGCTCCTGCAAACTGATAGATCGCTTGCCAATCGTCGCCAACAGCAAATAACGTGGCACCTGCTTGTTTCTGAGTGGATTCACACAGTGCTTCAATCAATGCCAGACGATCTGGAGAGATATCTTGATACTCATCGACCATAATAAAGCGCCATGGCGAGACAAACTTCCCTTTATTCACATAATCTGTCGCACGACTGATCATGGTTGGGAAATCCACTTGGTTGCTTTCTTTAAGCATTTTCTGCCACGCTGTAAAACATGGCCAGCATAAGGCGAGTTCACTATTTAAACGCGTATAGTCTTGGTGGTTTACGAGCTTTTCTTGTACTTGCTTTTTGGTCAAGCCCACCGCCGCTAAATGAGACAGCTGCGAATCTAGCCAAGCGATCAGTTTTGGATTTTCTGAATGGCTTCCTAACTCATCATCCCCTTTTAGGTACGCAATCGGCCATTTGTCTAAATGTTTTTGCCAACGTTTAAAGTTGGTGGGTGTCATCCAATGTTTTTTCAACCAGTCTACACACCATGCTGTTCGTTGATTTTCGTCCAACGCTAAAGGACTAATTTCGACAGGTTGCTGTTCGACTTGTTTAAGAATATACAAGCCCAACTGATGGAATGTGTTGACGCGCACACCGTCTGCCGCCATGCCCACTTTATCTACTAAGCGTTCTTTCATTTCAGTCGCCGCATCACGACCGAACGCTAACATGAGAAGCTCTTCTGCTTGAGCTTGATGGCTTTGCAACAAATAGGCAACTCGTGCGGTTAAAACGCTGGTTTTGCCCGAGCCGGCCCCAGCAAGAACTAAGTTGTGGTCGTCGTTGAGCAATACCGCATATTGCTGGGATAAATTCAAAGGAGAGGATTCAATTTGATTAAACAGCACTTCCCAATTTGGACGTTCTGCTTCTAGCCAATCGCGATTACGCTCACCAAGCGCCTCAGAGGTATCAATGAGCCAAGGCTCTATTTGCGACATACGATTCGGCATTCGCATTTTGGCTTCTTCTAGGGTGGTTTTCATCTCGCTTAACTCTTGGTTAAGGCTTTCAACCCAGGAGACCACTTGAGAATGCGATAAGTAAGCAGGCAAGTGCTTTAGTTTGTAAAGCTCTTCTTCCCACTTAGGTAGATACTCAGCCAGTTTTCGGCACTGAGTGTTGTGCCACTCTTGATATTGACGAACGGCCTCAAGCGCAAACTTTCGGCATTGCGGCCACGGTAAACCTTGGACTAGCCAGCTTTGTTGTTTGCCTTCGTGTTCATGAGCAAAAAACTGTAAAGAGCTCCATAATAACCCACGCTTTACGCTAACTTTGCCATTCCAGATCGTAAAAGGAATATGTTCTTCACTGCCTATCGAGCTTAATAAAACACTGTTCTCTTTTATTTCGACGTGATGGTACTCATTTTGAATAAAAAACTGTGCTTTGCTAGTGGCAGTAAGCTGCATGAAACGTGCGCCTTTTAGTTTAGAAGTTGTCGATTTATATCATTTTAAGGCGCTAAATTGTAGCAACGGCGAGCTCCTAAGTAAGCTTCTTCTTCTATTCTTTAATAAAATTCACATTACTGTCGATTTAATAACCTAAAGCTGAGGTTATTTGAAGCTGGCTTTACAATCCTCAATACATGACCTGGCAGCTTTAATATAAGTCAATGACATCCCTGCTGATTTTATCAGCAACCACGAATTTTTCTTAAAGTAAATCATAAACGCGCTATAGTGGGTCTGGTAGTATTCCCCCTGTTCTTCATCGGAAACATAAGGCGCATTGTGCAAGCAACTTCTAAATTTCGGCTATATTGGGCAAACAAGACGATAAATTACAGCGTTCTTATCCTCATTACCTTACTGGGTGTGGTTATCCCAACTTGGTACTTCGAGCAAAACACGCTGATAACGCCATTAATATTAGGCGTTATTGCTGCTGCTTTGGCTGAAAGTGATGACAGTTTCACTGGACGCATCAAGGCTCTGATTCTCACCTTTCTCTGTTTTGCGCTTGCTGCTTTTTCAATTGAAATCTTGTTCGATACCCCATGGGCGTTTGCGTTGGGATTATTTATCTCAACCTTCGGCTTCATCATTCTTGGGGCGATAGGTCCTAAGTACGCGAGTATTGCTTTTGGTTCGTTGCTGATCGCTATTTATACTATGCTTGGCGCACATGAAAGCACCAACATTTGGTTTCAGCCACTACTGCTTTTGACTGGTGCCGCCTGGTATTACTTCATGTCCATGATTTGGCAGATATTTTGGCCTCTTCAACCGGTGCAACAAAGCTTAGCCAATGTGTTCTTCCAAATGGCGAATTATCTTGATGCGAAAGCCAAGCTTTTTCACCCTGTGACCAACTTGACGCCACAACCGCTGCGGATTGAAGCTGCAAAATGCAATGCTGCCACGGTTACGGCACTAAACGCTTGTAAAACCAAATTACTTAACCGATCGAAACGGGGTCACATTGATGGGCCTAGTGACCGATTTTTAAATATTTATTTCATCGCTCAAGACATTCACGAACGCGTCAGTTCTAGCCATTATCGCTATCAGGATTTAGCGACCGAATTTGAACGTTCTGATGTGCTGTTTCGTTTTAAATATCTTTTGGAGTCTCAAGCCCAAGCGTGTCGTGATATTGCACTAGCCATTCAGCTAGGAAATGAATACTCCCATACCGATCAATCTATTCTGGCATTAGCTGAAGTACAAAACTCTCTTGCTTATCTAGAAGAACAAAAGCAAGGGCACTGGAAACGTCTGCTGATGCAGTTAACATATTTATTCAATAACTTAGCGACGGTAGAAAAACAACTTAATAACATTAACAACCCAGATGTTGAAGGCCTCGAAGAAGATACCCTCGCCGATACCAACCCACACACGCTAAAAGCGATGTGGCAGCGTATATCAGCAAATTTACACAAAGATTCGATGCTGTTTCGGCATGCATTACGTATGTCAATTGCCTTAACGATTGGCTATGGAATCATTCAAATATTCAACATCGACCGAGGTTACTGGATACTCTTAACCACTTTATTCGTATGCCAACCGAACTACAGTGCCACTCGCCAAAAATTGACGGCGCGAGTAATAGGTACATTAGCTGGTTTGTTGATTGGTGTACCATTGCTGACTTTTTTCCCTTCTCAAGAAAGCCAGTTAGTATTTATCGTTATCTCTGGTGTGATGTTTTTCGCCTTCCGGATGAACAACTATGGGTACGCGACTGGTTTTATTACACTGCTCGTCCTCTTCTTATTTAATCAACTAGGTGAAGGTTACGCAGTTGTCCTTCCTCGACTAGCAGATACCCTCATCGGGTGTGTGCTTGCAGTAGGAGCTGTATTAGTTATTTTGCCCGACTGGCAGTCGAGAAGGCTTCACAAAGTTATGTCGGATGCGATAGAGGCGAACAAGCAGTATCTCGATCAGATCATTGGTCAGTATAGAATCGGCAAGAAAGACAATTTGAGTTACCGTATCGCTCGCCGCCAGGCCCACAATAATGATGCCTCACTCTCTTCTGCGATTAGTACGATGCTGGCGGAGCCTGGCAAATATCGCGCAGCTGTTGATGAAAGTTTTCGCTTCCTAACGTTAAATCACGCAATGTTGAACTATATTTCTGCATTAGGCGCGCACAGAACTCGCATCGAAGATGAGTCAATTCATAAACTCGTTTTAGATGCTCACCGTTGTATTCATCAGCATCTGGATGTACTTCATAAACAGCTTCACCAGCATTGTGAGGAGTGTGACCTATCTAATATTGATGATGCTGGACTCGAGCAACGCTTAAACGAATGGCGCGATGAAGACGACAGCTCTGCCCGCATGGTATTGCAGCAACTTCATCTTATCTATCGCATGCTCCCAGAGCTTCATTCACTTGCTAGTAAGTTTGCCGTCAGGGTAAGTTAGTAACATTCAAACCATATGTAAGAGGGAAGCGCTATATCGCTTCCCTTTTTCTTTTTACGCTTCCATCTACCCCAAAGTGGGTAATTATGTACCTTCTTAGGAAAAATCTGACGTATCACTTAACACACCTTGACAATATTCGGACAAAAAGCAATCGATCAAATTCTAATCTATTTTGGTTGAATAAATATGTTGTATCCAAAGGATGAAGAATTTCGGGCAACGACGGATAAACCGAATCACGACGAAGGTATTGAGATGAACGCACAACAATTTAATGAACTTAAACAAAAGCTCAGTGATTTAACGGCAAGTCAGTTAAAGTCATTACAAGGTGAGATCAGCGTGAAACTAAATAAAGCGCAAAAACCGGTTCTATCTGGTGAAGAAAGAGAAATGCTTGCCAAACTGTTTGCCTAATCAAGTCATTGATATAAAACACTTGAACGTTTTATAAACTCCACCTATGCTCTCACTATCATAATGTTGGGAGTAGTGATATGCCTGTATCGGGAATTCAATCTGGATACCACATCGTTCAGATGTCACAACAAATGGCCGAGAAAGCTGCACATGGCATTAGCAATAATGTAAGTAAGGTAAAAGAAGAGCTTTCTGATCACAACATCGATTTAGCTGCGGTTGCGGATGTCGCAATAACAGCCTCAACACCTAGCCTTCCCTCTCAAAAAGTTGAATCTCTCATCAACCTCGCACAAGCCGCTGGTTATAGCCGAGTTGGCGCGTCTGTCATAGAGAAAAACAATGAAATCATTGGCAGCTTGCTAGACATCCACGTTTAGGCGATTTAACGTCAAATTATCGCTATTTTAATTTCCAACTATCACTATAACGTCGTAACAAGATAACCCCTTTGCTTCGCACTTTATTTCTATTTCGATTCAAATACTCCTGTTTAAAATCAAGCTTTCCCGAAAAAAATGGGCGGCTTATCAGAGCCGCCCATTTTTGTGTTGTATACAGGTTTATCCGTTATCAATAACACCGTTGTTGAGCAATGACTCTACAATCTCGTTGGAGCTAAGACCGTTGAAGTCGATTGAAGTACCTAAGTTTTCCACGACAATAGTCTGTTGAACATTTGCATCCGTCGTAATGTTCAGAGAAACACTTTCCGTCGATGCATCGTAGTCTGCCGAAATGTGACCAAGCAGATCATCCATGTCGATCATTGAGTTATTGAGATCAGAGATAACTTCACGTAAATCGATACTGTCTTCGTTAACAGTGAAGTCAGTAATGGTATCCACTGCCCCTTCATCAACGGAATCTACCGTCCACTTGAAGATATCGCTGCCGTCTCCACCCGTTAAGATATCTGAGCCTAAGCCACCGATAAGCACGTCATCACCATCACCACCCAGAATAACGTCGTCACCGTCTCCACCAATCAAGTTGGTACCTGTGTCTCCGCTGACTAAATAGCTGTCGTCCACTGCGGTTGACTGGTCAATATCGTCGCTATCACTACTCACATCCAAACTAATTTGGACAGGTGAAGACTGCGCTTCATCGCCATTAGATTCCGTTGATATCGCCGTAAGCGAAATATCGTAAGAACCGACATCAATACCACTGTTAGTATCTGTTGCGACAATTTCTAGCGTATCAATTTCATCGCTTGGTACTGTCCAAGTGGTACCATCGAAGCTAATGCCTGATGGAGAAACGCCACTTGTTACCTCAGCACTAGCTGGTACGCCCGTTAGCTCCAAAGACAGCACCTCGTCAATATCAGTAAGCGCCGCCATGATTCCGACAATCGCTAAACCTTGACTGCTCGCGGTTTGGCTAGCCGCAATTTGACGAATGTAATTAAACTGAGGATTGATACTCAATGTAGGTGCATCAGCTACAGGTGTCACATTGATAGTGAAGTCTTGATTCGCTTCCAATGCGGTACCCGATGCATTTTCGAAGTACACGCCGTTGTCTTCGACTTTCACCGATAAAGTGATTGAAGCTGCGTTGACATCTCCTGCATCCACAAATACACCCTCAGAAGCGTCTGTTGCTCCAAGAACGGAGTTAATATTATCTGGTGTGCCCATTAGGGTGATTTCACCAGCCATCCCCGCCCCAACAGTCACACCACTACCTGCTGGCGGCTCGACACGAAGGTCGCCCTCGGTAACTGTAAGAGTCACGGTCATGCTTTCATTTGCTTGTGCGCCCGCAAAGTCGACGTCACTCACACTAATACCCGTTACTTTCTGGCCATCAGCTTCATTGATCGTATCCGTTACCGACGTTGCAGTGATTTCAGGTGCGTCATTGGTAGCTTCAACATTCAACACTGCTGTGCCCGCGATTGTAATTGGGTCTGGAGCGCCGTTAGTGGTTCCGTCATCTGTGATTTCATAAGTGAAATTAACGTCACCAAAGAAATCTGCTGCGGGTTCAAACGTCCACTCTGTCGCACTCACTTGAGTCAGCGTGCCGGAAGCTGGATCCACTAACACAACATTATCGACGGTCAAGTTGTCTGACTCAGGATCACTTGCGTTGCTCAGCAACTCAGTAGCCGTAATAGTTACCGAACCACCATCTTCTTCCGTACTACTCAACGTTACCTCTGATGTTACCGGTGCATCGTTCACCTCAGTGACTTCGAAGGTCGCCGTTCCTGACACCGTTTGAGGATCAGAAACACCGTTCGTTGTACCGTTGTCGGTAATGTCGTAGGTCAGATCGACCTTGCCGTTGTAGCCAGGCGCAGGAGTAAATGACCATGTACCTGTTACGTTGTCGAAATCCAATGTGCCGCTGCTTGGATCAACCAACTGGACATTGCTCACCATCAAGGTGTCGTTTTCAATATCAGACGCATTCGCCAACAAATCAGCTTGGGTAATATCAACCGCCGTACTGTCTTCTGCGATATCAGAAAGTGTCACTTCAGACGTCGTTGGAGCATCATTGACTTCCGTTACGTTGAACGATGCGCTGCCGTTAACCGATTTAGGATCGGATGCACCACTTGTCGTGCCATCATCTGTAATGGTGTACGTGATTTCAACTGGACCGTTGTAATCTGGTGCTGGGGTAAATTCCCACTCTCCCGTACCACTGTTGAAAGTAATGCTACCCGAATTCGGATCCGTTAACTGAACATTGCTGACCGTGAGGTTATCGTTCTCTACGTCTGTCGCATTCGCAATAAGATCCGCTTCAGAGATGGAGAACACACCACTATCTTCTTCAATATCCGGTAGCGTCACTGGCGTAGTTTCTGGGGTATCATTCACCGCTGTCACTTCAATATTGAAGCTGCTGCTGTTGGTATTTAGGGTGTCATCTACCCCACCAATTACGATACCTTCATTACCTTGGTCATCGACTGTCACGTCCACCTGAACGTCACCAAAGAAGTTCAGGTCTGGATTAAACTCAATCAGACCGTCTGCAATGGCATTGTTTAGATCGGCCACTGTACCTTTCAGTTCAACGGAGTCCGTACCATCACCGCTCACGGTTAGGTTGTAAGTAGCGATGAGCGTTGGATTAAGCTCCAAGATACCGCTGTCGACGTTCACATTGAGTACATATTCAGCATTCGGATCATCGAGTACGGCATCAATATCGGTAATGCTGAAACCATCAAGCAGCATTGGCGTATCTTCTGGTGTTTCCACATCCACGGTATTGACGAACTCTGGACGATCGTTCACTGCTTCAACATCAACAGTGACATCAAACTCCTCTGCGGAGCCCAAGCTTTGACTGCCATCGAGCCCAGTATCAACGGCTTGCACTTTGAAATGCAGCGAACCATCCCATGAGTTATCGTTGCGATCCCCAGAATTAAACACCACTTGATCCAAGTCTTGAGCATTGATTTCTAAGACAAAAATGCCGCCGCTTTGGTCAGTAAACACTGTCCCATCAGGTAATGAAACACTCGCCCCATCAGGGACATTGGAGACCTCAACTCTCAGCGTCTCTGGATCATTTTCCTGGTAGTTTGCACCATCTCCGATGGACTCTTTGTTATCAACCACTAACGCATTTACATTAATAACAATGTCTTCGCCCTCATTACCTGCAGCCGAAGTATCGGGATTCACATCAACATCATCACCAATAGGATTGACAATAAGCGTAAAGTTGTTGTTTCGTTCCGTTGGAACTTGTAGCAACTCCTCTTGAATGAAGACCGTAATACCTATCTCAGCCTCGCCACTAAAGTGTTTTGGCGGTTTAATTTGGATGTCACTCAGGTCAATGGACGTCTGAGTGAGATCTTTTAGTTGAATACTCCATTCGCCCCCACCGTTGTTCTTAACAACATAATCAGAGGAATTGGATTTAACGATAAAGTCATCAGGAAGCCCCGTTAACTTGAGTGAAACGAAACTCTCAGAACCGTCATTATCGTTCAGGCTGATCGAAACACCAGAGCCCGATTGATTCAGCGAAATTAAAGTATCTTCGTCACCAATCACCGTGATTGGCTGCGTCGGATCGGCACCTGTAATGGTAATGTCATCAACGACTGGCGTAACTTCAAATGTGACATCGTCAGTGAAGGTTCTCACATCTATATTATCGCCAGAGTTATTCAAGATAGACTGATCAAACACAGCTTCATCAGTAATTTCTCCCTCGATATTAATCTTGACGGTATTTTGGCCACCACCTACGGGGTAATTTTCTTTTGGCTTAAACAGAACATTGTCAAGCGCACCAGCTAAAATCTCAGCTTCATTAAACTCAATACTGGTTCCTAAGCTGTTACCATTGGCATCAACAAACTCACCTAATGTTGTGTCATCAAGCTCTAACTTGATGTTCGTTAGTGTTTCTCGACCACCTTGAGTGTTGTTAAATTGATCGGCAAAATCAACACTCAAGTTAAGTTGGATTAAGCCATCTTCGTAACCAACACCATCCGCCGTGGGAACGTCGTTATTTAGATCAGTCACAGGTTGTTTGTTTGCATCCAAGCCGAAAGTACCGACGATATCTACTCTTACATTTGGTGTGACATCGCTATCCAACGGCTGATCCCCGGCTGAACTCGGAACGTCTGCAACCGGTAAAACCTGAACTGGAAACTGGACATTATTTTCTTTTTCATCACCGGACTCAGTGTCTTTAGTGACAAACCGAATTGGCAATTCGAAATCACCTGCGTAATCTTCTGCCAAGTGCATCGTCAAACCATCAAGGCCAGTAATATTTCCACTTGCATCGATATGGGCTTGGAACACGTATTTACCATTGACAAAATCAACATCCGTCCCCGTGATCACCAAACCAGGAGGAATGCCAGGAGCTGTCGGGTCGACGATAATAGTTAAGACATCTTCCACACCATCTGCATTAATCGCATCGACTTTCGACGTCAACTGAGCACCAAGGTTAATAGAATTGTCTTCCAACGCTTGAATTTGGACATCATCAGCCACCTGAATCTCTGCCGCTACACTCATTTTCGGTGTGAGGACGGTTGGAAACTCTAGTGTCACATCCGTTTGACGCACGACCGTCGCATCTTTTTCGTTGCCCAAATCTTCGCCCAAATCATTCACTTCTGCGTAAATGGTTAAGCCAATTTGAGAGAGACCACCGTTATCGCCATCGTCGCTGTCATCGCTTGGTGTTAAATCAAGGCCAGACGGCGCTTTAATTGAGAAGTTGTCTTCATCGGTTACTGTCCAGCGACCTCCACCTTCATTTAGTGCACCGACGATAACCAATTGGTTGAGGATCTCAGGGTCCACATTGTGAAATTGAACAACAAGTTGAGTCACCACTTCATCTGAAGACGCATCAAACTCTTGGTATTTAATGATATGAGCACCAGATTCGCCCCCCATAGAAGTGTTGATCGTAAAGTCAATGTTACCTTGATCGTCTGACTTCACGATATCGGTAGCACCACCACCACTTTCAGTGACAAGCAGACGGGTTTGGTCATCTATTGCCCCCGTATTATCCTCTGGCTCAACGATTGGATTAACTTGGACATTCACCGTACCATTGATGGTTTTCTCAGCGATACCTTCACCGGGATTCGAAGCGTCAACATATTCATGGTCAATCTCTTTCACAGTGACGGTTGTGGTCAAGTCAAAGTCAGTACTTGAATCCTGCTCCAACTGAACTTGAACATAGCCACTTTGAGAGATTTTAGCGGAAAAATCTTGCTCTGATTCACCGGCTTGCGGTGAAAGCGTTAGTGTTCCAGAAACAAGCGTTTGTGCCACACCATCTACATAGACCGTGCTGCCTGGAGGAAATCCAGAGATGGTTACATCACTAAAGAATTCATCGGTATCAGGGCTTTGTACGAGCGTCGGTTTCCAATCGATGTCAAAGCGCGTATCTTCATCTCCCTCCGATCGAACAACGTAGTTATCTTGAGCGTCAATAACGGGTTCGACCTTGATCCTTACCTCTCTTTCAATCACACGACTATGACCATCATTCTCGGTAACAATGATCGTCCCTGTAATCGCAATGTTTTCAGTTGAAGAGGCTTCCGGAATAATTTGAATACCGGAATTAAAATTCAGCCCAGTGATGTTTGCTTCGTAAATCGGTTGACCGTTACCATCATAGCCAACAAAGGTGAGGTCAACGCTTGAACCGTCTGAATCTACGACACGAACACCGTCGGGGATGTTGGACAGGATAACAGTAATGGCTTCTGAATCATCCTGTGGTCTATCGGCAACTTCACCAGATACAACCGAGAAGTTAAGGTTTACAACACCATTCTCTTCGATAGTCGTCTCTATCCCGGCCACATCTCCGTCTACGAATCGGTTCCAAACGTTCCCCGCGTCAATTAATACCGTGTCTGGTATGTCAGCAACACCTTTTACACCAACGATGACGGTCTTACTGCCCAGTGACAACACATCTTCTGTCGTACCGGTAGACAATGATGCTGTGTCTTTCACAATGCCTTCGACATTGAAAGTAAAGTCATCATTGCTGTGCAACGGAGGAAGAACTTCGACGTTCGCTAATTCAGACTCTGGCACTTCGTAATAAAGTACATTGCCGCCTGAATCGGTCACTTCTACTATCTGACTTGGGTTTGCTGAGTCCAGCCACACCAAAGTAACCCCATCAATTGAGAAGTTAGAAATGCGCACAAATAACGCTTCAGAACCATCTAAGTCCGCTGATGGTTTCATGGTGATCACTTCACTTAATTGGAGTGGATCGTGATCAGTGACAGGGTCTACCGTATTTTGAGTTCGAGCATTATCCTCAAACACATTAATTCGGTTTACAGTAAAACTACCTTTATCCGCAACTGGGTTTACATCAATAATGATGGTTTCGGTTTCTGAGCGAGCGGTATCTTTCCCAAGCAGTGGATTGTTGTTTTCCGTCGTAATAGCGGTGACATCAATTCTGATTTCGCCCGAGAAGTTATCTATCGGATCAACTTGAACTTCATCAATTCGGCTTGCATCCACCAGATAAACACCACCGGATTTTGGTATCGCACTACCATCTGAATAGACTAACTCTGCGTTACCTTCTCCTTGTGTAAAGACAAGCTCGTACACAATGCCTTCTGGGTTACTAGTGTCTTGGGTTTCAGCCGTGATGTTAAGTGCGACATTGTTTCCATCTTCATCAACCGAGTAGTTAAATTCGCTGCTTGCCGTCCACGTTGCAATATCTGCGACGGCAGCAACTTCAATGTCTAAACGACCATTAATCGTATGATCTGGCGTACCATTGTTAAGAATTTCCACGCGGATACGAGGATCGATACCAGAAGCATCGGTTGATGTATGACGATCTGGTACGAAGTACAAGTTATCTAACGAGACAAGCTCACCATTGAATGACTGCTCAACATTTGATGCGTCGAGAACAACCGTATTGCCCACAGATGTTAATTCAATGTAGTTGCCACTGCCGTCTCTGTAGTAGAACGTACCGTTGTGAGTATCAGCATCTCGAATAGTGATGTCACCTAAGCTCTCGTTACGGTCGATATCGTGTAAATTGATAACCAAGTCGACTTTCGCAGGGCTAACATCCAGCGTCGACAAGTTGTCCTGAGTATTTGCAGAGTCAACGCCCACAACGACACCATCACGCCCTTGGTCTTCGAACGCAGTAACGGTAGACGTGTCAATTTGCGCATTGCGGTCTCTTATCGAGATATCCACATCGGCATCTGCGATATCGCCATCACCATCGGTTGCAACAACGTTGATGGTGAAATCAATCGAGTCGGTTTCTGTATGGTCAAGATCGTCATTTGGACGGAAAGACACGCGGCCATCGGTTCGAACAATCAAACGACCGATTTCAGTGTCCACTCCGTCAAGAACCTTGTGAACGAACACAACTTGGTTGCTGCCGTTCAAATCAACAGAGTCCGAGTCAACACCGTTTTGCTTGAAGTAAATACCCGAATCATCAGCCGAGAATGACGTCACTTGTGCGCCGTCAGCACCAAGATCATCATCACCCTCTACAGGGTCTCGGAATAAGCGAACCGTACGGTTACCTTGTCCCTCAATACGTGAAATAGACGCATCGTGCAGGGTTGGAACATCATCGGTAATCGTCACTGGTAAGTTAATGCCGGCCGTATCGCCATCGACATCGGTCGCGAAGACTGGAAGATCAAGTATGAGTGTATCTTCGCCTTGGGTTGAGTGGTCTAGTGCCCCCTCAAGCGTAAACTTGTAAGAGCCGTCAGCGTTCAAAACTAGCGTGAACACTGAGTTACCATCCGGTGTTTGACCTTGATAAGTAAAATTATTGTTGCTGACCGCGGTTTGAACTAACGTTACCGCGAGACCACCTGAAGTGACTCCTGGGATCGGGTTAGAAGTTAGATCCAACTGGTAAGAGACAACTGTATCTGCCCCTTCTACCGTATCGAAATTGCCTGTTGCTTCTAGGCTGTCTTTGTTGGTTGCCTGAGAGCCATTAGCGAGATCATCCTCGTCAACAGCCAAAGCATCTGCTGATGTAATTTCAGGAATGTCATCAACAATGGTGATTGGAAGGTTCAGTGATGATGACGTATCACCATCAAAATCTGTCACTGTAATTGGGATATCAATGACAAGGTTGTTTTCACCTTGAACAGCATCATGGTCGATTGGTCCCAATAGTTCAAATTGGTAACTGTCGTTATTCGCATCAAGAGACAACGTGAAGATCTTAGTTGATGTACCAGTGATGACCGCTTCGTAACTGGTTACACCACCAACCGAGCTCACCACATTCAACTCGATGCTGTTGCCGTTCGAAGTTAAGCCAGACACAACGGCATTGAGGTCAGAAACTTGGTAGCTGACAATCTTGTCTGCACCAGCAACGACCTCAAATCCGCCGTTCAATACCGTTGAATCACTACTTGTCGTGTCAGAGCCACCGGAAAGATCATCTTCATCAACGGTTTGTTGGCTAGAGTCTGTCACTTTCACAATAGCTGGAACATCGTCCACCACGGTGATCGGCAAGGTGATGTTATTGGACACATCGCCGTCAAAATCGGTCGCGTTGACTGGGAAGTTGATGACTAACGAGTTTTCATCGTTACCCGCAGGATGATCAAGTGCACCCAACAGTTCAAATTCATAACTGTCTGCTGAACCATTTAGCGTCAGTTTAAAGACGGTGTCCGTCGTACCTTGTACATAAGCTCGGTACTCAATCACACCATTTGAATTTGAAAACTCAACCAACTCAAGCGGTTGACCACCTGAGGTAAGTCCAGAAACAGGCGACGTTAAGCTATCCAACTGGAAGCTAACGATAGAGTCGGCACCATCAGTAACGTCAAAGTTGCCACCAATGATATTGGATTCTGGCGTGTCGTCCGAACCTTGGCTCGGAATATCATCCTCATCCACAGACAAGGTACTACCAGAGCTAATAGCATCAATGGTTGGCTTGTCATCTACGATGGTCACTGGCAAGGTCGCAGTGATGATATCGTTGTCGCCATCCGTGATCTTCACAGGTAGATTCAACAAAATCTCATCAGAGTTAACCGCGTGATCTAACTGACCAGATAACTCAAAGTCGTATTTACCATCTTGATGAAGTGTCAACGTGAAGACCGTCACTCCACCCGGAGTTTGTCCCACGTAAACACGCGCGTCAGCAGTTGAAGCACCAACGTCTTGAGAAAGTGTTACCTCTTCTCCACCCGATTTCAGATTCGGGATAGGATTTGAGCTCAGATCCAATTCGAAAGCATCAATACCATCTGCGCTAGTGACTTCGAACTCACCTGATACCGTTAATGGCTCTTTCGTTCCATCAGAACCAAGAGGTAAGTCATCTTCGTCGACACGTAGACTTTCAATATTGGTAACAACTGGAACATCATCCACAACGGTAATTGGCAATGTGAAGGCTGGTGAAGTATCACCATCATTATCTGTCGCCGTCACAGGGAGGTTAATAACAATCTCGTTTTGCTGATTACCATCGGGATGATCAAGCGGCTTCTGTAAATCGAACTCATAGGAGTTGTTCGTTGCATCCAGCGTCAGTTCGAAAACCACTTCAGCAGGATTGCCAGCAACACCTTGGTATACGTTCACGCCATTTGCGCTAGAAGACAGAACTAAGGTGATAGCTTCACCATCTGAAGTCAGTGACGCAACAGGCGTGGTCAGGTCACTCAGCTGAATAGAAGCAACTTGGTCAGCACCTTCGGTGATATCAAAAGTACCTGAAATAACAGTATCTTCTGCACTTGCAGCATCCGTACCTGCTGGTAGGTCATCTTCATCAACGGTTTGTTCGCTGCCTGCTAGCAAACCATCAATGGTCGGAACATCATCCACAACCGTAATTGGTAAGGTGATGTTGTTCGACACGTCTCCATCAAAGTCAGTCGCGTTTATCGGTAAATTGATGACCAGTTCATTTTGGCCATCAGCATTTGGATGATCGAGAGGAGCAAGCAAATCGAACGTGTAGCTGTCATCAGAGGCATCAAGGGTCACACGGAATACTGGTGTCGTCGTGCCATCAATACGAGCTTCGTAAACTGAAACGCCACCTGCGTTTGATACTTCAACCATAACCAGAGATTGACCACCAGAGGTCAGGCCTTGTACTGGCGTCGTCAGGTCAGAAACGCTGTACTCCAAAATGCCATCAGAACCATCAGTCGCGATGAAGTTACCTGCAATGCTGTTCGACTGCGTACCATCAGATCCGACTGTTGGGATATCGTCCTCGTCAACCGTTTGCACACTTGTTGCTTCGATGCCACCAAGTGTCGGTTTGTCATCAACGATCTTGACAGGAATTGTCTCAGCAGACGTGTCGCCATCAAAGTCGGTTGCGATGATTGGGAAGTTCAGTGTCAGCTCGTCACTATCTACCGCGTGGTCGATTGGACCTTCTAGCGTGAAGTTATAAGAGCCATCGGTATTCACTGTCAGCGTAAAGACCGCTTCAGTCCCCGCTGCCGCTTCGTAAGTAAAGCTACCATCGCCGTTTGCGGTTTCCGTCAGTGTGACTGCCACGCCTTGTGATGTGAGTCCAGCTACTGGTGTTGCAGAAGCATCGAGCTGATAGCTCACCACTCGGTCCGAGCCTTGTGTGGTGGTGAAGTTGCCATCGATTGAAATCGGGTCAGTTTGGTCTGAGCCAATCGTACCTAAATCATCCTCATCAACGGTAATCGCATCAACATCGGTAATAGTTGGCTTATCGTCCACGATGGTGACTGGGATCGTTTCTGTGGTGGTATCACCATCAAAATCCGTTGCGATGATTGGGAAGTTCAGTGTCAGTTCATCACTGTCTACCGCATGGTCGATTGGACCTTGCAGCGTGAAGTTGTATGAA
>NZ_JADDYH010000054.1:426309-428862 GCF_015163595.1 Vibrio sp. OPT41 | reverse complement strand
GTAAATACTGCTTCAGTTCCTGCTGTCGCTTCATAAGTGTAGCTACCGTCGCCGTTTGCGGTTTCAGTCAGCGTGACGGCCACACCTTGTGATGTTAGGCCATCAACTGGCGTTGCAGCAGCATCCAATTGGTAGCTTGCTACCCCATCAGAACCTTGCGTTGTAGTGAAGTTGCCGTCGAATGAAATTGGATCTGAGCCGTCGGAGCCAATCGTCGCTAAGTCATCTTCATCCACGCGGATTGCGTCTACGTCAGTGATGGTTGGTTTATCATCAACGATGGTGACAGGTAACGTCTTCGATGAGGTGTCGCCATCAAAGTCTGTTGCGATAATCGGGAAGTCGATTTGCAGACTGTCGCTATTCACCGCATGGTCTAGTGGGCCCTGCAGAGTAAAGGTGTAGCTGCCGTCTGGCTTCACCACCAATTCAAATACGGCATTGCCATCTGCTGTGGCAGTGTAAGTAAAGCTGCCATCACCATTTGTTGTCTCAGCAAGTACGACAGGCTCACCGTGAGAGGTTAACCCTGCTACTGGATCTGCTGTTGCATCAAGCTGGTATTTAACAACGCTGTCCGAGCCTTCAGTTGTGCTGAAAGAACCCGACATGAACGCATTATCGTTTTGGTCTGAGCCAATTGAAGCGAGATCATCTTCATCCACTGTCAGTGGAACAACGTTATCGATGGTTGGAACGTCATCAGTAATCGTGACTGGAATGGTCGCGGTCGTCGTATCGCCATCAAAGTCTGTTGCAATGATTGGGAAGTTCAGAACTAATTCATCGCTGTTTAACGCATGATCAACCGGACCTTCTAGACGGAAGTTATATGTGCCGTCTGCATTCACCTTCATGGTGAAGACCGGATTGCCATCCGCGGTAGCTACGTAAGTAAAGCTGCCATCAGCATTCGCAGTCTCTACCAAAGTAACAGGCTCGCCTTGGGAGGTTAGCCCCGAAACAGAATCAGCCGTTGAATCAAGTTGGTAGCTCACCACACGGTCTGAACCTTGAGTAGTCGTAAACGCGCCTTCAACAAACACAGCGTCAGTTTGGTCTGAGCCAATGCCTGATAAATCATCTTCGTCTACAGCCAGAGGCACGACATTATCAATGATTGGTGCATCATCCGTAATCGTGACTGGAATGGTTGCCGAAGTCGTATCACCATCAAAATCGGTGGCAATAATTGGGAAATCAATCGTCAGGCTGTCACTGTTAGCTGCATGATCAATCGGGCCTTGCAGCGTAAAATCGTAAGTGCCATCTGTTGCTACGTTTAACGTGAATACCGGATTGCCGTCTGCGGTCGCCACATAAGTAAAGCTGCCATCACCGTTGGCGGTTTCCACCAAGATAATCGCCTCACCTTGAGAGGTCAGCCCCGCAACAGGATCAGCAGTTGAATCCAGTTGATAGCTCACCACTCGGTCAGAGCCTTGAGTGGTGGTAAACGCACCTTCAACGAACAGATCGCCGCCAGGGTCGGAACCCACACCGCTAAGGTCATCTTCATCGACACTTAACGCATCCACCGCTGTGATGGTCGGTACATCATCAACAATTGTGACTGGAATGGTTTCAGTAACGGTGTCGCCATCGAAGTCGGTTGCGATAATTGGGAAGTTAAGCGTCAACTCATCACTATCAATCGCGTGATCAATTGGTCCTTCAAGTGTGAAGTTATAAGAGCCATCAGTATTCACTGTCAGCGTAAAGACCGCTTCAGAGCCCGCTGTTGCTTCGTAGGTAAAACTGCCATCCCCATTTGCAGTTTCTGTTAGCGTGACCGCCACACCTTGCGAGGTTAAACCGTCAACTGGTGCTGATGTGCCATCGAGTTGGTAGCTCACCACTCGGTCTGAACCTTGCGTGGTGGTGAAGTTACCATCAATAGAAATTGGATCACTTTGGTCTGAACCGATTGACGCTAGATCATCTTCATCAACCGTGATGGCATCCACGTCCGTAATAACTGGCTTATCGTCCACAATTGTCACTGGGATAGTGGCATTTGTGGTATCGCCATCAAAGTCTGTTGCGATGATTGGGAAGTTGAGCGTTAACTCATCACTATCAACAGCATGATCAATTGGCCCTTCTAGCGTGAAGTTATAAGAGCCATCAGTATTCACTGTCAGCGTAAAGACCGCTTCACTCCCCGCCGTCGCCTCGTAAGTAAAGCTTCCATCGCCGTTTGCGGTTTCAGTTAGCGTGACTGCCACGCCTTGTGATGTGAGTCCAGCTACTGGTGTTGCAGAAGCATCGAGCTGATAGCTCACCACTCGGTCCGAGCCTTGTGTGGTGGTGAAGTTGCCATCGATTGAAATCGGGTCAGTTTGGTCTGAGCCAATCGTACCTAAATCATCCTCATCAACGGTAATCGCATCAACATTGGTAATAGTTGGCTTATCGTCAACGATGGTGACTGGGAGCGTTTCTGTGGTGGTATCACCATCAAAATCCGTCGCGATGATTGGGAAGTTCAGTGTCAGTTCATCACTGTCTACCGCATGGTCGATTGGACCTTGCAACGTGAAGTTGTATGAG
>NZ_JADDYH010000054.1:335647-426224 GCF_015163595.1 Vibrio sp. OPT41 | reverse complement strand
GTAAATACTGCTTCAGTTCCTGCTGTCGCTTCATAAGTGTAGCTACCGTCGCCGTTTGCGGTTTCAGTCAGCGTGACGGCCACACCTTGTGATGTTAGACCATCAACTGGCGTTGCAGCAGCATCCAATTGGTAGCTTACTACCCCATCAGAGCCTTGCGTTGTAGTGAAGTTGCCATCGATCGAAATTGGATCTGAGCCGTCGGAGCCAATCGTCGCTAAGTCATCTTCATCCACGCGGATTGCGTCTACGTCAGTGATGGTTGGTTTATCATCAACGATGGTGACAGGTAACGTCTTCGATGAGGTGTCGCCATCAAAGTCTGTTGCGATAATCGGGAAGTCGATTTGCAGACTGTCGCTATTCACCGCATGGTCTAGTGGGCCCTGCAGAGTAAAGGTGTAGCTGCCATCTGGCTTCACCACCAATTCAAATACGGCATTGCCATCTGCTGTGGCAGTGTAAGTAAAGCTGCCATCACCATTTGTTGTCTCAGCAAGTACGACAGGCTCACCGTGAGAGGTTAACCCTGCTACTGGATCTGCTGTTGCATCAAGCTGGTATTTAACAACGCTGTCCGAGCCTTCAGTTGTGCTGAAAGAACCCGACATGAACGCATCATCGTTTTGGTCTGAGCCAATTGTAGCGAGATCATCTTCGTCTACTGTCAGTGGAACAACGTTATTAATGGTTGGAACGTCATCAGTAATCGTGACTGGAATGGTCGCGGTCGTCGTATCGCCATCAAAGTCTGTTGCAATGATTGGGAAGTTCAGTACTAACTCGTCGCTGTTTAACGCATGATCCACCGGACCTTCTAGACGGAAGTTGTATGTGCCGTCTGCATTCACGTTCATGGTGAAGACAGGATTGCCATCCGCGGTAGCCACGTAAGTAAAGCTGCCATCGACATTCGCAGTCTCTACCAAAGTAACAGGCTCACCTTGGGAGGTTAATCCCGAAACAGGATCAGAAGTTGAATCAAGTTGGTAACTCACCACTCGGTCTGAGCCTTGAGTAGTAGTGAACGCGCCTTCAACAAACACAGCGTCAGTTTGGTCTGAGCCAATGCCTGATAAATCATCTTCATCCACAGCCAGAGGCACAACATTATCGATGATTGGTGCATCATCCGTAATTGTAACTGGAATGGTTGCCGTGGTCGTATCACCATCAAAATCGGTGGCAATAATAGGGAAATCAATCGTCAGGCTGTCGCTGTTTGCTGCATGGTCAATCGGGCCTTGCAGCGTAAAGTCGTACGTACCATCTGTTGCTACATTCAACGTGAAGACAGGATTGCCGTCAGCGGTCGCAACATAAGTAAAGCTGCCGTCGCCATTCGCGGTTTCCACCAAGATAATCGCCTCACCTTGAGAGGTCAGCCCCGCAACAGGATCTGCGGTTGAATCCAGTTGATAGCTCACCACTCGGTCAGAGCCTTGAGTGGTCGTAAACGCCCCTTCTACGAACAGATCGCCGCCTGGATCTGAGCCCACACCGCTAAGGTCGTCTTCATCAACACTTAACGCATCCACCGCTGTGATGGTCGGTACATCATCAACAATCGTAACTGGAATGGTTTCAGTAACGGTGTCGCCATCAAAGTCGGTTGCGATAATTGGGAAGTTCAGTGTCAGCTCATCACTATCCACCGCGTGATCAATCGGCCCTTCAAGCGTGAAGTTGTAAGAGCCATCAGTATCTACTGTCAGAGTAAATACTGGGTTACCACCCGCAGTCGCTTCATAAGTGAAACTACCATCACCATTTGCGGTTTCTGTCAGTGTGACAGCCACGCCTTGCGAGGTTAAACCGTCCACTGGTGTTGCTGAAGCATCGAGTTGGTAGCTCACCACTCGGTCTGAACCTTGTGTGGTGGTGAAGTTACCATCAATAGAAATCGGGTTGCTTTGGTCTGAGCCAATTGAGGCTAGATCATCTTCATCAACCGTGATTGCGTCGACGTCAGTAATCACTGGCTTATCGTCCACGATCGTCACAGGGATAGTGGCATTTGTGGTGTCGCCATCAAAGTCTGTTGCGATGATTGGGAAGTTGAGTGTCAGCTCATCGCTATCTACCGCGTGGTCGATTGGCCCTTCAAGCGTGAAGTTATAAGAGCCATCAGTGTTCACTGTCAGTGTAAAGACCGACTCGGTGCCTGCTGTTGCTTGATAGGTAAAGCTGCCATCGCCGTTTGCGGTTTCAGTTAGCGTGACTGCCACGCCTTGTGATGTGAGTCCAGCCACTGGTGTTGCAGAAGCATCGAGCTGATAGCTCACTACTCGGTCCGAGCCTTGTGTGGTGGTGAAGTTGCCATCGATTGAAATCGGGCCAGTCTGATCTGAACCAATCGTACCTAAGTCATCTTCATCAACGGTAATCGCATCAACATCGGTAATGGTCGGTTTATCATCCACGATGGTGACTGGGATCGTTTCTGTGGTGGTATCACCATCAAAATCCGTTGCTATGATTGGGAAGTTCAGTGTCAGCTCATCACTGTCTGTCGCATGGTCGATTGGACCTTGCAGCGTGAAGTTGTATGAACCATCCGTATTAACGGTCAGCGTAAATACTGCTTCAGTTCCCGCTGTCGCTTCATAAGTGTAGCTACCGTCGCCGTTTGCGGTTTCAGCCAGCGTGACGGCCATACCTTGTGATGTTAGACCATCAACTGGCGTTGCTGCAGTATCTAATTGGTAGCTTACTACCCCATCAGAACCTTGCGTTGTAGTGAAGTTGCCATCGATTGAAATTGGATCTGAGCCGTCAGAGCCAATCGTCGCTAAGTCATCTTCATCCACACGGATTGCGTCTACGTCAGTGATGGTTGGTTTATCATCAACGATGGTGACAGGTAGTGTTTCTGTCGATGTATCGCCATCAAAGTCTGTTGCGATAATCGGGAAGTCGATTTGCAGGCTGTCGCTATTCACCGCATGGTCTAGTGGGCCCTGCAGAGTAAAGGTGTAGCTGCCGTCTGGCTTCACCACCAATTCAAATACGTCATTGCCATTTGCTGTGGCAGTGTAAGTAAAGCTGCCATCACCATTTGCTGTCTCAGCAAGCACGACAGGCTCACCATGAGAGGTCAACCCTGCTACTGGATCTGCCGTTGCATCAAGCTGGTATTTAACAACGCTGTCTGAGCCTTCAGTTGTGCTGAAAGAGCCCGACATAAACGCATCATCGTTTTGGTCTGAGCCAATTGTAGCGAGATCATCTTCGTCTACTGTCAGTGGAACAACGTTATTAATGGTTGGAACGTCATCAGTAATCGTGACTGGAATGGTCGCGGTCGTCGTATCGCCATCAAAGTCTGTTGCAATGATTGGGAAGTTCAGTACTAGCTCATCGCTGTTTAACGCGTGATCGATTGGCCCTTCCAGACGGAAGTCATATGTACCGTCTGCATTCACGTTCATGGTGAAGACAGGATTGCCATCCGCAGTTGCCACGTAAGTGAAGCTGCCATCGGGATTCGCAGTCTCTACCAAAATAACAGGCTCACCTTGAGAAGTTAAACCTGAAACAGGATCAGAAGTTGAATCAAGTTGGTAGCTCACCACTCGGTCTGAACCTTGAGTGGTCGTAAATGCGCCTGCCACAAACACTGCGTCAGTTTGGTCTGAGCCAATACCTGATAAATCATCTTCGTCTACAGCCAGAGGCACGACATTATCAATGATTGGTGCATCATCCGTAATCGTGACTGGAATGGTTGCCGAAGTCGTATCACCATCAAAATCGGTGGCAATAATTGGGAAATCAATCGTCAGGCTGTCACTGTTAGCTGCATGGTCAATCGGGCCTTGCAGCGTAAAATCGTACGTACCATCTGTTGCGACATTCAACGTGAAGACAGGATTGCCGTCAGCGGTCGCAACATAAGTAAAGCTGCCGTCGCCATTCGCGGTTTCCACCAAGATAATCGCCTCACCTTGAGAGGTCAGCCCCGCAACAGGATCTGCGGTTGAATCCTGTTGATAGCTCACCACTCGGTCAGAGCCTTGTGTGGTTGTAAACGCCCCTTCAACGAACAGATCGCCGCCTGGGTCTGAACCCACACCGCTAAGGTCGTCTTCGTCGACACTCAACGCATCCACCGCTGTGATAGTCGGTACATCATCAACAATTGTGACTGGAATCGTTTCTGTGACGGTGTCGCCATCAAAGTCGGTTGCGATAATTGGGAAGTTCAGTATCAGCTCGTCACTACCCACCGCGTGATCAATTGGCCCTTGTAGCGTGAAGTTATAAGAGCCATCAGTATTCACTGTTAGCGTAAAGACTGCTTCAGAGCCCGCTGTTGCTTCGTAGGTGAAGCTGCCATCACCGTTTGCAGTTTCAGTTAATGTGACAGCCACGCCTTGCGATGTTAAACCGTCAACTGGTGTTGATGTGCCATCGAGTTGGTAGCTCACCACTCGGTCTGAACCTTGTGTGGTGGTGAAGTTACCATCAATAGAAATCGGATTGCTTTGGTCTGAACCGATTGACGCTAGATCATCTTCATCAACCGTAATGGCATCCACGTCAGTAATAACTGGCTTATCGTCCACGATCGTCACAGGGATAGTGGCGTTTGTGGTGTCGCCATCAAAGTCGGTCGCGATGATTGGGAAGTTCAGTGTCAACTCATCGCTATCTACTGCATGGTCAATTGAACCTTCAAGCGTGAAGTTATAAGAGCCATCAGTGTTCACTGTAAGCGTAAAGACCGCTTCAGTACCCGCTGTCGCCTCGTAAGTAAAGCTTCCATCGCCGTTTGCGGTTTCAGTTAGCGTGACTGCCACGCCTTGTGATGTGAGGCCGTCAACTGGTGTCGAAGAAGCATCGAGCTGATAGCTCACTACTCGGTCCGAGCCTTGTGTGGTGGTGAAGTTGCCATCGATTGAAATCGGGTCAGTCTGATCTGACCCAATCGTGCCTAAGTCATCCTCATCAACGGTAATCGCATCGACATCGGTAATGGTCGGCTTATCATCCACGATGGTAACAGGCAGTACGATTTGGCTTGTGTCACCATCGAAATCAGTAGCAATAACATTAAAATCGAGGGTTAAGCTGTCGCTATTTGCCGCATGGTCAATTGGACCTTGCAGCTCAAAACTGTACGAGCCGTCGGTATTCAAAATTAATGTGAAAACTGCACTGCCATTTGCCGTTGCGCTGTAGGTGTAACTGCCATCTGCATTTTGCGTTTCGGCAATGGAAACGGTTTGACCTTGAGATTGCAGGCCATTTAAAGAATCAGCGTTTACATCCAACTGATACTGTACGACGCCATCAGAACCTTGAGTTGTCGTAAACTGACCTTCGACCAGCGTTGACTGTGATTGGTCAGAGCCTACCAAACTTAAGTCATCTTCATCGACGGTAAGAGCGACAACGTCATTAATGGTTGGCACATCATCGGCAATGGTTACCGGTAGAACAAGTGAACTGGTGTCACCGTCAAAGTCCGTTGCGACAATAGTGAAGTCTAGAGTTAAGCTATCGCTACCCACAGCATGATCGATTGGACCTTCAAGGGTAAATGAATAAGAACCGTCAGGGTTCACTTGTAAGGTGAAGATAGCGTCCCCTTCTGCCGTTGCAGAATAGGTAAAGCTGCCATCTGAATTGGTTGTTTCCGTCAGAGAGATAGATCGCCCCTGCGATTCCAACCCATTGAGTGGATCAGTGCCGCTCTCTAATTGATAACTTACAACACGGTCTGAGCCCTGAGTCGTCGTGAAGCTACCTTGCGCGAACACAGAGTCGCTTTGATCGGAGCCAATGCTTGATAAATCGTCTTCATCGACGGCTAGCGCATCAACGCCATCAATCGAAGGAACGTCATCTTGAACTTGAATGACAATTTGCGCAGCTTCTGGTGTGTTCGAACCTTCGGTAATAGAGGAGCGGTCACCATCCGCATCTACCGCGTAAACTGGCAGTGAGAAAGTGAGCGAGTCATCGTTAGCACCCGTATGGTCAAGTTGTTCATACAAGTTGAATTGGTATTCGCCCAATGCAGGTGCATCAATCGCCACATCAAATACGGTAATACGCACACCATCCAGCTCGATGAAGCCTTCGTAAGTACGTACGCCGTTACTCTCGGACGCTAGTTCTAGTTGAACAACCTGCCCTTGAGATTGGAGTTCTCCACCAACATTGAACTCTGTAGGTTCCAACTCATAGTGATCAATGATGTCACTTCCGACCGCTGTCGTGATCGACCCAGTACCACTTGTTACTGCCGCGCCTGCCTGTGAACCTTGGTCAACCCCCGCCTCATCTAAAGACAAGCCCGTCACGTTCTCAATCACTGGGTTATCGCCATCGAGGATGGTCATCGTAAAGGTGTTGCTTGCCGTATCTTGGTCGAAATCGACGATTGTGGTTGGCAAAGAGAGCTCAATCGTATCTTCACCGTTTGTTTGTTCTAACGGCTTAAATTGCTCAAATTGGTAGGTACCATCAGTATTCAACCTGATGGTTAAGACGGTCTCATTCGAGCCCGCAATGGACAAGGTGATAGTACTGCCGTCTTCAGAGAGTACCGCTTCTGTCGCCTGATTATCACTCAGTAGGCCATCGAACTGACTAAGTCCTTCTTGATTAAACGTGACCGTTGCCAATTGATCACTACCAATATCAACAAAAGTGCCAGTAATTGGTGTAGAAGAAGATTCAACGTTTTCAAAAGTAACGTTCTGCGGCGCAGGATCATCGCCATCAATAACGGTTGTCGTAAAATCGATAGGCGCTTGAATGCTATTACCACCAATATCTGCGCCTGTAATGTCAAAAGCGATATTGATTTGATCACCGACGATAGATACTTGGCCATCAGCGATGGACGCCACATGGTCAATACCCTGGCTAATCGTGGTAACGACCTCTAACTCTAAATCACGGCCTAAAGATGTCGCTTCGATCTCGATACGAAGCACTTCGTTACCACCTTGAGTGCCGATAATGGCATTTTGCGCTTCGTCGTAAACAAACGCCACTGGCTGACCACCAGAGGTAATGTCACTATTTAACTCGGTTAACAAAGACTCTAATGAGGACGTTTCAGGTACAAATGAAGCAGTATCAAGTGCGAGATCCCCTGCTTCAACCAGCACACTAGAAGAAATGGTTTGCGGGTAGCTAGATAGAGAAATTGAGCCTTCTGTTACGCTAGATTGCAGTGACTGCCCACCATCAGCAAAAATCGTGACATTCAAACCGTCATCTTCGTCGCGATCATCTTCTCCGCTGCGAGTCGCAGACGTTTCAAAAAAAGTAGAAGCGAGTACTTCCGGGTTATTATATTCAACCGTCACGTAGCCAGCATTAGCCGAGCCTTCAGCACCTGCGCCAGCAGCTGTTGCTTCTAAGATAGCGGTAGGGTCAGCTCCGTCTAAAATAGCTTGCTGGATAGCGGCAATATCGTTGGCGTCGAAGTCAGCACTTCCAATAGCCGTTGGGTCAAAAGTCACTAAGCCATTAACTGGAGATTGTACCAATACTGGTTCTAACGGTTCAGAAGAAGGCACAGGAAGACAAGCAACACAATTTGCATCGACCAGATAAAGCTCATTATTTATCTGTACGTCGAGAGAAGCATTATTTTCTGTGATAATAATCTCGCCAGGTCTTAACTCATCCCCCGCTTTTATGACCTTAACGTTTCCATCCAGGCCCAAAACCAAAACTTCACCTTTGACAGCATTTACAATCGCGCTCTGCGGTACCGTGTGCGTACTCATCTGACCTCCGCTAATGGCTTACGTTTCCCATTAACCTTTTTAGATAATTTCTTATTAATTTAGTGCGGCATACTGCACACCTTTATACGATTAAACTAAGTATTGAATCATTAAACAATCGATAAATACCCTACTACCAAGCAACATAAGTAAAACTTACTCGTAGTCACAGAAATGTGACACATGTGCTGACGCGTAGATATCGAATAATTATATGAAATTGATACCTTATTCTGATTAAGTGTAGTTGTTTTAAGAAAAGAAGAGAGATGAAATCATTCAGCTAAACGCCAGACTGCCGGTTGCGATCAATAATGGAAGAAAAGCAATGAGAATGTTGTATACACCGGAGCGTGATGACAGCTTAATCAATATCGGTGACGAAAAAAACGTAACGATTAAATATTGAACAACATAAATTGCAGGACAAAATGCAACGATAAAAAAGTGGCTTACGATATGAATCCCCGCACACCACGAGTTCGGTTTTGTTCTGATATACAGCAAAAAAAACACGAGCAAGCTAATAATAAAATACATAAACACAGCACTTGAAAATAATTATCATTTTCAATGATATGTAAATATTCCCTTACTTTCAATGGTGTTTGAGCTATTAATGTCATCGTTATTATCAATCAACACAATAAGTAAAATTATCAGTAATTCCAGTCCTAAACGTTTGCGTAATCGCTAACCTTCTCTTAACCTTGATTTGAGGCTTTTATCACGGTTTTTCCATTGATATAGTGCGTCCTTACAACAAAAAAAGACCATTCGAGGCATGGAGCTTCCTCATTAATCTCAAGATGAGAAGAATTGGTACCGACAAAATTCGGCAGATTTTAAGAGGGTCAAAAAATGGACATGAATATGGTTGAGATTTTAGGTTATGCAGCTTCAATCATGGTCGCTATTTCGCTAACTATGAAAGATATTGTTAAGCTTCGTATCCTTAACTTTATTGGTTGTGCGCTATTTACCGCTTACGGACTAATGATTGATTCTTGGCCTGTAGTATTAACTAACGGTTTTATTGCTTGCGTTAACATCTACTTCCTAGCAAAAATGCAGCAGGAAAAAAAAAGCCTAGAGCCTGAGAAAGCGCAATAGCATTCAAACAATAAAAGCCCGCAAATCATAAGATTGCGGGCTTTTGCTTTTAATATTCCACTTCTATCACAGCATCCCTAAACGAGCGCTAACGAACCCAGCTAAGTGCTAATGTTTCTCGACGAGAAAACATGTCCACATGCGATGAAATGATCGCCTTAACCGTATTCAGTTTCTCTTCTGAATCCGCCTCACAGGTTATAGTTAGGCTAGATGCACAAAGGTTAAACTCCGCTTTTCCCGTCGGAAATGTCACCAAACCGCTATTTTCATTCCAAGTAGCAGGAACCTTTCGTCCAAAATGCCGACAAAGCGTCACTAAGTATTTGTCAGCGTGTTCACTATCTATTCGGGTGCTTTCTTTAATCATGAACTTACTCGTTACTTTGAAACGTCCTATGAAGAACCTTGTTAGAATTGATAAGCTGCAGAGAGCTTGAAGTTGCGACCCGGCTCGTAGTCATCAAGCGTGAAGCCACGTGCAGTACCCGAACGAGACGCATGAGAGCTGTACAACTCGTCAAATACATTATCAATACCAAAGGTCACCGACAGTCCATCAATATCAGACGGCACCCATTGAGCGTATAGATTATGCACATCATAACTTGCTTTCTTTGGCTGACCATCAAAGACGTTGTCTTCCTCTAGAACAAACATTGAGTTCCACCCGAAGATCGTTTCTAAAGCGTCTGACTGGTAATCCAAAGTTAGAGCAATGCTATCACCCATATCAATGCTACGCCCATTGCCCCCAGCAACAGGACCACCAGTATTCTTGTTTTTGGTGTCCGACTTAGAGTAAGAAAGTTTGCTGTTAAACTTGTCGTAACCATAAGAAGCACTTGCCTCAAAGCCTTTAATCTCAACATCACCTAAGTTGTAAATCAGGTAAGTTTGAGTCGCGTTTTGGTACTGGTCTGCAATGTAATCATCAATTTCCGTTTGGAATATCGTAATATTCGCCCCAAAGAAATGCTTATCAAAGGTTTTATCAAAACGAACACCACCCTGCGTGTTCAATCCCGTTTCTGGCTTTAACCCATCCTCTAAAAATGCAACGTCTTGGTAAGCAATAAAGGTTTCCATTAGCTCTGGACCTTTAAATAGAGAGCGTGCACTCGCAAACAACGTCCAATCTTGCGTCACCGCCCATTCTGCTGCTAGAGCCCAAGTCACATCATCATAATTACTGTTTCCTGTCTCAGCTTTGCGTTTGTAATCATCAAAGCGCATACCTGCAGTAATAAAGAAGGCATCAGAGAAGAAGAACTGATCTTCTACAAACAGTGCGGTTGAAATCGCCGATTCGTCCATAAACTTACGACTACCGTAGTAACTCGAAGACGTTTTATCCATGTAGTCGAAGCCATAAGTGACTCGATTATCAAACTCACCTAACATAACATCTGACTGGAATTTGCCATTCAAACCAAAGTTTTGGTTTTTGGCGGTGTTCTTTGATAAACGGTTCGAGGGCCAACGAGGGGCCATCACCGTTTCGTCACGTTTAATTTCTGTCTCGGTATTATAAAGAGTGACGTTTCCTTGGTGTTGTTCGCCTCGCAACTCGTAACTCAAGGTAACGGTATCGCGGTCATAATCCGTAGGGATAAGTAACTTGCTCGACAGGCTATTATTTGCACTACCCGACATATCAGGACGCGGACTGTAATCTCCACTGTCTCGGTACATGTCATAAGAGAGCTCAAAACGATGGATGTCATTTAGTTCATACCCCAGCTTAGCCAGAATGTTGTAAACATCACCTGCAGCACCATAGGTTTTATTGCCATCACCATCTTCAAAATCATCACGCGTAACGTAATGGCCATAGACCATCGCATCAATGTTTTCGGACAAAAGTCCGTACAGTGTCAACGAACCTTGTTGGTTGTCGTTGGATGCATAGCCGCCATAAACACGCGCACCAAACTTTTCATCGTAACGAAGTAAGTCACGAGCGTCTTTCGTTTCAAAGTAGACCGAACCGCCTAACCCGTTTTGAGTCACAGAGTTATTACCTACCTGAATGTCCGCAGATTTGAGAATGTCAGGGTTCAACGTCAAGTTACCAATATGATGGAACATGCTCGCATGCTGAGAAGCACCGTCAAGACGAATGTCCAAATCGGTTTCGCTCAAACCACGAATCGTAATACGTTGATTCACAGAGTGTGTGCCACCAACATCCACACCGGGAATATCGCGCAGTAAATCAGACATATGATCCGCTTGCTTCAGTGACATGTCGTCCGCAAACATCGACTCAGTGTTGCTGGAAACTTTCGTTCCCCATACAACGACCTCTTCAAAATGTGACTCAGTATCTTGAGCTAAAACAGGGGTTGATAGCGCCATTCCCACTGCAAGGCAAAGGCTTGAAAGCTTGATAGGTGAACAAGCAGGGCTTTCCATAACTTAACTCCTAAATATTAATGATAATAATTCTCAGGTATAATAAGCATGAGTTTTATAAATACAAAGGCGATTCGGTTATGCGAAATCGCACAAGTGTTATGAGGAAGTGTCAAATGCAGGAAGTCACAACAAAACGAACTAAAATTGCCAAGATAGCTTTAACCCAAAGACTAGAGGCGACAGAGAAACAATGGATTGTCACGCAAGGCCAACCTTGTCAAACTCAACTGGCCGAAGGTAAGTTCCTATCATATCAGTACAATGATCAAATTTTTGTTCATGGCGGGTGTTGTCTAGAACTTATTGATTCGAATATTGTTTCTACTGCACACGCCTCACTGCTGGTCACTATTCTTTTAGAAGGTAGACTCTCGTTTGGCTACGACGATTTGCAATTTGATTTAGACGCGAGCGACGGCCCTAAGGGTGTAGTGGTGAACTTACTCAAACCTGCAAATTTTCGTCGTTCACTGCTCAAAGATAACCTCATTAATAAGATCAACATATTGGTTAAGCCCCAATGGCTAGAGGCCCGCCTTGAGCAAAATTGTAGTCATCGAGCCTTTTTTAACTCTCATCAGGCGTTTCAACAGTTGGAGCCTAACCAGACGCTATGCGAGCTGGCCGAAACGTTAACAAATAGAGAAACACCGCAAGAGTTCCAAGAAAAGCTAGAGGTCGAAAGCTTGATCTATCAAATATTACATCAAGCCACCAAGCAAATTCCTAAGAATTTCAGTGCTAAAAACAGCAATATTGAACGACACATTGATGGTCGAATTGAGGATATTGTCAGCTATATTGAAACTCACCTTGATCAAGAACTACGCTTGGAAAAGTTGGCGAGCCAATTCTCAATGAGTGTTTCAAACCTGCAGCGTCGATTTAAACAATCACTTAATATGACCATAAACGGCTACATTCGTTTTCGACGTCTTGAGATTGCTAGGCAACATTTGGAACGTGGCCTAGTGACGATAACAGAAGCCGCCTATGAAGCCGGATACCACCACCCTTCTAACTTCACTTATGCCTTTAAAAAGGCATTTGGTGTGCCACCACATGAAGTGATTAAAGAGTAAGGGGACTCTAGGTAACTGACTGTTATTTAGGAGTGTCTTATCCACAACATCGGTATATACTCGCCTTAAACGTTATGGAGGTTAAACATGAATATTGGTGCCGTCGCGAAGCTCACTGGGCTTTCATCTAAGTCGATTCGATTATATGAAGACAAAGGGATCATATCTCCACCAGCGCGTAGCGACTCTGGCTATCGCGAATATTCAGATAATCATATTCAAGAGCTTAACTTGGTATCACGCGCAAAAAGCGCAGGCTTTTCGTTGCAAGAATGCAAAGAGTTCGTACAACTTGCTCATAACCCCAATCGCAAAAGTAGCGAAGTAAAAGCAAGAACCATGGACAAACTGAGAGAGGTTGAAGAAAAAATTGCACACCTCATGGAGATCAAAACGCAACTTGAAGGTTGGGTTTCTTCTTGTCCTGGAGATGCAGAGAGCCGATGCCCAATCATAGACGAGCTCACCAAGTAAGCCCGCCTATCTATTGATCTCGTTAAAAACGAACTAGCTCGCTTAATGATAAGTACACATGCGCTTACCGTTTAACTCTATGATGTTAAATGGCGTTTCATAGATGTCCTCTAGCGTAGACGCTTGAATAACATCTTCAACCGCACCACTCGCCACAACTTTACCTTTCTTAAGCGCCAATATGACATCTGAGTAACACGCCGCGAAATTAATATCATGAATCACGACCACCATGGCTTTATTCATGTCATGGGCTAACTGCTGCACAACTTTCATGATCTGAAGAGAGTGTTTGATATCTAAGTTATTAAGAGGTTCATCAAGAAAGACATAATCTGTATCTTGTGCAATCACCATAGCAATAAATGCAAGCTGTCGCTGACCACCACTTAATTCATCCAAGTATTTGTCTTGAATATCTTGCAAATCTAAGTAGTCGATCGCTTGTTCTATGACCTCATGATCTTCTTTAGTCAGATTTCCTTTAGAGTATGGGAAACGACCAAAAGAGACTAACTCTTTTACGGTAAACCGCATTGTAATCGAGTTAGCTTGGCGAAGTACTGCCAGTTTTTTCGCTAGCTCTTTTGTGTCCCATTCCGCGATTTCCTTGCAATCAATGATAACACTACCGCCATCTCGCTCCGTTAAGCGCGAGGCCATAGATAACAGCGTGCTCTTTCCCGCGCCATTTGGACCGATAATCGATGTTACCTTGCCCTTTTCAAACTGAGTATTGGCCTCGTCTACGACTTTGTTTGAACCGAAAGCCTTCGTTAATTTGTCTATTACTATCATATTTATACAACTTTGTTTTTCAGCAGCAGGTATAAGAAATACGCACCGCCGATAAAGTTAATTACGACACTCAACGTCGTCTCAAAACTGAACACGTTTTCGATTATCCATTGCCCAGCAAGTAATGAACTGATGGATAGAAACGAACATCCGACCAATAGCGTTTTATGTTGGTAACTTCGGAACATTTCTCGGCTTAAGTTGGTCACTAGTAAACCAAAGAACATGATTGGCCCTACCAAAGCCGTAGAAATAGCAATCAAAACCGCCGAGATAATAAACACATTTCTCGTCACTTTAGGTACATCAACACCCAAACTTTTCGCATTGTCTTGGTCGAGCCAAAACACATCTAAAGTGCGATGCATCCTAAACAACAACCAACATGCAAACATCAAAGCCGGAGCACTAAAGTAAACCAAGTTCACTTTGACATTATTGAAACTGGCGTACAGTTTCGACTGAACAATTGCATATGTGTTTGGGTCCATCAGCAAAGAAAAGAATGACGCCGCATTGGAAAATAGCTGACCAAAGATCAAGCCGACCAATAGCAACGTAATCAAGTTCTTGCTGCCTTTTGAAAAGTAAAACCCAAACAGCAGTAGCGAAAACGACACCATTACAATTACTGCAATCGCGAAATTGACGTACAAGTTAAGCACTAAGGTACTCAACCCACCAAAAATCAACACGATCAAAATTTGGGTTAACACATACAGCGCATCAAAACCCATGATACTTGGCGTTAAAATTCGGTTGTGCGTAATGGTTTGAAATACAAGTGAAGACTGAGCAATGGCCACACCCGCTAGCACTATCGCCAATACTTTAGGAACTCTACGAGACAAAAAATATTGGTAGTTGTCAGCCGTTAGCCCAATACCAATAAACAGACACGCGAAAAGAATCGCAATGCCACCTAGCAGCAGGATTTTCGTTGAATCACGCATGTTGCTTACCTCGCAACAACATAGCGATGAATACCACGCCACCCAATATGCTGATCACGATAGAGATTGGCATTTCATGAGGGAAAATAATTAAACGACTCACCAAGTCGCAACACAACACCAAAATCGCCCCATACATGGCCGTAAGCGGAATGTTCTTTTTGAGATTATCGCCATAAAAGTGACTCACGAGATTCGGTACAATCAGCCCTAAGAATGGCAACTGGCCAACAATCATCACGACACTTGCTGACATGATGGACACCAATAGCACGCCAATCGTCACAACCTGCTGATAATTCAAACCCAAGTTAATCGCGAAATCTTTTCCGATACCTACGGCAGAGATCCTTGCGGCAAAAAGATAGCTGAGGATAACCATTGGTACCGCGATGTACAGCAGTTCAAAATCACCACGCAAGATGTTAGCGAAGTTTGCGACTGTCCAAGCATTCAGACTTTGAAGTGCATCATATTTGTAAGCGATAAACGTAGTCATGGATTGGATGACATTGCCGAAAATAATCCCGACAAGTGGCACAAAAACCACGCTCTTAAATTGAATGCGCTGAATAAAGAAAACAAACGCCAGCGTCCCAAATACCGAGATGCCGAACACGAGCCAAAGGTGATTATCATTACCAAAGAAAACCACGCTCAGTACGTAGCCCAGCATGGCACATTCGATCGTACCAGTTGTAGAAGGTGCCGCAAATCGGTTCTGGCTGATTTGCTGCATGACAAGACCCGCAATACTCAAGCCAGCACCAGCAAGCAATATGGCAAATAAACGTGGTATACGGCTGGTAAAGAAAAGTTCTAATGCTTTCTCATCACCTGAAAAGAGTTGTTGGGGTGTCATGTTTGCCACCCCAACAAATAACGAAACCGTGCTTAAAACCACAAGGGTTAGCAATAACTTCTTCAAAGTTAACCTCTGCTATCTTGGATTACAGTTCAACGGTTTGCTTTATCTCACTGACCATTTTTTCTGTTGCTGTCACACCAGACATCGACAAGTACCAAGCGTCCACATCTAAATAGGTGATTTTATGATTTTTATATGCCGCAGTCGCTTTGACTAAGTCGTTATCCATGGATTTACGAATATCGTTATCCGGCGTACCTGTCAGAGAATTTCGGTCAACCACGAGAATATTTTTCGGGTTAGCTTCACGAATAAACTCATAAGAAATGACATCTCCGTGAGTGCCCGTTTTCACGTGCTCAACCGTTTCCAAGAAGCCAAAGTCGTTATAAATGACGCCAAATCGCGACTGGGCACCAAACGCGCTGATGTTGTCACCCATGCTCAAAATCGTTAATGCATCATTTTTGTTCGATTGGTTGTAGTCACGGATTGCTTTGAATTGAGCATCTAGCGCTTCAATTTTCTGCTCTACTTTTTCTTCGATATTGAAGATCTTACCAATATTGCGCCATTGCGCTTGCGTGCCTTCCCAATAGCCTTGGTTCTCTTTCGCCGCAAAAACAACTGTAGGGGCAATTTCACTCAGCTCTTCATATTTCGCAGACGCTCGCGGACCAACCAAAATCAAATCCGGCTTTTGCATGTAGATAGTTTCAAAATCAGGTTCAAACAAACTACCCGCAGAGGTGTAGTTATCTTTGCTGTATTTTGAAAGGTAACTAGGAAGATTAGAAGAGTTAGATACTGCAACAGGATCGATACCAAAGTTGTCCAGCGCATCTAGCGGGCCAAAGCCAATCACAACCACACGCTCTGGGGATTGTTCTAGCTCTGTTTGACCCATGTAGTGGTCAATCACAACTTTAGCAGCGAAAGAAGGAGAAACAGTAAATAACGACAGCATAGCCGCACCGACGAATTTTTTCATTTTGTTAAGCCTTAATGAGATATATTATCATACGCGTTCGCAATATAACGCTACTCTTTAATGCATTCAACAAAATTTAAGGTACTTTACATTAGTTACGTTTACTCAAGACCTAGATATATCAAAGACTTATAAAACCCATCAGTTCCAATACCTGGGCGTATCATTCATGCGCTTCAATAAACGCTTTGAGTGCCAGCTCATCAATAATCTCCAAACCGTTGTCCGTTTTTGTAATCAATCCCTTTTCAATCAAGTCCTTAACTGCACGTCGATAGACTCGGCCTGAGGTACCAAACCGCTCAGCCTCTTGGTTCACTTTATCAAAACCACCAAGCAGCTTATCCGTCTGATTACGGACGAGAAGATCATAGGCAATGTTGTAAGTAATGGGATGCAACAAACGATTAGTGTAGATATCCATGGAGTCTTGATAATCCTCAGCCAATGCTGAAGCGAAGAACACCATCATTTGGGGATGATTTTGCAGTGCTTCGGTTAGTTTTTGGATACAGATAACATCAACCTGCATATGTTCATCTGCTATCACATTCCATTGACAAGGAGTCTGAGTGAAGAACTCCATTTCACCATAAATATGATAGTCGCAGTTAGCTTCCCCTAATTGAAAACGTCGTCCATTTGCGGCCAATATGTTCATCGAGACTCGACCTACTGGCACAACATACAAGTACTGAAGTTGCTCACCTTGGCGGAGAATTGCTTCCCCAGCATCAAAGTAACGCGAATTTATTTGGCATTGATAAATCAAATCGCGAAAGGTGGCACTCTTTTCTTCAAGGTATGTTTTGAAGCGACCAGTCGGATAAGGGCTGATTTTCATTTTCTGCTCTCTCAGAAAAAGTTACGGACAACTATTTAAGGTGGATTGTACCCCGTAACTCCAAATAAAAAAGCGACAGTGACCTGTCGCTTTACATCTATTCTGTTTATGTGACTTACTGAGATAGAGACTGGCTAACGCTGAGCAACCAAGGCTTCTAATGCCGTAATCGCGGCGCTCTTCTCACCTTGCATCATTACTTTGGCCTCATCAACGTACTGACCAACCCCTTCTTTCACATCTTGTTGATACAGCACCACGTTGTTTAATATCGAAGCCACATGAAGGCCTCGTAGTCGACCGACCGTAAACAGCGCAGAGGTTTCCATATCGGCACCTAAGATGCCTTTCTTGTTCCAATGTTGGCATATTGCATCCTCGTCATCGGTATAGAAACTGTCGTGAGAACGTACCACACCAAAATGATAATGCACTTTTTGCATCGACAAGTAACGCTCAACTTCCTTTAACAGTAAAAAGCTTGCGTAGGCTGGATAAGACGAATCGACATACGCTTTAGAGCCGCCCTCATCTCTTACCGCGCCTTCGGCAATGATCAACTCGCCAAGATGAATGCCTGATTGCATTGCCCCCGCAGATCCAACGCGTACCACATGAGTCACACCGCACTGTTTTAGCTCTTCCACTGCGATGATCATCGATGGCGCACCTATACCTGTACTACACACTGAAACAGGCTTGCCTTTGTAGTTGCCGGTAAACACACGATACTCGCGGTTTTCCGACACCATTTCTGCATCATCAAATAATGCCGCGATACGATTCGCTCTATCTTGCTCGCCGCATACAATAACGAGGGGAGCGATTTGTGTTTCATCCACTCCGATATGAGGTTGTTTGGCCATTTTTCGTTCCTTACGCAGCAGCGTGCGCTAAGGTTTTATCGCCATTGCGCTTAGCGCTACGAGCCCACTCACGCGTGCCATTGGCAGCGATGAACATAAGAATCGCGTACTGAACAGACATTGCGTAAACACCTTGCGTCGCGTAGATACCCACACTGATAATGTTAATCACAACCCATAGAATCCAGTTTTCGACGTATTTACGTGTCATCAGAATTTGTGCAACAACAGACAGTACTGTCATGGTTGCATCCCAGAACGGGAACGCATCAGGTTCAAGCACCGGTTCAGCCAAGCCAGCACCAAAGAGATTCAAGCTATCAACAGCAATGTTTGCTAGCGCAAAGAAAAATGGGTCGATATAGATCGTTAATAATGCGATACATGCAACGTTAATAGAGGCAGTAGTAATAAGTTTCTGTTTATTTAACCAGCGAACTTCCAGCGTTTCACCTTGTGCGTTTGGACGGGTCCACGCATACCAGCCGTAAATGTTCGCACAGAAGAAAAACAATTGAAGAAGCAATAATCCGTATAACTGAATTTGAAAAAAGATAACGGCAAAAAGCGTGACATTCAGCAAACCGAATAAGTAGTTGATGGTTTTTTCTTGGCTGGCAAACCAAATGCAAAGCAGTCCAAAAACGGTACCGAAAGCTTCGATCCAACTCATTGCGTAGCCGTCGCCGATCGGAATGTTAAAGAGGGTATTATTAATATCGAGTAAAGCAAAGAGGTCCATGGTGATGTCCTTTATTATTTTGTTTGGAATACGCTTATATTAGAGCGTGATCCCCAACAAAAAGGAGGACATTTGTCCTCCTCTTGATGCACTCGATCATAATTCAGATTCATTACTTACTTGAAAGTACCTATTTATCTCAATTATTCATTCCAAATGAACTAGGACTCGTGTCCTAGGTAGCGCTTTTTGAACGTCGATGCTGACGCGAACAGTAAAGTCGAAGCAAATGTAAACACCACGCCAGCCAAGTATACATACTCTTCATTCGCAAGTAGTTCATAAACACTCACGACAAACACCGTTAATACTAGTGAAATATTGAAACGGTGAAACCACGGCCTCTTTACTGAATACTGTGCATATCTCTTAACTAACATAAAGATTTTCCATTCATCTCAATAATTTATAAATCTAATTATAGGCTTTATTAATAATAAGCTTTTTAAGCACTATCGACACGAAATCTTTCGAGTTACTCGCAAAAAATCACACTTTTCAAATGTTGAGTTAATAAATTCGAACATCTGTTTTGCATGCTTATTTATTTTTTAGCCCATTTTTTATAAATTATATGCACTAAATTTGTTAACCATGCGTTTGTTTTTAATTAAGAGAAATTCGTCACACTGTTGCGTACAACCAATGTTGGTTCCAGTTGAACGACTTGAGCGTCGTTAGATTTGTCGTCCAGTCTTCGGACAAGAGTCTCAACGGCAGCCTGCCCCAAACGGTACTTAGGCTGATGAATGGTAGTTAGCGATGGCGACATAAATTTCGCGATATGGATGTCATCGTAACCAATAATGGACAGGTCGTCCGGCACTTTAATATCGAGCTCATTTGCGGCGTTAATCACCCCCATCGCCATCATATCGTTAGAGACGAAAATCGAACTAGGTAATGCGCCACGCTGAGCCATTTTTTTGAACGCTTGATACCCACCCTCACATTCGAAGTCCGATTCAATGATCCAATTGGCATTAAATTCCAAGCCCGCTTCGTTCATTGCTCGCTTATAACCTTCGTATCGCATTTGCGCTTGGTGTTTAATCAAAGGGCCAGTGATGCACCCAATTTCAGTATGGCCGCAATCAATTAAGTATTTCGCTGCTAAGTAACCGCCACGAAGTGAGTTGTCTTGGATTTTATCACTTGTAAATAGCATCGGCCCCCAGTCCATTACCACTACTGGGATATCTGGGTAACGCTCAAATACATCGATACGCTCTCCTTCTAGCGACGAACACATCAAAATCAAACCATCGACACGCTTTTGCAATAGCGTATTAATGGATTGACGCATACGTTCGTTATCACCCTCGGTGTTACATAAAATGAGGCTGTAGCCTTTTTGGTAACAGCTACGCTCTACGCCTTTTACGACTTCGCCAAAGAATGGGTTGGTTGAGGTTGTCACGAGCATACCAATGGTTTTGGTACGATTGACTTTGAGGCTACGCGCCAATGCAGAGGGCGCGTAGTAGTTAAGCTCTTTTGCGGCATTGTTAACGCGTTCAGAGATCTCTTCGCTCACAAAACGCGTCTTGTTAATAACATGGCTCACTGTTGAAGTGGAAACCCCTGCCAGTTTTGCGATGTCTTTCATCGTCGCCATGTTACTACTCCTATTTTAATGAGGCGTTGTGCGCCTTATTGTTCAGCGAGAAACGCGTCCACCTCTTCGCGGGTTGGAATCGACGTTTGCGCGCCAAAGCGGGTCACAGAAATTGCAGCCGCCGCATGTGCAAACTTAATCGCTGATTCTAAAGGTAAATCTTCTAGGAGACCAGTGACGAATGCCCCATTAAATGTATCGCCCGCAGCGGTAGTATCCATCGCTTCAACGCGGAAACCCGAGATGATTTCGCCTCGACCGTTTTGGCTTAGCCAAACGCCTTTTGCACCGAGTGTGATCATGACAATTTCTATACCTTTACCATGTAGCACATTCGCCGCTTCTTGCGCGCTTTCGTTGTCTGTTACAGTAATACCTGTCAGAACTTCAGCTTCCGTTTCATTTGGCGTAATCACGTCAATGTAAGACAGTAATTCATCTGACAATTCACGAGCTGGCGCAGGATTCAAAATGACATTGGTTTTGGCATCTTTCGCGATTCGCGCGGCTTTCTCAATGCCGCACATCGGCGTTTCCAATTGCATTAGCAAGTAATCTGCTTGGTGAATACGCTCTAAATCTGGCTCAATCGCTTCTGCTGTCAGTTTGGCGTTTGCTTCAGCTGAAATGCAAATGCTGTTCTCACCACTGTCCGACACTTGAATCATCGCGATACCTGTCGGGCAATTTGGCTGCATCTTCACACCAGTGATATCGATGCCGTCCATTTTGAAGTTTTCGCGAATGTTAATGCCGAATGAGTCGTCGCCCACACAAGCGATAAAACCTATGTCTGCATTTAATCGCGCCGCCGCGACGGCTTGGTTGGCACCTTTGCCACCTGGGATAACTTGATAGTTGCGACCATGCAGCGTCTCGCCTGGGCGAGGGAAAGAAGGCACTTGAAGAACATGGTCAGCGTTTACACTACCTAACACCACTAACTTATTCATACGGTTATCCTCGGTTCTGAATGAACCCTTTTTAAAAACTGTTTAGGAAAATACATTAGATGACTTTAACTTCTCTTCCTGATGAAGGAGTCTCGATAAAAAGCCAAAGGCATCTATACCCCACACTTTGCAGTATTTTGGGTAAGTTTGCCCTCACCTCCTAAACGACAGATATAAACGGAGGAGAGAGCAAAAATTAGGATGATTTATTGAACTTAAAACTTACTTAGTGACTACTTTTAGTGGTACTGGGATGTACTCTTCTACTTCTTCACCTTTCAAAACTTTGTCAGCCGTTTCAACACCTAAAGCACCGATAAGGTCTGGTTGCTGAGCAATAGTTGCCGCTAGTTTGCCACGGTTAACTGCTGCAATGCCGTCTTCCGTACCATCAAAACCAACGATAACGACATCTTTGCCAGAAGCTTGAACTGCGCGAAGTGCACCTAGCGCCATTTCATCATTCTGTGCAAATACCGCTTGTACATCCGGGTTAGCCGCTAGCAGGTTTTCCATTACGTTTAGACCTTTCGTGCGGTCAAAGTCAGCCGGTTGGCTAGCAAGAAGATCCATATCGCTGCCCTTCACGGCATTCATAAAGCCTTCACCGCGCTCACGCGCTGCCGATGTGCCCGCAATACCTTCAAGTTGAATGACTTTTGCTTTTTCGCCGACTTTTTCCATGATGTAGTGGCCTGCCATTTCACCACCAATTACGTTGTCCGACGCGATGTGACTCACGACTTCACCACGGCTTGCACCACGGTCTAATGTCAACACAGGGATCTTAGAACGGTTCGCCATACGAATTGCATTAGACACTGCATCAGAATCCGTTGGGTTGATAAGAATTGCTTTTACGCCGCGAATACTTAAATCCTCGATGTTCGACAGTTCTTTACTCGGGTCATTTTGCGAGTCCAGTACAATTAAGTCGTACCCCAATTCTTTCGCTTTTGCTTCCGCACCGTCTTTCATCGTTACGAAGAACGGGTTGTTTAGCGTCGAAACCACAATCGCCATGGTATCTTGAGCTTGCGCCGCTACCGATACGGTTGAAGAAAGAAGTGCAGCAGAGATAAGAGTTGCAAGTTTTTTCATCGTTCTAGTCCTTTGTGTAGGGTGAGCCAGTACACGTCCCCTGACTCGGTTTGTATTCACTGTTTTATATATACAGATTGTTATGAATTACTTGTTTTTGTTGTCTACCAATACCGCCAGCAAGATAACCACTGCTTTTGCAATCATTTGGTAGTAGGAAGAAACATCAAGTAGGTTAAGTGCATTGTTCAAGAAACCGATGATCAGCGCACCAATCAAGGTACCCATGATACGACCTTTACCGCCCATCAAGCTGGTACCGCCAAGAACAACCGCTGCGATAGCGTCTAGCTCGTAGCCCATACCCGCTGTTGGCTGCGCCGAAGAAAGACGAGACGTTACAATAATGCCTGCAAGCGCTGCTAACATACCGCAGATGGCGTAGACACCAATCTTCACTCGGTCTACATTGATACCTGATAGGCGAGTCGCAGACTCATTGCCGCCTAGTGCGTAAACATAGCGACCAAAGCGCGTGTGGTTAAGTAAATACCAAGCCGCTGCAAACACAACCACCATTAACCAAACAGGAACCGGAATGCCTAGCGCGTAGCCAGTACCAAACCATGCGAACGCATCCGCGGTGTCAGTAAAGCCTGTCGAGATTGGACGACCTTCGGTGTACACCATGGTCACACCGCGTAGTAACGTCATGGTAACCAGCGTAGCGATAAATGCCTGCACCTTACCCTTCGCAATAATGATACCGCTGATCGCACCTAACGCTGCACCTGCGACTAAAGCAGTTGGAACCGCCACCAGCACCGGAACCTCAAGCGCAATCATGCTTGCCGCAAAGGCACCACACAATGCCAATACCGAACCAACACTTAAGTCTATGCCTGCTGTTAAAATAACTAATGTCATACCCACTGCGATAATGGCATTCACGGAGGTTTGACGAAGAATGTTGAGAATGTTGTCGACCGTAAAAAAGTTCGGGTTCAAAAATGACACAACAACGATCAGAAAGATCAAAGCTATCAGTGATTTTTGTTCAATCAGCCACTCTTTTGTGAACAACTTCTTGTTGCCAGTTTCGGTTGGTTTGCTCATGGTATTCGTACTCATGCTGCTTCCTCATTGATCTCTTTGCCCACGGCACAGGCGAGTAGTTTTTCTTGATCGGCGTCTTTCGCATCGAATTCGCCAGTGATACGACCTTCATGCATCACTAAAATACGGTCGCTCATGCCAAGCACTTCAGGCATCTCGGAAGAAACCAAGATGATGCTCATACCTTCGGCCTTAAACTTGTTGATGAGCTGATAAATCTCTTTTTTTGCTCCGACATCAACACCACGTGTCGGCTCATCCAGAATCAGAACTTTAGGTTTCGTCATTAACCCTTTCGCTATCGCAACTTTTTGCTGGTTACCACCAGATAAGTTGCCGATGATTTGATCTCGCGTTGGGGTTTTAATGTTGAATAACTTAATAAAATCTTCCACAGCAATCACTTCGTCGCTGTGTTGAATCTGGAAGCCTTTGGTCAGCTGGTTTAGCGAACAAAGTGACATGTTCTCCTTAACCGAAAGACCTAAAACCAAACCATCGCCTTTGCGGTCTTCAGAGATGTAAGCGATACCATTTGCCAAGCCATCTTGCGGGCTAACCGGGTTAATAGTTTTGTTATCAAGATTGATAACACCATGCTCACTAGGTAATGCGCCGTAAATGACTTTCATGAGTTCAGTGCGGCCTGCGCCCATCAAGCCAGAAATTCCGAGAATCTCACCGCGCTTGAGAGTAAAGCTCACATCCTGAACGCCAGACCCAGTCAAACCAATGACTTCAAGACAGGTTTCGCCATGTTGTACATCAATACGTGGATATTGCTCTTCTAATTTTCGGCCAACCATCATTTCAATTAGGCCATCTTCATCAGTGTCGGACACCTTGCACTCACCGATAAACTTACCATCACGAAGCACCGTAATATCATCACAGATTTCAAAGATTTCTTTGAGACGATGCGAAATGTATACGATGCCGCATCCTTGCTCGCGGAGCTCATTAATCACTTTAAACAGTGATTCCGTTTCGGTATCGGTCAATGCGTCCGTTGGCTCATCCATAATGATGACTTTCGACTCAAACGAAAGTGCCTTTGCAATTTCCACCATTTGTTGTTCACCAAGGCTTAAATCGCCAAGCAATGTTTTTGATGAATGCTTTACATTGAGACGTTTTAAAAGCTTGTCAGCTTCGTCATACATTTTGCCCCACTGGATACACCCTAAGGAGCCAGTGAACTCTCGTCCCAAGTAAATATTTTCGGCAATCGTCAGTTCAGGAATCAGGTTCAGCTCTTGGTGAATAATGCTAATACCAGCTTCCTGTGAATCGCGTGGACCTTTAAAGGCCGCCGGCTGACCTTGATATTGAATGCTCCCCGCATCCATGTGGTAAATGCCTGTCAACACCTTCATTAACGTTGACTTGCCTGCTCCATTTTCACCCATCAGCGCCATAACACGGCCTGGATAAACATTCAGGCTTGCTTTGTCGAGTGCTTTTACGCCCGGAAACGCCTTCTCAATTTCGCTTAGTTGTAGAATGGCTTGAGTCATAATCTGTCCTCAATATCTCTGGCTTAAAAAACCACGCCCGCTTGGAAAATAACGTTCGCATATGGCGAGCATTCGCCGGTTCTTACGATAGCGCGACTTTGCGCCGTACGTGCTTTAAACGCTTCATGTGACACGTAGCTCACTTCAATAGATTTGCCCGTTTCTTCACTCTCTTTGCTCAGTTCGTTGAGCAACGCTTCATGCAAAACTGGGCTTGCATCAGAGAACTCTTCCGCAATGATGACCCCTTCGATTTGGGACTCAGATAGAATTACGCGAACAGTATCAAGAAAACTTGGTACCCCATGCGTTAGCGCCAAATCGATTCGCTGAACATGCTCTGGGATTGGTAGACCAGCATCACATATCGTGATCTCGTCGGTGTGGCCTAGCGTCGCCACCAAGTAAGAAATATCTGAGTTAATTAGGGTACTTTTTTTCATCTCATCGACCTTTCGGTTACACGTTCATACAACCATGAGCGCCTGTTTTAAAGTGTTTTCGTTATTAACAGAAAACTCATCGAAACGTTTCGATGAAATAATAATTCGTCATCGCAATTTGACCAGTGTGAGATCGATAAGGTGTGAGAATGATCTGTAATTCAATTGTCATTGAATAGGAAAAGTGCACTTGAGTCACACTTTACCATCGAAACGTTTCGATGACGGTATTTCCCTGTCATTACGGTTAGGTTTTATACAGGGAGGAAGGAAAAGGGACGTCCAACTACTGAGAAAACCTCTAGTTAATAAGTTCGAAACCTTTCACGTCATCACAATTCTTAGATAGCTGCCTGATTTTGGAGAACGCTCACCTTACAATCTGGTTACAATTTGCCAAAACACATCATCCGTTCAGTACCTTACCTGGTACGCGACGTTTGTAGGGACACAAACGGAAACTAAGAACCATAATGAAGTTAAGCAATAGAGTCATTTTGCTTGTCGCGCCAGTGATCTTATTAAGCGCGTTAGTATCTAGCTATATTATTTATAGCATTCAAAAAGTGACGCTCATCAAGCGGGAAGACAGCTATATTCAGTTGCAAATGGAAAAGCTCGCCGGGCAGTTTCGACAAGCGAATATTTTTCTTAATAGTTATGCCTATACGCTCAGTAAAAGTGATGTATTACAAGACTATTTGGTAAATCATAACAACCCCTATCGTGAACGAGTCTTGTTTAACCGATTAGACGAGACCGCTGAAGTATTGAGCCATGGTTACAAAGGCGATGCGAGCATGGCGATCCTCGACGGCAAACAAAACCTTCTCTACTACACAGAAAACAAATATTACGAATCATCAGGCGTGGTCGACCCAAAGGTGTTAGAGTACATATCACGAAGTTTCAATGAGAGAGAGGCTTTCAGTCACACTGGCTTTATTTATAACTCCAGTGGACAAAGCATTCTTCTTCAATATGAGGTCGTCGACAAAAGAACGGGGACTCACCCTTTGAGCTTTGACTCGAAAAATGTGTTTTTTGTGATAGTTTCCGTATCACTTGAAGCCTTTAACGAGATTAAGCATGAAATCGAGTTTGACACACACAGCGTGATTACTTTCGCCGACAAACCCATTTATCTTGATATTCCTCTCGCTCAAACCATTGAGCTGCTGCCGCACTTTTATGCCGTGCTTTCTCCTGCCGAATATTTAATGTGGAACAAAGTCGATAAAGTGTGGCTAGAACTTGCTTTCTCCTTTGGCGTAGCGGCGTTTTTCACCATCACATTAATCATTTTGGTGTTGTACCGCTATGTGTTGCGCCCTGTTTCTCGCCTTGATAAGCAGCTGAACGAACTTGAATCTAATCAACGTGACAATATTGAAAAGCTAGAAACAAACGATGAAATAGGACGCCTCTCTGCACGCTTTTTTGATATGTATGAGGAACTTAATGTCATCTATAAAAAGACAAAACGCCTAGCTGAAACGGATCACCTGACGCAACTCGCCAATCGCCATCGTTTTCATGAGCTTGCCACTCGTGAACTTATCTCCCCTTCGCAGTTTCTGTGGGTTGTTTACGTCGATCTTGATAACTTTAAATACGTGAATGATAAATACGGGCATGAATTGGGAGATAACTTATTAAAAGTGTTCTCATCACACATCAAGAATGCCTGTCAAAAGTTCTCGCACGATTACAACAGCCCCTGCTTTGCCGCCAGGTTATCTGGTGACGAATTTGCAATTTTGCTGAGCTCAAATCAAGAGGTAAAACGCTTGCCTGATTTGCTTGCATCAGAGTTACTAAAACCAATTAGTAATCTCAGTTCATCTTGGAGTAATTCATTTCCCGTTACGGCAAGCGTAGGTATTGCACAATATCCTCAAGACGGTACTGACATCGCGAAGTTACTCTCCAGTGCCGATGCGGCTATGTATCAAGCAAAACGGGCAGGGAAAAATCAATACGCCTATTATTCAGCCGCTCTCAATATTGAGTCTCAAAGACGAAGTCAGCTTGAACGTGCGCTCCGAAAAAGCAATGTAGAGGAAGAATTCCACCTTGTTTTTCAACCCTATATGAACAATCGAAGCAACGAAATTGAGGGGTTAGAAGTCTTGTTGCGCTGGGAAGCCGAAGGTATCGGCCCTATCCCCCCAAAGGAGTTTATTCCAATTGCAGAGCAAGCCGGATTATTTGATAAAATTGACCGCTGGGTTTTCGCCAATGCAACGGCGGAATACCATCAATTAAGGAATATTTTCGGTAAGGATATTGTTCTTTCGGTCAATCTTTCATCAGCAGAGCTAAACTCGATAGAAATGGCAAACTACATCCATGAACAAGCGACACTGCACAGTGTTAAACCAGAATGTATTGAGATAGAAATAACCGAAACCTTTGCCGCAGAACAACAAGGCACGGCTCTACTTGATGAGCTATCAAAACGTGGCTACCGTCTTGCAATTGATGACTTTGGTTCTGGTTACACATCGTTAACTCAGCTCGTTCAGTATCCGGTTCAAAAAATCAAATTTGATCGAGAGTTCCTCGTTACATTGATGAACACCAACAACGGCCATGTGATCAAACCTATTATTGAGCTATGCCATGCCCAAAATAAAACGGTTACAGCAGAAGGTATTGAACACAATATGATGCATGAATGGCTATCGGCATACCGCTGCGACTATATGCAAGGCTATTTATTTGGCAAACCAATGACTAAAGAACAATTGAGCTTGTGGTGGCAATCGGCAAATGACGACAGTCGATTTGATGCGTCCATGGTCAGCTCAATTAGGGTTTCAAGAACATAAGTTAAGGGGAGACGTACAGCAGTCACAACTGTGGCGGCTGTATTTAGCTGTATATGAGCTTCATTGATAGATGCTCAGCTTTTGTTCCCCCATACCTATATCTATGACTTTAGTTGAGTAAATCACTATTTATTCGTTTTTAAACCAGCACTTCCTTGAAATCCAAACCGGTCAAATTCAGCGCTTTGACGCTATCGTACAAGCCACCTTTTTTGTCCGTGCAAAACGTTCTAAGCCCAGCACCTTTTACTCTGAACAAGTCAGATTCATTAACGGCTTCTCTATTCAAAACGAGTTTCTTAAACGGTCTAGCACGACTTAGCTTACCATGACGAAGATTATACTCGGTAGCAGAGGTATCAATGGCATCAATTTGAGTGACAATGTTTAATGCTCGCCAAGGCTTTCCTTGTAGATTTAATGGTAAAAATTCGACATTCTCGCTCAACACATCGAGCTTATCCGCAATAGAAGCGGATACAGCAAGAGTAAAAGATCCCCATGCTGCAATATCAGGCCTGGGCAATGGCTTTTCACCCATAACGTCTAACCATTCAATATCAATACTTTTCCAACTGGCTTTAACAGACTCTCCATAGAGTTGGATAGGTTTGCTTGCCGTTACTTGAAGAGACATTTCCAATGGCGACTCTTGCAACATTGCAAAATCATTAACATTGGGAGTGACAATAAACACTTTATTAAATGCTGTCATAACCGTCCTTAAATAATTTTGAGCGTTTTTCTTAATGAGACGAGCGCTTTCACACCAAACCAAACCAAACCAAACATAATAGATAGAGTTTACTTTCATGTTCAAAAATTTAATGAATTAATATCTGGCGCTCTTATCTTTTAATTTCGAAGTTTTATTATTTATATACTTTAATCCACACGATAGAATTATTTTTTCAATTTTTACTATGTACCCTTCCTTATGTAATCGAATAAATTAGAGAATAAACAATAGCACGCGTCACTTCACTTTTGTCGAGCTCATCACTCTCACTTAAACGACACATTCACAAGTTCAATTTTTGAACGACTTAGACTTAGCTTTGTCAATCGTGAATTAAAAACAACCGATTCACCGCTGTTTTACTGCCTTTTCTTACCACCCTGTTGTTTATTCATACATTATAAATGCACTTATACACATAACGATTCGGCGTTACGATTTGTTACGAGTTAAGTCACAAACTTTTGAGGTATTGGATAAAGTGTAGAAAAAGAAAACACATTGAAATAAAAAGAGTTTCTAAAGTACGAAAAATAAAACGCCGTTTTTATAAATTAGCAACTTCACAAATATCCTTAAACACAGTTTTATTAATTACATATATCAGATATTATTTACGCCGAAGTTTATAGAAACCATCGTTAAACTTCATATTTTATATAAGTTTCAATCAGTTAGTTTTTAACTCGAAAACTTATCGTCAACCCAATATCAAGCACCTAAGCGTGCAATAAGAAACATTGGGAATAGAATTATATTGATGTGCATGTTGTTTTAACGAATGCATGAAGCAATCGGTAAATTTGTAACACCATAGAGTTTTATTTAGCCAAGATGAAAAAATTAATTATATTATTTACATGTGCGCTGTTGTCTGTATCACCTTTTGCTTTTGCAAAACAATCAGATAACGAACCCAGGGATCATTTACGACCAAAGCAAGTTGAACATGTGTTTAAACAAGCCAAGCTAGATGGCATAGTAGACTTTAAGTTGTTCAGTGACGCTTACATCGCTTATCAGAAGACACCCGATAGAAAGAAGTCGGTACTAACGATCATCGACTATAGTAAACCATCAACTGAAAAGCGTTTTTATGTGGTTGATTTAGATAAAAAGAAGCTAATCTACAATACGTATGTTTCTCACGGCGTGAACAGCGGAAAGAAAACAGCGACACAGTTTTCAAATGTCGTGAACTCGCGAAAAACATCATTGGGCACTTTTTTGACTGATACCACTTACTACGGCTCAAATGGCTATTCACTTCGATTAGATGGGCTAAGCTCTGGATTAAACGACAAAGCTCGCGAGCGTTACATTGTCGTGCACGGTGCCGATTACGCAAACCCTTCCTTCATCAAGAAGAATGGATACCTCGGACGCAGCTGGGGTTGCCCTGCTTTGCCAGAGAAGTTGTCTCGCGAGATCATTGACACCATAAAAGGCGGCAGCGTTATTTACGCAAGCGCATAATATCGATGCGACGAATATGGGGAAGAAAAAGAAGATTCTATTTCTTCCCCAGTAATAATCCTGTTAGCTTAATCGTCCTTGTGCAACGACTCTCTTTCCATTTTCGCTTACTCGAAAGCGAAAAATTATTGTGTTATTCGCTGATATACCTAAGTGCGATCAGAAAACTCTGTTCATCCCCCTTCCATCTCGTTAGTATACGCGGAGTTCATCAGACACTGGCTTTCATCGTTATCATAGTTCCACTAAGATTCCTTAATCATGGTGGGTAACTGTGGCTTTATATGTTTAGGGTTACTTCTTGCGTTATCTACACCGTATATTATTGATGCTTTCTTTGTCCCTGCTTTCAGGGCTCATCACAGCTTCATATGCGCATGAGTGGCACCACACCAAACATTACACTTCCGAGCGCCTACTTAAACTCTCTCAACAAGACGATTTTGAGCTAGCACACACTGATTTTCATGCCTCAGCTTCTCTGAGCTCTTGGGGTTCAGAAAGTTACTACCTACATATAAAGCGCGAGTTGTTCGGGCTTGTCTCCTGTCGCCGAACATCAGCTACTGATGGCGTTTTATCATCAGATTTTACTCCTGATTATTTTTTACTTATTGCTTTCTCTTCTCCACCACTACTGGAGTTGGCAAAACAAGCATCTCGCTTACCTCTAGACAGTTATGGCGGACTCATGAGTCAACGCTCTCTTTATCGCCTCTCAGGAAGAAAGGAAGCGAACTTAATGTACGTCTTTACTCATGGTCGCAACGCCTTCTCTGTTGTTTAACTTTTTATGACATACAGAGAACACGAAAATGTAACGATAAGAACCAATATGCTCATTGTTACTAGAACCAATTTGAGGTCCATATAATGACAAGAATCGCTACAACCATCGCACTAGCATTACTATTTGCAGCGGGCTCAACCTTAGCAAACACAGAAACTAAGCCAGAAGAAATGAGTAACGACACTCTGTTAGAGTGTGCCAACGTTTCTAACGCACGTATTGCAGTTCCGGAACACAGAGCGATGTTCAGACACTACTTAATGTCTGAGAGAGACTACAGCTTTGACCAGCTATCGTCTGCCGAACTTGAATTTAAAGCAGCAGATAAGAATGAGTCTGAAGTAGAGAACATCTACAAGTCTCAGTGCAAAGAAGTTGGCGAATACTTATATAGCATTGGCTATTAAATTCGAAACCCTAACGACACTCAAAAAGAAAGGCGCAATGTATGCGCCTTTCTTTTTACTGATAAAAACCTGTCGATTAGATGTCTAATCTGCATACAAGCTTAAAAGTGCAAATCAAGTAAACTTACTGAGAAAACTCAGACACATCCTTGGGTTTACAGAACGCTCGACGTGCTTTAACAAACAAGAAACTAAGCACTCCAATCACAAGAGTAATTATTGGTGCCGCCATTAATAGCATTGTGATTGCTTTGCTCATATTTTCCGGTAGCAAAGGAAGTAATGAACCAAAACCGCATAATATCAGCGTCCATAAAATCGCACTCAGCCACGCAAAGTAATGGAATTTACTAATACGTTTCACTCGCAACCCCATCATTAATGGCAATAGGGAACGAACAACCGGAATAAACCGCGCGCACAAAAGCGCAACCAATCCATGTTTACTGAGTAATACGTCGACTTGTTCCAAACGCTTTTGAGGAACCGCACTCACCCAGCCTTGGACCTTAGGTAAGCGATTTAGCCACTTGCCTTGTAAATAAGCCGCCCAACTTCCCAACCCCGCACTAACAGCTATCACCAACATGATCATAATTGGGTCAAGGACGCCAACCGCCGCCAGCGTACCGGATAATACGACGACACTGTCGCATGGGAAAGGTGCAGCAGGAATAAAACCACTTTCCAAAAAGATAATCACAGCAACAACAAAATAAACCAAACCTGCACTGCCTGGCGCCATTAACGCCGTGAAATCTTGATGCCAAAAAGCACTCAAGACCTGAATGATCGAATCAAACATAAACCGCTCCTAAGCATAATTAACCAAAAGTTGCAAAAACATGGAATGTGTTAGCGAGCATGTATAAAGCGGTATATGAAATTCGATTCTTTTCTCACGCCGATTCTGTATTTAAAGTGAGTAAAAATACTTTTAATACAACAACCTAAAGTCTCAATGCCGATGCGTTTTAGCCGCTTCATCGAGTAAATTGCCGAACGATGCGCCCACCATGCTACATCAAGCATTTCAAACCATTCGGGTTCTACATCGTCGTTCGAGCTCATTTCCTTAGCATGGCTAACCCTCAATATGTTCCGGCTGTTTAAACTCGGATAGTCTTGTTGTATTGGAGAGATAGGATGTTCTGAAAAGCGCTTCGACTTAGCGTCAACAGCGATATTCTGGTTATGAACGGAAAGAAAATTTGGGTGTGAGTGCGCCAGGCTCATGCTCGGAGCCAGCAAGCAGAAAAGTAGTCCGAGTAAAGCAATCAGAGTCGTACGCACAAAGATAACCAAAACCAAAATAATAAGTTCTTTTAACCCTGTGCGTAACTATTGGCAATTAGTATTCTTAATCGTTAAGAATACTAATTATTTTTCACCGTAAGGGTAGCTTTCAAACATCTTCGCGATTTCTTCTTGGATGAGAGATTCTCTTTTCTCAGAGCTCATTGACTCAGACAGTTTACGACTTGAAACGCCTTTCCAAACGACTTGATTAGCCTTTGCATCAACCAGTTCAACCACCAACTTCCCATACTTACGTTCTTTATATCTTTCTGGGCTTGAAGTGATCACACCAAAGCTATTCCAGCCATAGCCAAAGCTCACCGACGATCCTGAAGAAACAAGCTCGGATTCTTCTACGATATCATGATGTACGTAAAGGTCACCGCCACTATTTACCTTAATTAAACCCTTACTCTCAAGCTGTTCAGCAAGCCCTTGCTCAATACGTCGACCATCAATACTGGTAGGAGCTTCCGCCTGAGCACCGAAGTCAAACGTTCTGTAAGCTGAAAAGTCGGCTTGTTTATCTACATCGGTTGTAACGGTAGTACAAGCAGATACCAGCATCACCACCAGCCCTAATATCAAACCTCTCATCATGTTAAATCTCCTTTGGTTAAGCTGACTGTTTCAGCAGAATTACCCTGTGTTATACATACGCATCAACAGTAAAAAGTAATCATTTCAATATCTAGTCTTGACCATGAAACGTGACTGTTCAATAAACGAGATTAACCTTTACACAGAAAATCTTGAATATCATCAACATCTAAACACCTAAGAATTCGGTGTTTACGACCTAATTGGAAGCCCCTAGGCTTAGTAGCGGAATCGCGAGTGCCACAAAAAACCAGAGACAATGAACACTTTAACATCAGTCCGCTACTTTTTTAGGCAACTGACAAACATTTGATGAGAAAAGACTTTTCTTTTTCGTCCAGTGTGGCATATTAACTGAGTCCTATCGATGCGCGGGCATCGTATAATGGCTATTACCTCAGCCTTCCAAGCTGATGATGCGGGTTCGATTCCCGCTGCCCGCTCCAATCTCTTTATCCCAATTTACTCATAAAAATCCGATGGCGGAGCGAACAAACGGCGGCAGCGTTGTTTCCATGATAAGTTTGGTCGAGTTACGTCATAAAACATGTCTTTCCATTCTGCAAACGTCACGCGGATGGGATTAAAGCTGTTTACAGGTTTAGAAACCCCATATCGAACCGTTTCCACCTCTGGTTCAAACGTTCCGAACATTCGATCCCAAATAATTAATACACCCGCATAATTTTTGTCGATGTACTGACGGTTCACACCATGATGAACGCGATGATGAGACGGCGTGTTAAATACCCACTCTAGTGGCCCGAGCGAACGAATTGATTGGGTGTGAACAAAAAACTGTAAGCCCAGATTAAACAACACAACGAAGACAACCCATTTTGGCTCAAAACCAATAATCACCAAGGGCAACCAAAAAATCCACATCCCCGCTAGCGGATACATTAAACTTTGACGAAATGCGGTACTGAAGTTCATTCTTTCCGAACTGTGATGAACAACGTGCGCGGCCCACATCCAACGAATACGATGGCTAGCCCGATGAAACCAGTAATAGAAAAAATCTTGCAGGACAACAAGTAAAAGAAAAGCTGAGACGCTCATTTCGATATCAAACAAACGCCAATCAAACCACCACAAATACAACTGAGCAATCAGTAAACCCGTGAGTATGTCTGTCGCTTGGTGTAAGCCCGCAAGAACAAAATTACACGCTACTTCAGGGAAGTAATACGTCGCGCTTTCAGGCAAGCGTCCCCTTCTTTGTCCGAACCAATATTCGGCAAGCATGCAGAAAAAGAAAACTGGAGCCAGAATCATCAGAAGTAATTCTGGGCGGTCCATCAACTGCGTCCAATCCATTATGTTTCTACCATTTTGCATAGTGATCTTCAGTAAGACCCATAACTTCTTCTAACTGATGTTTGATGCCATTTCCATCGATAAGATAGCCAGAGAAATAACCGATGTACTGACGAAAGTTACTTTTGAGAAGCCAAAAATTTTTCTTCTCTGAGCGTCGATTCAAAGGCGTGAACTGTAAGTTAACTCGTTTATCTTCAGACGTAATATGCCACTTTTGCCCTTCATCACTTCGTGAAAACTGAAACTGCACAGGTTGCAAAAAGTGACGCTGACCATTAATCCACAATACATTTTCGCAATAGCCAGTTTCATTAACGCCAGCTGCCAAATTCAACCCCAGACGCCTGTCATCCTCAAAGCAATTGATACTCGCCCAGCGCCAACTTGTTTCTCGCCGCATGTACCCAGCGGAAAAATCGTAACCAGCAGCCACCTCTGAAAGATCTTGCTCTTTTCCTAATATGAACAAGTTACCGTCTACTGCTAACGCATTGTGCTTCTGAGTATATGTCCAACCCGCATAACCTGTTGGCGTACACAACATTAATGGCAAACTCATATTTTCTGGACGTAAATAGAGATCCGCATTGACTGACTCTGTCACAAAGTGGACGTGCCAAATACCATCCTTAATAGAAAACTGAACTCTTTTGTTAGCAAGATGGGCAAGACTGCACCAACTGGAAGGCTGAGTTTGATAACCTATATTAAAAGGTTTCAACCATTGTTGCTCAATCAACTTATTCTTTTTAATATCAAACAGGTAGAAAAAGCCGGATGCTAAATACCGTATATCAGCAATCGCTACTCCAATGACGTAATCAGGTGTGACCAAATTGACGAACTGAAACTGCTTATAATCGCGGTAACGGCGCCACTTAGACACTGGCTTATCCATCTCATCAAGGTAGGTAAATTTATCTAGCTGTAACGATGTTGGAATTCCATCAAGGTGGCCAAACGCTGGTAGACCATTCTGCTGAATAAACGAGTTCAGAACCTTAAGCTCATCCATATAGTTGTCTTTTCACAAGTTATCACACACACAAACTTTAACATGACGTTAACATAAACAATTTGCGTAACTGCACAACAACATCGACTAAAGTGATTTCTGCTTGTTATATGTGAAACTGATCACTCAACCACCCGCTTACTTAGCTCGCCCTACCTATCTCAACCAACACTGCCCGGGTTAGAAGCTGCACATTCTCATCCGCAGGAAATACCACTACAACCATTGAATCTTGGTCAAAATCACTATTTAATGGAAATACATTCATATAAATTGATTGCTTATTCACATCAAGGAAGAAACCTATGTCATACATACACGATACTATTGTTGCGTTGCAACACAGTAGCCCTGCGCAAAAAGAATTTTACCAAGCGGTAGAAGAAGTATTAACTTCTCTCGCGCCGGTAATAGAAGGCAATAATAAATATAAGGAACAAGCGATTATCCAGAGGATCGTCGAGCCAGAACGTCAAATCATGTTTCGAGTTCCTTGGGTTGATGATGCTGGAAATGTACAAGTAAACAAAGGTTATCGAGTTGAATTCAACTCTGCTTTGGGGCCGTACAAAGGAGGATTGAGATTCCATCACTCAGTCAATGCGAGCATCATAAAATTTCTCGGCTTTGAGCAAATCTTTAAAAACGCACTGACTGGCCTTCCTATCGGTGGCGGCAAAGGCGGTTCAAACTTCGATCCTAAAGGAAAATCCGACGGCGAGATCATGCGATTTTGCCAATCATTTATGAACGAGTTGTACCGTCATATCGGTCCTGCCACCGATGTTCCCGCAGGCGATATCGGCGTCGGGGCGCGCGAAATTGGCTATATGTTTGGTCAATACAAACGATTGACGGGGCGCTACGAAGGTGTGCTTACAGGCAAGAGTCTGCTTTGGGGGGGCTCACTCGCCAGAAAAGAAGCGACAGGATATGGCGCCGTCTATTTTGCAGAATGCATGCTCAACGACCGCAACGATTCATTGAAAGGGAAAACTTGCCTCGTTTCTGGTGCTGGCAACGTGGCTATCTACGCCATTGAAAAACTGTACCATATGGGAGCAACGCCGGTTACATGCAGCGACTCTCGAGGTACGATCTATCATGAGCACGGTATTGATCTTAAGCTCCTCAAACAACTGAAAGAAGTGAAAAGAGCAAGCTTAGAAGAATATTTAGAAACTTACCCTGAAGCAGAATACACACCAGAGGGCGACTATCCTAATGAAGGGCATGCTGTTTGGCGATATCAGGCTGATGCTGCCTTCCCTTGTGCGACTCAAAATGAATTAACGTCAGACGACGCACTGGCTCTTATCGAAAACGGATGTATTTTGATTAGTGAAGGGGCGAACATGCCAACCACCCGTGATGCTGCCAATATTATCGTGGACTCAGACATAGCTTATGGGCCTGCCAAAGCAGCCAATGCAGGCGGTGTTGCAACCAGTCAACTTGAAATGGCGCAAAACGCCAGCATGCAAAACTGGACGTTTGAACAAGTGGATAGTCAGTTGCAAACCATCATGAAGAATATTTTCATCAATGCAAACGAAACCAGTAAAGAGTTTGGCCAACCTGGAAATTTAGTTTTAGGCGCCAACATTGCAGGCTTTAGAAAAGTCGCTGATGCAATGATTGAGCAAGGTGTCGTCTAGGTGAACGAGCCAGCAGGATGACTGCTGGCTTAATATAACTCTGTAATAGGCCGCGCTTTCGATAAAGAGCTTCACTTAATTCGCAATAAGCGTTGTCACTTCTGTTTTAACGGAGTTGGCGATAAAGCAATTCTCATGGGCCATGTGGTGCAGTTTTTCTAATTGAGATGGTGTCGGTTGTTTTTCACCTGAAAATGTTATCTCAGGGTTTAACGTCACCTTTGATACCCACTCTTTTCCGTTTTCGCCTTTTTCAAGCTCCCCCACCGCTTCATCTAAGTAACTGTCCACAACATAACGTCGCTTTGCTGCAATAGACAGGAAAACGAGCATATGACAACTAGAAAGTGCCGCGACAAACGCTTCTTCTGGATCAACATTTTCTTCTACGGATAGTGGTAATGGTACTACGTGGGGAGATGGAGATGCTGGGACTTGCAACCCTCCATCAAATTGCCAAATGTGTGCCCTACTATACTTATTATCCTTAAACTCTTCGCCAGCTTTACGATGCCATTTGATTAAAGCGGAATGCTTACTCATTCTAACTCCCTGATTTTCCGACGACGAATCAACACTATCCGTCCTTGCCACAGTAAACCACAACAAAATGAGTTAAGGAAAGCATCGCACTCACAGGGACTATAAAATCTGTTGAGGATCGGCATTGTTCCTCTGGATATCATCCAAAAGTCTATGAGACTGATGGATGTTGACCTGTAACCGATTGATCAGCATCTGCAACTGCTCAATCTCGGGACTTTGGTTGGCTTTAAGTTGAGTTTCCAGGGCCTCCGTTTGGCTCGCCAAAATAGGTAAACTTAGGTTCAGTGCCATCCCTTTCGTTTTGTGCAACGTCAGCTCTAATGAAGCAAAGTCTTCAGCCATAAAGTATTCAATAAGCTCATCAACAGATGTCTCAAAATCGACAATAATGCTTTTTAGCAGCTCGTCGAGCGCTTCTGGCTCATCTCGTAAAGAAGCAAACATGCCTGAGCGGGAGAGTTCTTCCTCTGTTAACCTTAAGTTCTCGATTGGCTTACGTTGCAACTGAAGCACATTGCTGTCAATCGTTAGTGGCGGATTCTGTTTCGGTTCGAGTCTGGCTGCAAACTGTTTGAGAGCGTCTGAAAAGCTCTCATGCTGTAGCGGTTTTGTAAGCACATGGTCTGCTCCTGCTTCAATAAAGCTATCATGGGCTTCACGAAATACGTCTGCCGTGTACGCAAAGAGTAATGTCTTGATACCTAACTCTTGTCGGATAACGCGTGTCGCCTCAACGCCATTCATCTCGGGCATATGGTTGTCCATCAAGATCAGGTCGTACTCGTTCTCTTTCGCCTTTTTAACCGCGATTAATCCATTTTCTGCAACATCCACTTCATGCCCGAGCTTTTCGCAAAACCCTTTTGCCACAATGGCATTCACACGGTTATCATCAGCAAGTAGTATCTTTAAATGGTGTGATTTTGCGCGAGGTTTCGGTGCTTCTTGCTGCTTTTTCGGAGCAGATTCTACCCAAGGAATCGGCAACTCAACGATAAATTGACTTCCAACGCCTTCTATACTCTTGAGAGTAATATGGCCACCCATCAAATCGGTTAGTTTTTTGACGATGGCTAACCCAAGCCCTGTTCCGCCGAACCTTCGAGTCGTTGATGAGTCTGCTTGCTCAAACGAGTTAAAAATATGCTCGTGCTTGTCTGGCGCAATACCAATACCGGTGTCGCTCACGCGCATGACCAACAACTGATTCGATTCATCTAACTCGGTTCTAACCAGCACATGCCCTTCATTGGTAAACTTCACCGCGTTACCGGCGAGATTAAATAAGATCTGTCGTAAACGCGCACAATCCCCAGTAAATTCAGTATATTCAGAAACCTCGTTTTCCAAGATTAGCTCGATATTTTTTTCATCAACAAGTGGTTTTATTGCGCTACACACCGGAGAAAGCACTTGATCGAGCTTAAACTTAGCTTGCTCAAATTCCAGTTTGTTTTCTTCAACTTTAGAAAAATCCAAAATATCGTTGAGGATAGTCATCAGATGCTGGCCAGAGTCAAGAATAACCCTAATGTGCTCTTTCGTCGTCGGCTCTTTGGTCTCTTCTGCAATCATTTGAGAAAGCCCTAGTACGCCATTCATCGGCGTTCTCAGTTCGTGACTCATTGCAGCAAGAAAATTTGATTTCGCTTTTGCCGCTCGCTCGGCTTTGTTTCTCGCCTCTTCAATTTCAAGATTCAACTGTTTTAAGTTATGCATTCGGTGATGTGACTGATAAACAAACGCGCTAACTAGAAACATCACCGCGATAAATACAAACAACCACGTAAAACGCGCCTCACTTTGAGCAATATTGAGTAACCGATGCTCTGAGCTTTCGACAAACTCAATATAGGTGTGATCAAGCAGTTCATTCGTCAGCAATTCAATTCTTTTATCACTCGTTTGAAGCCGCTTAAGGAAGTTCGCTTCCTTTTCACTCTCAACTTCAGTTTGTGTTAGAAGCAACTGGTTGAGAAATTCAAAATAACGACTGCCACCCAATGATTGGCCGCGCTCGGTAGAAACATCTTGCTGATATAAATTGAACAACATGAGTAATGCATACCGATTTTCTACCTGAACACCAATTAACATATCAAGCTTCAACGTTGTTTGAAGCACTCGCTCCTTAAACTGTTCAAGCGTATCCCTAACTTTTATACGATTGGGTGTCACGGGAAACCAAACAGATGCCTTTGATGATTCCAACAGTGCCTGTGCTGCGATTTCTATCTCTACTAAAGATGTTGTTAACTCATAGTTTTTCCTATCTTCAACGGCATATCGGTTCACGATAACATCACGCTCTTCAATCAACTCATGTCCGATATTCATTAGCCCTGCATGAAATTCTTGAGCGTTTTTTGAATTCATATACGACATATACGCCAGTGTGCAGCACGTCAGTATCCCAATAAAAAAGCAAAAGTTGATCAGTTTGAATTTATTCATTTTCCAACACCTCTAAAATTATGGGTCTAGGTGCTGTCAACGACTGCAAGAATGCTTCAATGTCCGCGACATTCTCATCGTTCATCGTTATACCGAGCTGGGTTTTAGCCATGATTTGTATCGCGTCGGATAACTTATCGACTTGCCCATTATGAAAATAAGGACTCGTTAGCGCGACATTGCGTAAACTGGCTACTCTAAAATAGAATCGCTCTTCATCTTCTATCGTAACGAGTTGCCTGCCCGAGTCCTCTACTACTGGCTTATCCTTGAAATAGGCGAACCTTTGGATCATCGCTCCGCCGATATTTTTGCCCTGATGACACTGCACACAACCTGAAGTCTGAAATGTTTTCCAACCTCTGATTTGCTGTTCACTCAGTACATGCGTGTAACCCAATAAGTAAGCATCGAATGGTGCGCCAGGCGTCTGCAGCCCTTCAACAAACTCCACAATAGCGGACTTGATATTATGAACGTTAATCGGCAATTCATCGTCACGACTAAATAGCGCTTGATAATGTTCACTCTCTTTTACATATTGCTCTATTGTTTGCCAGTTTGAGTCCATTTCCATTGGATTATGGATTGGACCATCAATCTGAGCCATCAAGGTGTTTTCCGTTCCATCCCATAAAAAACGATAATTTAACGCCGCATTAAACACTGTTATAGAATTTCTAATTCCATCACCTTTCACCCCCGTAGAGACTGGTGTATTTTCAGCGCCATTGGTTTGCAGATTGTGGCATGTCGCGCAGCTGACATTACCATTTGACGATAATTGAGGATCGCGGAAGAGATGCCAGCCAATTCTCGCTAGCTTAATATCCACATTAGGATCACCCTGTATGGGCTGAACTAGGGAGATATCACCTAACATCTTCGCGTTTCTTGCGGTTGTTGTTTGGCTCAAAATGAGTGTTACAACAGCTAGTGCGATTGCGCTGAATTGCCTCATCAACTACATACCTTAAACTTGTCATTGATATGAATTTAGTTGCATTTTGGCGTTTTTTCCACCGACAGGAAGTTGAAAAAACGAGTTAAGTATTGCTTTGTTTAAGGCTTTGGTTGAAGAGGGAGTAATAAGGCGAATAGGAAGAAACCTATCGCCTTATGAGTAGCTAACGTATTGAAATCTGAGTTTAGTGTAGAAAAGCCAAAAACCGTTGAAACCAAGTCACCTCTCCATAGGAGATCAGATCGAAAATAGTAAAGAAAACGGCACAGATAACGGCCAACTTAATCAAACGCTGAACAATAAACATAAACATCACAATTACCAATAATTTGCTTTAGTTTACTATCTCACACAGCGTTTATATATAAAAAAGTAGTCTCCTAATTAGCCTCGGCAGCTTATTCATTAGAACCTATACTCAAGCATCTCTAAGTTATTTGGATATACTTGAATTAGGATTTCAAAAAGTCCCTGTGACCACACAAGGAGGACTGCATGAAACGACTATGGATATGGTTCTTACCTTTACTCTTGATGGCCAGTCAAGCACTGGCGAATACTGTTTGGATTGTTCCTGTCAAAGGCGCTATAGGGCCTGCTACTAGCGACTATTTATCTCGTGAAATAGAAGAAGCTCAACTAAACGGTGTCAGTTTAGTGATCTTAGAGATGGACACACCAGGCGGCTTAGATAGCGCAATGCGAGATATTATTCACGCGATTACCACCTCCTCCACTCCAATTGCGACTTGGGTTGGCCCGTCAGGATCTAGAGCGGCTAGCGCAGGGACATACATTTTACTCGCCAGCCACGTTGCCGCCATGGCTGAAGCCACCAACCTTGGCGCGGCAACGCCCGTCGCGTTAGGTGGTGCCCCTCAGCCCCCTTCATCGGATGATGGCAAAGATCAAAACGCGGAAGAAACGTCAGAAGGAACCAACGAAGGTTCAGAGAAAGTTCCCGCGAAAACCGCAATGGAGAAAAAGGTGATTAATGATGCTAGAGCCTATATTAAAGGCTTAGCAAAGCTTCATGGCCGAAATGCAGAGTGGGCAGAGAAAGCAGTGAGCGAAGCAGCGAGTTTGGACGCCACAGAGGCATTGGAATTAAACGTTATTGATTATATAGCCAACTCACCAGAGGATTTAGTCAAAGCCATTGATGGACAAACTGTTAAAGTTAACAATCGTGATGTGACATTGTCACTGGAAAATCCCGTATGGATTGAAAGAACACCCGATTGGCGAGCAGAAATGCTAGCCGTTATAACCAATCCAAACGTTGCCTACATTCTAATGCTCATCGGCATCTACGGTTTACTTCTTGAATTTTACAACCCAGGAATTGGCTTACCCGGTGTGCTAGGTGGGATTTGTCTGCTTCTTGCCATGTACGCACTACAAATGATGCCCGTCAACTACGCAGGTCTTGGTCTGCTGTTACTCGGTATTGCACTAATGATAGCGGAAGCATTCAGCCCGAGCTTTGGTATTTTGGGCTTAGGCGGCGTTGTCGCCTTTGTACTCGGTTCGATATTTCTCATGGACAGTGAGTTACCAGGATTCCAGATCGCCCTTCCTTTGATTTTTGGTATTGCCATATTTTCCGTGGCTCTAATCGTGCTGACCGTCGGCCTGCTGCTCAAAATTCGTCGCCGGCGTGTAACGACGGGTTTAGAGACTTACCCTGGGAAGGTCGCCGTGGTAAGCGATGACTTTATCGATGGCGAAGGACGCGTTCAACTCAACGGTGCGTTATGGCGAGCTAAAGCCAAAGACCATCAACAATTCAAACAAGGTGATCACGTCACCATTGTTAATGTTAAAGGGCTGACCTTAACTGTGATGCCTGATGACCGCCAAAATAAATAGGAGGCGCTTTATGATGCTCTATACCGTTGCGGTGATCGTGGTGCTGCTGTTCGCACTAGCGACCCAAATGTTCAAGGTTTTGAGAGAATACGAACGTGGGGTTGTGTTCTTTCTTGGTCGATTTCAAGAAGTCAAAGGACCTGGTTTGATCATCCTTATCCCATTTATTCAGCAAATGGTGAGGGTTGATTTACGTACTGTCGTTTTGGATGTGCCGACACAAGATTTAATTACCAAAGATAACGTTTCTGTGCGCGTCAACGCGGTCGTTTATTTTCGCGTAGTCGATCCTCAAATGGCGATTAACAATATTGAAAGCTACAGCGATGCCACCAGTCAGTTAGCACAAACCACGCTGCGCTCGGTATTGGGTCAGCATGAACTCGATGAATTGCTATCAGAGCGAGAACGCCTCAATAAGGATTTACAATCCATTCTCGATCAACAGACTGATGACTGGGGAATCAAGATTGCTACGGTTGAAGTCAAACATGTTGATTTAAATGACAGCATGGTCAGAGCCCTAGCCCGTCAGGCAGAAGCAGAACGTAACCGTAGGGCGAAGATCATTCACGCTACTGGTGAGTTAGAGGCTTCAAATAAATTAAAAGAAGCAGCGCAAATGCTCAACGAAGCACCGAATGCACTGCAATTACGTTACATGCAGACACTCACTGAAATCACTACAGACAAAACATCCACTATTATTTTTCCAATGCCGATCAATCTTGTCGAAGCTGTCAGTGATATCGCCGAAGCGGTGAAAAAGAATAAAGAGACACAAGATAAGTAAGGTTCTGACCCTAGGAAGTAACGACCACTCACGTTACTTCCTTATTTGGAACTCGCTTTAAGGATGTGCCCATCTTCTTTATCACACTCTTGTTTCATTACTTCTAAGCCCGTTTTAAAGCATGTTCGCCAAGCGGTTTCAACATCGGCATCATACCCGGAATCACACTGTCGAACCGTTTCTAACAAACTCTCAAGCCAAACATCAAAATCCTGCGGCTCTATACCAATATCTGCACTTGCATGCTTTTTCCCATACTTTTCCACCATTTTGTGCGCTTCGGTCGAGGTATCTGCCATCATAAAAAATACGATAGACCCTCTAAGCATTCTCACTTGTTGGTGCATGTCTATACCGTCAAACTTCTGTCTAAAGTTGGCACTTTTCGACCATAAATTTTTGTAGAACAAGTCGAAAAACTCCTGATCTGAAGTACAACGTTCATAGCTATCATTAAAAACTTCAATCACGTTCATGTTGCTTTCCCCTACGCCTTAATATGAGTTTAATTTAATATCAAATAAAAGCTTCCAAATAAGGACTTTTAAGTTTCAAACCGATCAACCCACATCGATTTTCAACAAAAAGTAAAAAGTGATTTAAATAAACACCCTCTTATCAATGAAAAAATATCCATTATCATGAACCCATATTCGAGGTACGCATGGTTGTCGATGCTAGTGCATCCTCATCTGTCATCACATAAAGAGGATATAAACGTGTCCCATCAAATCATTACCGATCTAAATAGCCGTTACACTGCAAAAAAATATGATGAAACCAAGCGCGTTTCTCAAGAAGACATGGCGATAATCAAAGAAGCACTGCGTTTGTCGGCGTCTTCTATCAACTCACAACCATGGAAATTCATCGTTATTGAAAGTGATGAAGCGAAGCAACGTTTCCACAATACGTTTGCAAATATGCATCAGTTTAACCAACCACACGCGAAAGCCGCATCACATACGATTCTGTTTGCTTACGATCCTAAATTTACTAAAGAGAAATTTGCGAAGCGTGTGGATGCAGAAGTAACATCTGGCCACTTGCCAGCGGAGATGTACAACAACTTTATGGGTGCTTACGCTTTTGCCGATGCAAATACGGACGAAAATGGCTTCAACGGAAGCTGGACAAAAGCACAAGTCTATTTGGCACTAGGTAACCTACTACACACATTGGCTCGACTAGGCATTGATTCAACACCGATGGAAGGTGTCGATCCGGCTCTGATTGGAGAAGAGTTTAAAGAAGAGCTCGAGGGCCATATTTGTGAAGTTGCGCTAGCGATTGGCTATCATAAAGATGGGGAAGATTATAATCATGGTCTTCCAAAAGCGCGCCTTGCAATGGATGACGTAATTACGACTCTATAGTCGACCATTGTCTTAGCTTAGCGACTTAAATCATTGTTTAAACTAAAAAGAGCCGCACATTAATGCGGCTCTTTTTTACTTGGTTCTGCGTCAACTTTACGCAACTTGCTCTGACTTAAAATTACCAAGCAATGCATCGTAAAGCTCATTGTCGCTTAACACACCAACCAGCTTATTATCTTCAACCATAAGCAGAGGCTGATTGCTACGCTGTTTAAGTTCAATCGCTTCTCGCATACTGATTTCTGGACTAACCTGAACCAGAGAGTTTTCATTAACTTCGTCAAGGTTCGAAGAATCGCTCTTCCATTGAATCAACGATTTATCTTTATCCGCTAAACTTAACCCCTTGCTCTCTTGTATCACCCAAATATCTTTATCAGGGCAAATCAGAACACGCGTATCTTCGCGAACCAAATCGTCACGCATTAAGGAACGTCCCTTCAGCACATTTAATGGATTAGTGTGAGCAACAAAGTCCGCCACATAATCGTTTTCTGGAGCAAGAATGATCTGTTCTGGCTTGCCATGTTGAATCAGCTTTCCTGATTCCATAATGGCGATGTTGTTACCGATTTTAAGTGCTTCATCCAAGTCGTGACTCACAAAAAGAATGGTTTTGTTTAGCTTTTCCTGAAGCAGAATCAATTCATCTTGAAGCTGAGCACGAATCAATGGATCAAGTGCTGAAAACGGTTCATCCATTAACAAGATATCAGTGTCCATCGCAAACGCTCGCGCTAGGCCAACACGCTGCTGCATACCACCAGAAAGCTCGTGCGGGAATTTGGTTTCCCACTCAGATAAACCGACCATTTCGAGCTGTTCACGCGCCTTTTTACGACGCTCTGCTTTACCAATGCCTTGCATCTCTAGACCAAACGCTACATTGTCTAACACCGTTAACCAAGGCATCAATGCAAACTTCTGAAACACCATGGACACGCGGTGCGTACGAAGGTGGCGCAGTTTCTGTTCGTCACAGTTAGAGAGCTCAACCATGTCGTCGCCGTCTTTAATTTTCAGAGAGCCACGAGAAATATCGTTCAATCCGTTAACCGTTCGCAGCAAACTTGATTTACCCGAGCCTGAAAGCCCCATCAAGACACAGATCTCACCCTGTTTCACGTTCAGCGAAACATTATCAACCCCAACCACTTGGCCAGTTTCATCAATGATTTCTTGTCGAGACTTCCCTTGATCTAGTAGTGCTAGCGCCTGTGCTTGTTGCTGACCAAAAACGACATCAAGATTTTTAATAGTAATAGCGTCCATGATTATGCCTCCTTCTGGTTTGGTGCTTTACACAAGCGATCAAGAATGATGGCAACGAGTACAATCGCTAAACCAGCTTCAAAACCTTGCGAGATGTTTACCGTATTCAGTGCGCGTACGACTGGTTTACCAAGTCCATCAGCACCAACAAGCGCCGCAATGACTACCATAGACAGAGACAACATAATGCACTGCGTAACGCCAGCCATAATACTTGGCAATGCCGCAGGTAACTCCACCTTAAACAGTAGCTTCATGCGGCTGGCACCAAATGCTTTACCCGCTTCAAGTAGCTCCTCCGGCACTTTAATAATGCCGAGGTACGTCAATCGAATTGGCGCAGCGATAGCGAAAATGATGGTCGAGATTAGACCAGGGACAATACCTAAACCAAACAGAACCAAGGTTGGAATTAGGTAAACGAATGTCGGTACGGTCTGCATTAAATCGAGTATTGGCCGCAACAAGGTGTATAACCAAGGACGGTGCGCCGCCATAATGCCCAACGGCACGCCAATTAATACGGAAATCGTTGTCGCTGCAAACACAAGGACAAAGGTTTCCAGCATTTCTTGCCAGTAACCAAGGTTGAGAATTGCGAGTAAGGCCAACACGATAAATACGACAAGAGGAATGCTGCGATGTAAGAACCAAGCAATTGCCGCCGTCATAATGATTGGCGCTGCAGGTGGCATCCATTTAAAAATGTCCACCACGAAAAGAATGATCGTTTCAAGTGTAATAGAGATTGCATCGAAAAAACCCGATGCATTGATGGTTAACCAATCGACGCCAGTTTCCATCCATTGGCCCAACGGTAGTTTGTTGTCCGTAATAAAATTCAAAATAAAACCTTTGTGTTAATGAAGCGGGCAAAACTCTGCCCACTTTCTTTTAAAAAAACGAGCTCAAATACTGCTTATTAAGCGTTTGTTTTTAAGTAGTTTGTAATAGCTGTTAGCGCATCTTGGCCATCTACCGTTTTCACGCCCTCTAGCCACGCTTCAATTTGCTCTTGGTTTGCATTCAACCATGCTTGCGCTGCTTTTGATGGCTTCTGTTTCTGGTTAAGAATCGCTTCCATCAGTTCATTTTCCATTTCTAGGTTAAACTCTAGATTTTTCACTAGCTGACCTACATTTGGACACTCAGCGAGGTAATTTTTACGTACGTTTGTGTAGACGTTCGCGCCGCCGTAGTTAGGACCGAAGAAGTCATCACCACCCGCTAGATATTCCATTTCAACGTTACTATTCATTGGGTGCGGCGCCCAACCTAGGTACACAATCCATTGATTGCGGCGTGCGGCACGTGATACTTGAGACACCATGCCAGCTTCACTGGACTCAACTAGGCTGAAATCTTTTAGGCCGAATGCGTTACTATCAATCATTGACTGAATTAAGCGGTTGCCATCGTTTCCAGGTTCAATGCCGTAAATGCGGTCTTTAAATTTGTCGGCATGTTTTACTAGGTCAGCGAAGTTGGTTACGCCTGCGTCATAAACGTATTTTGGAACCGCTAGCGTGTACTTTGCGCCAACGAGGTTCGCGCGTACGGTTTCAACAGTACCTGCATCACGGTATTTCGCGATATCACCTTCCATCGTTGGCATCCAGTTACCTAAGAAAATGTCGATATCGCCATTAGCCATAGAGGAGTAAGTTACAGGCACAGACAGAAGATCGGTCTTCGTTTTGTACCCCAACCCTTTAAGTAACTCTGATGTAACGGCAGTGGTCGCTGTGATGTCAGTCCAACCTACATCTGCGAAACGAACCGTTTCACATTGGTTGGCGTAAGCGCCTGTTGCTAAAGTACTTAGTGCAATTGTTGAGAAGATTTTTGTCATCTTAGACATGTTGAATTCCTTGTAATGATTACTGACTTTTTCATTTTATGAGATCGAATCGAGATCTCTTTTTGGCGGATGCATTCGTTGCATCTCTTGCCAGTCCGGTGCAATCCAAACTGGTACGTTGTTCGACGTTTCTAGGGCGTTATCCAAAATCATATCCGCGGCGCGTTCTGCCACCATAATCGTTGGCGCATTTAAATTACCGTTCGGAATGGTTGGGAAAATAGAAGAGTCCACCACACGCAAGCCTTGAATACCGCGTACTTGGCATCGCTCATTTAAGACGGCTAATGGGTCATTATCTGCGCCCATTTTGCAGGTACAAGATGGATGGTAAGCACTCTCGACGTTTTGCTTCACCCATTCATCAATCTGTTCATCCGTTGTGATGTTCAGACCGGGTTGGATCTCATCCCCACGAAACTCATCCATGGCTGGCTGATTGAGGATCTCGCGAGTAAGGCGAATACAATCACGCCAATCCTGCTTATCTTGTTCAGTGGAAATGTAGTTAAACTCAATCTTCGGCTTATCATTCGGATTCGCAGAGACAACTTCAACCGACCCGCGACTTTCTGGCTTGTTAGGTCCAACGTGCACTTGGAAACCATGACCATCAAAAGCAGCTTGCCCGTCATAGCGCATTGCCGCTGGCAAGAAGTGATATTGAATATTTGGCCACTTTAGTCCTTCACGAGAGCGGATAAACGCACACGATTCAAAGTGGTTAGTAGCCCCTAGGCCTTTGCGAGTTAATATCCACTCAGTGCCAATCAAGCCCTTGCTCACCAAGCCTAATTTGCTGTTGAGCGTGATAGGTTGCTTACAATGATATTGGAAGTACACTTCTAAGTGATCTTGCAGGTTTTTACCTACCCCTTCCAACGAGTGTTTCACCTCAATGCCCGCTTTTTCTAATACTGCCTTAGGGCCAATGCCTGAAAGCTGCAACAGCTGAACGGAGCCAACCGAACCCGCACTCGAAATCACTTCATTATTCGCAAAACATTGCTGAATTGAACCTGACTTTTCAAATTCAACGCCTACCGCTTTCTTACCTTCTGCACCAGTTTCTTCTAATAAAACTCGATGAACCGTCACCCTCTTCATTAGGGTGAAGTTTTTGCGTTTTTTAGCGCGGCTTAAGTATGCATTAGAGGTCGAAGCGCGTACGCCTTTGTCGACGGTCATATGCATTGGGCCAAAGCCCTCTTGCTGATAACCGTTGTAATCTTTTGTTTCTGGGTAGCCAGCTTCTTTGCCTGCATCAATAAAAGCTTGGTACAGTGGATTGAGCTTCATATCGTTGCCGTTACATGTGCCGACTGGACCGTGATCGCCCCGATATTCATCAGCACCACCAATCCAAGACTCTGCTTTACGGAAATAAGGCAAACACGACTGATAATTCCAGCCTTTCGCGCCTTCCTCTTCCCACTGGTCAAAGTCACAAGCGTGTCCGCGAACGTAAACCATGCCGTTGATAGATGAGCTACCGCCCAGAACTTTTCCGCGAGGACAATGAAGTTGGCGACCATCCAACCCTTGCTCTTCAACCGTCTCAAACTGCCACGCGTATTTTTCAGTGTTCATCGGGTAAGAAAGCGCTGTTGGCATTTGGATAAAAATACTTTTATCCGACCCACCCGCTTCGAGTAATAGGACCGAATTTTGACCACTTTCACTTAAGCGATCCGCTAACACACAGCCGGCCGAACCCGCACCGACGATGATGTAATCGTAGTGTTGTTGCATTTTTATTCTCCTAGGAGTTAATACTAATCACCCTAGATAAGTGAACGAAATTAGCGTAGGAAAAATGCTTGAGAACAAGGCGGAAATTTTGATAAGTAGTTAACCTACAATCAAAATTGACAACGTAGTTATCGAGCATTTTAACAAGCTAAAGTGGTCAGTTATCTACTATGAGTAGTATCATTTGTAAGGGCTTTCGAAGTCGCTTAGCTGAACCAGAACACTCTTCGTTTGTGTGTAATGTTTAAGGGTTTCGACTCCGTTTTCACGGCCAACACCTGATTGCTTGTAGCCGCCAACTGGCATTTCCGCAGGTGAGTCACCCCATGTGTTCACCCAACAAATACCCGCTTGAATTTGATGGATCACACGGTGCGCACGAGATAGGTTTTGAGTAAATACACCTGCCGCTAAGCCATAATCGGTGCCATTTGCACGCGCAATCACTTCCGACTCATCGCGGAATTTCAGAACTGACATTACCGGGCCAAAGATTTCTTGTTGAACGTGGCTCATGTCATCATCGCAATCGACAAATACGGTTGGAGCAACAAAGTTACCATTGGCTAGGCCATTGTCTGTTACTTTGTAGCCGCCAGTCAGTAACGTCGCGCCACTCGCTTTCGCGGCTTCAATCGCTCCTAGAACTTTCGATTCATGATCTTTAGAGATTAGCGCGCCAATTTGCGTGTTCTCATCAAGCGGATCGCCGACGACTAACAGCTCGGTTCGGGCCTTAAGCTGTGCGATAAAGTCGTCATAAATACCTTCATGGACAAATACACGTGTACCGTGCGTACAAACCTCACCTTGGGTGTAGAAGTTCGCCACCATGGCCGCAGAAACGGCATCGTTTAACTTCGCATCATCAAAAATAATCAGTGGAGACTTACCACCAAGCTCCATCGTTACTTGTTTTAGTGTCTTAGCGCTGTCACTCATGACGACTTTACCGGTGCCTGACTCACCCGTGAATGACAATTTTGCGATATCAGGATGCGCCGTTAGCATCTGTCCTACTCGGTAATCCCCTTGCACGACATTAAATACGCCATCTGGCATGCCCGCTTCTGAATAAATTTCGGCGAGCTTAAGCGCCGTTAATGGTGTTTCTTCTGATGGCTTGAAGATCATTGCGTTGCCCGCAGCCAGTGCTGGCGCCGATTTCCACATCGCAATTTGAATTGGATAATTCCAAGCGCCAATACCCGCGCAAATGCCCAATGGCTCACGACGTGTATAGAAAAACTGATCGTCGCTGAGCGGCTGCTGTTCACCTTGTAGACTTGGAGCAAGGCCAGCGTAGTACTCAAGAACATCGGCACCTGTTGTGACATCAACCGCGATAGCTTCTTGAATGGGCTTACCAGTATCTGCCACTTCCAATGCAGCCAACTCGTCATTACGCTCACGTAAAATGGCAACGGCTTTGTGTAAAATACGGCTGCGCTCAATCGCAGTCATCGCCGACCATGCAGCAAAACCTTTTTTTGCCGATTCAATCGCTGCTTGAAGATCGTCTTGGTTCGCTTGTTTAATGTTGGCCAATGGCTCACCATTCGCCGGATTGTAAGTGGTGAAGTGTTCATCTGAACACCCGTCGTACATCGCACCATTGATATAGTGTGCTTTCATTTCCATTTTGAAGACCTGTAACTTTTATATTTTTTCAGAATAAAACGTAAGTTGTTTTTCGAGATAATCGTTGATGATGATTCTCGCTCTTTCTGCATCAATGCCTTGCGGGTTGAGCGTTCCGCGCAGCCAAATTCCATCAATAAGTGATGCAATACCATGAGCAACCAATTCAGCCTGCTCTGCATTTAATAATGCTTTGAGTTCTTTTCTTAGGTGGGACAATAGACGTCGTTCGTTGACACGCTGTAAACGCTTGAGCTGCTCGTCATGCATTGAGTACGACCAAAACGCCAGCCAAGTCTTAGCAACTTGGTTTTCTGCCTGATAGCCGACAAAGTTACCGTCAATGATTGCATTAATTCTTTGGTGATGAGCATCACTTGGCAGCTCACGTAACTTCTGTGTGATAGTGGACGAAAGCTGACGCAAGATTTCTCGCATCGTTTCCTCCAGCAATCCGTGCTTACCACCGAAATAGTGGTTGATAATCCCCGTTGATACACCGGCTTCTTTGCTGATTAACGAAATACTCGCCGCGTGTAAACCGACTCTATCAATCACTGACATTGTCGCTTTCACAAGCTGCGGTTTTCTGATTTCAGGCATCCCCACCTTTGGCATTTTGCGTCCCTGTTATTTTTAATTGAACGGTTAGTTAAATATAAAATGCCTGAAAATTAATTCGAACTCAAATTATTTTTAAAGAAAAATGTTAGTAAAAAAGGATGAAAAGTTGAGGGTGTACGAAAAATTGCTCGGCAAGAACTTGTCGGGACAACTAGATTTCAGTTTAAGAAAAAACAAATAAGATAAACAAAATCAAATAGTTAAATATCAATTTATTTTTAAAACGATGATGAACGAGTTGATTTTTGAACAACAAAAATCTGTGCCACAAAAAATTTATATCGACCACTAATCATTTCACCTGTACACGGTTTGTTTGCACAAAGAATAGACACACTAGTTTGTTATAGTTTTGTAGACACAAGTGGCATTCGCACTTTGAAGGTGAAGAAGGCAAAGAGAGGTTATATTGAACGCCATGAATATGCGATTCGATACCCTTAAGCCATTTTTAAGTAATATCGCCAAGTGACTTTAAGATGTTAGATTCAGCGTTTTATATTCGAAGCAAGGATCTCAAAGTCACTTGGCTATCAAAGTAAATGGGAGGGATAAGTTCAGATTCATCGTGCGATGAGCCTGAACTCTTGATTTCTGTTAGGCTAGCGAGCGACCTTTCACGCAGTTGCGTCCGTTCGCTTTCGCTTGATAAAGCAATTTATCGGCCTGATCGCAAAGTGATTTAAAACTCATCTCATTATCTTCAGTGGTAACGACTCCAAAACTACAGGTCACTCTCACTTCTTCTTTCTGTTCCGTAACAAAGCCATGTAGGGATAAAGCGCTACGTAAACGTTCTGCAGTAATAAGGGCGTTTTTATGGTCTGTATTGGGCATAACAACAACAAACTCTTCACCACCAAAGCGAGCAACAATGTCGTTCTCACGTACAGTTTCCTCCAACACTTTGGCAACGCCCGTTAGTACGGTATCTCCAAACACATGCCCATAGGTATCATTTACCTGCTTGAAATAATCCACATCGATTAACGCTAAAGTTACTGGCCCCGATTGTGGTTTATTTGGCACCATTTTCTGTTTATCGAGTTTGCTATCTACCCATTTATTTAAAGCTAGATAACCGTACTTAACTTGCTCGACTTGCTCAAAAACAAAGTGTTGTATCTTTTCTTGCTTAGATTGAGGTACCGGTTTCTCTTTTCGCTCACGCTTCACTTCTACTGGCTTAGTGAACCAGTCCTCTAAAAAACGGCGATTGAACAACCCTGTCAATGTGTCTGTCTTTGCGAGGCGACGCATTCTCAAACGCGAGCGATTGACGACGAGAAATACTACCGCCATCAAAAATAGAACACCGATGAGCGCAAGTAGCGCTTCACCCAATAAGTAAAAAGTACGACGGTTATTTTCTAGCTCCATACGCTGCAAAACATTGTTCCAGTTGAGATCTTCGTTCTCATATTCAAGTCGTTCCAACTCAAATAACGTCTGCTGGCGCTCAAGATTTTCAACTTCTCTTTGATTGCTAAATTGGATAAATTTATCGTGATAGTTACCGTAAGTTTCGAATGCTAGTTTAAAGTCATTGCTTCCCGCATAGGCCATAGCGGCGACTTTTAGTAGCTCCATTTGCTGTTGCTTGACGTATCGACTCTCTATAATCTCCGGCAGCATTGGCGCGATCATCGCTAAAAGTATTTCAAATTGCTGCTGCTCTAACATATATTCGGCTTGTAACAACTTAAATGTTGCCAAATACGCGCTAGACGTTTCTCTGTACTGTAAATTCTCCGCCAGCTTCAAGTGGTTAACCATCTTCTTTTCTTGTTTCGTCTCGCGATATAAAGCTGCAAGTTCAAGGTTAACTCGAAATCTAAAGCGTCCATCACCGATAATTTGAGCCAGCTTTAACGCTCGCTGATATGACGCTATCGCCTCTTCGTATTGGAACTGTGCTTTATGAAGTTTCGCTATCGTCAAAACGCTCAACAACTCATTGAACGACATACGCCTATCCCTAAAATAGCGATATGCTTGTTCCAAAAGCGCCTCAGATCGGTCGTAACCCTGAATTTTGACAAGTACGTCACCTAGCTCTAGTGCTGCACGTTCGACCAGCCCGTGAACACCTGAAGATTCAGCCGCATCCATGGACGACATAAGTGCAGCATAGGATTTTTTAAACTCACCTTGCTCATCGTAATAGCGTCCTTTTAGCAACAGGATTTCTGATTCAAGTTGCTTATCACCATTCTCACGCGATGTTTCCAACAAGCTATCCAACGCAGAAAGCGCGGTATCGATATCGCTCTTTCCAACCATAGTTCGCATCTGAATCAACTTAAACAGGAGATACTCATGGCTCTGTGGACGCACAAGCTCCAATCCTTTTTGAACGACACTCTGACTCTCTTCTACGCGCCCTAGCAGCTCTAAAACCGTGGCCTTGGCAAGCCAGTAACGCACCAACAGCGCTGTTGGTTGTTTTTGTAGTAAAGACTCTTCTTCTAACGCTTCAATCAAAGCTAAAGAACTCTGAGGTAATGCGTAAATTTGATTTTCGATGCCTTCTAACGACTGTAAAAACTTACCTTCCTGTTCCACCTTTTCTGTGGAGGCCTGAACAGAAAAACACAGACACCCCAATAATAGCGGCATCGTCCTAAGCGAATGAAATAGTGACATTATTGCTCTTCCCTAATGGGTAGTTACTTCAGTGTAATTGAGAATTCTGATTATTTATTATTAAGACAACTGAAGGTTATTCAGTCAGCCTCATATTCCCATGTATTTTGCGCTGAATAATAAATCACCATCTTTAGATGCCGAAATAGTTTTCGGTTACAATATAACCAATAAGAATGTTTTTTACACACCAAGAATAACGATCTCGTTAGTGAGACAAAAGATCGTCTTAGTTGTGAGTTAATACATTTACATGACAAGCAATATAGAACTAACCATTCACATTAGAAATAGAATCAATTTTTATACCGTTCGATGAGATAGCAGTCGACCATGCATCCAATACATTTTTCAGATAGAAGCAATAAAAGAAAGAAGAAAGTGGAAGGAAGCGGACAATCAAACTCGCTCCCCTTTTTTATGTTGCAGAGGGGGTTACATTCGCATTCCGCCATCGACTTCGAACACTCGTCCGGTCACGAATTCGTTGGTTAACACGTATTTTATGGTCGATGAAATTTCATCCGCCAAACCTAAACGTCCAACCGGAATCATTCCGATTAAACGTTCCATCGCTTCAGGTTTTATTTGGTCTGTCATGGCAGTTTTGATGACACCCGGAGCAATCGCCACTGAGCGAATTCCGAAACGCCCTAACTCTTTCGCCCACACCGTTGCCATGGTGGCTACCGCCGCTTTAGATGCTGAATAGTTGGTTTGACCAATATTCCCGGCACGCGCAACGCTGGATATGTTGATCAGAACCCCTTTGCTATCGGTGTTCAGCATTACCTTGCTCGCTTCACGGCCACACAGGAAAGTGCCTGTTACATTCACATCTAGAACAGACTGAAATTGTTCCAGCGACATCGTGTTAACCTGACCATCTTTGACTTTAATGAACATACCATCACGCATAATACCTGCGTTATTGATAACGCCATTGAGCTGCTTGAAATCTGCCTCAATTTGCTCAAAAGCAGTGCACACCTGCTGTTCGTCAGTCACGTTCGTCACATAAAAACGAGCGGTAACGCCGAGAGATTCACATTCCGCTTTCGTTTCAGCCAGTTGCTCTGAATTGAGGTCGATAAGCGCAAGATGAACGCCATTTTCCGCCAGTGACAGTGCCATTTGTTTACCCAGCCCCTGCCCTGCCCCCGTGATCGCAATGACCTTATTTGCTAACTCCATAAGCGCTCCTTAGGCCTGATTTTGCTTTTGGTAGAACTCAAACAAGCTTGAAAAATCTTTTTGCCCGTTGCCCTGACCGTTGTGAAAATTAAACAGATTACGAGCCAAGCTGCCCATTGGCGTTGATGTTTGACTGGCAACCGCCGCTTCCATCGCAAGACCCAGATCTTTAGCCATTAACTGGCTCATAAAGCCGCCTTGATAACCATTGCTTGCAGGCGTATTTTCCATCACACCTGGACAAGGGTTATAAAGCTCTAGCGCCCAGTTACGCCCTGAACTTTGCAACATGATGTCGGAAAGCACTTTGGGATCGAGTCCGTTTTCCATCCCTAAATTTAGTGCTTCACAGGTGCCGCTCATCAAAATGCCCAACATCATGTTATTGCAGATCTTCGCGACCTGACCAGCTCCAACATCGCCCGCATGGAAGATGTTTTTACCCATGTGGCTAAGCACCGCTTTGGCTTGAACAAAGTTCTCTTGCGAGCCGCCAACAATGAAAGTTAACGTACCTGCTGCTGCGCCCGCAACGCCACCAGATACTGGTGCATCAACAAAACTTATACCAAGTTGCGATGCTTTTTCGCCAACCAAACGAGCAGTCGCAGGATCGATGGTGGATGAATCAATCAGCAAGGTGCCTGATTCGACGCTATCTAATATGCCATCTTGACCAAGATAAACGCTTTGAACGTGTTGGCTCGCTGGCAGCATAGTGACAACCACATCAACACCTTGTACTGCCTGCTGAACGGAATCGGCACTTGAAGCGCCCAATGCGGTCAACTCCTCAACTGCGTTTGGGTTCAAATCAAATACTTCGACGTTCAAGCCCGCTTTAAGTAGATTCTTAGCCATAGGCGCACCCATGTTACCAAGGCCAATAAATGCAATTTTGTCCATATCGTATTTCTTCCTTGTACTAAAGTGCCGCTATAGCTACCGACGATGCGGTCAGTGGGTATTCTGCTGAGTCAATTGGCGAGAAGAAGCGCTCCAAAACTTGTGGCGTTACGTCAGAAACCGTGCGATGTTGCCAAGTCGGTTGATTGGTTTTATCAATAATCAGCGCACGAACCCCTTCTCTAAAATCACCTTCTAAGCCACAACGTAGTGTTAGGTTAAATTCCATATCAAAACACGCTTTCAAAGAGAGTTTTTGATACTGCGTTAACTGCTGATAAGTGATACTGAGCGACAACGGACTGCCATAGTTCAGTGCTTTTTGCGCATTGACGAACCACTTGCTATCAACGTTAGCACGGCTGATTGCATCAACAATTGACGCTAAGTCACCCGAACATAACTGCTCAATCAATTCCGCATAGGGCATCAACATCCCTTCGGTTGGCTCGTCCACGTGTACCGAACGCAGCGTAGTGGCGATTTTTTCGTTGATGTTCGCTTCACCTTTCCAACTTACCGATGCAAGCAGATCCAGCAGCACTTGCTTGTTTTCTGGCTGTGCAATCCATTGGCTTAACCCCAACGCTTTCATATCTGTTGCGTTAATTTGGCAAGCTGTCAAACTCAGGAAAAGTGCCAAATGTTTTGGCAACTGGTTTAGGAAGTACGTCGCGCCTACATCTGGGTAAAGGCCAATTTTAATCTCTGGCATTGCAAAGCGTGTGGTGGTTTCTGCTACGCGATGGCTGGCACCCATAAACAGGCCAACTCCCCCGCCCATCAAATAACCATGTCCCCACGCGATGATCGGTTTTGGATAAGTATGAATAAGATGGTCACAGCGATATTCGAGGTCAAAGAAGGTTTCCATCGCTGAAAACGCAGAATCAAAGTCTTGCTCTTTGTTTTCAAGTGCACGGTAGATCGCTTGAATATCACCACCAGCACAAAACGCTTTTTCACCTTGAGCATGCAAGAATACCGCGATGACGCTGTCGTCCGTTTGCCATTCATTAAGCTGTTTGTACAACTTCTCAATCATCACGTAACTCAACGCGTTGAGAGCTGCTGGGTTATCAAGCTCTAGCACACCAATAACAGAGCCATCAGCGCACTCAAGTTTTGAAACATTTACTGTACCTGTCATTTGGCCTCCGCTAGCTGTTTGTCCATTGTGGCTTGCGCTTTTGCAAAAACGCATTCACACCCTCAGTCTGATCTTGTGTATTGAACAGCTGCAAAAACAGTTCACGCTCCAAAACCAATCCAGCTGCATGAGTTTGGCTGCGTCGACCTTGAATTAGCGTTTTGCACGCAGACACAGATTTCGGTGATTGACCTGCAACACGCTGTGCTAGCTCCATAGCCGCTTCGAGTGCTTGACCTTTCGCCACCACCTCTTCGACTAACCCAATTTTTTCCGCTCGCTCGGCCGTCACACGCTCGCCACACAGGATCATACGCTTCGCCCAACCTTCACCTACCAACGCGGTCAGGTTTTGCGTCCCTCCCGCACACGGCAACAAACCTACCGATGCTTCAGGAAGTGCCATTTGTACTTGTTCTTCTGCGATACGAATGTCACACGCCATCGCCACTTCCAGACCGCCGCCCATCGCGTAACCATTAATCGCTGCGATAGAAACCCCATCGAATGCAGAAAGCGCTTCAAACGCTTCACCAAATGCGAACGCCATGTTTGCTGCTTGTGATTTATCACCCGATGCAAAGTTATTAAGATCTGCTCCAGCAGAAAAGAATTTCTCGCCTTCGCCTGTTAAAACCAACGCATAAATAGAGCGATCATTACTAAGTTCAATTGCCAACTCTTTTAGCTGATTCAAAGACTCAAGCGTCCAAGTGTTCGCTGGCGGATTACTAATCGTGAGCTTGGCAATATGCGCTTCGCGCTCTAATTTGATTTGTGCCGTCATAATCTTTCAGTCCTTTTTAATTTCTTTAGGTAAGGCTGTGTCTCGCTGACTAAAGCAGCTCAACGCCTTCCGTTAGTAATCGTCTTGCGACGATCAGACGCATGATTTCGTTGGTACCTTCAAGGATTTGGTGAACACGAACGTCTCGGAAATGGCGCTCGACTGGATATTCTTTGATGTAGCCATAGCCACCGTGAATTTGCAGCGCCTGATCGCAGACTTTAAAGCCCACATCAGTAGCAAAGCGTTTTGCCATGGCACAGTACGCACTTTTTTCTGCGTGCTGGGCATCGAGTTTAGCGGCAGCGAGTCGCACCATTTGACGCGCAGCGACCAGCTCAGTCGCCATATCAGCAAGCTTGAACTGCAACGCTTGAAATTGCGCCAGTGAACGGCCGAACTGTTTGCGTTCGTTCATGTATTGCTTGGCTTCGTTCAGTGCTTGTTGCGCAGTACCGACGGAACAAGTAGCGATATTGATTCGACCACCATCAAGGCCAAGCATGGCGAACTTAAAGCCTTCTCCCTCTTCACCCAACAGATAGTCAGCCGGAATACGAACATTTTCGAAGGTAATCATGCGAGTTGGCTGGCAGTTCCAACCCATTTTGGCTTCTTTTTTACCGTAGCTAATGCCTTCGCAATCAGCAGGAACAACGAATGCAGAAACGCCACCCGCTCCTTCGCCGCACGAACGCGCCATCACGACAAGAACGTCCGTATCACCCGCACCAGAGATAAACACTTTTGCGCCATTCAGGACAAACTCATCGCCGTCACGCACTGCACTGGTCGTCAGTGAAGCGGCGTCAGAGCCTGCATTAGGTTCGGTTAAACAGTAGGAAGCGAGCTTTTCACCCGAAATTAGATCCGCGCTAAACTGCTGCGCCACTTCGGCTTTGGCAAAGCTGGTGATCATCCACGTCGCCATGTTGTGAATGGTCATAAACGCAGTAGTCGCGGTACAACCCATAGCCAACTGCTCGAAAATGATCGCCGCATCCAAACGAGATAACCCCAAGCCACCATGCTCTGGCGGCGTATAGATGCTCAGAAAACCAAGTTCACCAGCTTGACGCAGTACATCTTTAGGGAAATGATGGTTTTCATCCCACTCGGCCGCATGAGGCGCTAACATTTGGTCTGCAAACTGCTTTGCTACTTCGGCAAACGCGAGTTGATCTTCGTTTAATTCAAAATCCATCTTGAAGTCCTAAGGTCTAATTCGTTGCATTTGTATCCGAGCCAAGCCCACTTAAACGGTGGCGCTTGGCTAGAGGTGTCGCTAATCCAGTAATTAGCTAAGTTGAATGGTCATGTTTGGACCGCTTGGAATGTCATCTTCAAACCAACGCGCGGTGACAGTTTTCGTCTCGGTGTAGAAGCGAACCGCTTGTTTACCGTAAGCATGCAGGTCGCCGTAGAAGCTGCCTTTCCACCCAGTAAATGAGAAAAATGGCAATGGCACCGGAATCGGCACGTTGATGCCTACGTTACCTACTTCGATATTGTGTTGATACTTTCTCGCGGCAGCGCCGTTCGCCGTAAAAATAGACGTACCATTACCAAAGCGGTTTGCATTGATCAGTTTAATCGCTTCATCTAGGTCATCCACTTCCATAGTTAACAGCACAGGCCCGAAAATTTCTTCCTGATAAATCGACATGTCTGTGGTCACGTTGGTAAACAGTGTTGGCCCCACCCAGTTACCGTTCGGGAAGCCAGGCACTTGGCAGTCTGTTCCATCCAGAACACAATTCGCGCCTGACGCTTTGCCTTCATTAATCAGATTCACCACTCGCTGCTTCGCTTGAGGGCTAATCAGCGGACCATAACCAGCGGTTTCATCATCCCACGCGCCAGGCTGAACCTGAGCTAACGCCTCTTTAAGCTCTGGAATCCATTCTTTGGTTTCGCCGACAAATACGGCAACCGAAATCGCCATACAGCGTTGGCCTGCAGCACCAACTGACGCGCCAACTAGGTTATTGATGACTTGCTGTTTGTTTGCATCCGGCATGATGACCATGTGGTTCTTAGCACCTGCAAATGACTGCACGCGTTTCAGGTTGTCTGTACCTGTTTTGTAGATGTACTCACCAACGGGCACAGAGCCAACAAAAGAGATCGCACGAACAACTGGATCAGTCAGAATGCGGTCGACTTGCTCTTTGGTCCCGTGAACAACTTGCAATACGCCTTTTGGTGCGCCAGCTTGTTCAAACAGCTCCGCCAGTTTCATTGCCGTTAGTGGCACTTGCTCTGACGGCTTCAAAATAAAGGTGTTGCCACAAGCGATCGCCATCGGGAACATCCACAATGGGATCATCGCAGGGAAGTTAAACGGTGTGATGCCAGCACAAACACCGAGCGGTTGAATGTAAGAGTAACCATCAATATTGGTTGCGACATTCTCAACCGTTTCGCCCATCATTGAGCTACAAATGTTCGCCGCTTGTTCTACGACTTCAATCCCACGCCAAATGTCACCCTTTGCATCCGCGAGGGTTTTGCCTGTCTCACTTGAAAGCAGTATCGCCAACTCATCGTGTTGCTCTTTTAGCAAATGTTGGTAGCGCAACATCAATCTAGCACGCTCCGGCGCTGCAACTTCTTTCCAGCGTTTGAACGTTTCTGTTGCGCTGGCAATCGCCGCATTCATTTCCGATTCCGTGGCACAAGGTACTTGTGCAATCACTTCGTTGGTTGCCGGGTTGGTTACATCTAGCCATTGTTTTGAATCGGAGATGGCAAATTCACCACCGATATACTGCTTTACTTGTTCTGTCATGATGACATCCTTGTATTTTTCAGCTTGTTACTAACTACTGTTATGTAAGTGAAACTTTGTTGAGAGTGATTTAGCAGATTTCAATCGCGATAGCGGTAGCTTCGCCGCCGCCAATACAAAGCGATGCAACGCCACGCTTACCACCAGTTTGTTTTAGCGCATGAATCAAAGTGACAAGGATTCGATTGCCACTTGCGCCTATTGGATGCCCCAGCGCACAAGCCCCTCCGCGAGGGTTCACTTTGCTCTCGTCCAGTTCGAGAGCTTTCACCGCGTATTGAGTCACGACAGCAAAAGCTTCATTGATTTCCCAAAGGTCCACGTCTGATTTGTCCCAGCCCGTTTTTTCCAGCAGCGATTCAATCGCGAAGACTGGTGCGATGGTGAACTCATCAGGCTGTCTTGCATGCGTGCTGTACGCGACAATTTTGGCTAGAGGCTGAAGGTTTTCCTGACGACCAAACTCACTATCGACTAAGATCATTGCCGACGCACCATCCGAAATGGAACTAGAGTTTGCTGCGGTTACGCCGCCATCTTTGGCAAACGCAGGGCGTAAGGTAGGAATTTTAGTGACGTCGAGTTTGCTCGGTTGCTCATCATCTACAACCAAGGTTTCGCCGCGTCGACTTTTTACGTTAACAGGCACGATCTCTTCTTTGAACAAACCTTGTTCGATTGCTTGCTGCGCACGAGTCAACGACTGTTGCGCCCAGGCATCCATACTTTCACGGCTGAACTGATACTTTTGCGCCGTCTGTTCTGCAAAGACACCCATCAGCTCGCCTTGGTAGGCATCCTGCAACCCGTCATAAAACATGTGATCAAGCACTTGCTCGTGACCTAAACGGAAACCATCACGCGCTTTCTTTAATAGATAAGGAGAAGACGACATGTTTTCCATGCCACCAGCGATGACAGCATGCGCATTACCAGATTGAATAAGGTCATATGCCAGCATCACGGTTTTCATACCCGATCCACAAACTTTGTTCAGTGTCGTACAACCAATCGATTGTGGCATTTCAGCTTTAAGGCTTGCTTGTCTTGCAGGCGCTTGCCCCACACCGGCGGGTAAAACGCACCCCATCAACACTTCGTCTATTTTGTGCACATCGAGTTGGCTTTCGGCTAGCGCCCCTTGAATGGCTTTCGCACCGAGTTCCGTGACATCTGTTGAAGCTAATGCACCTTGAAAAGAGCCGATAGGCGTTCGCTTAGCGGCAACAATCCATGTTTCATTTTTCATTCCATTAACCTTTTGTTGACGTTTACGTCATAACTATACTAACATTTACGTTAACGTCAAGTTTGAGGTTATTGTTTGTTCGAGTGATTCTTTGATTTCGAGTAAATGCGAGTGATATCAAGGCTCAAGAGTGGATGTTGTTTGTTTACTTTAACGTTAACGAATTGTATATTCATGTAAATGTTATACGAAAGTCGTAAGGTTAAGGAATGAACACATTTAAGATCAGCGAGCTCGCGAAAGAGTTCGACATTACTACTCGAAGCATTCGCTTCTACGAAGATTTAGGTCTCCTAACTCCAGAACGTAAAGGCAACACTCGAATCTACAATGGTCGTGATCGAATTCGACTAAAACTGATTTTGCGAGGTAAGCGATTGGGCTTTTCTCTTGCAGATATCAAAGAGTTATTTGAACTCTACGATACCGATCAAAGTACTGAGCAGTTGAACTATATGATTCGGTTGATCGAAGAGAAGAAGGCAGCATTGCAACAGCAAGCAAACGACATTCAAGCGGTAATGATGGAGTTAAATGCTGCGCAGTTGCGATGCCAAAACACACTGAGATCCATGAAAGGCGAAAAAGTCACCTAACACCTCAACTCTGGGATGTAGGTGACGTAAAGGCAAGGACACGCAATGAAATCTACCTACTCTTCCCTGAACTTTGTTTATGACGAAAATACCGATTTGCTTCGCGAGCAAATCAATAGTTTTGCTGCAAGAGAAATTGCGCCGCTAGCGCAATCTATCGACCAAACTAACGACTTTCCAAACCATCTTTGGTCCAAATTAGGTGACATGGGTCTTTTAGGTGTGACCACCAGCGAAGAGTTTGGTGGTGCAGGCATGGGCTATCTCGCCCACGTTATCGCTATGGAAGAAATCAGCCGAGCATCCGCTTCGGTTGCGTTAAGTTACGGCGCTCACTCCAACCTTTGCGTCAACCAAATCCACCGTAACGGCACACAAGCGCAAAAAGAGAAATACCTACCTAAGCTCATCTCCGGTGAACATATCGGCGCCCTTGCTATGAGTGAACCCGGCGCCGGCTCTGATGTGGTCTCTATGCAGCTTAAAGCCGAACGTAAAGGCGATATTTTCCTATTAAATGGCAACAAAATGTGGATCACCAACGGCCCTGATGCACACACCTATGTTGTCTACGCAAAAACCGACCCAAGCCAGCACTCCAAAGGCATCACGGCATTTATTGTGGAACGCGGATTCCCTGGATTTACTCAAGCACAAAAACTCGACAAGTTGGGTATGCGCGGCTCGAATACGTGTGAGCTGGTCTTCCAAAACTGCGAAGTCCCTGCGGAAAATATTCTCGGCGAAGAAAACCAAGGCGTGAAAGTATTGATGAGCGGCCTCGACTACGAACGTGTGGTGCTTGCAGGCGGCCCACTTGGCATCATGCAGGCGTGTATGGATATCGTTGTGCCTTACATTCACGACCGTAAACAGTTCGGTAAATCCATCGGTGAATTCCAGCTAGTTCAAGCAAAAATTGCGGATATGTACACACAAATGAATGCCGCTAAAGCGTATGTTTACGCCGTCGCTGCCGCTTGTGATCGGGGTGAAACCACCCGTAAAGATTCTGCTGGCGCGATCCTCTACAGCGCAGAGCTGGCAACCAAGATGGCACTGGATGCGATTCAACTACTTGGCGGTAACGGCTACATCAACGAGTTTGATACGGGCCGTTTGTTGCGAGATGCCAAGCTGTATGAAATCGGTGCGGGCACTTCAGAAATTCGCCGCATGCTTATTGGTCGCGAATTGTTTAACGAAAGCGCTTAATAGTCATACCTAGGCGTTCTAACTCGAAACAACTTCCTTATTCAATCTAAATCTTATTCAACCTAAATAAAGACGGGTAGTGACACCCGTCTACCGAATGGAGATCGGCTATTTATGGCTTGTTTGACGACCAATATTAATACCCATTCCGAGCAGTATCAGGAAAACTACCGCTCTATGGCGTCGCTTGTAGATCAACTTTATACCGTGACTGCGCAAATCGAAGATGGCGGCGGTGAGAAAGCCCGCGACCATCAGCAGAAGAAAGGTAAACTTCCGGTTCGTGAGCGCATTCTTGCCCTACTCGACCCTGGTTCATCCTTTCTAGAAATCGGTCAGTTTGCTGGCTGGGATGTGTATCCAGATTACGTTCCATGCGCGGGCGTAGTAGCGGGTGTTGGTGTGATTGATGACACCGAGTGCATGATCGTCGCGAACGACGTGACGGTAAAAGGCGGCAGTTACTACCCACTCACCGTGAAAAAGCACTTAAGAGCACAAGAAATTGCAGAAAAATGCCAACTGCCATGTGTTTACTTAGTCGACTCTGGCGGCGCTAACCTACCCCGCCAAGATGAGGTATTCCCAGATAAAGACCATTTTGGCCGTATTTTCTACAACCAAGCCCGTATGTCGGCCAAAGGCATTCCACAAATTGCGGTGGTCATGGGGCTATGTACCGCTGGCGGCGCTTATGTTCCTGCCATGTGCGACGTATCCATCATAGTCAAAGAACAAGGCACGATTTTTTTGGCAGGTCCACCTCTTGTAAAAGCAGCGACAGGTGAAGAAGTCAGCGCGGAAGATCTTGGAGGCGCAGACGTTCATTGTCGCACCTCTGGTGTGGCGGACTATTACGCAGAAAATGATCACCACGCGTTAGAGTTGGCAAGACAAGCCGTTTCTCAAATTAACCACTTGAAACCCGTTCAACTCAAGCAAAAAGCACCACAGGAACCACGTTTTCCTGCCCAAGAGCTGTACGGCATCGTCGGAACCGATCTCAAAAAGCCGTTTGATGTTAAAGAGGTCATTGCCCGAATTGTTGATGATTCCCAGTTCGATGAATTTAAAGCCCTGTTCGGCGAAACCTTGGTCTGTGGCTTTGCCCATATTCACGGTATGCCGATTGGCATTGTCGCTAACAACGGCATTCTATTTTCAGAATCAGCACAAAAAGGCGCGCATTTTATTGAGCTGTGCGCACAACGCAAAATTCCTCTGCTTTTCTTGCAGAATATAACGGGCTTTATGGTCGGTCAGAAGTACGAAGCCGAAGGCATCGCCAAACATGGTGCGAAAATGGTAACTGCTGTTGCGTGTGCAGACGTGCCGAAGTTTACCGTGGTTATTGGTGGATCGTATGGCGCAGGGAACTACGGCATGTGTGGCCGCGCTTATGATCCAACCATGATGTGGATGTGGCCAAACGCGCGCATCTCCGTCATGGGTGGAGAGCAAGCGGCTGGCGTGATGGCGCAAGTGACCCGCGATATCAAAACTCGCAAAGGTGAAAGCTGGAGCGTAGAGGAAGAAGAAGCGTTCAAACGTCCAATTGCGGAGCAATATCAGACTCAAAGCCATGCATACTACGCCAGTGCTCGTTTGTGGGACGACGGCATTATTGATCCCGCCAAAACCCGTGATGTTGTCGGCATTGCTCTGTCTGCTGCGCTTAATGCGCCAATATCAGACAGTAAATTTGGCATCTTCCGCATGTAGTCGGATGCAAGGCAAGCCTTAACTCCTCGCGAATACCGATGTTTATACAAGTAACGGTTAGCGAGTATTGGAATACAGACTGAAATGTCAGACAAAGGAAGTCACATGACCGGACTACTGCTCGAAAAAGACAACAATGGCGTTGCTTGGTTGAGCCTCAATCGACCAGAGAAACATAACGCGTTTAATGATGAATTAATTGCTTCACTTATCGAAATCTTGGAAAAACTTGATAGAGACGACTCTCTACGTGCATTGGTACTAACGGCCCAAGGTAAACACTTTTCTGCGGGTGCGGATCTTGGCTGGATGCAGTCAATGGCAACCAAAACCGAGGGTGAAAACCTGCAAGATGCACAGCAACTAGCAAAACTTTTGCATACGCTGGATACCTTTAGCACACCGACTATTGCTATGGTGCATGGCGCTGCATTTGGCGGCGCACTTGGGCTTATCTGCTGTTGCGATATCGCTATCGGTACACCTGAAAGTCGCTTCTGTTTGAGTGAAGTGAAGCTCGGTTTGTTACCCGCCACCATCGGACCTTACGTAATCCGAGCGATTGGACAAAGACAGAGCCGACGCTACTTTTTAACCGCGGAACTGATTGATGCCGAAACCGCGCTATCGATGAGTATTCTTCATCAGATAGACGCTCAACCACGTGAAGCCGTCAATCGCACCATTGATCACCTGCTCAACAACGGTCCACAAGCCATGCAGGCAGCAAAAACGCTCTGCTTACGTTGTGACAATCAACCTATCGAGCATTCATTAATTGAATACACCAGCCAAGCTATTGCAACCGCCCGCGTGTCCGCAGAAGGACAAGAAGGACTGAGTGCATTTTTTGAAAAGCGCGCCGCCAATTGGAGGAATCATGTTTAAAAGAATACTGATCGCAAACCGCGGTGAAATTGCCTGCCGAATCATTAAAACCGCAAAAAGCATGGCTATCGAGACGGTTGCCGTCTATTCCGAAGCGGATCGCAGCAGCTTACATGTTAAACAAGCGGATTTCGCTGAATTCATTGGCCCCGCTCCGGCGAGTGAATCGTATCTCGATATCGATGCGATTATCGGCGCTGCGAAAAAATGGCAAGCCGATGCTATCCACCCTGGGTATGGTTTTCTTTCCGAGAACCCGAAACTGGCGAAAGCGTGCAGCGAAAATGGCATTGTTTTTATTGGCCCTTCCACCAGCGCAATTGAAGCAATGGGTTCGAAGTCGCAAGCCAAAGCCATCATGTCTGAGGCGAACGTGCCCTTGGTTCCCGGCTATCACGGCACAGACAACAGCGTAGAGCACTTATTAGCGGAAGCGGAAAAAATCGGTTACCCAGTGATGCTTAAAGCAACACAAGGTGGCGGCGGTAAAGGCATGCGAGTGGTCAATAGCGCAGCCGAAATGCCTCTGGCCATCGACGGTGCGCAGCGTGAAGCACTTTCAAGCTTTGGCGATAAGCAGCTTCTAATCGAAAAATGTATATTGCAGCCTCGCCACGTTGAAGTTCAGGTATTTGCTGACCAACATGGCAACTGTGTCTATCTTTCTGATCGCGATTGCTCCATTCAACGCCGTCACCAAAAAGTAGTCGAAGAAGCACCAGCTCCCGGTCTTAGTGATGAACTGCGTAAACAAATGGGTGAAGCTGCGGTTCAGGCCGCTCAAGCGATCGACTATGTTGGCGCTGGCACGGTGGAGTTCTTACTCGATAGCCGAGGTCAATTCTACTTCATGGAGATGAACACCCGTCTGCAAGTTGAGCACCCTGTCACTGAATTGATCACCGGCGTTGATTTGGTGGAGTGGCAATTCAAAGTCGCAGCTGGCGAGCATTTACCTATTTCGCAATCTGAAATCACCCACGACGGCCATTCAATTGAGCTGCGAATTTACGCAGAAGATACAGACAATGACTTTATGCCGTCGACTGGCCGCATTGACTACTTAAAAGAACCCGTATCAGACAGTAATGTGCGCCTAGCGCGCGTACGCGTTGATAGTGGTGTTACCCAAGGCGATAGCATCAGCGAATATTACGATCCAATGATCAGCAAACTGATCGTCTGGGGGCAAACTCGTGATATCGCACTAAAGCAGCTTAAGCAGGCGTTAACTCAATATCACGTACGTGGAGTAACGACAAACATTGGTTATCTGCACAGTATTATTTCGCAGCCAGCCTTTGCCGAGATTGAGCTCGATACAGGTTTCCTCGTAACACATCAACAAGGCATAAATGAGCAGCAAGACGTGTCGGATTCAATCTGGCTTACATTGGCGGCGGTTGCTCACCGGAATGATCTCATTTCAAAATCAGACAGCTCAACGTTACCCGCGCCAACCAGACGAGGTTTTAGACTGTCAGTTGACAACGTTTACCGATTTAACTTCACGGATGCCAATGCCAACCATCAGGTACGTTTGCAACAATCATCGCAAGATACAGGATCTCACTTCACTGTCCGATGTGGTGAGGAGCTGCATCAGGTCATCCTGCTTGAAAGTGACAACCAGATTATCGTCGATATTGATAATGTGCGTTACACCTTTAATGCACTTAGCGATGAACAAAGAACAACACTATTTTATCTTGGTCAGCAGCGCACGTTCGCTCATCAACCTAACTTTGACTCTGCAAAAGATGTAGATGATGAACTAAGTCCAACCGCACCACTCAACGGCATAATTTCAGCAGTTATGGTGGCTAAAGGTGACGAAGTGGCGGCGGGCGATCCGCTTTTGGTACTCGAAGCAATGAAAATGGAATACACCATCACGGCTCCGGTCGCAGCAACAGTCGACGAATTGTTTTATCAGCACGGGGACCAAGTACAGCACGGTTCCATACTGCTGAATTTGTCTTTGATATCGGATAACGTCAGTGAAGATAAGGAGCGCGAATATGCTACCAGCGAAGGTTAATATCGTCGAAGTCGGCGCTCGTGATGGTCTGCAAAATGAAACGGCAGTGACGCTGGTTGATAAAATCCGTTTGATTAACCAACTAAGCAGCAGTGGCTTAAAGCATATTGAGGCGGGATCTTTCGTCTCTCCAAGGTGGGTGCCTCAAATGGCCGATTCCGATCAGGTGTTTGCTGGTATCTCAAAAAAGCCTGACGTGGTTTATAGCGCGCTCACACCAAATCTCGCAGGGTTAGAACGTGCGCTGGAAAGCGGTGTAAAGCGAATTGCGGTGTTTGGCTCCGCTTCAGAAACGTTCAGCCAGAAGAACATCAACTGCAGCATTACCGAAAGTCTCGCTCGATTTGAACCCGTTATCGAATTGGCGAACCAGCACAACATTCCTGTACGCGGGTACTTGTCTTGTACCATGGTGTGTCCATATGAGGGAGTAATCAAGCCAGAGCAAACTACCAAGGTCGCCAATACGTTGTTTGATATGGGATGTTATGAGATTTCGCTCGGTGATACTGTCGGTAAAGCAACGCCTAATCGCGTTGTCGCCATGCTGGATTCGTTGTTAACGCTACTACCAAAAGACGCGCTCGCAGTACATTTTCATGACACTTATGGACAAGCATTAGCCAATATCTACCAAGCCTTGTTAATGGGCATCAACACCATTGATAGCGCAGTAGCGGGGCTCGGCGGCTGCCCTTACGCGAAAGGAGCCAGTGGCAATGTTGCAACGGAAGATGTACTTTATCTGTGTGAGCAACTTGGGATTGAAACAGGCGTTGACCTTGGCGTCATCAATGAAGCGGGTTGGCAAATTTGCCGTGCGTTAGGAAAGTCTCCTGCTTCTAGGGTCGCATTAGCTCTGGGCGATCCGTATAGCTTGTAAATCATCAACAACCAATCAGGTAATGTATTTCATCGGGCATGCAGACGTACGTGCCCGTTTTTTATTGTTACTCATAAAAACCTTAACGCTCAACGGTCTTCATCACATTAATTAGTGTCTGATTTCAGCTACAATTTAGTTTCAAAGCGAACATATAAAACAGGATCAGGTAAATGCTCATAACATTTCGTTGTCGAAGCCACTCAAACGTCACAATGTTTGGTGATATTGCATTAGATATGCTCAAAATGATGGGTCACAGCGGCACGGTGCCGGGATCAATTTCCGCTCAAGATGTTCCTGACGCGCTATCAAGATTAACTTCTGCTCTATCTGCGAAAAATGCAGCTGAAGAAAACCTCCCTACTGATGTAGACGAAGAGGAAGAACAAGCAGAGCCCGCGGTAAGCCTAGGACGCAGAGCGTTTCCACTGATTGAGTTGCTAAAATCAGCAATCAAAGAAGAATGCGAAGTCATGTGGGACAACCAATAACGCCTTCAAACTGGTTTCTAGCGAGGTGAATCCGTGTTGTGACCGCCTCGCTATGGTTACTCGACACCAAGATAAGAACACCAATACCGCTTATCGCCCTATCCGTTTCTCTCCCTAGACAACTTGATTTGCCCATCAATGTGCACATCTCGTTGTGGAAACGCGATTTCAATGCCGTGCTTTTCGAAAGCTTCGTAGATTTCAAAACGCATGGCACTTGCGACCGAGCGAATACCGCCCTCAACCGTTGAGTTAATCCAAAAATAAGATTCGAAGATCAAAGCATTGTCACCAAAGTCTTGAAAAAACACATCTGGCGCTGGCGAACTCAGAACTTGCGCTTGCTGCGAAGTCACTTCCGCCATTAAGGCTGCAACCTGTTTGACATCGCTCCCATACGCGACACCGACGACGACCGAGCCACGAACTAATCTGTCGCATAACGTCCAGTTGATCACCACGTTCTCAATCAACTGACTGTTGGGTATGAGCATATGAACACCATCGGTTCGTCTGATTCTCGTTGAGCGTGTATTTATTTGCTCGACAGTGCCTTTGGCGCCCTCAACCTCTAAAAAGTCCCCAATTCGGATTGGCTTTTCACCAATCAAAATCCAGCCACTTATGAAGTTGTTAATGATGTTTTGCGCACCAAAACCGAAGCCGATAGCGATGGCACCAGACAGAAAGGCAAACGCGGTAATTGGCACATTTATCATCGAAAGTGTGGTCATAAAAATAATGGCGAGAGCGATGACAAATAATATCCGTTTAACCAAATGAATCACGTTTGGGTCTTTCCCCGATGAAGACATTCTTGACGTAACGGTTTTGATCAAAATTTTGGATAACCATAAAGCGACAATGACCCATGTCGGCACCATCAATATCGCCCACAACGTGATAGGTTGTTCGTTAAAGGTAAACAGTGTTGTTTCTAAAAATGAAATGACCCGTTCGAACATAAAGTGCTCACTCTTGATTCATCGTTGCCAGCAAGCCAGAGCGCATAAGTCTTATAATTTTAGCCCAATCGATAGCGCAAGCGGCTCAACTAAGTTCTTCTTATTAACTATATTGTAATCTACGTAAAACGCTTCGAGTGGTTTCCCACTTTGGCTTCAACCGATTAAGCCATTTAGGGAGCACGTCTTTGTGAACTAAACGAGCCAATCAACCAACTGGATACGCAAGGCAAATCAGTGATAACTTTCTGATTTTTAAGCGTCAAATTTTCACTTCGAATCACTCTCACTTATTATTATGCACCTTATTGCAATTTATATTGATGGAATGATTGTTATGTCAGAACTGACTCGGATGCGCTCTGGAGAAACCTATAATTGTCTGGATGAAGAACTAAAGCTAATGCGCGCCAAAACTGCGCAGCTTGTCTTCCAGTTTAACCACGAACCAAACCCAGATATCCGTAGACAACTATTGGCGGAAATGGGCGTCCAATTAAAAAATAGCGCCTGTATAGAGCCACCGCTACAACTTACCTACGGTTGTCACTTGTCCATCGGAGAAAACACCTACATCAACTGGGATGCCATTATTCTGGACAATGGACAGGTTGAGGTTGGCGCGAACGTCATGATTGGGCCTAGAGTGCAAATTTACACAGCCGCTCATTCACTCGATACGCAAAGACGCTTAGCCGGAGATGAGATCGCCAAACCGGTAAAAATTGGCAATAACGTTTGGATTGGTGGGGGCGCAATCATACTGCCAGGCGTGACCATTGGCGATGAGGCCGTCGTCGGCGCTGGCTCTGTCATAACCAAAGACGTTGCGCCGGGCGATCGAGTCGTTGGAAATCCGGCGCGCTCCATTAAACCAAAAAACTGAAGAAAGTCGCTATTTCGCCAAATGATCGCGAATAATGTTGGCAAGCAGATTGAGAGCATGAACGTATTTGTCATTGAGCTCAAAAGAAGCGTTAAGACGAATACAGTGATCGTATTGTTCTGTCAGGCTGAACATCTTTCCCGGTGCGATGCTGATATTACCTTTTAGCGCTTCTCGATATATCTGCAAGCCGTCGATATGCTTGGGAAGCTCTAACCAAATAAAGTACCCGCCGCTTTGGCTTAACACGTTGACTTCTTCAGGTAACAGCTCATTAAGCAGATCCGTCATCTTACTTTTACGTTCAAACAGCTTTTTCCGTAACTGCTTCAAATGCGATTCATAATTGCGGCTTGTTAAATAGTGCACCAATGTCATTTGCACTGGTGCACTCGTCGCTAATGTACTCATTAACTGTAACTTTTGTACCTCTAGCGCCCGCTTTCCCGCCGCAACCCAACCAATACGTAGCCCTGCGATTAATGATTTTGAAAACGAGGAGCACAACATGGTATTGCCCGTGTCATCAAACATTCTTAGTGGATAAACCGAGTCATTCCCTGCATGCAGTTCGCTGTACACATCATCTTCAATTACTGGCACGTTATATCGCTGTGTCAGTTCAATCAGCTTTTGTTTTTTCTCGTTGGAGAGCGTAAAACCCAGAGGATTCTGGAAGTTCGACATAAGCCAGCACGCTTTCACATCGTGTGTTTGCAGCGCTCGTTCCAATGAGTCTAGGTCAATACCCGTGACTGGGTCTGTTCTTACTGAGAGCGCTTTCAAACCTAACCGCTCTAAGGATTGCAATGCGCCATAGAAGGCAGGCGACTCCACAACCACCCAATCTCCCGGTCTTGTACAAGCTTGCAAACTGAGCGTTAACGCCTCCAGCGCGCCTGCCGTAATGACAATTTCATCGGGTGAAATTTCAATGCCTTTCGCAGCATAACGCTTCGCGATGATGGTGCGTAATTGTTCGTTTCCCGGCGGTAAGTTATCAAAGGTGGTGGAAATCGGCATATTGCGAGCGGCTGCGCTCATCGCCCGATTCACGTGATAGCGTGGGTACAAACTTGGGTCTGGATAGGCAAAGCCAAAATTGATCATGGATGGATTTTTACTCGCCTGCAGAACATCAAAGATAAACTCATTGATGTCTACCTGCTCTGTCCACGAAACCGCGGCTGGCGCTTGGGGTTCATTTGAGCTCTTAATATTGGGCGCGACTCGATAACCAGATCGCGGCTGTGACGTTACCCAGCCTTGAGATTCCAGAATTTGATACGCGTGCAACACCGTCATCAAGCTCAAACCCGAGTGTTCAGATTGGCGACGCAGCGAAGGCAGCTTGTCACCCGGATGCCATATCCCCGATTTTATCTGCCTTTTAAGCTGTTCCACTAACTCTTGATACTTCGCCAAACGCAAATCCCCTTCCCTAAAGCCGAATTCAAAATAATAACACTTCAATATTTAATCTGTTATAGGTTTATAGTCACTGTCTGTACCTACTTCCCTCATTCCGCTCCTCTTAAAATAGCTCTCTCATAAAACTTAAAAGATCAAAGGAAGTTTAATGTTTGGCCTCGACGCATTTATGCTTGCACGGATACAGTTCGCCTTTACGGTATCCTTTCATATTATTTTCCCCGCTATCACCATAGGTTTGGCCACCTATCTCGCCGTGCTGGAAGGCTTATGGCTAAAAACACGCAATCCCGATTACCAAAAGCTCTATCACTTCTGGTCGAAAATTTTTGCGGTTAACTTTGGAATGGGTGTTGTATCTGGTCTTGTCATGGCCTATCAATTCGGCACCAACTGGAGTGGTTTCTCCGACTTCGCTGGTTCTATCACTGGCCCATTACTGACTTATGAAGTGTTAACGGCTTTCTTTCTCGAAGCCGGATTTCTTGGCGTAATGCTGTTTGGGTGGCGTCGCGTCGGCGAAAAGCTGCACTTTTTTGCAACCTCGATGGTGGCGTTAGGCACGATCATTTCGACGTTCTGGATTCTCGCCTCCAACAGTTGGATGCAAACGCCACAAGGCTATGAAATTGTCGACGGACGTGTGGTGCCAACTGACTGGTTTGCTATCGTTTTCAATCCTTCATTTCCTTATCGTTTGGCGCACATGAGCGTCGCAGCTTTTGTCAGTTCAGCACTCTTTGTAGGCGCGTCAGCCGCTTGGCATTTATTGAGAGGCAATCAATCGACTTCGGTAAAAACCATGTTTTCGATGTCGCTCGGGATCTTAGTGTTCCTTGCGCCACTCCAAGCCGTGATTGGCGATGTGCATGGGCTAAACACTCTGGAACACCAGCCCGCCAAAATCGCTGCCATCGAAGGACATTGGGATAACAGCGATGGCAAACCAACCCCATTGATATTGTTCGGCATGCCAAACATGGAACAAGAACGCACAGACTATGCCTTAGAAATTCCTGTTTTAGGAAGTTTGATCCTACGCCACAGTTTAACTGAGCCAATCCCGGCGCTGAAAGACTTCCCGAAAGAGGAACGACCGAACTCACCTATCGTCTTTTGGTCATTTCGAATCATGGTCGGGCTAGGACTTCTGATGATTTTTCAAAGCTTCTACAGCATATGGTTACGAAAAAAGAACACGCTTTATACTTCGCGTTGGTTCCTCAAGTTTTCATTGTTTATGGGGCCATCTGGTCTTATCGCAATACTCGCTGGCTGGTTTACGACAGAGGTTGGTCGGCAACCTTGGGTCGTGTATGGCGTACAAAAAACGCGTGATGCGGTTTCTGCACACGGAGACCTACAAATGAGCATCAGCCTGCTGTGTTTCCTTGTTGTGTACAGCTTGGTGTTTGGTTTTGGGTATTACTACATGATCCACCAAATCAAGAAAGGCCCCGATGCAATCGAGCACGATGAGCACGACATGACGACCGTTTCAGGCCGCATCTAGAATTTGTCACAAAGTTAAGGTAGAGAATATGCATTTTGATTTATCCGTGATTTGGTTCGCGATCATCGTTTTTGCCACTTTGATGTACATCATCATGGACGGCTTCGATTTGGGTATTGGAATACTGATGCCCTTCATCAAGGATGAAAAACAAAAAGACGTCATGGTCAACAGTGTCGCGCCAGTTTGGGACGGTAACGAAACTTGGATTGTGCTTGGAGGCGCATCTCTATTTGGCGCTTTTCCGATGGCTTACGCGGTGATTATTGAAGCGCTAACCATCCCTTTAACGTTGATGTTGATTGCTTTGATCTTTCGTGGAGTCGCATTTGAGTTTCGCTTTAAAGCATTGGAAAGCCACTTAAAGTTCTGGGATCGCTCTTTTATGGTCGGATCGATTTTAACCACGTTTTTCCAAGGCATCGTTGTTGGCGCGGTAATTCAAGGCTTTGCGGTGGAAAACCGCGTCTTCGTAGGTAGCCAACTAGACTGGCTTACCCCTTTTCCCATCTTTTGCGGTTTGGGTTTAGTCGCAACGTACGCGCTGCTCGGTAGCACATGGCTCATCATGAAGACGGAAGGTGCACTGCAAAACACGATGTACCGCTTCACTAATAAAACACTACTGGCGATGATCTCCGCATTAGTCATTGTGAGCGCTTGGACTCCACTTGCTTACCCTACCATTGCGGAAAGATGGTTTTCTCTGCCGAATTTGTTCTACTTACTGCCCGTACCAGTCATTACTGGACTGGTATGTTTGAAGATTGCTGACTCCGTTAAAAAGCGTAAAGAGCGCAGCCCTTTCGTGATGGCGCTAGTGATCGTGATTCTCGGGTTCGCAGGGCTTGGCATCAGTATCTGGCCAAATATCATTCCTCCTAGCATATCAATATGGGAAGCAGCGGCTCCTGCAAGCAGTCAGCGCTTTATGCTCGTTGGAGCGGTGATCATCATCCCGATCATTCTGGCTTACACCTTTTGGAGTTATTACGTCTTCTCTGGAAAAGTGAAAGAAGACGAAGCGTACCATTAACGAGTTGATAAGGAGTGAGTATGAAAGTCAAAAATTGGTGCCGCCAATGGGCGTGGATGGTTGGAATTTGGGTCGTTAGCGTCGCTGCATTAGGGTTAGTGTCTATGTTATTTCGCGTCATGATGACCGCTGCAGGGTTAAAATCTTAGCGCGGCATTTTTAAGTCAATAAAAAATGGATGCCTCTAGATCTTGTGTAAGAGCTAGAGGCGTTGAACCTAATACTCAATCTTAATGAAAAAGCCAAGCGTTAAGAATCTACTCAAAACATTCTTTCATAAGTCTACATTGCCTGAAGTCGTTCATGCATGCTTACGAGATCAAAAGGTTCAAGCTTTTTCGCAATGCTCAGTAATGCTTCCTTTTTATCTTGCGGTAAACTTTGAAACTTCGACTCTAAACGTAAATCCACTTTGCTAAAAAGTAGCTTTCTAATTTGACTAGCTTTTGCCTTTGATAATTGCAATCCATCATTATCGGAGGTTTCAATTATCATGATAATTCTTGCTAAATCACTGAATTCATCATCAGAGCATAAATAAAGTGATTGTTTGTATAAATAGCCAACCGAAATTTCAAAATCAATATTAAGCGCTTGAATCTGACTGACAATGTTTTCACTCATATCACTTTGAGAAGCAGAGTTGATACAATCATCAAATCGCCTTTCAAATGTAACAAATCGATTATTGAGCTCGTCCAACATAGTTGTATCTTTTGCGAATGATTCTATAGGTAAAACCAATAAGAACATTGGCAGTAGGTATTTTTTCAGCGACCGGCTATTCACAATCAAGTCCTTCTTCTAAAAAACTTTCATGCGGTGTTGGTGCAAGTGTTGCTTTCAAATTCAAGTCCATTAAACTCGCCAAATGGCTTTCATTAAACTCTGATAGCTTTTGCAGCTTTAGACTGGCTTCATTAAACTCTTGGTAGAACTTATCAGGTTGAGGTATCACGACTGTTTTTATGTTTGCTCGTGTTGCCGCAAGCATACCCGAATAAGAGTCTTCAAAGGCAATACAGTTACTTGAATCTACACCTAGTTTATTGATTGTTGAAAGGTAGACATCTGGCTCTGGCTTACCCTGCTCTACATCGTCTGACGATGATATCGCGTCAAAGTAACTGGCAATACCGAGTTTGTTCAAAATGATGGGAATGAGTTGATAAGGTGAATTAGTAGACAACCCTATCTTAAACCCTTTTTCCTTAAGCAATTTGAGTGTTTCTGTAACACCCTCTAATTCGCATCCTTTTTCAATTATTAATGCCTCCACTTTATCCACAACAGCATTCTCTACTTCCTCTAGGCTCTTTTCTTGCCAAGGATTACGTTCATACCAAAACCTTGTTACTTCACCTGTCGTCATAGTTGCAGTCTGCTTTGACAGCACTTCGGTCACTTGGACACCAACTGATGAAAACACCTGCTTTTCCGCTTCCTTCCACAAAGGTTCTGAATCAATCAGCAACCCGTCCATATCAAAGACCGCAGCGTATATCATTGGTACATCCTCAGTAAGTTCTATTCGTTGAGTAAGATTTGTCTATTCAACCAAAGCATAGCTTTGCATATAACGAGTGAGAGTATCACATTTGCCTGTGGCTATCAGAGCCAATTCGATGACTCATCTTTAAGCCTCTACATGACCGATGTGCATGGCTACTTTTAACGCTTGTTTATTGAGATTAGATGCCTCCCAAGCAACAACAACACGACTAGTGAGAGGGATATCATCAATCTCGGCGACTGTCGCGGAATCATCGAGATGTTCAGCCAGTGAGCGCGGTACGAGAGCGATACCTAACCCGGCCTGCGCCATGGCAATCGTCGTACGAAGTTGCGGTGCTGCGAACTGTGGTTCGAGCCTTACTCCTGCGTCGGCAAAAAGTGTGCTCATGCCATCAAACAATGCGGGTCCCGTCTCTCGTGGAAACAGTAAAATTTTATGGCCTCTCAACTGTTTCATCTGGATACAGGGATATTTTGCCAGTTCGTGGCCCGCCGGAATCACTGCGACAAACGGGTCGTTAAACAACACCTTATGCTCAAAAGGCTCACTGGCGTAACAGGGTAGCCGCATGATTGCGAGATCAAGTTGTTTGCTTTTTAACTGAGTGGCAAGCTCTGGCATTGATAGTTCCGCCGTCTGTAAATGAACCCCATTCTCTTGAATACGCCCAATCCTCTCCAATACCTTAATGCAGGTTGATGTTGACGTCGCGAACCCAATTTTAACCTGCGTATTTTCACCACGGGCAATCTGTCGGGCTTTTGCTTTAGCGCGTTCCACATCAGCAAGAATATTTACCGCATCCAAATAAAAGACTTGCCCTGCATGGGTCAGTTCTACTCCTCTAGACAAGCGCTTAAATAAGTCCACGCCAAGCTCGTGCTCTAGCTTTTTGATTTGTTGACTCAAAGGAGGTTGCGCAATCCCTAACTGTTCAGCTGCTCGGGTAAAGTGACGAGTCTCGGCGACCGCGACAAAATACTTCAGGTAGCGAAATTCCATATATTTTCCATATCAAAATAAATCTTTTTTATATTGGATTTAGCACCGTGTAGAAGTCAATCTAAATATACTCTTCATTGCATAACTGGTCTTACTCATGCGTGGATTTTATAACCCTCTATGCGCTTGTTCGCTTGAAGTAGCGAAAGAATTTTCTGAATACCATCATGTTACCGGAGATGGTGAGATTTATCAGACTTCGTTAATGAGTGCTTTGATCGCTGGTGTTTACGAAGGCTCGACAACCATAGAAGAACTGCTGAAACATGGGGATTTTGGTTTAGGTACGTTCAATGAATTGGATGGTGAGTTGATTGCGTTTGATAAGGAAGTTTTTCAACTCAAGTCGGATGGCTCCGCAAACCCGGCAGACCTGGCGCAAAAAACGCCCTTTGCTGTCATGACTTTTTTTAAGCCTGATATCGAGCTGCCACTGACATCGCGCATGTCACGTCATGAAGTCCATAGCCTCATAGACGACCTGGTTCCAAGCGATAACCTATTTTGCGCAGTGCGCATTGATGGCGTTTTCGATTCAGTTCGTACTCGTACCGTACCTAAACAAACACGCCCTTATCGGCCAATGCTTGAAGTGGTCAAAGAACAACCAACATTCCGCTTCACGCATAAGCAAGGCGTGGTCGCCGGCTTTCGCAGTCCTAAATACACGACTGGCATTAATGTGCCCGGCTATCACGAACACTTTATTACCGATGACCGCCAAGGAGGTGGTCATATCCAGGATTACAGCATTTCGTCAGGGTTCCTCCAGATTGGCAAAGTCTCACGGCTAGTGATTGATACCCCAGTATCGACAGACTTCCTCAACGCCAATTTGGCTCCGGAAGATATAAATACCGCCATAGAAAAGGCGGAAAAGTAACAAAGTCAGGCAAATAATAAGGACAACAAATGCAATCCAAACCTTCAAATAAAAATGGAGCTCAGTTGATCGCTCAACAGCTAGAGTCTCTCGGCATTAAGTACATTTTCGGTATTCCTGGTGCAAAAATCGATCGACTGTTCGATGCGATTGAAGACACTAACATCCAAATGATTCCGGTACGTCACGAGGCTAACGGCGCGTTTATGGCTGGCGTTATGGGAAGACTAACCGGTAAAGCAGGCGTCACAATGGTTACGTCAGGCCCAGGCTGTGGAAATCTAGTTACGGGGGTGGCAACAGCAAACTCCGAAGGCGATCCGCTGATTGCTATCGGTGGCGCGGTGAAACGAACTGACCAGCAAAAACAAACACACCAGAGCATGGATACCGTCAGTATTTTTCGCTCTATAACCAAGTTCAGTGCTGAAGTGCAGCATGTGGACGCCGCAAGCGAGATCATGGCGAACGCATTTCGTATCGCAGAGTCAGGTCGCCCTGGGGCTTGCTTTTTGAGTCTCCCCCAAGATGTTTTATCCGAGGAAACCCAAACGGACATTATTGTCCCCTCGCCTTACACACAGCCTGGTTGCGCAGACATCGCAGCAATCGAAGAAGCGGTCAGTCGAATCAGTAAAGCAAAGCGCTGTGTGGTTTTACTTGGCCTTCACGCGAGCCGCAGTCAAAACGCTGCTGCTATCGCTCGGTTTCTTCAAAATACGCAGCTACCCGTTGTCGGCACTTACCAGGCCGCCGGCACGGTAGACATCAATTACTATCATCACTTTGCTGGGCGTGTCGGTTTGTTTAATAACCAACCTGGCGATGTTTTACTGCGGGACGCCGATTTAATTCTCACCATCGGCTTTAGCCCAATAGAGTATGACCCTGAGCTTTGGAACAGCCACCGCAACCCAGTGATTCACCTCGATATTGAACCAGCAGAATACCAACTTAATTATCAGCCTTGTGTTGAAATCGTCGGAAACATTGCGCAGTCATTAGACAAGATGGGCAGCTATATCTCTGAATATGCTCGCCTTTCCCCAACGGCACTTTCAGTACTGGAAGAGGTAGCACTGCAACGGCAAGTGATCAAAACCTATCCCAATGTCTATAACAAGCAAGGATTTCATCCACTGGCGCTAATAAAAGCTATGCAATCTATCATCACACCGGATACCACGCTATGCCTTGATATGGGGAGCTTCCACATCTGGATCGCTCGTTACTTAAGCTGTTTTCGAGCTCGCCAAATGCTGGTGTCTAACGGCCAACAAACGATGGGCGTTGCACTACCATGGGCCATTGGTGCCAGCCTACTAAAACCTGGTAGCAAAGTGGTATCGATATCAGGAGACGGCGGTTTTATGCAATCGAGCATGGAGTTAGAAACCGCGGTTAGACTGAACTGCAATATCGTCCATATTGTGTGGGTTGATAACGCCTACAACATGGTAGAAATGCAAGAGATCAACAAATATCAGCGCTGCTCTGGTGTGAAATTTGGACCAATTGATTTCAAGGCCTACGCCGAATCATTTGGCGCGAAAGGCTTCGCAGTGACTAGTCAACACGAATTGCTACCGACATTGAATAAAGCCATGGACGTTGAAGGGCCAGCAGTGGTGGCTATCCCCGTAGATTACAGCGACAACGACAAACTGATGTTGCCGCGCACAGAGAAAAATCAAGATCCCGTTTTTGTAGGTTTCGAAGGAGAAATCGCATGAGAGGATTAAAAAATAAAGTCGCACTCGTGACTGGCTCTGCCAATGGCATTGGTTTGGCCATCGCAAAACGTTTGTATGAAGAAGGCGCAAACGTCGCTCTTGCCGATTGGAATGAAGAGCAGTTGGCAAACGCCGTTGAGGGCTTTGATAAACAGCGTGTGTCTGCGCATTCTATTGATGTTTCTGACCCAGACAAAGTCGCAGCACTGATTTCTGGTGTTGTTACCCGTTTCGGTAAACTGGATATTTTAGTAAACAATGCTGGCGTACATGTCCCTGGTTCCGTGATTGAAGGTAGTGTGGAAGACTGGAAGAAGATCTCTGGTGTAAACATTGATGGTGTTGTTTATTGCGCGAAGTTTGCTTTGCCTGAACTCTTAAAAACGAAAGGTTGTATGGTAAATACCGCGTCCGTTTCCGGTTTGGGTGGCGACTGGGGTGCCGCATTCTATTGCGCGAGTAAAGGCGCAGTGGTGAACCTTACCCGAGCGATGGCATTGGACCATGGTGCGGATGGGGTAAGAATTAACGCCGTATGCCCAAGCTTAGTAAAAACCAACATGACGAACGGCTGGCTGCAGGAAATCCGCGATAAATTCAATGAGCGCATTGCGCTTGGCCGAGCAGCCGAACCTGAAGAAATTGCGTCTGTCGTGACTTTCTTGGCAAGTGATGACGCATCTTTCATTAATGGCGTAAACCTACCTGTAGACGGCGGTGCCACCGCATCAGATGGTCAACCTAAAATAGTATAAGCATTAACACTGACTGAGCAGAATTTTTAACTGTAAGGTATCCACGCCAAAAAAGAGCCGAGTTTGTACTCGGCTCTTGTGTGTCTGTTCTTAAGCCTGCGACGTTGCTAAACCTGCCGACGCGCCGCCTAATAACACATGATTAAACTCCATTCGAGATTCTTGGGCTTGTTCAGACAGTTCTTGCTTCTTCTGTTGAGCCAACTCAAGCGCTTCGGTTAGTTGCTGTAGCTCTGCTTGCATCTCTTCTGGTAAATGATGGTCCGAAAATCCAGATTCACAGCTGTGTTCTAAGGCAAATGCGCGAATTCTCTTACGCATGCTCATCAGGGCCGCCATTGCTTCGCGCTCTTCTTCAGCCGCCTGTTGAGCTAAGTCTTTAAAGCGCTCAAATTTCGCCAAAGCCATTCCCTCTGTTGACCAAGGGTCAATTTCCGGCAGTTCTTCAATGTTAATGGTTGGCTCTTCGTATTCTGCTTGATGTTTAATATCTAGGCTCGCCGCGCGAACAAAGGACACCATCAACATCACCGAGATAACTAACAACGGTAAACCGCCCACGATCGCAGCGGTTTGTAATGTCGATAAACCTCCCATGAACATTAGAACGGTTGGCAGAAAAGACAAAGTAAACGCCCAGAACAAACGGTTCCAGCGCATCGGTTCTTCCGTCACATCATTTTGAACCACAGACGCAAGAATGTACGAGATAGAGTCAAACGAAGTCGCCGTAAAAATGATACACAATAGTGTAAAAACACCAATAACGATTGGCCCTAACGGTAATGTGTCTAACGTTGCAAAAATAGCCGCTGGCGCGCCTGATTCGTTGAGGATTGCGATGACATCAAGCTCACCCGTCAATTGCAACGATAAACCATAGTTACCTAAAACAATGAAGAATAAGAAACAACCTAAAGAACCGTAAAATATAGAACCTACGACCATCTGTTTGATCGTTCTTCCACGCGAGATACGCGCAACAAACAATCCCATACAAGGAGCAAAGACTAACCACCATGCCCAGTAGAAAATAGTCCAGTCTTGCGGGAAGTGTGTATCTGTAAACTCACCATAACCACCAAACGGCTCCGCCCAGGTAGCCATAACAAAGAAGTTAGACAACATACGACCAATAGAATCTAAGCCTGTTTCTAACATGAACACGGTTGGCCCAAGGGCGAGTACAAAGAGTAACAAGCCCATCGCACCCCAGAAGTTAATGTTACTAAGGAATTTGATCCCCTTCTCAAGCCCTGCATACGCGGAGTAACCAAAAATCGCAGTACAGAGAAGTAATACAGCCACTTGGCTGAAGGTATTGTTTGGAAGACCGAAGATATGATGTAGACCACCGTTGATAAGAGGCGCTGCTAAGCCAAGCGTAGTCGCCGCGCCACCCAACATACCAAAAATAAACAGCACATCAATAAACTTGCCAATACCACCGTTTGCGCGCTTTTTTCCTAATACAGGCATTAACGCACTAGAGATTTTCAAAACAGGTTGTTTGCGTACATAAAAGAAGTAAGCGATAGGCAGAGCAGGAATAAGGTAAATTGACCAAGCGATCGGTCCCCAGTGAAACAGACCATAAGTCGCGGCCCAGCGAATGGCTTCTTCACTGCCTGCTTCCAACTGAAATGGTGGTGATTGATAGTAGTATGCCCACTCGATACACCCCCAATACAGAATACTTGCGCCAATACCTCCACAAAATAGCATTGCAGCCCATGAGGCGTTACCAAATTCTGGTTGCTCGTCGGCTTCACCAAGTTTGATTTGGCCAAGATCGCTGAACACGGTGTAAATCATAAAACACATTGCTGCGATACCCAGTGCGAGGTATAACACACCAAGCTTATCGGTCATGAAAAATTTGGCCGAAGCTATCCAATCCGCACCTTGTGTGGGAAATAAAATTAAGGGTATAACGACGCTGAGTAAAAGAAAGAGTGAGCCTAAGAAGGTAGGCTTATCGATGAGAGAAAATGATTTGTCCATATTATATATCCTTATGTTTTCAAAGGACATGATCTACACTTCTCACAACTTCGCCAATTCACAACACTTATCGTTACCACAAGAATAATTGTCTTTAAAAGATGCATTATGTGACGCTGATTTTGTATTCATTATTTGATGCCATAGCGTTTAAATACGGCAACTTTTCTGCCACACCATCCAGCGCTCTCTACCTTTAAAAACCTCAACAATGTTTGCCACCACTGAGGCTTCCACAAGCTTAAACGTCGGTTCTAGATAACCCTCCAACTCCCCACTTCGCAAACAAAATGGAGGGAAGCGAGAGTGGTACTTATCATCTATAACGAAATAACCAATTAACAAACCGTCTCTTGGCAGCAATTTATCCACCATAGCAAAGTAATCTGGCCACTGGTCTCTCGGTAGTTCAGCGAGAAAGGATTGATTTTGGCGCAACATGGATGGATGCAGAACTCGCAGCCCCAGCCAATGACAGCGCTTGGCAGACGTTCAACGCCAAAGTGACATTCCCCAAAGCGGGCTACTACGAAGTTTGGGCAAAAGCGACTGATGACCAAGAGGTGGGCCAACCTTTTGCTATCGCATGGAACCCGAAAGGTTACCTCAACAACACCTTCCACCGAATCGCGCTGATTGTTAAGGGTTAAACATGAAGGGGGAATAACAGTGAAAGCAACATTCTTAAATAAGCGGGTTTTCCCGCTCTCGTTTACTTTTCTCGCGCTGTTAAGTTACTCAGCCTTAGCAAACACTGACGAGTTGATAGCCGCAGGCGAACAGCAAGCGATGGTGTGTAAAGCTTGTCACCAGTTTGAAAAATGGAGGAAGTGTTTGTGGGGCCGCCGCCTCTTTGGGGCTTAGCAGAGCGTGATATTGCCGGCGTCAATTACAGCGAAGCCATCAAACAGCATCAAGGTCAATGGGACGCAGAAAAACTGGATGCTTTTTTTGGCGTCACCACCGGAGTTTGCTCCGGGCACAAACATGGTCTTTCCCGGCGTAAAAGACCCGGGTGCGTGAGCCGCAATCATTGCATGGCTAGCAACCCAAAACCCTACGCCACCAGATTGGAATACTGTTTCATCTGAAGTGGAGGTCAAATCAGCTGGTGATGGGATATTAGCGCCAGGAGAGAATATGGAACTCGTCGCGGCAGTCTGCTCAGCCTGTCATTCGTTACACATGGTCACACAACAATGACTAAGCCATTCTGAAATACCTTTCGACCTATTATGGGGGGTAACTCCCGCCTTTAAAACTAACGCTTATTGATATTTTACATACGTATTCTTCCTATGTGAGTATCCCCTCAACAGGAATAGATTGAAGTAACCTCTGTTATTTCACAGTATGTATCGATGAGGTTTAAAAGATTGAAGGCAGAAGAGTTTTTTGACAACCATTACCTTTCTATTTGGGTTTTTCTTGTTGGCGTGGCAGTCATTACCTTGATTATGATGGGAGGCGGCATTGCAGTAACGTTGCTGGCAATATTGATTGACCAGTCGTCTGAGCACTTAACTACTGATACTTTCTTGGCTCTAAACTTTTCTTTTGCTGGGGTCATGACTCTACTGCTTGTTATCCCAAACATGATGATTGTTAGAGGCAAACCTAAAGCGGCAGAAATCAACTTAATCAATATTTACTTTCAGTTCCTTGTTTACGCTCTTGGCCTATTCCTTCTTGAAGATGAACATAAACTTTTTTTTGTTAGTTTTGTACTTTTTCCTATTATCGGTCTCTGGCTCATGGCATCGACCAAATATCATACATTTGTGACTTACTTTTCAGCGATTAAAAAAGAACCAGACAGTTTCCGCGAATACTTTCTAAAGAATTCTCATTGACGACTAACGTTTCTGCCACACCATCCATTGCTCTCTGCCTTTAAAAACCTCAACACTGTTTGCCACCACTGAGGACTTCACAAGTTCAAACGTGGGCTCTAGAAAAGCTGCCAACTCCCCACTTCGCAAACAAAATGGAGGGAAGCGTGATAGGTAATTATCATCAATGACGAAAAAACCAATTAGAAAACCTCCGCTTGGCAATAATTTATCCACCATCGAAAAGTATTCTGACCACATATCTCTCGGTAGTGCTGCGAGAAAGGCCCGCTCGTAAATGACATCAAACGAGTGAGAAAAATCGGCATTAAATACATCACCCAATACGACTTTATCTTTGTAGTTACCTAACGTTGATTGCGCCATTTTTACCGCTTCTTGGCTGTAATCCATCGCGATCACGTCATGCCCATATTGAATAAAAGTGCTCAGTTCATAAGCGGCACCACACCCAGGAATAAACACTGACTGGCCTACATGAAGTGAATTGTCGAGATAATCCTTGAGTTCTTGAGGTGTCGATTGGGCATCCCAAGGCATAGTGCCTCGGATAAACAAATCATCCCAGAATTGTGTGTTAATCATTGGTGCCTGTTTCATTTACCCGCTCCCTGATTGCGGTAGTAAAAAATAAAGGGATACGCAGCGCAATGTGATATCCCTTTTCTAGCCTTTTGTCTGACGTTGTTAGTTTTTTATGACAACCACTTTCTACTGCACTTATGCCACCAATGAGTTAACTGCGAAGATCATTGATTAACGGCTGCTCCGCTTGGTTCGGTACAAACTGGACATTGCCTTTCAGTTTAGTGACAGACTGGAGTGTTGCTTGAATGTCCTCTGCTGATACATGCACATCATGACAACAGAAAGTAATGGCATCGTTGAAGCCATCGCGCTCAATTTTCAAGGAGCCTTTAATATCGTGGCGACGACAGACTTCTTGGATCTGATGCGGATAAACAAACAGCCCTTTTACTTTCACCGCGGAGTCTGCTCGTCCCATCCAGCCCTTAATTCGTGCATTCGTGCGTGAAGAATCAGAACTTGTCTCTAGATATGCCGATAAATCTCCCGTTGCGTAGCGAATCAGCGGGAACTTCTCATCAAGCGAGGTTACAACGACTTCACCGACTTCTCCCGGTTGTACAGGAACACCATCAGGATCAACGATTTCAACAATAATATCTTCGGCAATCACTAATCCTTGTTCACCAGACACTTGATAAGCAATCAAACCAAGCTCTGCACTTGCGTAGGCTTGAAAGACTGCAATGCCTTTTTCCTCAAACATCTGTTCCATGTCTGCTGTAACCGCTTCACCAGAGACCAGAGCTTTCTCAAAGCTAGGCAGCTCATTGTATTTCTCTTGGTACTTTTGTAGCAACGTCAGCAAATACGAAGGTGTGCCAGTGTAACCATTAGGTTGAAGCTGTTTAATTGCCTCTATTTGCGCTTCGGTATTGCCTACTCCAGCCGGAAATACCGCACAGCCACAAGCCCTTGCGCCACCATCCATAATAAATCCGCCAGGAGAGAAATGGTAAGAGAGCGTGTTATGCACTAAATCACCCGCACAGAACCCAGCAGCGTGAAACGCGCGCCCCATACGCCAGAAATCGGCCTCATCCGTTTGAGCCTCATACAACGGCCCAGGAGATTGGAATACGCGCGCCATTTGACCAATGGCAACGCTATTTAAGCCACCAAACGGCGGTTTAAGTTGCTGCTGATTAGGTACATTGAACTTACGTGTAATCGGGAACTGAGCAAGCCCTTCACGATTGTTTGCCAATGTAGGATCTAACTCAGAAAAATGCGCTGCGTAATGTTCGCTATTGGCTTTCGAATTCTCAATCAGTGCTGGCAAACGTTGAAACAGCGACTCTTCTCGCGCCTGTAGAGACAACGATTCTTTCGCATCAAATAGTTCGTTCATCCTTGCTCCTTACAACCAACGCTTACGACGTTTGTAAGATTTCAGATTCTTAAAGCTCTTGCGATCTTCATCGCCGCCGCCAAGGTAGAATTCTTTTACGTCTTCATTGTTTAGCAATTCGTGCTTGCTGCCATCTAGTACGATTTTGCCTGATTCCATGATGTAACCGTAATCGGCCGCTTGAAGAGCGAAGTTGGCATTCTGTTCAACCAAAAGCATGGTAATGCCTTGCTCTTTGTTGATCTTGTTAATAATGCTGAATACTTCTTTAACTAGCAGCGGAGAAAGCCCCATAGACGGTTCGTCCAACAAAATCATCTTCGGTCGAGCCATTAACGCTCGGCCAATCGCTAACATTTGTTGCTCACCGCCAGACAAATAGCCCGCCAGGCCAGTGCGCTCTTTGAGTCGCGGGAAATAGTCAAACACCATTTCGATGTCTTGTTCAACTTCGTTGTCAGTGCGTGTATAAGCGCCTAAGCGAAGATTTTCTATTACCGTCATATCTTCAACAATTCGGCGCCCTTCCATAACTTGGAAGATGCCCGAACGGACGATCTCTTCCGGGCTTTTGTTGTCTATACGCTCGCCCATGAAGTTGATTTCGCCGCGCGTCACTTCACCATCTTCGGTTTTCAATAAACCAGAAATGGCTTTCAACGTTGTGGATTTACCCGCACCGTTGGCGCCCAGTAAGGTCACAATCTGCCCTTTTGGAACTTCTAAACTCACACCGCGAAGTACTAGTATTACTTCGTCGTAGACGACTTCAATGTTGTTCACTGAAAGCAGTATTTCTGCCGGTTCGATATTCGTTGCTAATTCAGCCATCAAGCTACTCCTTGCTAGGGTGAGAGTGTTCTCTCACCCATCCTTATTTTCAGTAAGCTTTGTTATTAATAAGTCGTAGATTAGTAACCTAGCCAATCGTCACGACGTGACAATGTCACCTGAGATACTTTCTTAATATCAACTGCGCCGCCATCGTTGTTGCCCATAAAGACGTTCACGGTTGTTGTGCCTCGGTGATCTTCCGGTTTCCAGTTCGCAGGGACACAAACACCTTCTAAGCCTTGTGGTACCCAGTTGTCATGGACATACATGCCCTTCTTGATGTTTTCACCTGTGATACCACCGTTGTCTTTCGCCCACTCCATTGCTTCTTTCATATAGAACGCAGAACAAATACCGCGAATGTAATGGTGAGTTCTGAATTCGCCCGGCTCTGATTCAGACTGCTTAGAAATCTCACGAACCAGCTTCATGCCTTCGTTATCGTCTCCCCAAAACGCCGTCATACCTGGGAAAACGTAATCTTTAAGGCCATCGCCTGCTGCTTCAAGCACTGGCTTGTCGCCGCCCCAAATGTTTGCCATGTACTGGAACTCTGTCCCAACCGTGTTACAAGACTTCACTAGTGAGATAACCGAGCTACCGATATTGGCAATGTAACCGTAGTTGGTGCCTGACTCTTTCAGCGACAAACATTGCGCTTTGAAGTCCCCTGGTTTTAGTGACACAACGACTGGGTTTTGCACATCAAAACCAAGCTCTTTGGCGTACTCTGCACACGCTTCTTTTGGCGCATTCGGGAATGGATGGTTAT
>NZ_JADDYH010000054.1:245661-335595 GCF_015163595.1 Vibrio sp. OPT41 | reverse complement strand
CGCCAATGTGCGTAAATTTCGGCGCACCTTGATTGCCCTTAGATTCCCAATCTTCTTTCGCCCACTTAACTAGCGCACGGCACGCATCTGAGTACGACGCACCATAAAAGAAATTATAAGGCGCTGGTTTCGCGGTTTTTGGGTTTTTGCCAGTTGGGTCAGTTAAGTGACCAGAGTAAGAAGCAGAGAACACCGGCACTTTGTCTTTGGTGACAAACGAAATAAGTGCTTCGGTATCCGCCGTACCCCAACCTTGCAGCGCAACCATGTCTTTACGCGCCACCCAACGTTTATAGTTAGAAATCGCCACTGGTACTTTGTACGCCATGTCTACTGTTTCAAATTCGAGCTCGGTACCGTTAATGCCACCGTTTTGGTTAATCCAACGCAATGCGTCTCGCACGCCAGAACCATAAGGCTTGCTCACATAGGCAGTTGGTCCAGAAAAGTCGACTAATTGCCCGACAAACACAGAATCTTTTGCCCAAGTTGTGGTAGTAAACAGTGCAGATGACAGCACCAACGTTGTCGCTAAATGTCCTTTGTTCATAACTCGTTGTCCTTGTTATTGAGGTATATTCCACTTAATTCCACGTTAATATGAGAACGGATAGTGTTTCCAATATGCTCGAATCTGTTGCCAGCGATGCGATAATCCTTGAGGTTCGAAAATGAGGAACAGCATGATGACTAAACCAATCGCCATTTCTTTGAAGTAAGCCAGACCATCAGTGAAAGCGGTGGTATCACCAAACGCTGAAAGCCCCGTTACGCCAAACTCTAAAACTTCAGGTAGAAGTACGATAAATATCGTACCCATCAGCGTACCTTTGACTGAGCCTAAGCCACCAATGATGATCATGGCCAAGAACTGGATAGACATCATGATGGTGAAGCCTTCTGCTGATACAAACCCTAGATAATGTCCGTAGAGTGCGCCCCCGATGCCAGCATAGAATGCACACACTCCAAATGAGAGCAGACGATACTTAGTTAGGTTGATGCCCATGATCTCTGCTGACAGATAGTGATCTCGTACTGAGACAAACGCGCGACCGTCACGAGAACGGATTAAGTTTGATGCCCACATATACATGAAGATCAGCGCAAACAGAGCGATATAGAAAAAGCTTTCGTCAGTCGTAAACTCAAAGCCAAACAAATTAATTGGGTTCGCGCTAGCACCGTATGAGCCGCCACTGAACCAATCTGCGCGAGCAAAGAAGTCCTCTAGAATAAACTGCGCCGCCAACGTTGCGATAGCTAGGTATAAACCTTTAATTCGAGCCGCTGGCAGACCAAACAGCATCCCCACAATCATGGTTAAGTAACCCGCGAGCGGAATCGCAAACACGACTGGAATGTTAAACTGGTTATTTAACCAAGCCGATGCAAAGGCGCCAAAGCCAAAGAACGCACCGTGACCTAGCGAGATTTGTCCGGTAAAACCAACCAGAATGTTTAAGCCCAATGCCGCGATACCGAGGTATGCAATCTGAATAAACAGGTTTAGGAAGTAAATATCCAAGACCAGCGGTGCTGCCAGCATGGCGATGACACCTGCAATCGCAAGGCTTCTGATGGTTTTGGTTTCAAAAATTGGCGTATCGCTTTTGTATGTGGTTCGAAAATCCCCACATGGGCGCATGCTAAGTTGAGCCATGTTATTTCTCCTTAAATACGCTCAATATCTTTGGTACCAAACAGGCCATATGGCTTGAAGGCAAGAATGATTAACAGCACATAGAATGGTGCGATGTTGTACAGGTTACCCACTTGCAGGTATTGGCTATCAAAAAACTCAGCCAAGTTTTCTAGCACCCCGATGGTGATACCACCGACAATTGCGCCGACTACCGAATCTAAGCCACCTAAAATAACGGCTGGGAAAACTTTGATACCAATAATGGATAGCGCGTCAGATACGCCGTTAACGATACCGATAACAATCCCTGCTGTTGCAGATACCATTGCCGAAATGGCCCAACTGATGGCGAACACTTTCTTGATGGAAATGCCAAGACTCTGGGCTACTTGCTGGTTAAATGCCGTTGCGCGCATTGCCAGACCCATTTTGCTGAATTTGAAGAACCAGTAAAACGCGCCCATGATGAGCATTGAGAAGATCAAACTCAGAATGTAAGCAAACTCAACATTCAAACCTCCGATATTCACCACGTTGGTTTCAAACACTTGCGGGTACGACACAGCAGAGACGCCAAATATCCACTTCATCAGCGCTTGGAAAAACATCGATAGACCGATGGTCACCATGATCACAGAAATAATCGGTTCACCAATCAACGGTCTGAGCACAATGGTTTGCACGGCGATACCAAAAATCATCATGAACGCGAGCGTGAGTAAAAAGCCAATAAAGAACGGTAACTGTAGGTGCACCAATGCCGCCCAACATACCCACGCGCCAATCAACAAGAACTCACCCTGAGCAAAATTGACCACCTGGGTCGATTTGTAAATCAATACAAAGCACATGGCGACAACGCCATACAACATGCCAACGATCACGCCATTAATGACGAGTTGCAGTAATAAATCCGTATTCACTATGCGATCCTCCGTTGTTCGCTATCCACTAGTGTTGGCTCATGCTCAATAAGCGTTTCAATAACTAGCGACGTTTGAATGCGTGTTTTAGTGCCATCTTGATAAGTGATCACTGTATCGACATCGACTTTTGGATCGTCGCTGTAGATGGTTTCGATGATGTCTCCGTATTTCTCTGCAACCACACCACGACGCACTTTACGCGTACGAGTTAACTCGCCATCGTCGGCATCCAGCTCTTTGTAAAGTAGAATGAATTTGCTGATCTTCTGTGCATCCGGTAGGGATTCGTTCACTTTTTGAACTTCTTCACGAATCGCTTGGTACACTTCTGGTTGAGCAGATAAGTTGGTGTAGTTGGTAAATGCCAAGCCGCGTTGCTCTGCCCACTTCGCGACGATCGCATAGCGAATACAGATGATGGCAGACAGCCAAGGTCGACCTTTACCTACCACCACGGCTTCTGCAATAAACGGCGAGAACTTGAGTTTGTTTTCAATGAACTGCGGAGAGTAGCGGTCGCCGTGGCTGGTTTCCGACATATCTTTCAGACGATCAATCACCACCAAGTGACCGGAATCTTTAAAATAGCCCGCATCGCCTGTGTGCATCCAACCATCTTGAACATCTTCATCATATGCTGCTTGGTTGTTTAAGTAGCCAGTAAACATGCCTGTACTTTTCGCGATGATTTCACCAACGCCATTGCTGTCTGGGTTGATGACTTTCACTTCTGCATTATCAAACGCAACGCCAACCGAATCATAGTCCACGTCATCGGCTTGGTGGACGGTGTACGCACCACACATTTCGGTTTGACCGTAAAGCTGCTTGAGTGGTACACCGATCGCTTGCAAGTAACGGAAAGTGTCAGGCCCCATCGCCGCGCCGCCCGTTGCAGCAGATGTTAGGTTCGAAAAGCCTAAACGGTCTCGCAAAGCACGCAAAAGAATCCATTCGGCGAGTTTAGAACGTTTGCCCTGCTCTAACGCTTTGTTGGCTAAGCTCATGCCCAGTTTGTACATCTTTTGCTTAAACGGTGTCGAATCCATCATTCGTGCAGACACGTCTGCCACAATGTTTTCCCACACTCGCGGCGCTAACAGCACAAAGTTTGGACCGATTTCACGCAAGTCGGACATCATGGTTTCTTGTTCTTCCACAAAGTTAACGATTTGACGAGAAATCAACGCCTGACCAACCACGTAAACCTGCTCCATAATCCAAGGCAAAGGCAGAACAGAAACGTAGTTGTCGCCTGGGGAACGAGGGTCTGCACGCAAGTAAGCCGCACAGTGATCCAAGAACGTGCCACTGTGTAGCTGAGCCAATTTTGGTTTAGAAGTCGTACCCGACGTTGTACAAAGAATTGAAAGATCGCTGCCTTTGGTTTCAACAACCATATTGAGATATTTGTCTGGGTCCGCTTTATCAATCAGCTGACCTTTTTTGTAGACCTGTTCAACATCAATCAATCTTGGATCATCGTATTTACGCATTCCACGAGGATCGCAGTAAATAATGTATTCAACGCTAGGAATTTCATCACCAAGCTCAAGCAGCTTGTCGCATTGCTCTTCATCTTCGGCAATCACGACTTTTGCTTTGGCATAGTTGATAAGGTACGCCACCTCTTCGTGCATAGAATCTTGATAGATGCCCAGCGAGAAACCTTTGATCGCATGTGCCGCTAACTCGCCCCATACCCATTCCGGGCGGTTATCACCTAGCAAACCAACGACATCTTGCTCACCAATACCCAAATCTCGTAGTGCCAGTGCCATCCACTTGACGCGGTTTTCATAATCTTTCCAAGTGAACTCTCGCCATATACCAAACTCCTTTTCACGCATTGCGACTTGTTCGGGCCAGTTCTTGGCATTGTGTTGCAACACTTTTGGAAAGGTATCTAAGCGGGTTATATCTGCCCAATCATTATGTTGCTGTGCCATTATGCACTCTCCTCTAATGTCGGTAGCTCTTCGCCTAAGTACGCTTGTTTCACATGTGGGTTGGCCATCACTTCTTCAGGCTCACCCGTAGCAATGTGTTTCCCGAAATCCAAAACCAAAACGCGATTAGAGATGTCCATGACCACGCCCATGTCGTGCTCAATCATGATGATCGTGATATCTAATTCTTCATTCAGATCCATGATGTAACGTGCCATGTCTTCCTTTTCTTCCAAGTTCATACCTGCCATTGGTTCATCAAGCAGCAGTAACTTAGGTTTTAAGGCAATGGCACGAGCAAGCTCTACACGCTTACGTAAGCCGTAAGATAGCGTGCCTGCAGTCGCTTTTCGGATGTGCTGGATTTCTAGAAAATCGATCACGTCTTCCACATATTTGCGGTGCGCCATCTCTTCTTTCTGCGCATTGGAGAACCAATAGAGTGGCCCCGTGACGAAGTTATTTTTCAGTAGGTGGTGTCGGCCAACCATGATGTTGTCCAGTACCGACATATGAGAAAAGAGCGCTAAGTTTTGGAAGGTTCTTCCCAGCCCTAACTCAGCTCGTTGGCTTGGTGTACGTTTAGTTACGTCATCTCCAGCGAAGATTACAGAGCCTTTGTTTGGTGTGTATCGACCAGAGATGCAATTGAGCATTGAGGTTTTACCTGCACCGTTTGGACCAATGATTGAAAAAATTTCCTTTTCATTCACATGGAAGCTCACGTCAGTTAAAGCTTTCACCCCACCAAAAGCCAATGAAATATCGTTTACCTGCAACAGAGGCGATTCCGATACCATAGTTGATCTCCCTTTCGTTATTTTAAGTGCGTTCCATTGAGCACTATTTGATCAAACCTAACTTTGATACTGGTAACCGCTTTTACACCTATGCATCAACTTTGTATTCAGTTTACGTAAACGTCAATTTAAAATCAGAATAGTGCCTGAAAGATTAAGTTGCAATCGAGTTCATCGAGAAAGATTTGAACTAACGCAAACTTTAAGTAAATAAATTGTTAATAAAAATTATTCTCAAACGCTTACATATTTGGATAGTTCGGACCACCACCACCTTCTGGCGGAGTCCAGGTAATATTTTGACTTGGATCTTTGATGTCGCAGGTCTTACAGTGGATACAGTTGGCCGCATTTATTTGCAGCTCTGGCTGCTGCTCCCCCTGTACGATTTCATACACGCCAGCCGGACAATAGCGCTGTGCTGGCTCTGCATATAATTCAAGGTTCTGCTCAATAGGGATCCGCTGGTTCTCCAGTCGTAAGTGGCATGGTTGATCTTCCTCATGGAAGATATTGGATAGATAAACGGAAGAGAGGCGATCGAAACTTAACACGCCATCAGGCTTCGGATAGACAATTTCATTGCTGTTTTCCGCCAATAACAGAGACTGATGATCAGGCTTATCACAGCGGATATGCCACTTAGCTTTACCTTTTAACACGTTATGTTCCAGCAGCGCTAAACCACCGCCCAGCCACGATCCAAAGCGGTGGATTCCACTTGAGAAGTTACGTGCTTGATAAAGCTCTTCATACAGCCAAGACTGTTTGAAATGCTTTTGATAATCAGCAGTAACTGACTGACTCTCAAGGGCTTCACATACTGCTTCAGCGGCAAGCATGCCAGATTTCATTGCGGTGTGTGTGCCTTTGATTTTAGCGCCGTTAAGTGTTCCTGCATCACAGCCAATTAACAAGCCACCAGCAAACTGCTGCGTGGGAAGCGAATGAAAGCCGCCCTTGGTGATCGCTCTCGCGCCATAGCTAATACGCTTCCCATTTTTGAGGTATTGCTCAATCAACGGGTGGTGTTTAAAACGTTGAAACTCATCAAATGGACTCAAGTGCGGATTCTTATAATTCAAGTCAACAATCAACCCGACGGCAACTTGGTTTCCCTCTAAATGGTAGAGATAACTGCCACCTGTAGCTTCATTTGATAACGGCCAACCTAATCCGTGCACTACTAAACCTTGCTGATGCTGCTCTGATGGGATTTCCCACAGCTCTTTAAAACCGATAGCGTAGTGTTGAGGCGTTTTCTCTTCAGCAAGATTAAATCGGTTAATCAACTGCTTACCAATATGCCCCCGTGCGCCTTCAGCAAATAAAGTAAACTTCGCTCGCAGTTCAATACCAGGTTCGAAATTTCCTTTTTGTTCACCATTTTTATCTAATCCCATATCGCCCGTGATCACGCCACAAACACGACTATCTTCATCGATGATCGCTTGACTGGCGGTAAAACCTGGGTAGACCTCCACCCCCAAGTTCTCAGCCTGCAACGCCATCCATCGGCATAGACTGCCCAAACTTATGATGTAATTACCTTTGTTATGTAACGTATTAGGCACCGCCCAAGAAGGCAGTTCATGACCATTGATTTCATTGCCTAGATAGTAGGTTTTATCTTGGTTTACTTTGGTATTGAGCGGAGCGCCTTTCTCTTGCCAGTCGGGAAAAAGCTCATCCAAACTTCGCGTTTCAAACACCGCACCCGATAAAATATGCGCTCCAACTTCAGAACCTTTTTCTACCACGCAAACAGAGAGGTCTTGTTCTTTTTCTACTGCTAATTGTTTGATTCGACATGCCGCAGACAAGCCTGCGGGACCTGCGCCTACAATCAGAACATCAAATTCCATGCAGTCTCTTTCCATGATTGCATTCCTTTTTCTTTGCATGTTGCCAACTTGTTAATCAACAATATATTTAAAGTTGACGCAAACGTAAAGGTAAATTAACATCATTTTAAAGACGTCATCACATCGTCTTCACTGTAAACACATAGTCTTCACTGTAAAAGGAATCTAACGTGAAAATACTAGTGCCAATAAAAAGGGTCATTGATCCCTACGTTAAAGTTCGCGTGAAAGCGGACCATAGCGATGTTGAAACCAATAACGTCAAGATGACGATTAATCCATTTTGCGAAATAGCCGTTGAAGAAGCCGTACGACTAAAGGAGCAAGGTATTGCAGATGAAGTCATCGTTGTCAGTGCCGGCGGTAGCCAGTGTCAGGAGCAACTACGTACCGCGCTTGCATTAGGTGCCGATCGTGCTATTCATGTCGATACTGAAGACAAAATAGAGCCATTAGTTGTCGCTAAGCTGCTCAAAGCTCTGGTTGAGCAAGAACAAGCACAGCTTGTGATTACGGGTAAACAATCCATTGATACGGACAACAACCAAGTGGCTCAGATGCTGGCCGCCCTACTTGACTGGCCTCAAGCAACTTTCGCTTCCGACGTGAAGATAGAAGATCAAAAAGTTCAGGTCGTGAGAGAAGTGGACGGCGGCTTGATGACGGTCGCGATGAACTTACCTGCGGTGATCAGTACTGACTTACGCCTGAATGAACCGCGTTTTGCCTCTTTGCCTAATATCATGAAAGCTAAGCGCAAGCCGTTAGATACAATCACACCTGACAGTCTGGGTGTTGAAGTGGTATTTAGCCAAACCATCCAAGAAGTCACACCGCCAGCGCAAAGAAAAGGTGGCATCAAGGTTGAATCTGTCTCAGAGCTTCTCGATAAGCTGCGTAACGAAGCGAAGGTGATTTCATGAAGAACTTAATCATAGCAGAACATGACAATAACCAATTGCATGCGGACACACTCAAAGTGGTTAATGCAGCAAAACAAGTCAGCCAAGACAATGTTTTGATCGTTGTGGGCCACCAGTGTGAAGAAGTCGCTCAACAAGCTTGTCGCGTTGATGGTATATCAAACGTAATTTGTGTCGATGATGAGCAACTTAAGCATCAATTTGCCGAGAGTATCGCACCTATTGTAGTGAGTGTTGCTGAAGGTTTTGACGCAATCTGGGCTAGCTCATCATCAAAAGGGAAAGATCTTGCACCGCGAGTAGCAGCGAAGTTCGGCGTTGGGCAAATTTCCGATATTGTCCAAGTTATCGATGAAAACACTTTTATCCGCCCTATTTACGCAGGAAACGCATTTGCCAAAGTGACCACCAGCGACAAGGTTCGCGTCATCACCGTGCGCGCGTCTGCGTTTGAGCCGGTTACTTGTCACAACCAAGCTGATATTAAGCATCAGCAGGTCACTATCTCAGCTCCAATGGTTGAATTGGTTTCTGCCGATAAAACCGTGTCAGAGCGCCCTGAATTAAGCGCGGCAGAGGTGGTTGTGTCAGGTGGACGCGGAGTCGGTAGCAAAGAGAACTTCGCGTTGATCGAACAAGTTGCCGATAAACTAGGTGCTGCCATTGGCGCTTCTCGTGCGGCAGTTGATGCCGGGTTTGTTGCCAACGACTTACAAGTGGGTCAAACCGGTAAAATCGTTGCACCTAAGCTTTATATAGCGGTTGGGATTTCCGGTGCCATCCAGCATCTTGCAGGAATGAAGGAATCCAAAGTGATTGTCGCGATCAACAAAGATCCAGAATCTCCTATCTTTGAAGTTGCTGACTATGGATTGGTTGGTGATTTATTTGAGGTACTACCTCAGCTTGCCGAACAACTTTAAACGATCAGATAAGGGGCGAACACTGCTATGTTCGCCCCTTTATTTTGTTTTTGGTCATATTCAAAAGAATTGAAATTAGAGGGACCTATGCCAAATTCTGCACCTATTTGGTCACCATCTGCTGAGCGCGTCAGCAATAGCAACTTATTACGGTTCATTGAAAAGGTTAATAAAGACAAAGCCGAAGGTGCCGTAATCAACAATTACACGTCTCTACACCAGTGGTCCATTGAGCACAATGATGAATTTTGGCGACATACTTGGCAGTTTTGCAACGTAATCGGAGATATGGGTTCACAAATCAAGAGCCTTGGCAGTCCCAAATGGACACTAACAGGTTCTAATCATCATCATGTAAATAGAGACACAGTATGGTTTGCTGACGCCACGCTGAACTACGCAGAGAACCTCCTATCTCAGGCAGAACAATCACCAGAGCGTGAGTTTATTGTTTTTAGCAATGAAAGCGGTGAACACCGACAACTCACCGGTAAACAGTTGCTTGAACAAGTTTCTGCCATTCAACAATGGCTACTCAATTGTGGTGTCGGTAAAGGCGATGTCGTTGCGGGTTATTTGCCCTACCTTCCTGAAACCGTTATTGCCATGCTGGCCACCACCAGTCTTGGTGCCATTTGGACTTCAACCTCTCCTGATTTTGGTATCGATAGCGTCGTAGAGCGTTTTGGTCAGGTCAAACCGAAAGTTCTTTTTTGCTGTGATGGCTACCAGTTCGGAGGCAAAGCTTTCGATATGACGGACAAGAACACCACTCTTAGTAGTAAGTTAAGCAGTGCCTCCGAAGAGACTACTATTAGCGTATGCCAAATCGAATATTTACAAAACGCTGAGAGTGCTAGCACTTCTGAGTTTGTTTCTTGGTCCGATATTACTCACCACTTTTCTCCACAATCAATTCAATATCAACCAACGCTGTTTAATGACCCGTTATTCATTTTGTATTCTTCTGGTACAACAGGTCAACCTAAGTGTATTGTCCATTCCGCAGGCGGTACCTTGCTCAATCACCTCAAAGAACATCAACTGCATTGCGACATCAAATCGCAAGACAAGGTTTTCTACTACACAACATGTGGTTGGATGATGTGGAACTGGCATGTTTCCGCTCTTGCGAGTGGAGCAACCTTAGTGATTTACGACGGTAGTCCGGTTTATCCTGATCACTCCATCTTATGGCGATTAGCAGAAGAACATAACGTGTCGCTGTTTGGTACTTCAGCGAAATACTTAGAGGCACTGGAGCATGCGAACTGCTCTCCAAAACTAGAACATAACTTGAAGTCACTCAAAACTCTGTGCTCAACTGGTTCGGTGCTTTACCCAGAACAATTTAATTATGTCTATCAGCACATCAAGCAGGACTTGCATCTCGCTTCTATTGCTGGCGGCACAGATATTTGCGGATGCTTTGTACTTGGAAACCCAATCTCACCAGTTTACAAAGGTGAATGCCAAGGCGCAGGGCTGGGAATCGACGCACGTGTTCTAGAGGATGATGGACATACTATTACGCAAAAACGTGGCGAACTGACTTGTAATAACTCACTACCTAACTTCCCTATTGGCTTCTGGAACGACAACGGCGAACGTTATCACAACGCTTATTGGAGCAAGTTTACCGATATCTGGCACCATGGCGACGATGTGATGCAAACCGAACATGGCGGCTTTATTTTTTATGGCCGTAGTGACGCAACCTTAAATCCAGGCGGCGTACGAATCGGTACCGCTGAAATCTATCAACAAGTGAACGCGTTACCCGAGGTTGAAGACTCCATCGCTGTCGGCAAGTTAAACCAGCAGTCTGAAGAAATCTGGTTACTAGTAAAACTCGCTCACAACGTCGAGTTAACCCAACAACTCACCGATTCAATTCGCCAAACATTGAAAACAAAATGTTCACCGCGCCATGTCCCACGACAAATTTTTGCTATCAGTGATATTCCTAAAACGCGCTCAGGCAAATTGGTTGAGCTAGCAGTGAAACAATTGGTAAACGGACAAGCTGTAAAAAACATTGGTGCTATTGCTAACCCAGAAGTGCTGGAAGAAATTAAAACGCTGTTCAACATAGAAAGTGGTGCCACTGTCACTTAGAGACTCAACAAGTCTTCCAACAATACAGACGGGTATAACCTAACTATATTTTAGCTCGCTCGATAACTCCTCCCCACTTTCGTGGAAACTGAGCGAAATATGCTTCATGTACACAAAAAAGGTGAGATAATTCTATCTCACCTTTGAGCCATATGAGCGGGAGCATTAGTGGGGGTTAAGCTTTTATCAGTTGGCTCATATCTTCGCGAACTTGTGGCACCGTTAAACCAACGATGATTTGAAGGCTCTCTTGATTTCTAACAATATTCACCGCTCCGTGCTGTGTGAAAAATGCGTTCTCCTTTACAAGAGAGACATCTTTAACTTTAACACGCAAACGCGTCGCGCAATTAGTTAACAATTCAATGTTTTCTTTTCCACCCAGACCTTCAATAAAGGCACTAGCTTGTGACGGACTTGCGCTACTGTTATGGACCGCTTTCGCTTCTTTGTAGTCAGCTTTGGAATACAACTTACTATCTGCACCTTCACGTCCCGGAGTAAGTATGTTGTATTTTAAAATAAGCGCGCGAAACGTAACAAAGTAAACACCAGTAAACATGAGACCAATAATAATCTGAATCACGTATGTTCCTGCATGGTTACCAGCCAAAGGCAACCAGTTTTGGAAAATGAAGTCTATCAAGCCAGTCTGAAAGTTACCGGAAACACCAAACATAAAGGCGATCGTTGCCATTGTCGCAGATAACAACGCATGCAAAGCAAACAGCGCAGGTGCGATAAATAAGAATGTAAACTCTATTGGTTCGGTGATCCCTGTAAGAATTGCTGTGATTGCGGCTCCGAGCACTAACCCCATCACCATCTTTTTATTTTCTTTTTTCGCAACTGAATAGAGTGCTAGTGCGATACCCGTACAACCAAACACTTTACCCATTCCCGTCAACATCAAACCACCCTGAGGAAATTGTGTCGTTAAACTTTCCGAGCTCTGGGCGAATGTCTGTATATTTTGAATCCAATAGGAAACCGTTCCGCCATCGACTGCAACAGGCCCATAAAAAACGGGACCATATACGAAATGATGCAACCCCGTTGGTATCATGATTCGCTCTAAAAACGTAAATAGCCATACCCCTAACGATCCAGCAGAAACCAAAAATGATTGCAGATTGTTAATACCATGCTGAATACTTGGCCAAGTCAAACAAGTTAGAATTGCCATCACGACCATAATTGGGAAGCTAATGATCACAACCAATGGCGTTCCGCCAAATACAGCCGCCCAATCCGGTAGCTTTTTATCAAAGAATCGGTTGTGAACCCAAACAGAGAGACTTGCAATTAAAATCGCACCTAGCAAGTTGGTATCAAGCGTTAGAATGCCACCAACTTCAGTCAAACCTCGCTCACCTTCCGTATAGTTAACGCCCAGTTCTGGCCCCCAAAATTGAAGGATTCCACCAATAACGTAGTTATACGTAATGTAGGAAACAAGTGTTGCAAGTACAGCGCGACCAGATGCTTTTTTAGCTAAAGCGATAGGTAACCCAACGGCAAAAATAAGTGCCATATTTTTAAATACAGCGAGAGATGCCTGTAAAATGATCGTCGAGACTTTAACCCAAGCACTCCCCTCTAGTGCCCAAGGAAACACTTCTTGATTTAACAGCACAACAGAGAAACCCAATAACATGCCCGCTGCTGGAAATAATAGAACGGGTACAAACATCGCGGCCCCGAACCTTTGAATAATGTCTTTCATATAAACCTCTTGTTTCATTCACGGAGCCTACAAGTAGGCCCCGAACGTCCAGTTGTTATTGAAAAAATTGAGGAAGGTAGGCTTTATTTTCTTCTAGTAATTGTTTTGTTATTTCTTTAGCTTTTGGCACATTAACCACGGTACGGTTAAGTGTGAGTGCATTAATCAGCTTTTGCTGACTTCCTTCGTACCAAGCATCCACGACTAATTTCTCGTAACCAAGTTGGCTTTCAATCATGGCTTTTTGGAAGGTTGGGATTTTTCCTACAGTAAAAGCTTTCGGTCCATCACTAGTTAGCGCAGCTGGAACTTCTACCATGGCGTCATTTTGTAAATTTGTAATAGCACCATTATTCGGTACGATGACGAGATACACATCGCTCAAGTTGTAGGCTAGCGAAGCCGCGACTCTCACCATGTATCGACCATGGATATCGGCATGCAGTGTTTCGTGCTTCGTGGTGCCCGCTTCAATTATTCTTGCGTTCAATTCGAACACTCGTTTCTCACGGCCGTTAATTACCTGCCTTGCGCGGGTATTGTTGATATCCTCTTTCGCCACCATTTTTTCAGGGTACAAATAGTACTGAAGATACGTATTCGGCAAAAACTCTGGATTATCAACAAGCATTGTTCTCATGTTTTTGAATGTGGCTTGCCACGATGGGTCATCCGCTATTTCCGCATCAACCGCACTGATCCCTTCTTTTAGGATGATATTTTTAATTTTGTCCGTTAAGTCTTCACCCTGTTTGTTACGAATTTTGGTAAACCAGCCATAGTGATTAAGCCCAAAATATTCAGGAACGAAGTCCCAAATTTCACATCCTAACAATTGCGCATAGCTGACCATAATCGCTGCTGGCATATCACAGATATTTAGAATTCGCTTATCATGCGGAAATTCACGATTTAAAGCTTCAGCGACAATTGCCGCCGGGTTGGTGTAATTAAGAATCCACGCATCTGGACACGTTTGTCGGATCTCGTTCACTAGCTGGATCATGTCGCCGATAGAGCGAAGTCCATATGCCATTCCTCCCGCGCCACATGTCTCTTGCCCAACACAAGAGTTGGATAGCGGGATTTGTTCATCGCGCTCGCGCATGGCCAACCCACCAGTGCGGATCTGGATAAAGAAAAAGTCCGAATCTGAGAATGCGACAGATTTATCCGTTGTATAAACAAACTCTTCAACTTCTGGATAGTGTTCTCGCAATAGAATTTCAGTAGCTAATGCATTCGACTCTTGGCGTTTCTCATCTATGTCGTAAAACACGACTTTTGCGAGTGGAAAGTTATCTTTTTCAGCAATAAGGCTGTTCATCATACCAAGTGTGTATGTACTGCCAGCACCAACAATCGTTAATTTTTGACGTTTCATTCCGCTACCTCAAATGTTTACCCTGCAAATGTATAAAATAAGTATTAATACTTTTATGATACATTTAAAGTGTAAGCACAAAGATACGAGATAAAAATCACACAAAGATCCTAAGGAAAAGTATTAACTACATCTCAGATCACATTCTTGCTATCATGATCCAAGACTTAGCGAGGTATTATGAAACCCAAATACATAGACATTGCGGAACGATTAGAAAAAAAGATCAAAGATGGGGAACTACAACCTAAATCGATGCTTCCAAAAGAGAGTGATTTGCAAGAAGAGTTTTCCGTAAGCCGCGTAACCATCAGAAAAAGCTTACAAATTCTGGTCGACAATAATTTAATTAGTCGGACAAGAGGTAGTGGAACTTATGTAAACGATCTAAAAGCCCAACATGATGCCTTACATTTGCTGGGTTTTATCGAGGAAGTCAGTAAACAGGGGAAAACGCCTAGCTCTCAAGTCATAAAGTTCGAACTTAAAAAGCCGAATGAGCAGGTTGCTAAGCAGTTAAATCTCTCGCCCAATGATGATACATATGAAATACATAGACTCAGATGTATTAATGATGAGCCTGAAATTTACGAAGTCACTCATATGCCAGCAATGTTATTTCCAGACTTGAGCATAGCCATAATGAATGGTTCTAAATATGAGTACATTGAAAATAGCAAAGGATTGAAAATTGCGAAAAGCAGTCAGTCTGTCAAACCGTACTTGTTAGATGCAGAGACGGCCTCATACCTGAATGAATCAGAAGCTTCCCCTATTCTAAAAGTTGAGTCCACTGGTTACCTAGAAGATGGTCGTGCATTTGAATATACCGTCAATTACTTCCGACTTCATCAATACAGCTTCGAGTTTATTTCAACTAGGGCGTAGTACTATTCGACGCTAATGGTTAATCATTACGCCAAATCTTATATCCGACCTCTCGCATTGCTCTGCCGAGCAGGTGGGAGGCGACTGGCGCAGTGAGAACGATAAACAACATCGTACCGATAACCCTAGAGATCACGGTAACTTCAGGGAGTGAGAAAGCGACCGCTAATAACAAGCAGCTCACTCCGACAGTTCCAGCTTTGGTAGCTGCATGCATTCGGGTATACAAATCAGGAAGCCTCAGGACACCTAGACTTGCAACCAAGGTCAACAATGTTCCTAAGCATAAAAATAGTCCAATCAACACGTCCATTATTCTTTCTCCTTTCTTTTAACGATCAAACGTGCAAATGCGATCGTGCCGAGAAATGCAACCAAACCTAATGTAATGGCGATATCTAACAGAGCGTCCTCACCGCTGTCTAAGGTGTAAACCGTAATAAATCCGATAGTGATAAATGAAATCAGATCTAACGCCACCACTCGATCAGCTAGCGTTGGTCCTAGAATTAAACGAGCAAAAGCCATAACAAAGCTGAGTAGTAGCCCAGAATAGGCAAAAGTGACCGTTATTTGCAGCCAACTATCCACGCGTCACCTCCAAAATTCGATGCTCTAACCCATCTTTAATTCCGCGAATAACCTCTTCATGTTCAGGTGCAAACATGGCATGAACGATAAGATACTTTTTATCAGCCGTAACATCCAAACTAAGCGTGCCCGGTGTTAAAGAAACCATGTTCGCCAGTAATGTGATTTCTAGATCAGAATCGACCTCCAGAGGGACATAAACGATATCAGGCTGACTCAAATGAGTAGGTGTCACAACGTCCCACACCACTTTCGCAACCGATATAACCATTTCATAAGCGAAGTACACCAATAACTTCAATGCAGATGCAAAACGTTGAAAATAGCTCGTTTTCAATCCAAATGGTTGACTCAACCTTAAAGCAAAAAAGCCGACCGTAAATCCGACAACAAAATTCAGACTCGAATAGCTGCCATTAAGCATCATCCACGCTAACGCTAAGAAAAAATTGAGGAATAGATAGATCATGCATTTCCTCCTAACACCACTCTGATGTATTCAGTCGGATTTAACAGTTGTTCTGCAGCTTGAACGGAAAATTGATAAAAAGGCTCCGCCACTAAGCCAATGATTAGCGTCAACGTTGTCAATACAATAATTGGAACGCAGTACAACCAATGTACTTTGGCCTGCAGAGTCTGTTCTGGCTTCTCTCTAAATGGCTTTTTCCAAAATGCCTCACTCCAAATTTTCGTCATCGAGTAGACAGTAAGCAACCCCACCAATAACGCGGTACCTGCTAACCAGTAATACTCAGCCTGTATGCTCGACTTGATGACCAATAGCTTTCCCCAGAAACCCGATAGCGGTGGGAAACCGGCCAGAGAAAACGCAGGGACAAGAAACAAGAACGCTAACCAAGGCATAGCTTTGTATACCCCACCCAAATGTTCAAGTTGACTAGAGCCATATTTGCGCTCGATGAATCCACCTATTAAGAACAAATTCGCTTTTACAATGATGTGATGAACAATGTAGAAAATGGCACCGGCTAAAGCTAAGGGAGTGTAAATAGCCAACCCCATGATCATATAGCCTATTTGGCTAATAATATGAAAAGAAAGAATTTTCTTAATGTCGAATTGGCTAGCCGCTCCTAAAACGCCCGTTAACATGGTTAGCCCTGCGACCCAAATTAACGTCGGTTGCCAACCACTCTCGGCGAGCGGAAATACCAAGGTAAAGACTCTTATCAACGCGTATACACCGACTTTAGTAAGCAACGCGGCAAACAGTGCCACCACACCGCTTGGTAACGTGTGATAAGAAGCTGGCAACCAAGCAAATAAAGGAAAGAGTGCCGCTTTAATAGAAAAGGCAAACAAAAATAGCGCGGACAGCATCATGTTGATGCTCAATTCATTTTCCCCTACTTTGGTGTAGAGATCGGCCAGGTTCAAGGTGCCCGTTGCGCCATACAACAAGCCGATAGCAAGCAAAAATACCAGCGTCGAAATCAGGTTCAACATCACGTACTTTACTGCACCATCAACTTGAGTTTTCGTTGCATCTAACACCATTAAACCAAATGATGAAATGAGCATGACCTCAAACCAAACATACAGATTAAAAATATCTCCAGTCAGGAAAGCGCCATAAACGCCAGCAAGCAACATGTGCATTAACGCATGGTAATTGCTATAGGAGGGCTTTCGGTGAAGGTCCGCCATCGCGTAGAAAACACATATCGCACCAATCACCGCCGTGATCATCACCATAGCAACGCTGAGGTAATCTGCGACAAACACGATACCAAATGGCGCACTCCACTGACCAAAAGCAACGGCTTGAATACCATTATTTATGATGTTTTCTGTGAGAAAGCCCGCAACGAAAAGGTTCGAAATCGCACTTACACCGCTCAACCACTCAACACTTTTTGTTGAGCGACGGACGAAGAAGATAATCAACGCCGTACTCAGCGAGAGAACTACCGGTAACGTAAGCAAAATCGAACTCATTGACCCTCCTCAGAACGTTGCATTTCATCGACGTTTGCAGTTCCAGTGTCTTTATAAGCTCGATAGAACAGCATTAAAGCAAAAATAAGTAGTCCAAAACCGATGACTATCGCAGTTAAGATAAGCGCTTGAGGTAAAGGATTTGCCGCGCTATCTGGTGGTAAAAGAGCATTATCGCCAATCAATGGCGGTTCTCCGGGCGTCAGCCTCCCAGCGGTAAAAATAGCAAGGTTAACCGCACTACTGAGTAACATGATGCCGAACAAAAGGCGCAAGATATGCTTTTCAAGCATTAAATAAACACCTGCTGCGACAAATACTCCAACGACAACACTCCAGACTATTTCCATCACTCTAGCTCCTCATTAATACGAAGCAGCATACCCATCACGCCACCTATAACGGCAAGGTAAACACCAACATCAAAAACCAATGGCGTCCCTAGTGGTATCACGTCTTTCCACCACAGTCCGGTCAAAAACGGTTTATCAAACGCAAAGCTCAAAGCACCAGAAACTAAGCTCAATGCGATGCCAGATAACGCAATGAGAAACGGTTTGAAATACAACCTAGAACGAACGTATTTCGGTGATTCCGCGAACATGAGAAGTGATAAACCAATAACGGCAATCAACGCACCAATAAAGCCACCACCCGGTTCATTATGACCACGTAACAACAGATACACTGAAAATACGAGCATGAGTGCCGAAACAATGTGTGCCGTGGTTGCAAAAATTAATGATTGGATACGATTTTGCTTTTTCGCTCTTGTCTTAAGCAAACTCACTGCCGCAATCCCAGCAATAACAACGACGACAACTTCTCCCAATGTATCAAATGCGCGAAAGTCGACCAGAATAACGTTAACAATGTTTCGCCCATGTCCACCCGGGACACTGTTTTCTGCAAAGAAATCTGACACCGAAGAGTCCATCGGCTGAGACGTGATTCCTAACAAAAGTAAAGTAACCGAAACACCTATCACACCTGCTATGCAAATATTCGCTACTTTACGTTTTATTGAATGCTTGGGCACGGTGGCTAGACGCGGCATATGACGCATTAACAATGCAAGAAAGACCACCATTAATGTTTCCACTAACAGTAAAGTCTTCGCAACGTCCGGGGCGCTATAAATCATAAAAACAAGCGTAGTCATGAAGCCAATCATACCAAGCGCAGAAATCGCAAGAAGTCTTGCGTGGGACAACGTACATACGAGCGCAGCACCAATCAACAATAAGGCAATACCAATCTCATAGAAAGTGACACTTGAAAGTTCGCCAACCAAAGGCAGAGGAATAAGCGCTACCTGACTCAGTAACGCAACGGCAAGTACCGTGAAAAATAATAGGACATAGCGACTCAATTTCTTTTGCTGTAACCGCGCCGTTTGCCACTTCGCCACTGTCATCATGCCATCTAATAGTCGTTCAAAAATATTCTCCGCTTTGGGGACGAATAGATGTAGCCGCTGAAAAAATGCAGACACAGTAGGATAAACACGGTACACCACATACCCCAACGCTAGCGTAATAACGCTTAACACTAACGGTACATTCACGCCATGCCATAGTGATGTCTCTTTAAGAGCTGCTGTGGGCAGAATGTCATCAGAGCCCGGAAAAATAATATTGCGATCTAACCAATTTAAACCGAATAACGGGACCAGGAGACTGCCAAGTGCCAAGAGCAAAGGCGAGATCCACATGGCTTTTTTTGTCTCAACTGGCTTAGTTTCAATCGGCACGAGAGCACGGCGAGCAAAGAATGGTCTCGCAATAAGCATAATGGTTAGCGCGACCATCAGTATATTCACGATTAATAGTACAAAGGCGATCCAATTATTGAGCTCTACTGCGGACTTATACATGTATTCTTTGCTCAAAAAACCTAACAACGGCGGGAACCCCGCTTTAGACAATGCAGCCAAACTCCCCGCAACCATGCTGATGACGAGAACTGACTTCAGACCGTACAATTGATCAATATCTCGTGTTCCTGTCGCTTTGTCGATATTACCCACCACCATAAACAGCGCAGCTTTATAGAAAGAGTGAGCGAGAATAAACATCAATACTGCACTAACGGCCAAATCTGTGCCCATACCTAGTAATAATGTTAATTTACCCAAAGCAACATTCGTGCTGTAGGCTAGCATCAGCTTCAAGTCAGTTTGTTTTAATGCGACAAATGTGCACCAAATGGCCGTGATACTCCCAGTGATGACTAAAGCATAAAACCAGATCTCGCTGTGGGCATAAACTGGCGATAAACGTGCTAATAGGTAAATGCCTGCCTTTACCATTGTTGCCGAGTGTAAATACGCACTGACCGGAGTGGGAGCTGCCATCGCGTTAGGTAGCCAAAAATGAAACGGGAATTGCGCAGATTTAGTAAATGCACCGAGTAGTATGAGCACTAGAGATGGGATAAACCATTCATGCTGCGCAATAGTGTCTGCCTGCTCGATAATGGTATTTAGCTCATAACTCCCAGCCATTGCTCCCAGCAAGATAAGACCAGCTAGCAACGCTAGTCCACCAGCACCGGTAACAATCAGCGACTGCAAGGCGTTTTTCCGAGACGTTTTATTTTCGTGATTAAACCCGATCAGTAAGTAAGAAGTGATGGTGGTGAGTTCCCAGAAAACAAATAACAACAGAATGTTATCGCTCATCACAATCCCTAGCATGGCAAGCATGAATAGGGTTAGATACAAATGAAAGGAAAACCGGCTATCACTTTCTCGTAAATAAGCCAAAGCGTAGATTTGAATCAGTGCGCCAATCCCACTGATCAGTCCCGCAAAAAGAAATGAAAGACCATCTAATCTAAAGCTAAGGTTGATATCGAGGCTTGGTATCCATTCCGCATTCCAGCTCACGCCTGCAGGAGTATAGATATAGAAGAGAAAAGAGAAGATTAAAACTGGCAGCGCAGGGAAAATCAGTAAGACCAACTGATTATCTAGGTTTTTCGGTAGGTTTTCTTTACCCGTTATGTTATTCAACATCGCAGCCCATTCGTTATTATAAGAAGATACGCCCTATCCGGCGCAAATGACAAACTCCACTGTATTGTTTTAGCCCAAGCGCTTCAAAAACGATCATGAAACCAAGGGAAAAGTAGCAAACAGTAATCACTGAGTGCTACTTAGAGGAACGCCGATACAAACCGCTATTTGCTGTCTGCTACGGCATAAGAACGTAGGTCACTACTTACGTGTTCTTGGCTGAATGTATATGGATTATCGTCATCAGCTAACTCGAATGCATCGTAGGTGCAGTCACCGATATCATTTCTCGGACAAATATAAACATTCGAACGTTCTATCATTTCTGTGTGGCATTTCGGGCATAGGTTTTTCATGTCACTCTCCTCTGATAACTTATTGATACATTGATAATTCCATGTTCTAGAGATCCATCTCCCTCCTTTACCTAAAACATCACTTAAACCCAACTTTGTTACACCCCAATTACTGAATCGGTGAGACAAAACCATCGGGCTTAAGAGCGACCAAACTACAGTTAATCGATTGCAAAATATTTTCAGCCGTATTACCAATGACATAGCCAGATATACCAGTTCTCGCTAAGGTTCCCATTACCAGCACGTCTACCTCAATACTCTCTACGTAATCTGGAATCTTTTCGTCGGGTTTTCCATGCAGGTGGTGAATCACAATTTCACCTGTAATCCCAGACTCCTCCAACAGCTGTTGCAGAGCTTGTTTATGATCGGCTTTTGCCTTATCGAGTTCATGTTTCAACTCAGCATCATCGACTTGAATCCAAGCGTTACCATTAAGGTAGTTTTCTAAGTAATACTCCCAGCAAGAAATCGCGTGTAAACGACTATCGCAGGTGTCGGCTATCGAACGCGATAATTCGAGTAAACGCACGGCTAATGAGTGCTGTTCATCGCTTGCCGTTAATGGGTCGATAGCCACAGCAACACGGCGTTTATCTCTTGGCTTATCAATTGGTCGGTGCAACCAAAGCGGACAAGGGCATTTTCGTAACAGAGTCATATCAATAGCTTTGAAACCCTCAGCACCTTCACCGAGCGGTTCAGCTTCTTTGATGATGAGATCTTTGTTATCAGCTAATGCTTCTTGAATAATACAGACAGCGGGCTTTTCACTGCTTTTCACAGTAAGAGGAAATGCGAGATCCTCTTCAGAGAGTCCCAGCTTCTGTCTGTATTCGTGAATACTTTGTTTGAGGGAGTCTTGCAGCGATTGCTCATAACTTTGCTGATACTGGATCATGTCTGTTGGGAAATCAGGACACGCTATTAGCCCTGAGACAGGCACTTTGTTGCTAGATGCAATCCTCATCGCTTGTTCGAGGGCGTCACTATGGCCTGGCAATCCTTGTGTTGCAAAAAGTATGTTTGCGAATCGTTTCATACACACCTCCTTGTTTGGTTAAATATTAACCACCCACAAAGTATAATACCTAACGGATAATTGTAACGGCTTGTGACGTTGATGAAATCAATTCTCATTAAGAGACGGATATTGCTTCATTTTGTTTTACGTCACACTCTCCTTTCTTCACAACTATCGCCTTCGACCTAAATAAATTCCGCTACCTAAAGTTGAGACCAAATAAAAACCCAAATTACTCAAAGTTTTTTCTCACCTTGAGTAACTTGGGTATAAGCAATAACACACTTAGTGTCCGGATTTAAATGGATGACCTAAATTTTCACGCAACTTAGTTTAAAGATGCCATCTCAATCACGAATCGATATGCAAAGTTTTACGGCTTTAGTGACCTAAAATCGCCGTAACTCAATGTTAAGGTTGTTGTTTTGTCGGTGCCAAAGCAATTTCACGAACACATACACCTTGCGGTTGCTGATAAGCAAACAGCACTGCGCGTGCGATGTCGTCTGCGGCCAACACACCGCCCATATCCACCTTCCAGGCGTCATAACCATCTTTAATATCTTGAGACGTTGTATGTGAAAGTAATTCCGTTTCCACTGCACCAGGTGCAATCGTGGTAACGCGAACATTTGATGACGCAACTTCTTCACGTACGTTTTCAGAAATAGCATGAACCGCAAATTTGGTACCGCAATAAGCAGCATGATCAGGGAATGTTTTCTTGCCCGCAATAGAGCTGATGTTAATGATCGTACCACTGTTACGTGCTTTCATCGGTGCTAGGACGGACTGCATGCCATTGAGCAAGCCAATTACGTTCACATCAAACATGCGCTTCCACTCCGATGCTTCCTGAGTATCTATCTGACCGAGAAGCATAACGCCTGCGTTATTTACAAGTGCATCTACCGGACCATACAACGCTTCAGCTTTCTCTATTGCAGCCTCGAAAGAAGCTTTGTCGGTCACATCTACCTTTTCACAAAGCGTATTTGGTAAGTTTAATGCTTCCAAACGTTCTACACGTCTTGCTAACAAAAGAAGAGCATGGCCCTGGTCACTGAAGTGACGTGCAATCGCTTCACCAATGCCTGAACTAGCGCCTGTAATAACAATTAACTTTTTCATTTTGAATCCTTAATCGAACGGTTTACATCAGTGGCGGTAAGTTTAAGAAAACTTTGTTTGTTGATATATGCCGCCCTAGTTGAAACACTGTTGTTATACTGCAACAATACTTTTTTGAATTATGAAGAAGTCATCATGCAAACACACATCAACCTTGCGGATATTCGCTCTTTCGTCCTAATCGCTCAACTAGGAAACTTCACGAAAGCAGCAGAGCAACTTGGCGTTTCTCGCTCACACGTTTCACGTCAAATAACAAATCTGGAACAACAGATTGGTGTCACTTTGCTACAAAGGACCACTCGAACACTGAACCTCACCGAAGCAGGCAAGGTTCTGTATAAACAGTGTGAAACTGCCCTTCACAATATTGATCAAGCTGTTATGGCAGTGGTTGATGATGTAGAAGACTTAAGAGGTGACATTCGTATCAACTGTGTGGGGGGCTATTTAGGAGAAGACGTTGTCGCAGATATCGTTGCTCAATTTCTAATCCAACACCCACAAGTGAGCCTTAACTTAGATTTTAGTAGCCATCGTGTCGATTTAATCGCGGATGAATTCGATATCGCTTTTCGAATGGGAAAGTTAGACGACTCCAACTTTATCGCTCGCAAACTGATCGATGTGGAAATGGGGACATACGCAAGCCCAAACTATTTAGAAACATATGGCTATCCTTCGCATCCAAAGGACTTAGAAAAACACGTTTGTTTGACAGGTAGTGTGACACGGTGGGCATTTGAGAACACGAATACAAAGCAGTCAACTGAACACCAGATACGTGGACAGTTACGATGTAAGAGCGGCAGAGTAATGATAAAAGCAGCCTTGGCGGGAAATGGCATCATCCGTGTGCCAACACTTTATTGCCAACAAGAACTCCAGACAGGCAAGCTAAAAGAAGTGTTTACCGACTGGAGCATTCCGAGTGTGGAATTTTCACTCCTTTATCATCACGACCGACATCAACCAAAACGCATCCGAGCCTTTGTTGATTTTACCACGCAATACTTTCGCAAACTGCAGAGTAAAGACAAGTAACCTGCATGTTGGTACCTGTCTATGTATGTTTTATAGGCTGAGCCTGCGAACCTGGGGTTTGTTCTAGAAAGAGTGTGAGCATTTTGACGCTTAAGGCTTGGTTTTCATAAACGTCAGAGGTGTTTGTCCAGTTTGCTTTTTGAAAAATGCAATAAAAGCACTGTCTGACGAAAACTCCAGCCAATCGGCAGCTGCGCTGACTGGCATGCCCGTTGATAACAATTCAACTGCCTTTAAAAGCCTCCACTGTTGCCGCCAATCTTGATAATTCATTCCCGTTTCCGACTTAAATAATCGTGTTACCGTCTTGGTGCTTGCCCCAACTTTGCTTGCAAGAGCAGTAAGCGAAGGAGCTAGAAATGAAGGTTCAACCAACTCTCGACGAAACGTTGTTAAGCGCCGATGCGATGGCAAAGGCAACTGAAACGAATAACGTTTCGCAGCATAAAACTCCTCCCAAAAAAGCGCCGTCGTATTTACCATCTCGCTGCTAGGCTTATCCCACTCCCAAAATGACATTTTATCAATAAGAGCTTGGAGTAAATTATTCACTTCTATCATCGTGATCTTACTCGGACAGGCAAACTCCTCACAATCAAAATACAAAGATCGGTACGCCACCACATTCGTCATTAGTGCGCGATGCGGCGTATTAGGTGGGATCCAAACCGCCTTTGTCGGTGGCAAAATACAAATCGAGTCTTCCAGAGCAAAACTCATACAACCTTGAGGTGCGTACAATAACTGCCCTTTCTTGTGCATATGCATACCTGAGTCGTGCTTGCCAATATCCGCAGCAATTCCCACTACACAAGTAGAAATTTTGTCTGCATCAAATTGTGTTTTTTCGTTAATAAGCGCCATTTTGTCCGAATGTTGATGTATTTGGTTTTTATGTTGTTATTAGATCAATCATAGCCTCATTTATACTGCCCGCCAACTTCATTAACGATGGGGAACAATATGAATACTAAGCCCTCTTTATGGCTCATGCTGGTTATGTTGATGTTTCCGCAAATTGTAGAAACTATTTATAGCCCAGCGCTGAGCTCAATCGCTCTTTCATTTGATGTAAACCACGCACAAGCAGCCCAAACATTGTCGATTTACTTCCTAGCTTTTGCCATTGGCGTTGTAGTTTGGGGAGTTCTCGCAGATAAACTGGGAAGAAGGCCCACCATGCTTATTGGGCTCTTTATCTATGGTTGCGCATCTTTACTCGCAACTCAAACCGAAAGCTTTGCTGTTGTCATGACCGCGCGAGCCCTAAGCGCATTTGGTATCGCGGTAGGATCCGTTGTCACACAGACCATGCTTCGTGACGCGTTTGACGGTCAAGAACTGAGTAAAGTCTTTAGCTTAATGGGGATGGGTATATCAATCAGCCCGGTAGTTGGCATGCTATTAGGCGGGCAGCTTACAGCGCTTGGTGGATACCGTTATGTGTTTTTTGCCTTGTTTTTAATCGCGTTAGTATTGCTCGCTTATAACGTTATTAAGCTTCCTGAAACACAGAAGGAACAGACACCAGTACGGTTGCATCAACTTAGCTGGGAAATGGTAAGAGACGCGCGAATTTGGCGCTCAGGATTATTGGTTGCTTTGTATAACATTGCTCTATTTTCTTATTACCAGCTTGGCGCATTTACTTTCTCAGCACTTGGGTATAACTCCGAACAATTTGGATACAGTGGCATGGTACTGGGGTTAGGCACTCTGCTTGGGAGTTATTTAAACAAATCCCTAGTGTCTAAAAATGTTCGAAAAAGCCAACTACTTTGGCTCTCAGCAGTATTGCTTAGTTTGGGATCAGTCGGTGTGTTGATTCTGAGCCAATCAATCTGGTTTGTTGCTCCAATGGTGTTAGTCGTCATGTCTTATGGGATTGCGATACCCAATATACTCAGTGACGCACTCGTTGATTATAAACAACAGGTAGGTAGCGCAGGCGCTTTATTTGGGCTCATGTACTACATCATGATCGGGACGGGATTAGCGATGGCTGGAACAGCACAAAACTTAGGTGTCGTTCTATTAGCATGTAGCTGTTTAGCGATTTTATTAGCGTTTTCTAAAAGGCAAGTTCATACCAACTTGTGACCAGATACTACGCATTGCTTGCCTAATCTTCCGAAGATTGGTCTACATCTTTTCTAACGGTTAACTAAAACGTAAATAAAAAGCGCCTGTCGGCGCTTTAATTATCCATAGATCTTATTGCCATGTTGGCTCACCGTACTCTTCACAACGTTGCTTGTCGTAATTTTCAATGCGCCCGCGTTTACCTACAAACTGAACCTGAACAACCATTCCAGCTTCAACATATTCACTGAAATAATCGCAAGAAACACGAAAACTAGTATCGCGTATCACAATTGGTACCCATTCATAGCCGCCGCTGCGTGGTAAGTAAGACTTGAAGGTAATGACCCCGTCATCTGAAACGTTGATTTCTTCATCATATTCATTCAACTTATAAAAACGTTGTCCATCAAACTCTGCCTTTGCTTTTTCAATTATTTCCTTCGTTGCTGTCGATTGCATCGGCGTATTTGACACCAGTTGACACCCAACAATAGATGTCAATACGGACAAAGCCAAAGCGAGTTTAGTTATTTTATTCATTTACCTAACCACTGTATAATTATTCAACACTTACCATCTAAAAAAAGGATGAGAATATACTTTATTTTTAAATAATAAAAGCAATAACTTATCTTTGATAAGCGTGTTCACTGCCAACTTTATCGTCAAAAGATTGGAAAAGTTAGTTGTAATTTTTGCGATGGAATCACAGAACATACTCTTAATTCTTTGTTTTACGTTCGTTTTTGGCTCACCTGCATCACTTCTACAGTTAAGGAAAAGCAATTATTCTAATAACGCCCAAACGGAGCTGTTGTATCATACCAAACGTCGACACATCCAGCTGACTTCAAGTCTTTAACGAAATTATCATTAATATATAATTCATTGTTCTCGTTAAAAACAAAAGCATACTTTTCTTCTATGTCTAAATCAGATAGGGTTGGAAATTGTAAAAGTTCAATTGTTTTATAATCATCAAACTGTCTATCATAATCATCAGGATGGCTACCAAAATCGAAATCACTATCCCAAGCATCTTTCCCTTCTAGCCAAAATTGATTCAACTTTTCTAAAATCTCTTCCCAAATTACAAATCGAATATTATTTTCAAAAATAATAAACAAATCAGGGTTAGAAAAAATCATACCTGGTCTTTTTTCAGGTAATAATTTACTAATATTTTCTTTATTAAACTTGATATACATGTCAACCAGCCCACGCTTCATTAAAGTGCTCTATTGGTACAAATTCAACGCCATTTGGAGTTTTTGATTCAATTTCTTTTACTATACTTTTATGAAAGAATGTGTGAAACCCCCAAGCTGAATCTCTAAAAAATAGCCTTTTTTGAAGCGGAATCGGTGAAATTTTCTGAGGATCAATAACGACTTTTTTCATTCCTGATATATTTCCTCGTTTGAACCTTTTAAAGTCACTCTGTTCATGACAGATGACATCTAGTTCATTTGCTAACTGTAACATCATGAAATCATGTTCACCTCTATCAATTAATTTGATATGTATCCAGTTAGAACCATATAACTGTTCAACTTTCAAGCTATTATATATATCCTTAGATATAGCAAATTCAGGCTCTATAATAACATCTGGTATTCTATACTGTTCGTCTGGTTTGTATTTTGCTAAAACAGGTACGGGTTTACATGGAAAGGTAAATCTTGTACTGTATGCTGCTTCTTCATATTCCTCAGGAACTGCATAAATTGGTGTAATTTGATTTTCTTTTACGAAGAAATAATCACTCATGATCCTGCCTAGTTTATTCCGAATAGTGTGCCTAGTTCCAGTAACATTAAGCCTATGAGGACACGCTTCTCTACTTTTTTTGTCGCATTCAACGTTACCACCTCCGCATCCAATTTTTGAGCCGGAGCATAGTCTTTACCAAACCTGGACAGAGTCCAATGAAAGCTGTTTAGTTTATCCACTATATCTTCCGCAGCATCATCTAAGTCCTCAGTAAACTCTTTTTTACAGTAATATTTTTTCTCAACTCTTTTTTTAATCTCGCTGATATGAAAAAAGCGCCTTTCGGCGCTTATTATACATCTCTTATCCAAACGTCTTTGACGTCTTTTTTAAGAAGGTCAATCACACTTTGGTGAATGAAAACTAAACCAAAATCTTCTTCTAGTTTAAATATTAATCGTTCTTCTAAGGGGATATTTTCTAATTTAGAAAAATCAAACTCTGTTGATTCAATGTCTAACCAGTTCAACTTACCGTATTGTTTTTCTTTGTCCGTCAATTTATAAGTTTGATGGATATAAGGCATACGATAATCTTCGTAAACTTTAATTTCATCATCAGCTGGCTGGCTTGGAGAACAATCCACGCGAGCGTCTAACCACTCTACTCCGTGTACGACCAGTTTCTCCACTTTTGACGCAATATCACTGATGATAAATAGCTTTGGAGAAAAGGTCATTTCCAAAAGCAAATCTGGCTCTACTGGCACTATTGGCTTAGGGCTTTGTTGGAATGGGAAGTTAGTTAAGCTTTGCTTTGTTAAAATAATATAGTCTTCTTTCATTATTTTTCCCTAAAACTTAGGTGCACGCGTAGATGTATTCTTCTTCATTTTCCTAACTAGAGAAAACCTTGAATCATTACTAATCAAATCATAGATTTCTGGAGCAAAAAATACTGCAGTATCAGCTCCTTCAGCCCTATACACCACCCGTTTATGGAAAGGGATATTTAATATTTTTTCTGGACTTAGAAACAATCGGTGGACGATTAGGTTCCCACTGTTTGGTGATACTTCTATAACGCTTCGTTCAAAGTCGACAACATCTTGAATGTTGTTTAAAGCTAATATGTATCGCTCAGTGATTTCTCCGTCTTTAGTCAATAAGGATGCCGGATAAAACTCAACGCCATAAGGGTCAAAACTCATTACAAGTTCTGCAAGTTCTTTCGAAACACATATGTCGCCATTATCCGATATCGGGTGGACCATGGAGGAAGTTATGTTTTTGTCCTCCCATCTTATTGGATTCTCCGAGCTCGTTGGGTGAAAATTATTTGTACTATATAGAAACTCTCGGTCATCCACACTTTGGAATGCCGATGAACTTCTCATATAGTCCTCAGAGATTACCGAAAACTCCATCTTATACCTCTTTATTGTTTGGTAATTATCTTGCTTTGCTCTCTTACACTCATAAGGCGATATTACTAGTGAAGGAATTAAAAACACATCAATAATCTTCTGTAGGAGCAAACCTTTTTACAAGCGGAATTGGCTGATTAGGATATGTTAATACGTTGGATGGAACCGAATAAGAAAATTCATCCGGAAAATCATAAAGTGGTGTTTCAACAATTTCTCTAGCAAAGTAATAATCGCTCATTTACAACTTCTGACGTTCTTATTTTATTCTTGTTCTTTAATTCAACAGGCATCAGCGGTGCTTCAATCGTAGTATTAAAGAAAAAGCGCCATGAGACGCTTTTCAATGCTGGCAGTCTAATAACGGCCATATGGAGCTGTGGTATCATACCATACATCGACACATCCAGCTGACTTCAAGTCTTTAACGAAGTTCTCACTAATATATAATTCACTATTCTCGTTAAAAACAAAAGCATATTTTTCTTCTACTTCTAAATCTGTCAGGGTTGGGAATTGTAAAAGTTCAATTGTTTTATAATCATCAAACTGTCTATCATAATCGTCGGGATTACTACCAAAATCAAAATGACTATCCCAAGTATCTTTTCCTTCTAACCAAAATTCATTTAACTTTTCTAAAATTTCTTCCCAAATTACGAATCGGATAGTATTGTCAAAAATAATAAACAAGTCAGGGTTAGAAAAAACCATACCTGGTCTTTTTTCTGGTAGAATATTGCTTAAATTTTCTTTAATAAACTTAATATACATATTACTTTAGGATTGTTATTTACATAAAAGTCATTTAAATTTAATTTCATCTATCTAAAGTCTGAATAGCCGTCTGCCGGTATAAATTCCACACCGACTAGCTTAGAATTTTTTATTTTTTCAACTAAACTTTTATGGAAAAAAACACACTTCAACCAACCAGGATCTATCACTATCTGTCTTCTATCTACTGGTATAGTCTGAATTAGTTTTTCATCTAATATAAGATTAAGAATACCACTAATCATCTCATCACCATTAGAATCCTTTCGGTACCTCTTGATCTTACTTTCAGATCTATCAATCAACTTAATCTCGTTGACAACTTGTAGCATAAGAAAATCATGTTCGCCTTTATCATGAAGTTTAATATCGACCCAATTAACCCCAAAAATGTTATTAAAATCTAATTTCGAAAATTCATTTTTCTTAATCGAGAAATTTGGCATTTCAAGTATATCTGGGATTTCATAATCATCTTGTGGAAGAAATTCGACTATCAAGGGAACAGGTGCTTTAGGGTAAGTAAAACTCGTTAAGGGCACGGAATCGATGTATTCATCTGGAAAACAATAAATTGGGGAATTGACACACTCTCTTGCAAAAAAATATTCACTCATTTTCCAACCTCAAGTTTTCTAGGTTTCATAGTCTTACCTTTTACATTCTTTATATTGTGTTTTTCTTCCGGTAGCTTGGAAGATCTACTTGGGCATGCGCTTCTTGATTTATTCTTGCTTTCTATATTACTCTCGCCTGCACAACCTATGTCACTTGCCGGAGAGTAATCATGACCAAAAGTCGAAATTGTATATAAAAAGCTATCTAAACACACTAAAACGTCTTCAGAGACGTCGTCTAAATCAGACTGAAAGTGCCTTTTATTCCCTGATTTGCAATAATAGCCTCTTCTTGCACTTTCTTTTACACCTTTAATATCTCGATTAACTGACTTTATATACTTTATATCATCCAGCCGCAACTTAGATGCTACGGGGTCAGGAACCTTTGTTACCGGAATTGATGTAAGTTCACCACTTTCAAGATCTGAACTTGTTTCCCAAAACTGTTCTTGCTCGGTCTTGAAGTCCAAACCTCCACCATGGCCAGACTTATGGACGTGTGTATTGACTTGACAAGCGATATCCGTTTTGGAAGGGAACATTACCCCATTTTTCCAGGTGTTTATATCATACTCATATGCTTCTCTGTATTTTTTCCACTCTGGAGTATCTAAGTTTTTAGTTGTTATGATGTGGTGAGCCTGAAGTCCGAACTGTCCGTCATCCCCCTTCAAACGTCCATCCGCCCATAAATGTTCATTGAAGCCCGACTTATAGTGCTTAGATTTAATTGCTTTTGCTAAAGCAGGGCCTGAACCTTTTATAAGACTATGTGTTTTTGCAGTTGAGTTTTTAGCCATGATGGTATTGACCCCTAATAAGCATCACATTTTTCTGGTTTTTTCTTACAAACGGGACAGACAAAGTCTTTTTTATCTTTGTCCTCATTTGCCTTCGCAGAACTCTTTCCTGACTGTGCAGACTCGCCAGTATTATGTTTTACTTTTGCTGGGTAAGTTTTCTCACTCTTACCTAAAATTCGAGCAAAAAGGTCATCAAACTCGCCCATCGCTTCTTTAAGCTTATCCGGTACCATCTTATCGATGATTTTTACCTCATCCGCTAATTTCAAGAAATACGTACCGAGCTCATCTGCACCCATTCTGTTTGCGTATGAAGCCAACTCAGTTGCCACTTCAATGCAAGGTTTTAGAACATCGCTAACAATCTGGCTGGTCTGTTTTGCATAATCCATCCAATCTAACGTGCGTAGGAATTTTTCTGGATCGCCTTTACCCATGCCTCTTAAAACAGCAAGCAAAGTATCTTTTGATGTTCCTTTACCGCCTTTTAACGCAGCTTTACAAGTGCCTTTGACTGCACTACCAAATGTCGGGACACAACCGATAAGCGTTAATGAAAGAGCTAGCCAGTTTTCCGACTTTTCACGTTCTTCCTCATTCAACAACGTCATAATGTTCGCTGATAAATCGCGGACATCTGCTGCTTGATCGACAACAGGGATCATGGTCAGGGCCGTATTGGCAATGATCTGTTCTACGGAGGCATCATCGTTAAAGTCACCAAGAATAACGCCCCAAACCCAGCTTGCAGCACCAGACATTCTCTTCCACGCATTCTCCCAGAAACCGACTTCTCCACGCTTAGCTTCTTCAATAATTAGCTGCGCGTTCGCACTTGGATTAAAGTTTGGATTGGTCTTGGTTGGGACATTTGGCATAAAATCGCGGCTGTCCTCGCCGTACTCTATAGCAAACTCCCCCGGAGCAACGCCACCAACCGATGCTTTACCGTTGTTGTCTAGTGTTCCTTCAAACACCGCGCCAGATTGATCTGTGAGAGTGTATGTTGCGCCTTGAACGGGTTCACCGTCTGAGTAAGAGAGGTACAAATCAACCGTATACGTCCCTTCCTGATCTTCCGTAACAGAAACCGATGGGTTTTGTGCACCGCCCAAGCACATGGTGTTGGCTTTGTTCATAGTCATTTGATCGGACAGACGACATACGCCCTTGCCCTCAAATTTAACCGTTGGTGAAGCTGAAATGAATTTTGCTTCGGCTTCTATCGTGCCTGAGGCAACGCCTTTTCTGTCACCGCCCGCATCGCCGGTACTTTTTGAGAACGTACTGCCCTTGATAGCGACACTGTTACCGCCATCCATAGAGACCGTCGTAGTCCCACCAGCAAGGTCTGCTGATTTAGCATTGTTGCCATAAGGGATAGGAACGACTGGCTTGCCGACCTTCGTTAAACAAACATCTGGGAGCGTTGCATTTACTTGATCTACAGATTAAATCTTGTGTTGAATGAAAAAAGCGCCTTTCGGCGCTTTCTATACATCTCTTATCCAAACGTCTTTGACGTCTTTTTTAAGAAGGTCAATCACACTCTGGTGATTCAATGTCTAGCCAGTTTAACTTGCCGTATTGTTTTTCTTTATCCGTCAATTTATAAGTTTGATGGATGTAAGGCATACGATAATCTTCGTAAACTTTAATTTCATCATCAGATGGCTGACTTGGAGAACAATCCAAGCGAGCGTCTAACCACTCTACTCCGTGTACGACCAGTTTCTCTACTTCTGATGCAATATCACTGATGATAAATAACTTCGGAGAAAAGGTCATTTCCAAAAGCAAATCGAGCTCTACTGGCACAATTGGCTTAGAGCTTTGCTGGAATGGGAAGTCAGTCAAAGATTGTTTAGATAAAACTGCGTAGTTAGTCATTATTATAATTACCTACTTACACTAGACTCGGGGCGTCTCTTCGGATGTATCAAATGAAAAGGCAACGATACTAGTATTTATTTTACCCTCCTCATCTAATCGGACAAGCGCTTCAAACAACTCGATTGAGAAGAACGTTTTTGTCATTCCGACAGGTTTAAAAACGTGCCTCTTGCTATCCGAAAGTTCCTTGATCTTTTCATCAGATAAGTAAAAACGAGTAGTTACGTCAGTTACTTTTATGCTTTTATCATAATCAACAACATCTACTAAGTTTTCTACTGCTATGATGTAGCGCTCAGTTAACACTCCGTCTCCGGAACAGGTTAATTTTGCGGGATAAACTTCAACGCCGTATGGGTCGAAACTCATAATTAGTTCAGCAATAGGCTTAGTGACATTAAAAGCACCACCTCTGATTAAATCTAATGCTTCAATTTCATAGATATCATCATCTTTCCACACAATCTCACTTTTACAAGAAGTGGGAGTGAAATCATTATCATCATAGAAAGATGACCGACTATCAACGGCAGTAAATAATGATTCACCCTCGTTAAAGTCCTCATTTATGTATACTATTTCCATCTCAAACCTATAACTTACACCAGTGCTTTTTTAGAACGAACGGCCTTTAATCGCGACACGGTTACCACCATCCATAGAGATAGTCTTAGTGCCACCAGAAAGGCCTGTTGATTTAACATTGTTACCATAAGGGATAAGAACGTTCGGCTTGCCGACCTTTGTTAAACAAACATCTCGGAGCGTTCCATTCGCTTGAACTACTGATTTAAATATGGTGCCAAATGAAAAAACGCCTTTCGGCGCTTATCATTATACATCCCTTACCCAAACGTCCTTGACGTCTTTTTTAAGAAGGTCAATCACGCTCTGGTGAATGAAAACTAAGCCAAAGTCTTCTTCTAGCTTAAATATTAATCGTTCTTCTAAAGGAATATTTTCTATTTTAGAGAAATCAAACTCCGTTGACTCGATGTCTAACCAGTTCAACTTGCCGTATTGTTTTTCTTTATCCGTCAATTTATAAGTTTGATGGATGTAAGGCATACGATAATCTTCGTAAACTTTAATTTCATCATCAGATGGCTGGCTTGGAGAACAATCCACTCGAGCGTCTAACCACTCTACTCCGTGTACGACCAGTTTCTCCACTTTTGACGCAATATCACTGATGATAAATAGCTTTGGAGAAAAGGTCATTTCCAAAAGTAAATCGGGCTCTACTGGCACTATTGGTTTAGGGCTTTGCTGGAATGGAAAGTTAACTAGGTCTTGTTTAGTTAGTAAATGATATTGTTCTTTCATAATTAAAATACAGGTGCCTCTTCATCAAAATCAAATGGCTCTTGCACGAGACCTACTGCGCCATTTTTCTCTGCGATTTCCCAAACATTATCAACCAATTCAGTAGAAAAGAAAATCGTGTCATCTGAGCCTTGCACTCTAAATATATGCTTCTTATGTGATTCAATAGCATTGTACTTCGACTCAGATATATATAGCTCAGAGACTACTACTTTAGGAGGTAGTCCTATGTGGGATTTATCTTCCATAAACACAAAACTGTCTTCCTCGTTAATAACATCGATAGTATTATTAACCGACATGATAAAAAAGTCCGTTAGTTGCCTACAAGTGGAATGCAGTTCGGCAGGTAGGAATATCACACCATAAGGATCCCACGCCATAATAGCTTCCATTACCAGTCTAGAAACTAATCGATCACCTTTATCGATTATATCAGGGACATCTTCAAGATCATGGTCACCAGCAGTCCAGATTATTGCGTCTAAAGCTGAAACTGGTAAATATTTGTCAATGGAATATAAAAATTCTCTTCCATCAATTGGTTTTGCAAAAATATCATTACCTAATAAGTTTTCACTAAACGTAGCTAGTTTTTCACCACCCATATACTTACAATTCCTTAACGTTCTTTAACCTATTCCGACTTCTATCAAAGATCATATTTTTTACTACTTCTTTTGGTTCAACTTGTTTATAAAAATTTTCATACACCATATTGTGTTTGACTGAAGTACTGTACTCTTTATTATTTTTTTGATACGTGATGTTGGACTTAACCAAGCCTTCGCTTTCTCTTGTATGCGAATCCTTTTCTGCTATGTCCCGCCGTTTATTGAAAAACTTGAAGCCTCCGGGCGTAAAGTGAGCGTCTCTACTACTACATACACCACATCCTATGTTTCCTTTCTTAAACCTAACTCCATCACCTTTTAGCAGCAGTTTAAAGTTCGAAATATAACCAAGTATTTTTTTCGATATGTCATCAATCTCATCGACATAGATTAAGTAATCAGTGTCGCAATTCAATTTGTTCAATGTCAATGCTAACTTTATCGCAACTACTTTATGGTAACCAATTGTAGAATCGATAGACTTTTTAAGCCCTTTGTCTTTTATCTTTGATGACTCTTTAAGCATCTTCGCTTTAGTGCCATAAAAAGAGTTCGAAATGCTTGAATCAGTATGGCCAGAAGAATGTTGAGGAGTCTCGTAATAACAACAAATTTCTTCATCTGATGATAGTAAAACTAGATTGGTTCCATGATTCATCGACCAACCTTTTCGTTGCATTTGTAATGTTCTAAAGGTTGCTAGATTATTAACAACCATATCACTGATTATATGGTGTGCATCGAGAGTGCCTGACTTAAGGTTCAGAGGGTGGGACATTCTAATATCGGCACTGGCTAACTTATAAGAGTCAGTTTGGCGAAATACATCACCTTCAAACTCTTTCACCGTATTGCTAGGGTTCGCTTCTTGTATTTTCACTATTTGTTCTTCCCTTTTGTTCTTAGAGCATCGGCGCACTCTCCCTCTTTTTTGCCAGCAACTCTTTTACAAATCTTACACCTAACAGGCTTTTTATCTTTTTCTTCATTTGCCTTTGCAGAGTTCTTTCCTGACTGAGCAGACTCGCCGGTATTATGTTTTACTTTTGCTGGGTATGTTTTTTCACCCTTACCTAAGATGCGAGCAAAAAGCTTATCAAACTCGCCCATCGCTTCTTTAAGTTTGTCCGGCACCATCTTATCGATGATTTTTACCTCATCCGCTAACTTTAAGAAATACGCACCGAGCTCATCTGCGCCCATTCTGTTTGCGTATGAAGCCAACTCGGTTGCCACTTCAATACAAGGTTTTAGAACATCGGTAACAATCTGGCTGGTTTGTTTCGCGTAATCCACCCAATCTAACGTGCGCAAAAATTTTTCTGGATCGCCTTTACCCATGCCTCTTAAAACGGCCAGCAAAGTATCTTTTGATGTTCCTTTACCGCCTTTTAACGCAACTTTACAAGTGCCTTTGACTGCACTACCAAATGTCGGGACACAACCGATAAGCGTTAATGAAAGAGCTAGCCAGTTTTCCGACTTTTCACGTTCTTCCTCATTCAACAACGTCATAATGTTCGCTGATAAATCGCGGACATCTGCTGCTTGATCGACAACAGGGATCATGGTCAGGGCCGTATTGGCAATAATCTGTTCTACGGAGGCATCATCGTTAAAGTCACCAAGAATGACGCCCCAAACCCAGCTTGCAGCACCAGACATTCTCTTCCACGCATTCTCCCAGAAACCGACTTCTCCACGCTTAGCTTCTTCAATAATTAGCTGCGCGTTTGCACTTGGATCAAAGTTCGGGTTAGTCTTGGTTGGAACATTTGGCATAAAATCGCGACTGTCCTCACCATACTCTATGGCAAACTCACCCGGAGCAACACCACCAACCGATGCTTTACCGTTGTTGTCTAATGTTCCTTCAAATACGGCGCCAGATTGATCTGTGAGAGTGTAAGTTGCGCCTTGAACGGGTTCGCCGTCTGAGTAAGAGAGGTACAAATCAACCGTGTACGTCCCTTCCTGATCTTCCGTAACAGAAACCGATGGGTTTTGTGCGCCACCCAAACACATAGTGTTGGCTTTGTTCATGGTCATTTGATCGGACAGGCGACATACGCCCTTACCTTCAAATTTAACCGTTGGTGAGGCTGAAATGAATTTTGCTTCAGCTTCTATCGTGCCAGAGGAAACGCCTTTTCTGTCACCGCCCGCATCGCCGGTACTTTTTGAGAACGTACTGCCCTTGATAGCGACACTGTTACCGCCATCCATAGAGACTGTCGTAGTCCCACCAGCAAGGTCTGCTGATTTAGCATTGTTGCCATAAGGGATAGGGACGACTGGCTTGCCGACCTTAGTTAAACAAACATCTGGGAGCGTTGCATTCGCTTCACCACCTGAGCCTTTATGAACTATCGAAAGTCCATTCGCACCAACTGTTACGCCCATAACCAATCCATTTGAATTTTATTGATTGAATGATAAAAGAGATCGCAAACTGCAACCTCTCTAAATGACTAGTGAATTTCACTAAAAGACCAGTGATATTCACAATAAGCCCTAAAACTGGCAGAAGATCTCATTTTAGATCTCTGGTTATCTATACATTTCAAGCAGTTGCTGAAATTTTAAGTCTATGACGATGTAGGTTGCCGCATACATAAGCGCAAACGTCATCGCACTAAGACTTAAGATCAGCTTGGGTGAAATTACCCTTTTTAACGGCTTCTTTAGATATTTAGCTTTAAGGTTGATTAAAGAAACTTTTTCTTGTTCTGCTAGGCGGTCATCTCGCACTAATCGATAAATGGTGCTGCCAATTTCCGCTAACTTTTCGTTGCCACGCTCTTCACGGCCGTACTTGCCTTGGAAACCAAGTTGAAGCAATAAATAGAGAAACTCTATAACGTGACGGTATTTGCGAGGGTCGGCTTTTAAGCGGTCGAGAATAACGAAAAACTTGTCACCACCAGATGTTTCGTTGTGGAATTCAGACAGTAAGCTGTTCTGGCTCCAGTGACTATTTGCCCCCCACTCTTGTCGACAAACAGATTCATCAATCGCCGCACACAAGCAGTAACGAATAACAAGAACCGAAGCACGATCGAGCTCCATTTCATTAAGTTTTCGTTCACCTTTTCGAATCTCACGTGCCACTTGTTCACGAAATGGCATCGGGTCATCAAGCCAAGGGATCGAAGACATACAAGACAGACTGGCGATCAACCATGAGAACTGGTCCACTAGCGGGTTAATACCCATGTTGTCGATAGATAGATCTTGTACTGCGATGTTTCTCGACAAGTCAGGCGCTGGCATTACCTCCATTGGTTTGCCAGGCTCTGGTTGGAATAAGACTACGGTGACGTCGGTTTCTGCGTAACTCATAGACGAACGGCCCAAAGTTGCAATGATAAGTTAGCGAAATCGCCCGCAACGTGAATCGCAATCGCAGCAGTGTTCTTCAATGCCATCCACTCTTCGCCCGTTTTATCGAGCTCGAAATAGGTGTAGCCAGCGTGATACGGCAGCGCGCGTGGCACAACTGGCATTGGTTTAATCTCAATCCCAGGCAGTTGAAGGTTAATCAAGTCACGTATGTTATCGATAGAACCGATCTTCGTTTGGCTGACAAACTGGGTATGCAGAACATCCAAGGTCACGTCGGCTTTAACTGCGAGGATAAAGGTTGTCGTATCAATGATCTTATTGTCAGGGATTGCTGCCGTTCTGATGCCATAGTTCTGATCTTTTAAGGTCAGTGGAATTGCTCTTTGCTCAGACATCACGCTCAATGTCATTTTCGCACTGTCTAGGACGCGAGAAAGACAGCTAGTAAGATCACCATGATTGTACTTCGTAAACTCAATAGGTCGGCGTGCCGTTGAGCACAGCGTCGAAAGCTCACCCTCTGCCTGAAGAAGAATTCGATACAAAGACTCAGGATGCACAGCTTCTGTGCTGGCGAAATGCCAAAACAAGGGTTCGTATCGGTTGAGCGCTTGCAATAGCATAAAGTCAGAAACCGATGATACACCTTGTTGATCCACCACCCCTAATCGCTGGACTATCGATTCCGCGCGATGCTTCAACATAGAAGCAAACTCGGTCGCAAATTTACTCAGTACTGTCGACGCATGAATATCGATACAGGTAGGAATGAAACTATCATCTAAGATCACGCTGCCATCAGGCTTCACTTCTGAGATCTTTAAGATCGGAATAGACGTGTAAGCACTCTTATCTTCATGATCGTACATTAAGCAAAAGTTAAGCTTACCGACGACGATATTTGCCATGTCTTCCGAATCATAACAAGCGTCAACCGCTTCTTGAGATTCCATCGTATAGCGCGCACCGTCTTTTTTGGTACCAAACAACTCAGAACGTTCCGATGGTAACGGACAGCACAAATAAACGACTTTATCGGCAATCGAAGGATCTACATCTTTCACTTCAGGCAGCTCAGCAAGCAACGGAAGCTCAAATGGTGTCCGGTCTTGTAAAATACCTTCAGCACGAGTAATACCGATTTTACCCAGTGCTAGTAACTGAGAGTTGATTTCTAAACGTTTAATTCCCCAATGCAAAGGCGATGCATTGGCACTCAGTAGGCTCGATAGTTTACTTTGCGAACGATCGAGTTGTTGAAAATGCTGCGGCTTCATGAACATTCCATCTTGCCAAACAACTGGATTGTATAAAGACATGTTTCTATCCCTTAAAAGTAAACCTGTTCAATGCCGCGAGTGTTATCAGAAATTAACTCACTGCCCTCTAACTTGAGCTTGATGTAGTACTCGCTCTTCTCTTCAATAACTTCCACTTTTCGCCATGACGAACCATCAATATCACGAAAAGCCACTGAAAAACCGACGGCACGAGTGTCAGGGTCTAGCGTTAGCATTTCATGAACTTTTCCACCTGGCTGTATTTGATATTCGTAACGTTTGATGTACTCATCACCCAACGACGCTTTATCGCTCTCAAACAAGGCAAAGAAATCTAAGCTTCGGAACAATACTGGCGAACTTAATTCGTGAAGACGGAGAATAACTGGAGATGACTGGCCCCCATTTCTCACATTGAGTACAGGTGATGCCTCAATAACCAATTCAATCGACGAAGTTTCTGGTGTGATACCAGTGGACTCTTTAAATTGATCCCACATGGAACAACCGGACAACATGGCAAATCCGAGTAATACGGCGATACTACGCATGGTTTCCCTTAATCACTTTGTTATAGTTTTTCTTAATCAGCCCTTTTAAGGATGTTTCATTAAGCAGGCGACGATTATTAGTGTAGAAATCTAGGTATTCGGCCCACAGCTTTGACTTAGTTGAGAACAAAGACTGGCTAGCGACCCTGTTAGCAAATGCTACGGGATCGTTCGTTTCTGACTGTTCTAAAATGAGCTCATTCAGTGCTTTGTTAAACATAACTTGGTGGTCGTTCAGCTCATCGAGCATTTGTTCAACCAGTTCATTTGGAGCCAGTAATTGCTGACTATTCAAAGTAAGCATTAGCTCTGCAATGTTCGAGTTAGCCTCACTCGCACTCTGCTCATCTTTTAACGATTCCACTTCGTGCAACTCTTTCTGTAGGTTATCAATACATAAACGCAAGCAAGTGCCCATTTGCTTGAATAACTGCGCCTCGTTTGTCATCAACTCTGGGCTTCGAATACCCAAACCATCAAAAAACGCTTGCGCTATATCTTGAGAGCAAACGGCCGCATCAGTATCGACTTGTGCTTTCGTCGTACTGTTTATCGCGTGCTCTGCCGTAGGTATTTGAAGTTGCTGATTAGTGTTAGGAGAAGGCGTAAAAGATTGGGTCATCTCTTCCCATTTTGACCCTGTGTTAGCCTGTTCTACGACCATCTCAGTAACATTATGCGTACGATGTTGTCTTTGAATCGTGCTATCTGGGGCTACCGTGCCAGGTTGCATCACCTCAGCTGAGGCAATATCGGCTCTATGTGCCTTACCGCTTTCTGGCGCTAATGCATCATTGACCGATGCGTTACTCTTGGTTTCCGCAGCCATCCAGTCTTCAGGGATTAGGCTTGGCTGATCGAATTCGGAATATATACTGAAACTGTCATCGACCACCTGACGTGTGCTTTCCACGGTTCTAGGTTGTTCAGATTCTGTACGCTCATTATCACGAATTAAATAATCGTCATCTCGCTGCATCGAAAAGTTAAGGTGAGCAACAGGATCATGACAATCAATGTCATCCTGTTTAGTCTCCATAAACAAATCTTCTAAGGCACCGACTTTTTCTTCCTCTTCGACAACCGCATCTCCTAGACTAACCAGAGGATCGCTAGATACTCGCTCAGGAGCAATATCAGCGGCGATGTCTAGTGTTGAGGTAACGTGCTCAAGAGAAACACCAATCTCATATTGCCCTAAAGAAATGATGTCGCCATCAACTATCGCAACGGGTTGATTTTTTAGTATTTTATTCCCATTTACCATTGTGCCGTTAGTTGATACGTCACTTATATAGTAGGTATCTCCATACACGCTGAGCAAACAATGAGTGCCCGATATAAAGCGGTTGTGATCGGCTAAAGACACGCTACAGCTTGGGGAACGACCTATCGAACCACCACTTTCAGGCATTTCAATATGCTTTGCACCGGTGTATTCCTCTGGACACTTTGAGATAAATAAAACTAGCTGATTTGAGTACATTTACGAACCTCAAAAGAGCAAAGAAACTGATAGTTCAAGCCCACCAATTCCATCATTTACAACCGGAAGGATATAAGAGGCCTGCGGGATAATTTGTATATGGGCGTCAGGATTACTGCCTAACTTTATAGCAGTACCAAGGGTCACAACCGCACCTAACTCAAACTGGTCGATGTCTTCAACACTCTCATAACGATAGCCCTCTTGGTCTACTTGCCAGCGATTAGAATATTGCGAGTAACCGACAGACAAGCCCGCACCAACGTATGGCGTGAAAACACTCCAAGAAGTCAACGCATATTGAGGAACAACACGAAGTTCATAGTTCGTCGCTTCTTGATATAAGCCGTTTGCTGGCGCTTCAATATCTTCTGCTAGATAGTTTAGCCCTAACCACCAACGCCAACGGTTATTGTTTTCATCAATAGGACGAGTATGAACCAAGCCGAACCTAAGCGTATCCTGCTCACCACTTTTACCTTCATCGTATTTAATGCTATCGATAGTCAACATACTGGTAGAGAGTCCATATCGCTCCCCTTTTGCCATTGCAACAGAAGAAAATAGACACATGGCTGAAATCAGCCCAATTTGACTTGGTTTTAGCATTTCGTCCCTCTAGGAAAACCGATATTCTACTTAGAGGCGAAAGATATCAATTATATTCTCTTTTTCAATAAGCCTAAAAAAACACCTATAATTTAATACATTTCAACTATCAGGTTGGTTGTTTTACCTACAAACAAAAACTAAAGAACCGACTACAGATTAAGTGACGAGACAGTAAATCTTTCTATTTAAATAGAAGTAACAGAATTTGATTGATAATTGAACAAAACGTAATCTCCGATAACAATTTAGTTACTTTTTAATCAACGTTCTTATCTTCATATATAAGTTTCTTCTTATAAATAGACTTAACTATTGATATTAATATTATGAACAAAGATCACACTAAAAGTAATTTAATTTCTTTTAATGAATTTTTATTATCTAATCCGCTTATTTTGTCTATAGAATTGCGGCAGATGTGCACTGCTTATAATTTAATATAACAGTAGTGAAATCCTATATAACTTAATACTTCTATATGATCAGTTGGAACTTTCCTTATGTTTTTTACCGACTTCGCTCGAAGACCAATCGATGAAAATAACCCAAGCGGCTCTAATCCTAATGGTTCTGAGGATTTTGACGAAATTAAACGTCAAATAAACAACCTGAATAAAGTCACAGGGAGAGTCTCGTGGAAAACGGTTCAAACACTCTCAAAAAAGATCTTGAGTACCCAAGCGAAAGACCTACGTTGTTGCTGTTACTTTACCGTTGCGTCAACCTATAACGACGGCTTAAGAGGCCTTGTTGAAGGGTTAAACTCAATACTTGATGTGTGTGTCGTATATTGGTTCAACGCGTATCCAGAGCATTCAAAGTCAAAGGCACGAATGAGCGCTATTGAATGGATGGTAGAGCATACTGAAAAACGAATTAATAAGCATCGGGCGTTACCAGAAGAGCTTCCATTGATAGAGGCAGCACATCAATTATGCTTGAGGATTGAGGAAGAGCTTCGTCTTCATTACGGTATTGAAGCGCCGTCATTAGGTCGCATTCGCCGTATTTTGAATCAATGGATTGAGCAGATAAAAGAACAACAAATTGCGGCTGAGTTACGCGAGAAAAAACAAGCCAACACTAGCGCTCCTGCAGCAACGCAGAAGGCACCTGAAATTAAAGTGAATGTGTCTCCCTCTCCCTCACCGGTGTCATCACCCAACCTAAATAGCCAAGAGAAAGCATCACCGGCAAAGTCTGGTCGATTTATGATCTACTTCGTTATTGGTTTGATTGTTACTGCGATATGTTCACATTTCATGTACGAGCAACAACGTTATCGAACATTGGAGCAAAAAATTAATCAAGCTTCACTTAATGAACTTGTAAATTTGGTCGCCTCGTTAGATTACGAAAATAAAAAATATGCTCAGTCATTGAAAACGCAGGCCATTAATCGTGTCGATATTATGATGAATAACTGGTTTTTAGACTCGGCAAAAGTAAGTAACGTCAGCGAGCTCGATAGCTTGACCAATGAATTAATCGCAATCTATCCGGATTCGTCTTCTGCACAGCAGCTACGTCAAAACTTTTTGACACAGAGCGCCCATTTAGAAGACCAGTTTATGGATGTTTATAAGCGATTCTCAGACGCAAGAACGGTGTTTGCCAACGTAGCTAGACAGAATGTAGATAAGAACTCTGAAAAGGCGTACGAATACAGTAACTCGTTATTCCCGCTTTTAGGTCGTATTGAATACGCTGAAAAGTATTCACAGCAAAAGGAAATTGACCGCGCAACCCTTTTACTGAACATCTACCTATATAAATTGAGTCAGCTACAAGCTGAAAAAACTGACAATAAATAACAATACAATTAAAGAAGTTTTAGGCTTATGTTCAAACAAAAACTGTTTAGAAATCCAGTGGTGATTTCTACTATATTGATGTTTTTAGTGGTTGCAATTATCACCACTATTTATCTGCTTTTTCTTGACGAAATCGATCAACTTTATCTTTGGCTGACCCTTGGTGCTATCGCCATTGTTTACGTCACTTTTCAATTCACATTATGGTTGAAGAAAAAGAACAACGCTAAAGCTCAACATTTGGAAACCGAGGAAGAAGCACTTTCTATGGTTATCCAGCCTCTTCTTGCTAACTCAGGCAAGAAACCAATTTACCTGATGCTTGGTAATAAAGGGTCAGGGCGACGTCAATTTTTATTTAATTCTAGTGCAATTAAACCGATGGATCGCACTAGAACCGCTAAGAATGACTTTTTTGAATGGTACGAATCTGACAGCGCTGTGTACATCAAACCAGACCAACGCTTAGTGTTCCAGGAAGTATCAAGCAGTGATGCTTCTTTATGGAATACGTTCATTGAAGAAGTTATTCATCATCGACCTCGAAAGCCATTTTCTGGGTGTCTATTCTTCACCGATTTCGAGTTCATGATCGTCTCTGAGCCAGAGCAAAAAGAGTACACCATTTCGTCGTTATTGGCGCGCTTGAGTACCATCAACTCTAAAACGTCTTCAGCATTGCCAATCTATTTGATTATGTCAAAGCTAGACAAGTTAGACGGCTTTAAAGAATACATGCACTTTAGCTCTCTCAAGACACGTGTTGAGTTCCTCTCTATCCCACTAAAAGAAGCCAAAGGTGTATTTGCAGAGTACTACCGCGATAGCTATCGAAATCTAGTGAGAGTGCTTGAAAGTAATGCGCTAGATGCATCCGCTAATTCAACGGACATTGATGAGAAACAAGCAATACTCGCTTTCCCTAAGCAGTTTGAGCTATGTCAGTCTGAAGTCAGCTATGTGCTTGAGCGTCTATGTGATGTTAACAACGGTGTCTATTCACTAGACATCCGTGAGATTTTCTTTAGTTCGAGTCTGCAAGGCGGTCGCAAGTACAATTTACTTGCAAAAAGTTGTAGTAATTACTTCAACTTACCTATTATCGCGTCAGAGCATACTCAGTTAACAGAAACGCCTTATTTCTCTCGCTTTCTGATTGATTCACAAATATTGCCGGAAAGCGACTTTGCGGGCGAAAACAAGACGTATCTTCGTCTAATTCAGAGACAAAGCCGTTTGGCAATACTCGGCTCTATTATCCTGCTTACTGGGGGCAGTTACTTCTTTTTCACGACATTAGACAGTAACTTACATGTGATGAATCAACTCTTGAGTATCGATGACAAATCACAAGTGGAGCAAGATGCAAGATTCGATGAGCTTTTAGCGAAGGCGACGAAAGCAATAGAGCCTTCTTATGGGGCGTGGCTTAAAGGTTCTAAGGCTTTGGATGAAGAGATATTACCACTCAACATTAGCCGTTTGGATCAAAGCACTCGCATCGCTTACGAAGCATTACTTAAGGACGTTGCTCAACAGTTGATACCTCTCATTGAGAAAGGTTACCGTCTACAACTGACACAAAATCAAAACACTTTTACACGCGCTTTACCTCTATTGAAGGGGTATCTAATGCTAAACGATCCAACAAAGCGTGATATCCGTTTTTTGCGTCATCAAACTCTCCAAATGATGAACGACTTGAGCAACCAAAATGACGTCGTCAATCAGGCGATGCGCTATTTGGACGCTTACTTTCGCACACAGTTTGATCCAATTGATATCAATATGGATCTTGTTCGCGCAACACGTCGCTCATTGCTAGCAAATTCGAATGTTGATCTCGTTTATGCAGGCATTTTAAACGAAGCAAATTCGATTGATTTAGGAACCCTAGATCTGCAACGAGCTGTGGGTTTTGAGTTTAGTAATGTGTTCAACACACCAATCGATAGCGAACGCTTGATCGTAGATAAGATCTATACCTCCACTGGTTTTAGCACTTTTTATCGACCACGCGTGGACCTAATGTCACAACAAGTCATCAGTGACAACTGGGTTTTAGGTCTGTCACAACACGTTATTCCTACTAGTGAAGAACAAGAAGCCTTCAAAGAGGAAGTACGTAAAAAATATACTGACGACTACATCAGTAATTGGCGCAATGCGCTGAGTGAACTAAAAGTCCAGAACTATGACAATGTCGGCGATCTAACGAACGCGATAGACTTAATCTCGGGCCCTTCTTCACCAATGACAACCGTACTGAAGCAGGTCTATGCCAACACACAATTTTCACCCGTTGGTGAAAAAAATGCTCTGATTTCAAAGCTAGACCCGAAACTCGTGGCAGCGGCAGACTCCGCATCAGACGCAGTAGAGGAAGTAGTTAAGCCTGATTACTTGTTGATGAAACGTGTTGAACAAGCTTTTCACTTATTAAACCAACTTCAGGTCAGTGAAACACCAAACTCCCCTACTCCTTGGGATGAGACCGTAACAGCGCTAAGCCGTGTTCGCACGTATATGAAAGACATTGCTGATGCACCTGACCCGCAAATGGCGGCGCTAGCGGCAGCTCAGCATCGAATGAACAGCAGTGAAGCTGACCCATTAATAAAACTTAAACAGATTGCCCAAAAATCACCGGAACCCGTTCGTAGCTGGTTGTTAGATGTGGTTCAACAAAGCTGGTCAGTCATGATTAAAGAGTCCGCTAAAGGCATTCAAACCCAATGGTACAGCGAGATTTACACCAAGTTTAAAGAGATAGGGCTAGGACGATACCCATTTGATCTAACAGCGACCGAGGAAATCTCAATTGAAGATTTTGAATTACTGTTTGCTTCAGGTGGCTTGTTAGACACATTTATTCAGAAAAATTTTGCACCGTTCTACGATACCAATTTGTGGACGCCAAAACAGGTGGATGGCGAGACGATGCCAATCTCTCCGGCTCTGTTAGTGCAACTGCGTAACTATAACGTTATTCGAGACACATTAATTAATAAAAGCACTAACCGCGTTCATATTCCGTTTAGTGCAAGAGTACTCGATCTTGATTCTAGTGCGATTAGAGCGAGCTTAAAAATTGCAGATACCAATATAAGTTACTACCACGGTCCAAGCCGCATTCGTGAAATGGCATGGCCACCGCAAAATGGTGACTTCAATATTAGTATCACACTCCAGGATGTAACCGATGAAGGCAGACAGCACGTTTTAAATAAGAGTGGTCAATGGGCGATATACAGATTGCTAGGTGACTCGACCTTGACAAACACTCATAACGGCAGCTTTGTCAGTGACATAAAAGTGTCAGGGAGGGACTTGAGCTTACGCATCACTCCGTTGACACAGAAAAACCCATTCACTCTTGCTGAGCTGTATAACTTTACGCTCCCTGAGTCGATTTAATAACAATATAAAAACAAAATAGGCAGAACACATGATTTCAAACATGACTTTACAAGGTTTAGATAAATTAGATCGAAAAATACTTTCAAGTCTATTGTCGAATGGGCGAGAGTCGATTGCAAATCTATCCCGAAACATTGGTTTGTCTCGAACAGCAGTAGCAGAAAGAATTAATCGTTTAGAAAAGACCGGTATTATCAAAGGCTATACCGCACAGATTCGTGTAGAAAATGAAGGGCGAAAAGCCGCTAGTTATCTACTGATCTCTTGTGAAAAGGGTAAGAAGAATGATGTAACGAATGCACTTAAAGAAATCCCTGAGGTTCGCTTAACGAGCGTTGTTGGTGGCAACTTTGATATTATTGCCCTAATTGAAGCGCCCGACCTGCAGTCTATTCATCATCTTTGTAATGAAATTGAATCATTTAACGGCATTCAAAGGCTTGATACTACCGTTGTACTGCATCAGCCGATCAGTCGTTAAGCTTTTCTGACCTCTTTGAGGAAAACATAAAGGGCCGCTCGTTGAGCGGCTTTCTTATATGCTTCCGATAAGTCGAATTTTGGCGTCTTTATCACCTGGGTTACCAAGCCAGAACGTTTGACCTAGTTGGTTCCCTTCTCCATTACCCAGTTTGTTTTCTGGAATACTGTCGAGGTTAACTGTCAACTTTAGGTCCCACGACATTGGGTCACGCAGAATAAAGCGCATCAAGCCCACCAGCGTCTTATGTAACTCACCATCGTAGGAAAACTGCTTAAACGTTTCAAAATCAATGTTGTCGATACACAAGTTAAACTTGCCGTTCAAATCCGCAATGCTTTGTCCCAAGTGTAAGCTTTGCCCCAATACACAATTGGAACGATTGAGTTTGTTACGCTGGCTTTCAGCGATTTCTACGCGTCTATAAACCCATTCTTCGATTCGCACATTCGGCAGTGAAAAGTAGTGCGAAACAATACCGGAAATAAGCTTAGGTGAACGTGTACGCGTAGATAACTGGTTCACGTAAGACAGAACTTTCGCTCGATCTAACTCCGCGACTTCACAATCTTGCATAACGCTAGAGAGACCAGCCAAATGCAGTATGCGCCCAGAAAACGCATCGCTTGCCCCGCTTTTGTACTGCACGTGATATCGGTATTTCTTCCAAACACGATACAGTAAGCTTGTATAGCGGTTGTGGAAAAAGTCGAAGAAATCCTTCACTGGGTTATCATCGGGATCACGACCGACGAGTTTCTCAGTGTAAGACGCTGGCAGGGGCGAGCTTGAACCATGCAAGCCAAGAAAGTTCGTCTCAATACGTGAATATTGCTTTCCGTTTCTTTCCATATGAGTAATAAAATCCATATCACTCTTTGGAAAGCACAGGTTTGGCGACACGCTGAACTCAATTCGCTCTTGATGGAAGTATTTGTTCTCGCCCACGGCAACAAAATTTGAGTTTGGCTCCAACTGGTAGTGTTTCTCTAACAGCAACACCGCTTGGTAGAAACTAAACTCATTCGACTTATCAGAAAGTGTGTTAATCATAGTATCGTCTGCTGCCCGATTAGGCTTGCCCAGTTGTAAACCTCGCCCGTCGCTTCATCGAACACCTCTAGTTCGGTAAAGGAGTTCACACTCGAATACAAACGGATAAATTCATTCAATACCGTGGCCATAAGGAACATATCGCCTTCATTTACGAAGAACTTAGAGTCCGTCACGAGCTTGAATTGGTTACCACGCACAGATACACCACGAAATACGCGATCGATTGGTTTCATCTCTGAAGAAATAATGCCATCAAGTCGATGAATCGACGCGCGGTGGGCTTGTCTATCGACTCGAGAGTGGAAGTCGTAAGTCGAGAGCAACACTTTCAACACATCGATATTGGCCAAAGACAAGTAGTTGAGCGACATGTTGGCAATCAACTGCCATTGAAGTTCACCATTAACCTGAGGACTTACTGACTGTGTTGGCTTAGTAATGTTTTTAAACGTCGCATACGTTGGCGATTTGTGCGTCGCGTAAGTGATGTCTCCTACTGACAGGCGCTCCGCTAAGTCTGCGTTACTGCATTGCAGTTTCATCAATACTGTTTCAGTCCCTAAATCCGCGATGTCGCCATTGTGAGTATGGAATGAGATATAGCGCTCTAACCCTCTTCCGCTTACTCGCTCGCCCACTTTGGATTTGTAGAATTCTCGCTTATCACGCTGGTTGATTTGGTGCTCAAACGATTCAAATTCAATCAGTGGTTTTCGGCGACGCTCGTCTTTACTCCAGCTCTCCACTTGCTCAATGGAATAAACCTCGTAATGCTCCTGAGTGTTACTTTGTGGACGCACCTTGTACTCGTTTCGTCGATGCTCTAAGCGGATTGGATCGCCGTCTTTTTCAAACAAGTTAACCGCAGGTGTGCAGTGCAACCTTAAGTGTTTATCTTTAAGTACCACTTCTGAAGGCAAAGCACGCTTAAAGTGGAATTTGATTTTGACCGTGCTGCGTTGCGGAATGCCTTTTAGCCACTCTAAGCCCTTGATGTCGAAGAACATGAACTTATCTGGCAAAGAGAAGAATTCTTGCAGCAAACGGTAGCCTGCAAAGGAATTTTTGCTGTAAGGCAACAGCGCCTCGTCCTCTTCATGCCCGGCTGGCTTAACGTATTCTGGCCCTAAACGATGTTTGTAGCCGCCACCAACATCCAGCTCGACGTAATCTAGATAACGGAACATCCATAAGAAGACGGTGCGAGTAATATGAATCTCACCATGCAGATGCAATCGCAGCGTGTCTAAGCCGATCCGAGACAGTTCCAGGCCATGCTCCGTCGATAACGTCACATCAATCATCGAACTGGTGCGGCTGTTAGTTTGTTCAATGTTAGTAATCGTAATTGGGTATAGATTGACGTCATAACAAGTACGGAACAAACACTGCGTGCCTTCTACCTGCTCGCTGGCCATTTCCGCACCACGTTTCACCACGGTTTTCTCAGTAACACTTCCGGTATGCGGTTTTAGTTCGCTAATGCACAAAGACGGGATCGAACGCATGTAATGTGGCCACAGCAAAGTCATCAGAGATTGCGTTAGCTCAGGAAGTTCATCGTCAATCTTTTCGCGGATGCGTCCGGTCAAAAAAGCAAAACCTTCCAGCAGTCGTTCGACATCTGGATCAAAAGTTCCTTCAGAGAGAAAGTGAGTTAACTTCGGATGATATTTGGCAAACTCACTACCCGACTCGCGTAAATACGTGAGTTCATCTTGAAAGTATTTACTGTTACTCAAGTGGCACCTACTAAACGTTAAATTGGCCGTCGGTTCCCATGTAGACATCGATCGACATTGGGACTTTACCGCCGTTATGGGAAACTTCGCCGCGAATACCAAAGCCGAGTTGTAATGGATTATGGTGGTCTTCACGGTAATGAACCTCGACATTAAACAGTCGGGGCTCAAAGCGTTCTATGGTTGACGTGATGTTTTTTTGAATATGGCGAACGAGGTTTGTGTTGTTAGAAAGTACGTCGTTAAAATCTGGCAGACCATACTCATTGTCGATCATTGCGTTGCCGGAGTGCGTATTCAACAAGTCAGCGAGATGCGAGTGAATGGATTCAATCAAATGCTTATGAGACACCACTTTCTCGTAGCAGTTTTTTGGTTCTCCTAGCTCGATCCGCTCTAAAAGACGGTAACCTTTTTCCATATGCGGTCCTACGAAAAAAGCAGCCAGTCTTCACTGGCTGCTTGATGGTTTCAGTAATGGGTTATTGGTCTAGCTTACCAACTAGAGACAAGTCGAAGCTTGCGCCCATGTACTTGAAGTGAGGACGTACAGACATCGATACTTTGTACCAGCCTGGATCGCCTTCTACGTCTGATACTTCAACCTTCGCAGCACGAAGCGGACGGCGACCACGAACTTCCGCTGGCGGGTTCTCTTGGTCAGAAACGTATTGACGAATCCACTTGTTCAGTTCGATTTCTAGGTCAGAACGCTCTTTCCAAGAACCAATTTGCTCACGCTGTAGCACTTTTATGTAGTGCGCTAAACGGTTGATAATGAACATGTAAGGAAGCTGAGTACCTAGCTTGTAGTTCATCTCGGCTTGTTTGCCTTCCGGCGTGTTCGCAAACACTTTTGGTTTTTGAACAGAGTTTGCAGAGAAGAACGCCGCATTGTCAGAACCTTTACGCATGGTTAGCGCAATGAAACCTTCTTCTGCTAGCTCATACTCACGACGGTCAGAAACCAGGATCTCGGTTGGGATCTTAGTCTCGATTTGACCCATAGCTTCAAAGTTGTAAACCGGTAGATCTTGTACAGTACCACCGCTTTGAGGACCAATAATATTCGGACACCAACGGTACTTAGCAAATGATTCACTGATCTTAGACGCCATCGCGTACGCTGAGTTGCCCCATAGGTAGTTATCATGGCTGTCTGTTACTTGCTCATCGTAGTCAAACGCCTTGATTGGGTTATCTTCAACAGAGTAAGGTGTACGTAGCATAAAGCGAGACGTACATAGACCTAGGTAGCGCGCATCTTCGTGCTCACGCAGACCACGCCATTTCGCGTACTGTGGACCTTCGAATACAGACTTCAGATCTTTTAGGTTTGGCAGCTCTTCGTAGCTGTCTAGACCAAAGAATTTAGCCGATGCCGACGTGATGAATGGTGCGTGAGACATTGCACCTACGTTAGCCATGTATTCCATCAATTTGATGTCAGGCGACGAAGCTGACATAGCGTAATCACAAATGACGGCGCCAACAGGTTTACCACCGAACTGGCCGTATTCACGTGTGTAGATTTGCTTGTACAGGCCAGACTTCACCACCTCTGGAGCGTCTTCGAAGTCATCAAGAACTTCGTCTTTCTTCGCAGAGATCAGTTCAATTTGAATGTTCTCGCGGAAGTCAGTGTGATCAACCAGGTACTTAAGGCCACGCCACGTTGATTCAATCGCTTGAACTTCTTCGTTGTGAAGAATTGCATCAACTTGCTTAGACAATTTTTGGTCGATTTCAGAGATCATCAGATCAACCAGAGATTGGTCGACTTTCTCTGTGTTCGAACTGCTTAGTAGCTCACTGATGAATGCTTCTACGCCGCGTTTTGCAACGTCAAAACCTTCATCACTTGGCTTTAAACGTGTTTCGTTAAGAATGCTATCCAGAAGTGAGCCTGATTCAACTAAGGCTGCTTCTTGTTCTGGCGCTTGTGCTTCTGCAGACATGATATCCCTTACTCTTCTTTCGCGTCTTGGTCGTTGCCAATGCTTAGTTCATCCAACAGTTTCTTTCTCGCTTCTTCATCTTGAAGAACCGATGCGATCTTCTTACGGAACGCAGGCACGTTTCCTAGAGGACCTTTAAGTGCAACCAAGGCTTCGCGAAGCTCAAGTAGGCTGTTTAGTTCAGGTACACTTTTCGCGATCGCTTCAGGAGAGAAGTCCTTCATGTTTTGGAAGGTCAGATCAACACCAATCTGGCCGCCTTCTTCATCAGAAAGACGGTTTTCAACGTTGACTTTAACGTTTGGAGACATGCCCTCTAGCACTTCGTTAAAGTTGTCTTTGTCGATGTTAATTGGAGTACGTTCTTCAATTGGTGTCTCATCTGCACGCGCAGTAAAGTCGCCAACTACCATCATGCTTAGCGGCAGCTCTACGTCTTCTTGCGTATCGCCAGTTGCTGGAACATAACGGATATTAATTCGCTCTTTAGGAGCCACCGAGCCGTCACGTGACATAATTCGTTCCTTATCTAACTCTTTAATTAGTCGTAAATTGCTTTCCACTCTTCATACTTCTCAGGTAGAAGATCCTTGCTTCCAAATAACCGATGGAGTGTTTTTCGAATTAGGTCTTCTAACTGTGACGATAAGTGGGGTTCCCAGCTCGCGAGATTAAACGCTTTTTGTACTTCCCACCCCTTCTCAAGATACGGCAAACACAACGGGTATAATCCAACAGACTGGTAAGCTGCTATCAATTGTAAATACAGCATGAACTGCCCACGTCCCGAGCTATCCAGCTCAAGTTTACGGGCAAGCTCTGCGGCACATTCCCCTAGATTTTCTAGAGTGATATCCTCCATTGGCAGCGAGTCTTCCTGCGAAATCACAACCGTTTGAACAACGGGTTGAGAAGTCGAAGAAGTAGTATCTTGAGTCGATAACCAGCTCAAGGTCGCTTCATCTGCAAATGGTATAGAATTCTTAAATGAGAGGTGCTCGATGCCCTCTAGCGATTCAACAAAACGCGTCACTTCTTGTTTCACAGCAAACGCTGCATCATCAAAGCCCAAGTTATTAAGCATCGAATACACGAAGTAATGGCCCGTCAGCCAAAACGGCGCATCCGTTAATGTGCGCTCCAAACGCTTAATGGTGTCGATGTCGCTTTCTTGGTCAGCTTTATCTCGGTATTCCGCTTGTTGATCGGACGACACTGCCAAGCTCAAAGGCGTTTGATTATTTTGGTGGTCGGGTAGACCATCAATGTCATCCCAAGTCAGATGACGATAAATCCGGTAAGCCAGCGGATCACTTGGGTTCGCATGAAGCATGACTTCCGCAACCTTCTTCAAGGTGCGCTTAGAAGCCGTCGGCGAAGAGAAGTCCGTATCGACATCCACTTCTTTTGCCACCGCTTTCTTAACTGGCGCAGGTTTAGGGGCCGGCGGAACCGCCTTCACCGGTGCGGTTTGCACTTCACTCTGCGCTGGCGTTTCTGCGGCAGCAGGCTGCGTAGCTGGTGCAGGCGCCGCTTGTTCGACGTTAACGACTGCTTCATCGCTCTGCTCATCAGCCGCCGCTTGTTGAGATAAAACATTGAGTTGAGTGCGAATCTCAAAGAAATCCGCTTCTGAGTCTTGATAAACCTCGTCGTACTGACGCTGCACTTCTTCAATAGTCGAAATGCAGTTTGATACCAAATCCCATGACTGAGCGCTTTCCGCTAACTTGCTGCTGACCAGTTTAAACTGATGGTTCAACCATTCGACCGCGCCATCTCGACCCCGCTTTCGCGAAGGATACAGTTCAACGCCAAAGCGATTTAACGCCTCACTAAGCAGCTTCAACCCTTGTTCAAAGCCTTGCAGACCAAACTCTTCTGTTAGCGCGCGAACGAGGTAACAAATGGCTTTTAAGTCTTTACTGTGGTGCTCTAGAACTTCAGTCGCGTGCGTTTTTACCACGCTCCAATCTACTGTTTCGCCAAACAAGGAACCGAATTTCTTCACTTCGGACTCCATCATTTCATAGCAAAACTCGTAACGGGCATCGTTTCCCACTGGAGATTCATCAGAAATAGGATTAAGCAGACGATCGATATCAATGTTGGACAAAATTCACGTCTCCTTCAGTCAAGTAATCTCTCAACGCACGCGCTACCGCAATTGCGCCATTTGCTGGCTTAGATAATCGATGGCTCTGCTCAATCGCATCCGACGCCATGCTATCTAGAATTTTCGTGATTTCTGTAAATTTACTTGGTGCATTCCGTTCTAAATCGGCAAGGGATTCATGTAGCTTTTGTTTGTCGTAAACGGATTGCTCCATCACGGTGCTAAACAAAATAAATTCGCTTCTTGCGACGATTAAATCCTTTATTTTTTTGTCTAGTTCTGGCGTATTACCGAAGTAGGCTTTGGCTAATTCGGCTTCTTCAATTGCTTTGGTGTAAAAGTGCGCCTCTGCATGTTTATCGATGGAGTCATTAATATTTTCCATCACAGCCTTTGGTAAGATTTGGTTGTAAAAATAGGCTTGTGACTGGTTTAACAACCATGCCTCTTTCATTTCATTTTCTGCGAGCTTAGCTTCACCATCTAAAATTAAGCGAGCAATCTGCTTATCTCGACTGCCAGCTATGGCAGATACTTTCATGGAATCGATAGACGCGACATTTAACCCAGACATCACTTTAGTCAACGCCTCATCCGCATATGGAAACAGAGCACCGTCACGAACAAGGGTTTCTCGCAAGGTGACAAGCTCCTTACGTAATTCGACTAATGCCATTGGTAAGCCATCCGCTAACGATTGATACGACGTTAACTGAGCCTGTTTTTCTTCATATAAATTCGAGAGGCTTAACTGCTGAGCTTGATATGCTGTTCGATAAGCTTCTGTCATATCAATACTCTGAGTAGCTTGAGACAATTCTTCTTTGATTTTCCATGGAGGCTGAGCCAAAAAAGAAGCCGTTTCAGAGGGCGTAATAACGTGAGTTACAGTAGTGACACCTCGGGAAAAAATGGCATCCAATTGATCTTTATTCTGTTGATACAAATAACTTCCTGCTGTTGCCAGCACACTCAACACTAAGCTCGCCTCTAATATTTTAAAGCGACCATACGCCGTTTTATCATTTGGCTTACAGTGTGTAAGCAGCAAGTCCGCGTTACGCAAGCTACTGAAAATTGGTGCGTTAGAATTTGAGCTAATTGATTGCGTATCGATTCGCGCTAACTGTTGAGCAAAAGAAATAGCGGTATAGCCATGCCCTCTTGGTTTGTTGATGACTTCTTTCAGCAATTTCCAAATATGAGCCGGGATCAAAGCCGGACGCTTTCGGTCTTTTAACTGCTTATTCCAAGCATCACCAAATATTGAGCCTAAAAATAGATGTCCAGCGAGCAAAGCGAGAGAGTAAACATCATCTTGCGGTTCCGCGATGCCAGTTTCTATATAAAGAGGGGAAGCGTAGCTCAAGCTTGCTTCTGCGTAAGGTTCTGTCTCTCCAATGTAACGAGCAGCGCCGAAATCAATGAGCTTAACGTAATCGCCTTCACTCACTAATACGTTAGATGGTTTAATATCAAGATGGCAGATACCTCTTGTATGCATAAACTCTAGAGCGCCAGCGAGTTGATACACCAACCAAGCGATGTGGTCGTGGCGGAAGCCTTTAGAAGAATGACGCTCCATTTTTTCTGCCAGTGATTCACCTTGGATCCACTCGTACATCAAATATGGGCGTTCGAATTCGTTGCCGATTTTTACAAAGTTAGCCACGCTAGGGTGTTGAGAAAGCTCCAGCCTGCTCGCTTCGTTAATCAACATTTTGCTCGCAAATTCTGGCGAGTCATCATTGATAACTTTGCAACAGATTTGCTTCTCTGGCTGCCCTTTTTTTGCAAGATGGTAAACCGTTGTCTTACCATTTCTAGAAGGAAGCTTGTCTAATACATCAAACTGTGAAAAAAGCACGTACTCAAGCTTCGGCTTATTTTTTTCTGCTAGCCTTTGCTCATTCAGTTTCTTTTTCTCAATAGCTTTAACAACCAACTGATCGATATATCCTTTGGCTGTACTCTGATTATTAGACACTTAGTACTCTTTCATAGAATAAATATTATTAGAGTTGAATAATATTTTCTTGAACGTACTTGTATCAAGGTTGGTATTTAAAACAAACAGTAAGCCTATTATTTTAGTTATTATTACTAACTTATTAGACCTTTTTACTTACGCTTTCACTGCATGAGTTATACGCTTTTTCGTGTTACAAACTTCAACCTAATAATATGAGTATATTTTCATTGCCATTTGATCGATGAGTGCCCACTAACATTGCAGTAATTGGAGAACTCCTTTGTCACCATGAAAGTCGAACATTAACAACGTAGTTGGTTGCTTAAAGTGGTGCTCTCTGACCGCAAAGGCAATTAAAGCGAGAGAAGAACAAATGCCCATCGTGCCCCACAACTCATTGATAAGCTGCGGTTGTTCTGGGTTCGTGAATCGTTCTGCTTTCGCCCCCAGAGCAAAACCGTAATCTTCCGAGTGCATACGAAGGTTCGTCATATCGGAATACACTTCACCAAATGAATCGAGCTTTTTACTCGCACGTTGAACAAGTCGAAACATGCCTCTTCGGTCTGAAGTGTTTAATTCCGTATCAATGTAGCCAAGCTGCGCTTGAGGCTTAAGTTTCAATGTTTCTACGGTGTTTTTTCGACAAAGAATTAAACCCGCCCCACCCTCGCTCGGAATAACGCCCCATGGATTATTGGTACTAATTACCATCGCATCGTCGATGAGTGTTTGCATCGAACTCACCAAGGAATCGACACTGATACACATCATAGCATCATATTTATCCAATGATTTCATGGCCTGGAGAACGAAACTAGGCCCACTGGCATGAACAGCATTCACCACAGAGAGAAATTCAGCATAGTTACTTTCACCAAGCCATTCTTGCACCTTTACTAGAGAAACAGACACAGGCACCGCTATAAGCAAAGGTATTGGTCTCAATGAACGTGGTAACTGTGCTAATAATGAATCAAGCAAGTGGGTGATTAACTCACACGTTTTTTCAAACTGCTCACTTTCTTTGGTGTATTCGATTTTGGCGTAAGTAAAACGCTCGATACCATCATCCCCTACACATTGGTCGAATCTTCCTAAATCAGCATACGAAACTGCACTAGCAATATCTAAATTCATACCGGTTGGCGTCATCACTTCCATCCCTAGCACGTAACGGCCTGTTGAATTATGCATGCTCGCTTACCTCTTCCAACTTAGTGATGGATGTCGACACCAACAAATGCTCCTTGCCCTGACAAGGAAACGCAGCGGTGTAACTGATTGATATAGTTTTCTTTTCCGCATCAACGAATAAGGTGTACATCGCCATATCAGCTTGATAACTTTGACCTTTAAACGTCGCGATCGCACGGTATTTTTCTTTAGGAATTCGAAATGAAAGCGTGTCATCATGACAAAAACCACTCATCATCAAACGCTCCCCCCCACGAAGGAAGCCTTTGCACTGTTGATCAATAGGCGCGCTTTGGAAGAACCGCTTATCAAAATCGAGTGGCAACATTGGCTTGCGATTCTCAATCCAATCGTCATCGAACGTGCCGGCCAGCTTCTGGCGCGACTCAAAGAACGGAGGCACAGGCCCGAACCCCGCAACGCGTAGCTTTTTCGCGGCGGCACTCCAGTCCTCTCGGGGATAAAAAATCGAGGGTACTTTCTGTTCAAGCAATTCTTTGTTGGAGTCGGCAACCCCACCACCTATTCGGTTACGTAAATCACCGCCTACCGCGCAAGTGTAATCAATGTCTTTTTCAATAAATGGGACTGGATTGCTCAGCGTGATACTGCCAGCATGCTCAACCCATACGCGTTCCCCGTGAATAGCGAGAATCTTATCGATATGACCATCAATCAACACGCGACACTCTTGGTATGTCACTGGCTTTTTCGCGTAACTGCGCGCTTTGCCGTAAACAAGTACATCTGTGTTGTCTTTGGTATACGCGAACTCGTGGTCAACTTTCATCGCAGAGAAGCCTTCTTCGCCCAAATATTGGGGATCATCGAAGATTTCACTTTCACCTAATTCGTGCCAAACCACACCATCGAATTGCCATGTGCGTTTGGCGACCACAACCCACACTTCATCGCCGTTTTCGTCACGTTGAAAACGACCTTTAAGTGATAGCTCAGGGTGCGCCTCAATATCCCATAACTGCATTGCTATTCCTTAAGTTGAATCGTTCGCTCGCAGAAGGTGCGGCCTTTAAATTGTTAAAGTTCCAGTCTTGTTGATGAATCGGCATTGCCATATCCCAAGGCACGTAGGCTCTGGATTGAATACAGAGTTGACGCCATAGCCAATAGCGGAACAGCACATCAACGTTAGAATCTTGCATCGCAGCTAACGTAGACTCGAAGCTCAATGCGTAACCCAAGCGGCTTGGTAGATTTCGGATATATTTTTCATCTTCCACCCACTCATTGAGCAGATCGACGATCTCTTCCCATTCATACTCGACACCAACATCTTGCGGATTCAGAGGAAGAAGCTTTCCGTAGACGACATACAAGGCTTGAAGCCAAATTTCACCTTCAGCTTCCTCCAGACTTTCCAAGTGCTCGATGATTTGGGGCACCAGTTTCCAATTACCACCCAGCGCAAAATCAACAGGTGCTAATGAAGAAGAGATATCAAACGCCTCAAACTCTTTTAACTCAAGTAACTTGGCATAAGTGAGCACTTGCGCTGATGGTAATCCATTTGGTTCGATGCCAAAGCACTGACGGAACCAAGTGCCTCTGTCACGTTTGGTAATCAAACGTTCAAATAGATATTGTTCGCTGCCTGCATTGTCATTGAGCCAATCAATCCCCTCTTTCACGTCTTGTAAAGCGAGCAGTGGCAAAGCAACATGAGAGCTAATGATGCTGGCTTTGTGCCAGCGCTTGATGAGAGAAACACTTAATGTTTGACGTACACGTAAGCATTCAAAGTAAAACGCACTGGATGTCGCATTGCCCTCAATAAGCTCCGAAAGCGTGCTATCCATAGATTCAACCGGAGATTGTACGGCAATGACCATTGCGGTTTTAGCGTCAATATCTTCGAGTAAACTCAATCCGCACAAAAGGTTATCCAACTCTGAGCCCAACTCGCCCTGTAGCATCAGCCAGCTGTAGATTTCTGGCTCCTGGCCTCTTAACTGATGAATCAACCCCGGTGCTAGCCGATAAAACGACAAGTACACCTGCTTCAGTTCTTCAATTTGGCGTTCGATCAGCTTGAGATACGCCAACTCACGACTTGGATAACCCCTTTTGTGAATTTGAACTCGCTGCCTGATTAAAAACCCGATACTTTCAGAAGCAATGGACAGCTTTTCATTACAGAAATCCAGCCATGTTACCGGCAACTGGGAAAGGTCATTCACAGCGCGATCAGCTTTTGCTAACGCGCCTTCGACTTCTTGATTGGTTATGGGTGCCTTTAGGTGCTCGACACCGATTCTTTGTCGCATCTAGTTATCCGTTATTAGCGTGCCATAACGCGATTGCAATTAGTTAATACAAAGTAATTAGCTAACTCGACGTAAATTAGCTAATGCTAGGTAATTAGTTAATTGCGATCGTTCCGCCTTGAATTTTTTGTGCTTTTTCTGCTTGAGAAGTGACGTACTTCGCTTTAGTGGTAATTCGTCCATCGCGCCCGCTATAGCGAGTTTCTGTCTCACCACTTTTGACTACCAACTCTTGTTCTGTCTCGATAACCATCTTCTTCGCTCGCAATACAAACTCGTCAGAGTCATCCAGAATGGAGAAGAAAATGTCCGTCACAAGAGGCAAGCTTAAGTCGTCGTTCAAAAATTCAACTCGACAACTTAATCGATTATCGATAGCCATTTGCAGCTCAGAACGACGAAAGCCACGTCCTAGTCTCGCAGTGAGTGGCTGCTTAAATGGGTTACCATCAAAATCAACTCGCACACTGCCCGTAGACTCATTGATACCCACTATTCTTCCAAAACGCGAAAAGCAAGCCGTTGATTCGGCTTGCTGCTCTGATATTACTTCTGTTGTAAGAGGTTGTTTTTCCATTGTTAGTTAACCACTACGTTGCCACCTTTCACGACGACTTTGTCACTGCCTTCGATCGTAATAGCCGAGCCTGATAACTTTATTGAACCATCACTATTCATCACTAAAGAGGAACCACCCGTTTTCAATACAATCTTGTCGCCACTGATAATTTGCGTTGCACCATCAGCTTTATAAGCGGTGTTACCTTTCACTGATACCGTTAGGTTGCCACCAACCGTCTGGTTATCATCCGCACCAATATCTGAACTCTTAGACGCACCGATAGTAAGGTTACTGTTTTCGCCAATATCTAAGTCATCATTTTTGCCGATCTTAGTCGTACGGTTATCACCAATTTCTAAGTCAGAATTGTTTTTCACATACTGGGCTTCGTTCGCGTTGTATGTGACGGTAACGTCTTGCTCGACTGTCTCGGTAAACGTACTGTTTACTTGTGTCGTTTTATGCCCATGAATGGTTTCTTTATGGTCACCATGAACTTCATTCGTTTGGTGACGTGCAACCTTCAAGAATTCATCTTGACCGATATCACGGTAACGGTTGTTGAGTACCTTGGTCGACATGTCTTTTTGAGCGTGAATATAGACTTCTTCTTGGTTCGCTTCGTCTTCAAAACTCAACTCGTTGTAACCTGTTCCTTTGTGCGTTTGCGTGCGGAACGTGGTACGAGTTTTGTTTTCTGGCAAAGAGTAAGGTGGGAAATGCAAACCGTTGTAAACTGCGCCCGTAACTAACGGACGATCTGGGTCCCCCTCAAGGAAAGTTACTACGACTTCGTGGCCAATACGCGGCAAATAAACTGCGCCCCATGTTGGCGCAGCCATGGATTGGCTTACACGAATCCAACAGCTTGAATGCTCGTTGTTATCACCGTAGCGATCCCAATGGAACTGTACTTTCACTCGACCAAGCTTGTCGGTGTAAATCTCTTCACCTTCTGGTCCTACAACGACCGCCGTTTGAGGGCCATCCACTACTGGTGCCGCTAGTTTAGGCGCTTTAAACACCACATCACGTGGAATACACGAGAACTGGTTGTAGTAAGTGGTTGGCATACCACTCGCTTCATCTTCATGCACTTGCGGATCTTGACCTGTGTGCATTACAGACAACATGAGGTAATCGCGGTTAATCTCAGAACGCGGGTGGTCACTGACGTTAAAGCTGTAACCAGATGCTAAGCGCATTACGTCACTCGTTGCTTCCACTTGTTGATTATCGACTATGTGTTCCGACATCCACTCCGTGGTTCTCACCTGCCCCATCAGCGGGTCGACGTATCGTCCAGGATAATCAAACTGCTTGAGATCTTGGTCTAGCTCGCCAGCCTGTGTCATCTCTTGTGGAATTTTAGGGTGTTCGTAGTTGTAATCTGTATACGTAACCTGTCCCGTTCTAACGCGGTTAACTAACTCGAGATCAGAGATATGTTCGCGATCGGCAACACCGCCACCATCGGCATGATAAACAATCGGCCCAATGTAAGAAGCATTTAGTGGCGAGCTTATCAAAGGTGCAATCGCGTCATTACTGTCGACAATGACCATCGTATGATTTGAATCGCTATGGTCAAAGTAATACCACATACCGTGTTCAGCCATCATACGCTGCACGAAGTGCAAGTCAGACTCACGGTATTGCAGAACGTATTCTTTTGGAGGATAAGTACCCGACACTTCAAATCGGTAATCGGTGACTGCCCCATCATCGAGTACTTCTGTGATGATGTCTTGCGCTGACTTTTGCTGGAAAATACGACAATCTTGGCGCTGAGATAAGAACCAAGCTTGAGGAACCAAGACTAATTGATAACGAGAAAAACGACGTCCAGTCCCTAAGTAACGAACTTCATTCACCACGCCGTTGAACACGCGCGCAGCCCCAACACCTTGTCCGTAAAGTGTCAACGTTCCTGCTTTACGTATTAACTCATCGAACGAGATATCTGGATCAAGTGAAAGTAATGAGAGATTGATGTGGAAAGGCTTAGATAACTCTTCATGAACATGAAAGCTCTCAACCCGAAATTCATGCCCACATCCAGGCACTTCAAATTTAAATTCTACGTCATTCACCATATCTTTTACCTGATACAAATAATCGAATTAGGGCCAACAATCGTTGGCCCTGAATCTTTACGCGACGAGCAATTAAGCTTCGCGTGGAGCACGCCAGTCGTCGTTACCCGCAGTACCACAGTTTTCGTGAGTTACTTCGATCGCACGGTAAGTGAACTTAAGCACTTCTTCTGTCACGCGGTCAGCTGTTGCTGCGTCTTGACAGTGGTTCATACGAGTTTGGATATCGACAAGTAGCGCATCAATCAATTTGATTGAGTAGTAGTGCTCTTGTTTACCTTGAACTGAAGTACGGTAGAAGCGGATCACACACTCAGGAAGTTTTTCGCCAGATACTAGTGCGTTGAATAGTAGTGGAGATGAGCGATCTTGAACTTTAGTTACAACAAGTGGACGGTGTACACGTTGACCAGTTGGCTGACCACTTTGTGGATCACGTGGAACTGTTAGCACGTGATCAAGTTCTTGTACTAGGAACTCATCAACATGAGCTTCTTGCCATGTGTTACCTACTGAATCTGCAGAGTAAGTATCTTTAGTAATATGGCCTTGAGTCTCACCTTGGATAGACATATATGCTGGAGTTGGCATCGCTATTTCCTTTTCTAAAATCTGTTTTGTTTAAATCACCAAATCGCTTATCACCGCGACTACTTGGTATAATCAAAGTCCGTGCCAACTTTAAAAATGCAATAAAAACAACAATTTAAATAAATTAAGACATTATTCACTAATATCTTGAGTACAATTTATTGGATAAAAAACCAAAAAGTTGGATTAAGATAATAATAAATTGTTCTAACTTTAAAAAGTTAAAATAACCATATAAAACCGTGTAAATAAAGTCATTAAAACTAATAAATCCGACACTTTTACTATCAATTAATTTAGAATAACAACGCCATTAAAATAACCACAAACATTAATGTCACAATAATCATTAAAAATAACCAACAAACGATAGTCAAAATATCTTGATAAAAAAAGAACGCAATCACTTTTAGTATAATAGCTGCTACCTCTTTTCCTCTAAAGAATAAAATGGCTATGATAAATATAAACCTTTCTTCATTAATTCAGCGTCTACACCCGATTGCAAAAGTAGCATTAGAAGACGCCGCTGCACTTGCAGTCTCTGAAAAAGCAAACGAAGTTCAAATTGAGCATTATTTACTGAGTCTATTAGAAAGGCCAAATAGTGATTTTGACGTCTTATTAAGTCATTTTGATTGTTCTGAGAACTTATTAAGACAATCGGTTCGATCCACACTCGACACCAACGCCAAAGGAAATGGCAGCAAACCTGTTTTTTCTGCTTTATTAATCGAATGGTTGCAAGAAAGCTGGCTGGTTTCTTCTTTAGATCTATCCGAAACACAAATCCGCTCTGGTGCCTTACTCCTTACTCTTGTTAGCAACCCACTACGTTACGGCAAACATGGTTACGCCTCTATCCTTGAAGCGGTAAACCCTGACAGCCTTAAGCGTAACTTTGCAGAGCTAACAAGCCACTCTATTGAGGCGCAAGTTGCTACTTCAGAGAAAACACAAGCTCGTGAGGATGGCTCAGCACTGAGCAAGTTCACAACCGACTTCACTGGTAAAGCACGCAAAGGCGAAATCGACCCTGTTTTCTGCCGCGACCAAGAAATCCGCCAAATCGTGGACATTCTTGCTCGTCGCCGTAAAAACAACCCTATTGCTGTTGGTGAACCGGGCGTTGGTAAAACCGCAGTAGTAGAAGGTTTGGCACTTAAGATTGTACAAGGTGACGTACCAGACAACCTCAAAGGTGTTGAGCTTTACGGGCTAGATATGGGTCTTCTGCAAGCTGGTGCAAGCGTAAAAGGTGAATTCGAAAAACGCCTAAACGCGGTATTGGATGAAGTGAAAAACTCGCCAACCCCTATCATTCTTTTCATCGATGAAGCACACACCCTTGTTGGCGGTGGTAACCAAGCGGGCGGCAGCGACGCGGCAAACTTGCTAAAACCAGCCCTAGCGCGTGGTGAAGTGAAAACCATCGCTGCGACAACATGGTCGGAATACAAGAAGTACTTCGAGAAAGATCCTGCTCTTGCGCGTCGTTTCCAATTGGTGAAACTCGACGAACCGTCTCCTGAGCAAGCAGCATTGATCATTCGTGGTCTGCGCCCAGCATACGAGAAGTCACATAACGTTTACGTGCGTGACGATGCTATCACTGCTGCGGCAGCACTTTCTGCTCGTTACATCTCTGGCCGTCAACTGCCAGACAAAGCGATCGATGTACTAGATACGGCGTGTGCACGAGTGAACATCAGCCTTAATGCCATTCCTGCTTCTGTTGAGACTCTGCAGCAAGAACTTGCAGCTCAACAGCGCGAGCTTGAAGCACTTGAGCGTGATGCTCTGCAGCAAACTGGCGACAAGCACAACCTTGCTAACATTCCAGACCTAAAACTGGCAATGGAAACAACGAAAGAAGAGCTAGCAGAACAAGAAGCGCAATGGCACAAAGAAAAAGAGCAGATCCAAGAGATGATTGCTCTACGCTCTCGCTTACATGAACTGGTCTTTGGCGAAACAAACGAAGAAGAGCTTGTTGCAGACGAAGATTCAGAACAAGAGCAAGACGTTTCTCCATATGCAGAAATGGATGAAGAAGCCGTTCGCATTGCAATTTCGGGCTGCCAAGAACAGCTAGATGTAATCCGCAATGGCAACCCACTGGTTCACTTTGAAGTGGGCCCAGATGAAGTCAGCCATGTGATCTCGGACTGGACTGGTATTCCAATGGGTAAGATGCTTCAAGACGAAGCAGAAACCACGCTAAAGCTGAAAGAAAGCCTAACACAAAGCATCAAAGGCCAAGAATACGCTATCGATGCACTGTCTGAAGGCATTCAAACCGCAAAAGCAGGCTTAGGCAACCCAGACGCACCAACAGGCGTATTCCTGCTGGTTGGCCCAAGTGGCGTGGGTAAAACCGAAACTGCTCGTGCAATTGCTGATCAAATGTTTGGTGGTGAGCGCTTTATGACGACCATTAACATGTCTGAGTTCCAAGAGAAGCACACGGTATCTCGCCTAATTGGTTCACCTCCGGGTTACGTAGGTTACGGCGAAGGCGGCATGCTGACAGAAGCGGTTCGTCAACGTCCATATTCTGTTGTTCTTCTTGATGAAGTGGAAAAAGCCGACCCTGAAGTGTTGAACCTGTTCTACCAAGTGTTCGACAAAGGCACGCTGAACGACGGCGAAGGCCGAACCATCGACTTCAAGAACACGCTGATCATCATGACCAGTAACCTTGCAACACACGAGATTGAATCTTTGGTTCATCAATCAAAAGACATCGATGCAAACATCATCGCAGAAGCTATTCGCCCTACATTGAACCAACATTTCAAACCAGCGCTGTTGGCACGTATGTCAGTACTACCATTTGTTCCGCTGTCTGATGAAGCAATGACAGAAATTATTCACCACAAGCTGAACAAAGTTTCTCAGCGTCTACAGAGCCATCACAAGTTGTCGCTAAGCTACGAAGACAGCTTGGTTGAGTTCGTACTAGGTAACTGTCGCCTTGCTGAAACGGGCGCGCGTAACATCGACGCGGTCATCAACCGTCAGTTGCTGCCGCAACTATCGACTCAGCTATTAGTGCATGACAAGGATGATTCACATACGCAAATCGAAGTGTCTGTCGATGAGCAAGGAACACTAACCTATGCGTTCAGCTAACCATAGCGAACTTAGTAACGCCCTACTTGCGATCAGTCAGTCTTTGGCTGATCGCAGCCAGCTTACCCAAACCTTGGATGCTGTGTTGACCGCTGCGAGACAAATGACCCTCGCAAAGCACGGCATCATTTATGTTTTGGACCAGACTGGCCAGGCGTTGATTCCAAGTACCGCTCACCATAACGATAAAACGATTGTTTCCCACCCTTGGGAGGCATTGCAGATTGATTCCGCTAGTGAGAACGATCCATTTAACTTTGCCATTCGTAATGGTGAAGTGGTGTTGATTAACGAGTTGTATAAGTACAACGGCTATGACTGCGAAAGCATCTATCAAACAGAACAGACGCTAGGGCTAAAAAGCGAGAACTTACTGGCTTGGCCTTTGATTGATAGCGAAAGTAAGACCATTGGACTCTTGGTCTTGCTCGATTTAAGTGTTATCGACAATGAAGCTGCATTGACTGAGTTTTGTCGTATGGCCGCGAGTAATATTCGCCAAGCCGTTTGGTTAGAGCAATACGGGCAAGTAATAAAAAATCTCAATGCCGACAATCAAGCCCTAGTGCGCGAGAACACTCAGCTCAAAAAACGTACCCAGAAAGCCTATCAAGGTCCTATTGCAGAGAGCGAAGAAATGCTCAATGTCTTGAATCGTCTTGATAAGGTGCTATCTCTTCCTGTCGACGTTCTGTTGCGTGGTGAAACGGGCGCTGGTAAAGAAGTGATCGCGAAATACATTCACGAAAACTCTAATCGTTCAGAACAACCTTTGATCGTACAGAACTGTGCCGCAATCCCAGAGCAGTTATTAGAGTCAGAACTCTTTGGCCATAAGAAAGGCTCATTCACTGGCGCGGACAAAGACAAAGTCGGTTTGTTTGAAGCAGCCAACGGCGGCACGCTATTCCTGGATGAGATTGGCGATATGCCAATGCTACTACAAGCAAAATTGCTGCGTGTGCTACAGGAACGTAAAGTTCGCCCAATCGGCACTAGCAAAGAGATTGAAGTGGACGTTCGCGTTATCGCCGCAACCCACTGTAATCTTATGCAGCAAATCAAAGATGGCGGATTCCGTGCCGACTTGTTCTATCGCTTAAATGTCTTCCCTATTACATTGCCGCCCCTGAGAGCCCGTAAGTCGGACATTATTCCCCTTGCTGAACATTTCGTGCAACACACAACCAACACGCTAGGTTTGCCGCAAGCGCCAGGGTTAAGTGCCAACGTACGTAAACAGCTCCTTGCCTACCAATACCCAGGGAACGTGCGTGAGCTTAAGAACATCATTGAGCGCTCGGTGCTACTGTCCGATTTTGAAACCATTACTCACATTGAGTTTGGCGAACAAATCCCAGAAGATGTACCAAGCATCGACATGAAAGCAGCTTCACCTACCCCAGAGCAACCTGCTTACGAGCAGCAAGCACAAGTGGATTTAGAAGACGTTTCAAAGAGCCTTAAGGACGTTGTCAGCCAATACGAGCGTACAGTAATCATCGATTGCTTAAATGCCTGCAATTGGCACACCAAGAAGGCCGCTGAGCAATTGGCGCTGCCAATGAGCACACTCAACCACAAGATGAAGAAATACGACATTTCTGCAGCGGGTTGATGGGGCTTAAAAAGAAAATTCTAAATTCAGTATGAAGTCATAAGAAAAGAAAAACCGCCCGAAGGCGGTTTTTTATTTATTTAAAATCCAATCATTTATCAATTCAATTTGGTCATCACTTAACCTATTCGGCCTAGCTTCACCCTTGTCCAGCCATTCTAAAATAGGTCGAAACTCATTGTGCGTTTTTCCTAGACGGCTTACTATTTCTTGTCTCGAAAATAAGTCTGTTTTATCCTCTATTTTCAGAATTTCTTCGGCCCCTTTGATTAGCTCATCCTTACATTTATACCAAGTTACTGGAATGTCCTCACGGTCAACGGCATGTATATTAAGCTTTAATTTTTCTGATTGCGCATGTAAACCTGATCCAATAGGCCCAATAAGTTCAAGTTGAAGGTCAATATATTCGTGAAAATTATCAACTAGCTTCTCAACTCTCTTAAATGGTTTAAGCCCAGCTACTTTTGAACCTAATACATTGACATATTCGGGCTTGAAAATCTGTGCATAGATATCCGTCTTCTGGTGCAATCCAACTAAGTTGGTGATAGCGTGACTTTTAAGTTCATTCGAACTCATTCTTGAATAAGATTGACGTAAGCTCTCTAGCTGAGTGGAGAGCTCAGTTTTTAATGGTGCTCCATGCTTTTGTGAGGTCATTACGTCAAACTGCCATTCATTATCTTTTTCAACAATGGTGCCTATTCGATATAACTCCTCTTTACCCAAAGTGAAGTGAGTTCCACCTGACACACCAGGTAGAAAATCAATATTGTTTGTAAGCTCAACCGCTCGCAATTTGGCCTCAACACCTATCACTTTACCAGGCGCGAATCCTAGGTTACTGAAATGTGTATCAGGACAGTGTTTAGTCTTAACGACCGCTAGGCAATTGACCCACTTACTCCAATCAAAATCCTCAACCTCCTCCTTGTAGTACCGCGCGAAATCAGAGTATTTACCTTCAAGACCTTGCTGCATTATATGGAGTTCAACGGTCGGATCATCAAACACTTTCGGGAAACTACCTTGATCTGCATCTGGTTTAGGCGCTGACAGGAAACTTCCTGAAACTAACAAATGATCAGCATGTTTAATGTCTTTATTTTTACCAAATTGATAAAGCCGAGAGGGGCTTAATGAAAGATCGAATGTAGAAATCCCCCATGTCCCCCAAAAGTCATAATTAATAGGTTCAAATGAATCATTAACCCCTTTGATGCCCGCCAGGTACTCATACTCTAGAGGTAACTCACCGGTGCGTAATTCTCTATTTTCTTCTTCAAACAAGCGGTTCAAATATATGTTTTTCGGCGAATCGGACGGAATCCACGGTCTTGTTCCCTTAATTTTGTTGACTCCAAAAACAAAAGACGGTTCGATAATCACGCCCCAAGTTTCATCATCAGATTTCTGGTTAAACAGCGCTTGTTCTTTAGAAGTCAAATTTAAATTATCAACTATCGGCTTAATATCTCGCAGGTACTCTGAGCTTTTATTGACGATTTTGGACCCTTCCATCACCGCATCTGTCTTAGTTGAGTAATTCGACCAATTCCAGCGAGCTTGAACCTCAATTCCCACTCGATGTAAAAAGCGGCGCTTTTCTGGCTCTAATGACTCGACCGCTTCTTTAGCTAAGACGACGATAATCCTAACCTCATCAAACGGTGACAAAGACCCATATTCTGCTAGGAACTCATCCATTGCTATCCATTTTTTTGGTGCTCCATCACGAGCCGTTTTAACAGATATTGACTGTTTAGCTCCTTTGTACAGCGCTTCCAGATCTTCAGTTTTAAAGGGAACTTCAAACATTTTGACAAGCGCTTGAGTATTAGCGGATGCCATGTAGTGAATTGGGCTGTATTCCATAAATGGTCTTGGGCTTTCACTATCCTCAGCGTCAGAGTACCAATCGCTCAACTGTCTGCCCGCAATACTTGCCCCTAGCTGTGCGTAAGCAGAATAAGTGCTGGCTTTTAGGAGTGATAGCTCTGCTTGTGCATAGTCTGAATCCATAAAGAACTCATCAAGGTGGACCATACCAAAACCATTTTCATTAAGTTGCCACTGATCGTTGAGCAAAAAAAGTTTAATGTAATCATTAATATTTTCTATCGAAACGTTGCTATGGTCGCCTGACATTTCTTGATAGTTTCGTTCAAGCAATAATCGACTCAAGCCATTCAGCGCGTGAGCACGTTTGTAATAACTTGACTTCATCTCGTCAGAGAGACTTTCTGAACCAAATGACAATATTTGTTCTTGAGAGACAATATTTTGGTATTGTATTTTTTCAAGATTATTTCGTAGCTTTAAAGTGTCTGCTTCTTCAGTAATAAAATCATAAAGATTTGAGAACAGCGAAGAACCTGCCTTGCCCACCGTATAAATAAAGTTAGCAGTCGCTCCCAAAGGCGTTACTGAAGCCACATCAAGGGCAGTATCAAGGGCAAGTTCTATTGCATCTAAAGTGGCCGCGTCAAGCTGCATCTCATTAGCAATCATCATTTGACGGGATTTTTCGACGACAGTTAGTCCACCGCGAGAAACTGGGTAATCTAAGATTGCTTCAAAATGAAGCAGTAAGTCGACGCGACGATTGCGTCGGCGTTGATCTTCAGAATCATTGGGGACAAGCGGTTCTCGCTCACCTAGACCAATGGCACGTATGCACGTTTTCCAAACGGCCTGGTTAGACGTAATCCCTTCTAATATACATTCTCGTATATAACTCGCTCGCTCTTCTGATAAAGTCTGGTTGTATTCGATCGACCCACGCGAACAAGTGTGACCTTTTATCGTAATTGGAATCGGGCGATGTATTTGCGATAGTATCCCCCCTAATTCAATTAAGTTGGCTCTAGCTTTAGGGTTATTTGAGTCGCTACGGTCAAAAGCAAACGTCGTGCTTCTTAATTCGAATATGTGTCGCCCTTTTTTAACCTCGGTATTTAATGAAAGCTCATCGTTGTCTCCAAGCTTGGGCAGTAGGTTTTTGAGTTGTTCAAGTGCCTTAGTCTCTGCGTCCAAAAGTGCCTTATCACCAATACTAGCCAAAGATTTCATTCCAGGCTGCTGTACAGTCGCAAGGTACTCAAGCACAACAGAATCAAGCCTTTTGCTCGCCTTATCGTCTTTGTTGTAAGCCTCGACTAAGTTTCCACCTTTAATGATGACATCAGCCAAAGTGAAACCTTTACCGATTTTTTCCGCTATTTGAGTATCTTGTAATAACTGACGCCACTGCGAAGGCACTTCAATCAAATTGATCTTATCTTTCAACTTGTCAAATAAGATATTGCCTTTGTCACCGAACAACTTAATCATATCGATTTGACTCTGGCCAAATGCAGCCGTATTCGCTGAAAGATCATTAGCTTTACTTATAACGGACAAACAAGCCTCTGTCGCACCCGCAATATTTCTCATTTCGCTATCAGCACTGCCACCAACAGAAGCCGCAGCAACCTTGGCAACGGTTTGCCAACTTAACTTGTGTTGCATCGTTTGGGCTGCACTTTCAATGTACGCTTTATTGCTTTGTACACTGTGCCATATCTGAGGAGCAATTGCGTTTTTTGACTCACTGGCGAGTTTTTCAGGCAAATCAGTTGGGCTTTGTTTCAGTTTTTCCAGTAAGTTGGGGTAAAGGTGAGAGGCTTGATTGAACAGTGCTTCCTCTACCGAGATGGGATTACCGTTCACCAAAGCACTGCGCCCAAGCGGGGTTGAGATTGGTAAGTGCAATACTCGTTCGCAAAAACTGTATTTTTTTTGAAAGTCTTTCCTTAACCAATAAGCTGTTGCATTTCTGTCCACAGTAGAGAGATCAATATCAAAACGGCAATGCTGGCTCGCCTCGTCGAGTTTAAATATCGAATCAGAACTTACCCAGAACGTAGCGCTATAAATGTTCTTTTCTTGGCCGTCGATATCTTTGAATTTGACTTCTTTAACAGTGCTCACAGCGGTTAAATTACTGCCACCTGCATCCCCTGTAATTCGCAACTGTGAAGGAAAATTCGACAGCGTAACCGTCGCGCGAACGAAGTTGGCATCAGAGAAGTGGACCACAATCGTATATTTCTGAGGTAATACAATGGCTTTTAGCGTACTCAGCTGCTTTTTCTCTATCGAGTCCTCAAGTTTACCGATAGCAGCAGCATAGTGTTTATCACCGACCTCTTTACTTGGTAATAGTTCAGAGATGGAATAATCACTTTGTTCAGAAACTTGATAATAATTTTCTAAAGGCTTAGTTTCTGCTCCCGAGATAAGCGAATTATACAGATTCGCCAGCCATTTACCGTCTTTGCCCTCTTCACTCATAAGGTGAATTGGCGCTAAATAAGGCGGAAAAAATAGTAAACGAGAGTGGCCAGAGGCAAACGTTGTTGCGGATGCAGGATTACCTTGCAATGGCAAATTTTGCCCCAAATCTAATGATTCAGGCGCGTTAAAATAGGTAATTTTTCCGAGTGCATCACTGTACAGTAGCGCCGCTTTTGGTGGTGTTTGAGTTTGGTGACCTTTGCCATCATAACTGACAGTCCTGCCTTCACTGTCGTCTTTATGCGCGAAGCACACATTGCGTAGGGGAAAATATCGACTATTTGGAACTGGTCCCCTGTCATCAAAAAGTTGCCCTAGGAGATAAACACCACTGACTTTAAGGTTTGATTTCGCCACGTAGTTTACTCCTTATTTGACCTTATTTGAGTCGCAATGTGTTGTCACAAAAACATTGCCTTGTTTTTCAATTTGACATGTACGTTCACATCGAAAGATATCTTCACCAGAAGAATTTTCGTAAGTTACTTTTTTGCACTTTTGTTCCTGAGATGCGAGGTAGCGAGCATAGGCATCTTTAAACTGAGAATGACTTGGCAAGGCTGGGAATTCCTGACGTAAATCATAATCAGAAAAATGAGGCTGCAGACTCGCTGGAACAAAAAGGGAAAAGCCATTAACACTATCGCCTTCCACAGGCGGTTTATACTGGTAAGCGAGTACATCAATCGGCGAGCTCTCATCTGCCTGACGCGCTCTATACAGTCTCGGGGTAGGCGCATCCATGCCACTTAATACGCCGAGTTGCAACGTGTAGCGGCTGTCTTTACTAGCCAAAGGTATGGCTTTGTCGGTTGCTCGAGTATTAAATGAACGATAACCGTCCTTGGTGTTGCAAGTAAACGCACCACCATCCTCCCGCCAATAGATATAATCTGCAACGGCATTGTACTTTCTCCGCTCTTCGAGTAAATAACATTCATTAGGGTAATAGCGCTCCACAGTGTAATGTTGCCACTCGCCAACTTGATAGATGAGATTAGTTTCCTTATCGGCTTTACCTAAAACTTTTTTGCTACGTGAGGTACTTGTCTTAACCAGAAGCTCTTTCCCATCATTTAACAGCCTAACTCTTTTAATTTTGTCATAGGCAAGATCCCCCCAATTACCTTCAAGCCATTTCTTTCTCAGTTCAGGAGAATCTGGGTTAGGTAAAGCCAACGGCAGCTCACTCATAACCATGTTGTTGGTATCAAATTCATACGCCTTACCGAGTTTCGACATATAAGCTTTACTGCTGTCAGGCAGCCAGCCACCAAAGTTACAACCGCCGCCAAAGCGTTCAATTTGGCGGGTTTTAAGGTCTGCAACGACGCAACCTTTTAATGAAGCGAATAAGCCCATATTAAAAAACAAAAAGCGGCCATTTGGTGAGCGCTGTGGGCGCAAGTTTTTGGTAAACCCAACTAGGCTGCCAACCTCTTCTGGGGTCAATAAGGTTTGTAGGTTGCTGCCGTCTAAATTCATGGTGTATAAACCAGCTTGTTTGCGGTTTTCAGAACGATAAATCTGCGTGATTATTTGCGGCTTGTCTCCGGGGTTGTCCCACTGAGCCAACGGCGCGGTGCGTGGGTCTGCAACCTCTAATATCCAATCAGTTTTCTCTGATTTTTCACCAACAGCTAGCCCTAGGTAAGAGACTACCGTGTTTAACGCTTTGTTATATTTTTCTTGCTCCGCCTGTGCAATCGCTCTTTCATCTAACCATTGCTGAACTTGTGGGCTAAAGGCACTGCCTACCCCAACGCCTGCAATAGCTAATGCAGACAAGCCAAATACGACTTTTTTGTTCATAACTTACATTCCTAATTCTTGTTTCCACAGCGACATATATTGGCTGAGATTCTCTTCTGCATTCAGCTCTTGTTCGCTACGCTCTGGCTCTGGCTCTACCCTTTCCGCCATTTGAGTCGGAGTCGACCAATTCTGTATTTGCTCAAGAGTTAAGTATTGAAAAACCAGTTCCGAGTGATGGGTATGACCTGGAGAGGTGATCTGTAAAGTGAATTTTCCTTTTGCGGGAAAACCACCGAGCTGCGCCGTCGCAAAATGTGGGTTTTCTTGGTCATATTGCAGCGCTTCACTCAGTACCCAATCACTTTCACTATCAGATATCACCGCATAATGAATAACAGGAGTATTAAAATCGATCAGCCCGGTTTCAACTGACAATTGAAAACCACTGTTTTTTCCATCCACATAAGCAATGACCGTATTACTCTGGTCATAGCTGCGAACGATGGCTTGTTGGTCACTCAGCCATGGCATGTCGTCTTCAGTCACTTTGTGGATGGCTGCGCTGTCTACATCGGAGGTGAACTCTTGTGCACTGAATGACTGTGCGTCACTGTAACTGCTTAATTCATCTAATGGCGTGCTGGACTTCTCTAGCAAACCAGCATCCGATTCTAATGCTTCAATTTGAGCAAAGCGCTTTTGCTTTGGTGAGAAAATGATCTTGAGTCCATTTTCTCCCTGTTGGACTTCACCCGATATTTTGTAAGGTGCCCAGAAATGCGCCATAGCAAAACCGCTTGCGCTTCTTTGTATTACCTGAGGTGTGTCTTTTTTCTTTTCTTCTTGCTCTAGCGTGCGGTAATACTCGACGTCAACATCTTGGTAGTAACCTTTCTCGTTTATCGCCATCTCTCGCCAAAGCTTTCCTTTCCAAAACACATAAAGGAAACCACCACGCAGGTCAGAAGCTTTTGCTTTGTCGTTGCTACCATCTAAGTAAGCCAAAGGTCTCACCGGCACCAACACGTTGTCCCACTCATCCATCTGAGTTTCTTTATCAACGGGTTGCAGGTCTTCGGCGAGTTTAAGCAAGATTGGCTGAGGCTGGTCAGAACAAGGAATTTTGATATAAAGCGTTTTGCCTTCAGCATCCAGATCTTTAAACGTGGCAAGGCTACGGTGTTTGTTCTCGGTATCAGCCTTGCCTACAGTCACTTTTTCTTTTTGAGCGTCGGTTTTTCCCAACATCAAACATGCCGCATTACTAGACCACTGTCCTGCAAACTCGACAACGATTTTTTGATCTGGGCTTGGCTCAGAAGGTACATGCGTGTAACTGCGAACTAGAGCAACATCGTCAGTAACCTGCTTGTAACCCACTTTAAAAACTTTGCTTTCATTCGAAGCAGATACAGAGTCAACGAGTGTTTTAAGTCTAGGAAAACTTTGCAACTGAGAGTCTGTTAGTGGCGACCTACGAGCAAAGGAAGACAATGAGACCCAACTGCCTTTCCCAAGTTCGGCTCTGATCGCTGCTAGCAATCCGCTGGTCGTTTTTTTAGAAGAAAGTGAAATCTTTTGCGCAAACTCTTTAGGGAGGTTTCTAAGGATGTCATCTGAATTTCGCAAACGCGAAAGCTGCCCTATACACTCGTCTGGTGTAAGAACATAAGATAGCTCGCTGGAGGATAGCTTCGAGCTAGGTATAAATTTGCAAACTAAATGCATTTGAATTCTCCACAACCAACATCGTAAATATGGTTGCGGTGACATTTAAGCTGATAAGGCTTACAAGTACGATTTGGTGCGCTAATGCTACTAATTTAATTTATAACATTCAATCACATAGAAAAATCGACAAATAAGCTGAAAGCCAACCAAAAGACACATTAGCTAGCAAATAAGTCACTTTAACTACAGATAAAGACAAAACAACTAGACATTGAAATCAAAAAGAAGGATTCAAATAAAAGGATTTTTTTTAATTTTGAGCAGAAGTTAACAAATTCATTATTACGCAGGGAAAATATCGACTATTGGGTACTGGTCCCATGTCATCAAAAAGTTGACCTAGGAGGTAAACACCACTGACTTTAAGGTTTAATTTCGCCATGAAGTTTACTCCTTATTTAGCTTTATTTGAGTAACAGTGTGCCGTCACAAAATGATCGCCTTGTCTTTCAATTTGGCATGTGGTTTCACAACGTCCGATTTCAAGTGATGTCCACTTTCCATAATCTATTTCTTTACATTTTTCTTGCTGTGCTTCCTGATAACGGGCGAAAGCTTGTTTGTATTGAGCGTGAGCTGGTAAGGCTGGGAATTCCTGACGTAAATCATAATCAGAGAAGTCAGGCTGCAAACTCGCTGGAACAAAAAGGGAGAAGCCAGTAACACTATCGCCTTCTACAGGCGGTTTATACTGGTAAGAGAGTACATCAATCGGCGAGATCTCATCTGCCTGACGCGCTCTATACAGTCTCGGGGTAGGCGCATCCTTGCCACTTAATACGCCGAGTTGCAACGTGTAGCGGCTGTCTTTACTAGCCAAAGGTAAGGCTTTGTCGGTTGCTCGAGTATTAAATGAACGATAACTATCCTTGGTGTTGCAACTAAACGCACCGCCGTCCTCCCGCCAGTAGATATAATCTGTAACGGCATTGTACTTTCTCCGCTCTTCGGCTAAATAACATTCCTTAGGGTAATAACGCTCCTCCTTGTAATGTTGCCAGTCGCCAACTTGATAGACGAGATTGGTTTCCTCATCGGCCCGACCTAATACAATTTTGTTATGGGAAGTTCTTGCTGTTACTAGTAGCTCTTTTCCTTGATTCAAAAGTTGCACTCTTATAGGTTCATCATAAGCATGCTCGTTACCATCCAGCCATTTCTTTCTCAGTTCAGGAGAATCTGGGTTAGGTAAAGCCAACGGCAGCTCACTCATAACCATGCTTTTTGTATCAAATTCATACGCCTTACCGAGTTTCGACATATAAGCTTTACTGCTGTCAGGCAGCCAGCCAGCCACCAAAGTTACAACCGCCGCCAAAGCGTTCAATTTGGCGGGTTTTAAGATCTGCAACGGCGCAACCTTTTAACGATGCGAATAACCCCATGTTAAAAAATAAGAAGCGGCCATTTGGTGAGCGCTGCGGGCGCAAGTTTTTGGTAAACCCAACTAGGCTGCCAACTTCTTCTGGGGTCAGCAAGGTTTGCAGGTTGCTGCCGTCTAAATTCATGGTGTATAAACCAGCTTGTTTGCGGTTTTCTGCACGATAAATCTGAGTAATGATTTGCGGCTTTTCTCCGGGGTTGTCCCACTGAGCCAACGGCGCGGTGCGTGGATCTGCAACTTCCAATATCCAATCTGTTTTCTCTGATGTCCAACCATCGAAGAGCCCCATATAAGAAACTACTGTATTTAGCGCTTTGTTATATTTTTCTTGCTCCGCTTGTGCAATCGCTCTTTCATCTAACCATTGCCTAACTTGTGGGCTATAAGCACTGCCTATCCCAACGCCAGCTATGGCTAATGCGGTCAAGCCAAATATGACTTTTTTATTCATAACTTACATTCCTAATTCTTGTTTCCACAGCGACATATATTGGCTGAGATTCTCTTCTGCATTCAGCTCTTGTTCGCTACGTTCTGGCTCGGGCTCTACCCTTTCCGCCATTTGAGTCGGAGTCGACCAATTCTGTATTTGCTCAAGAGTTAAGTCTTGAAAAACCAGTTCCGAGTGATGGGTATAACCTGGAGAGGTGATCTGTAAAGTGAATTTTCCTTTTTGGGGAAAACCACCGAGCTGCGCCGACGCAAAATGTGGGTTTTCTTGGTCATATTGAAGCGATTCACTCAGTACCCAATCACTTTCACTATCAGATATCACCGCATAATGAACGACAGGGGTATTAAAATCGATCAGCCCAGTTTCAACTGACAATTGAAAACCACTGTTTTTTCCATCCACATAAGCAATGACCGTATTACTCTGGTCGTAACTGCGTACTATGGCTTGTTGGTCACTCAGCCATGGCATGTCGTCTTCGGTAACTTTGTGGATGGTTGCGCTGTCTATATCGGAAGTATACTCTTTTGCACTGAATGACTGTGCGTCACTGTAACTGCTTAATTCATCTAATGGCGTGCTGGATTTATCTAGCAAAGCAGCATCCGATTCTAATGCTTCAATTTGAGCAAAGCGCTTTTGCTTTGGTGAGAGGATGACCTTGATCGGCTCAGGCTAGTCGTAAATTGAGTTTTTGATGTAATTGAACATTAATACCGTAACAATAGCTAAATCATTGAATCAATTGGGCCTAGAGTACTTTCCTTCTTTGTTTTTCTTCCATTCGACTATGGCTCTCATCAATCCAAAAGATCAGAGAGCAAAGGTTGATTAGGGCTGTATTACACTGGTCCCATATAACTGTTTTGTTTCGAGGTTTAAGCATTAATCTACGACGATCCTTGGAATTCGTTCAGATCGCAGCTTATTGATTTAATTCCATCGATTTAAGCAACAAAACTCCAATAAGCAACCAGTATAGTTGAAAGGGTGTTTATAAATCACACATCCAATCGAAGTAAAAACAGGATGTTTATTTACCCGTCCCTACTACTAAAAAGCGTAAAAACTGAGGAGCCTTCCCATTCAAACTTACAAACTCAAATCGTTTATAGCATTGTAAACTCAGTGACTTCTCCATCTTTGTAGATGAACTGAGTTTTTACACCGTTTTCAGTCCAAAGTAGTTCTTCACCATTAAGCTCACCTTGGGTAAAGTGGCTGGTTGACTGCGGTTTACCATTCTTGTACCAAGTTTGTTGCTTGCCTTGTTTCAAACCAGCTTGATACTCAGCAGTGCGCATTAATTGCCCATTTTTATACCAAATTGACTCTTTGCCCTGCTTAAGACCGTCTTTGTATGTCACGTCACTTTTCAGTTGACCATTCGGATACCAATAACGTTCCCGACCTTCAAGCTTCCCACTAACATATTTGGCTTGGACAGCAATGTTGCCATTTTCAAACCAGTGTTCATGTTTACCGTTATATTCACCGACAGTAAACGTAGTTCGCTGTTTCAGCTTGCCATTGCTGTAATACCAAGTTTGCGTACCTTGCTGTCGGTTATTTACGAACTCACCGCTGAATATCAGCGTACCATTACCGTCCCAACCCTGTGTTAACCCATGACGCTCACCTTGATTCATATTGATGAACCATTGCTTACGGCCATATGTGTCCCAGTATTTGGTTAATCCGTGTTTTTTACCATTGAGATACTGACCTTCCCATGCCATCTGATTAATCAGGTGTGTGTACCAGATAGCAGCGCGCCCATTCAACACACCATGCTCATAAGTATTCAACATTTTAGGGCGACCAGAATAAGTCCAAAACTTCTCTTCACCGTGCTTTTTACCGTCAACATAGGTGATTTCACTAAGCTTATTCAAAGATTGCTCAGGCTCATCTTTATCCATAAAGTACTGTAAGTCAGTGCCCGTGAAAGGTGTTGTATGACCTCGCTCATAAGCAAGCATTTCTTTTTCACCTTTAAATTCAAGAATAGCTGCATTAGCAACCAGCGGAATTAAACACAAGGCCAGCAATCCATGTTTAATAAAATGGCGTGCTTTATCGTACATACTTGTCTCTTCCAACATATAAACGCTTTTAATACTCTGTATTAGATCCATTATGATTACAGACTCCATGATTTTTCTGAATGCAACGTTCCGTCATCCAACCATTTTGTCTGCTTGCCAACGAGCTGACCTTTAACATAGTGAGCTTGCTCTTTCAGTTGACCATTGCTGTACCATTGCTTTGCTTCACCATTCAATACACTCCGATTACCCCACCTATTCTTTTCAATAACGTAACTTAGTTCACTCTTTAGTTGGCCATCCTTGTACCACGCCTTATGTGTACCAATTTCGCCATCACGAACGATAATACCTTGTGTTTTAATCTGCCCGTTACCGTACCAAGATGTTTTTGAATACCTCTCCGGATTCTTAGTCGCTTTTATCTCATGTTTTTGATTACCATTTTTATACCATTCAGCCATACCAATATAAGCTGATTTATAAGGTCCCTTTTTATTTATATCAAGGCGGTCTATCGTTTCAATACTGCCTGAGTCATACCAGGTATATTGCAAATCATCAAAGTGACCACCAAAGGTATACTTCTCACTAGAAAGTAAGTTCGTGTTTCGATGATATCGAAGCCACTTGCCGGTCAGCGTCGGTCTCATACTCAGTAATATACCCTGAGGATTATAACTTTGGATAAAACCATAGTTCTGCCCATCACGGGTACTGTATATCGAACGAATCTTACCTTTGTAATGTTCCCACTTAATCCCTTCGTATTTGCCGTCTTCTCTAAAATAAAAAGACCTCTCATTGTATCGCGCAACACCATCAATCATGTCGATATCATAATCGAGCACCATGCCGTCTTCCCTTCCGCGATTGAAATACTCTTCTCCTTTGAGGCGATGATCAGCAAAGTAGCTGCGACTTAACCCCGCTCTGGTACCGTCAACGTATTGTTCGTCGCTAGAAAGATATCGATTGCCTTGTTTATCAATATCCCATTGCTTTTTATCACCTTGGTATTTGTTATTTACATACTGCACCTCGCGATAAAGACGACCTTCACGCCAAAACTTCTGTTTGCCGTTATAAATACCATACTGATAGGTATTGAGCTCTTCGAGGTAATAGCTTGGCTGGCCTTGGTCATTCTTAACAGAACGATCTATTTTCCACTCTTGTTCAGTACCGTGTTTCTTACCATTAAGCCAATGGCTTTTTGATTCTAAGCGACCATCTTCAAACCAACTAAAGCTTGGTCCATGCTGCTTTCCATTTAAGTAATAAGCCTCAGCACGCTTAGTCCCATTATCATAAAAAGACTCTGCAACCCCGGTATAAGGGCTCTTATCTACCTTTAGTAGCGCCGTCACATCGTTTCGATTACGTATATTACGTTCAAACTCAAGGTCATTGAATGGAGTCGCCGATACCGACAATGAAAACAGTAAGCACTGACTCATTAGTGCTATTGTCATGCTTAATGACAAGGCTTTTTTATAAGGCGAGCCTAATAACAGCATTATCGTTTATCCTCTTCGTTACAAACTTCAGGGCTACGGTTACAGATGATGGGCTTCATATTCATATCAAAATCATATTTTTCGATCATGAGTTTGACCCAAGGATACACTTCCGCATCACGCTCTTTTGGCATGTATTGGTACACTTGAACTAACATGTTCAGCGCTGATGCGGATTCTTTCGCAACAAGTTTAAGATACTCAATCCCTCGCTCCCGATCTTTCTCAACTACCATGCCTTCTAAATACATGTAACCTAAGTTGTAATACGCACAGCTTTCCCCCTTAGCCTCGGCTTGTCGTAACAAAGCTAAGCCTTTCTCACCATTGGCACTGTCCTTGTGTTCAAGGCGAACATAGTCAACGCCCGCTGCGCACATTGCGCCTGGGTCACCTTGTTTTGCGCCCAACCGTCTTGCTTCACGCGCCAATTTCCAGCGCGCATCGCCCTCTTCATAAAGTTGATAGTGATCGCCTAATAGTGCACTTGCTTCACCGTCCCCCATCTCAGATGCCTTAATTAGTAACGCTTTCGCCTCATCGTAATAGCGTGTGTTGGTCAACGCTTTAGCTTTGGCAACCAACTGCTTTGACTTACTCAATGAAGTGATATCTAGTTCAGGCGCAGTTTCAGAGCAATGATTCATTACGCGGGTTAGCATTTCAGCGAGACCACTAACAGGGAAATCATCGTCAAAGTCGTTAGTCATCTGGCTGAGTTGACCTTTAGTATTGATCTCAACATGCACAGCACTGTTGCTTTTGAGTGCATCAATGAACGCCGCTTTAGGTTGAAAAAATTGTCTGTTAGCAGCAATAGTTGGTGCGTACTGGTCTGCATTTTCGCCATGCTCAACACGGTAGTAATGACGAGTTCCATCTCCAAAGGTGAACAAATAATCACTATTTTTAAGGTAGAAATCCATGTATGACTTGTTGATACCAAATTGCACTTTATGGCCATCACAAAAAGCATAGAAACCGTCTGCAACTTCCCAGTCGAATTCCGGGTCTCCGATATAGCTCGCGCCTTGAACTTGCACGTTACCATTATCATCTTCTTCAACCGTAGATGCGTAATAAATGCTCGCATCAGGTGTATAACCATGGGTGACAATGCCTTCAGTGTCACTGGATACACGTTTCTCTTTAATATCGGTATAAACAAACGGCTCATTTTGAGCATAGACATATGAACTTGCTGCAAAAGCAAGGCATGCAAGCTTGATTGATGTATTATTCATTTGAACTCTGTTTTAAAATCTTATTTACTGGAAGTAACTTTTAAGGAATGCTATCGATTCGTTTGTTACAACTAGCTATTATTGCTTCTCCAGTTAGTCCGACAAATTGCTCCATCAAAGTTGGATTTTGTTGCGGTGTAGCCGACAGCGGAGACAACTATAATCGTCAAACCCAAGCTGAGTAATATTTTCTTTTTCATTCTTAATCCATTCTTTAATTGGGTTGCCATGGCAAATACGCCCCCAACAGATTAAAAAATATGAGTATATTTCCCAGCTCTGACTTGTGGGACGCAGACAAAGAATGGTTGACAAAAATTTGAGGTTAATCAGTTAAAAGGACCTTATCATTTTGTCCCTTCAGTATTCTCAGACATCTAGAAATCATATAAATTAGACACATCGCTATAGCAGCCAATAGACTTAATTGGGTGTAAAGTAACACCTCAGTACTGCCCCAAGCCTCTCTTAATTCAGAATAATCACCAACAGCGGCGTTAATAACCACGCCAAGGGCAATAAAGAGGTATAACAACCACAATTGAACTTTATTTCTAGGGAGAGTCTTCCACGGACATCTTTCACTAGACTGAAACACTCTGATAGCCTCACTATCTGTCTTTGCATCAATCATTTCTTCTTCAACGAAAAAGCCTTCCGTTTTTAGCCTATTGATATCAGATGACGATGTTGCACTCATTAGGTCAATCGCCACCGCAATCTTATCCCGATGTAAAATAACGTAACTATTCATTAGTACTCCCATAAAAATGAGACACTTTACGTTATATCAGTTGACGATTCAGCTTTCAGTTTTACTAAAATATTAGCGAATAAGTCGCTTTCCGGACTTCCGTGATCTTGCTCGAATATTCTATATGGAAGACAAACGTCTGTGTCTGAGCCTAGGTAATAAAGCCTCACTGGAGCCAGAAAAGACTGCCTTCAGTAGGTGCTTGCAACACTCTACAGCTAACTACGGAAGCACAATAGTAACTTGAGATACAGATCCTTTGGTGACAAGCTATGTTGCTCCACTAAATCATAAGCCATCATTCGATAGCCCAACATACAAACTTATATTGAAGTCAATGCCTATTTCGCCAGTACGTAGAATATACCATTGCCACCCTATCCGTCTTTCACGCTCGACGACTGTTATACGGGGGCAAACGGTGATATACACTGAATCGATCACTTTTATTTTTGACTTTCATAAAGCTTCGGTAACGTAAAACGGTTTGCAGGGTAAATCCTTTAGAGCTATTGTAATCTAACGTAACGGCTCAGCTATCTATATTGCCATCAATTCGTTTCAGACACTAAAGTACCCAACCTTACCAGAGCTAGCGAAACTGAAGTTTTCGCCTTTAAATCAAAAATTTACGCCAAACCCAGTTTTTGTATGCCAATCAAATATTCGACCTTCATCCGTATTGTAGCTGTAGAATAAAGCGCCAAATAAGTAGATTTCATCATCGTAGGTTCTGGCCATTATTTAGCCTCCTTAAACCAGTTGCCATGATTTGCAGAGAGGTTATACACAATGGCGGGGTCTAACGTGCGGCTGTAACCCAACGGAGACCAACTCCACGCTTGTTTTGTCTGGTTGTTCTGTACTGACATCAGCATCGCGTTATAATTCGTCAAAGAAAAACGTTTATTTAGACCGATGGCATATTGCATTGCCCCATCACGCTCAATCTGTTTACCATTTGCTAAATCAACAATAAACACATTGTGATAGTTGCGATTAGCCGCCCAGACAATGTCCCCTTCTGGACTTATGGCTTTATAATCCGCTTTTGATTTATTCGTCGCTAAGTCCTTATCCCAAAAAACTGCTTTTGCTTTTTGATTTGTATTTGCATCGTAAATAAGCGCAGCAAAATCATTTACCTGATATCTTTTCCCGTCCTTTATGAAGCCAGTATCACTGATGTAAAGATCGGTCTTTTCCGCCTCACCTTTAGCAATATCCCACTTATAAACCACACGACCAACCTTACCAGTGCGGTAATAAACGTAGCTGCTATCTTCCGCCCATAAAAATCCGGAAGGGCCTTCAATATCATGTGGCAGCTTAATCAGCTTCTGGTTTTTGATATCAAAAAGGTAGTTAGTCAAACCAAAACCGACTGCAACGTAACGATTGTTTGGCGAGCGACTGGTTTTATCAACAGTTATGTCACCATCGCCAAGCCATGGCAAATCGGTCACCAAACGTAAATCGGTGCCATCAGTCTTCATACTCCAAATTTTGGTTCGTCCTTCGTATTCATTATACATAGGGTCTGGCTCATAGCCTGAGTCGTTTGATAAGTTGGCCCAAGTAAACTGAACGCGTGGCAAATCGTAAGAGCTCGCGTCATTTAAGTCTTCCCTTGGCCATTCTTTGGCGCGATGGATAAAGTAACGAGGAAAGTCACGTTGTTGGTATGTCGCAGAGTCAGATTTAAAGATCTCACTTGGCTCCATGGTGTAATAGTTGTGTTCACCAATGTAAGTGCGGCCGTCATCTTTACAACCCGCTATCGATAAAGCAGCAAGCAACAGTAATAGTATTTTCTTCATGGTTTAACCTAGCAATTCTGAAATGGGTACATTTTCTTCTACAACGACAAGACGTTGGCTACCGGTGGAGAGGCTCGAATGAACACCTCGAACAATATCGACGCTCTTGACCTCTTCCGGCGGGAATGCGAACCGAAGCGTCATATAACCATCGTCATCTTTCATTGCTGAACGAAAGTACGATTTGTGAATCAAATCCTGTTCTATGTTACGAAGCCCAAAGAAATCGTCCGGCTGATCTGTCAAAGGCTCGTAAAGGTAACGTATAGAAGGCAATGCGCCTCTTGGAGCCAACTTAAGCCCCGCGATATTGCTCTCTTTGTGTTCGTTGATGACTCCACTGCCGATGCCTGTCGATGCGGTACCGGAAACTGGAATAATATTCTCGCCCGCATTATTAAAGCTTTGGGATGAGGAGTATATTTGCAACTCTGAAAGAGACTTAGCAATTGAAGCAGGATCACTCTCTAGCTCAGACAGTTCCGTGTTTGTCAAAGCCAACTCGGAGTAATGGATATAACATTCTTGTGCTTTTCCCGCGACTTTATATGGCACCCAAATATGCGGTAGAGGAACGCCTTGCGCAATACGCAAACCATCTTTGCCAGCTTTATAAGGGCTTAGCACCGTTTTAACAGTGATAGGATCAATATCTAATTCTGGAAAAACAACATCTACTTCCTCATCTACAAAGCGGAATACCCTAGCACCTTGATCAAGGCTTAGATGTCCCGAATACACTTTCTGACCGGATTGATAAATCTCAAATGCTTCTTCGCCAATATAGTAGTCTGGTACAAGGTTGGCCCCATCAATGTTGACATGTCGTGTTTTCATCGAGGATTCAGGATCATTATTTCTGTAGTACTCTAAATCGACATCAGCAAAGTAGCCTTTTGGTGTAACTTCAACCTCTCGCCAAACTTTGTTATTCCAGATTACATAGAAATAACCTTCTGCAACCAACTCATGTCCATTTGGGCCCTCTAGCATAGGTAGTACAGGCACCAACACGTTATCCCACTCATCCATTTGAATTTCTTTATCAACGGGTTGCATATCTTCGGCGAGTTTAAGCAAAATTGGCTGAGGCTGATCAGTGCAAGGGATTTTGATATAGAGCGTTTTGCCCTCAGCTTCGAGATCTTTAAATGTCGCGAGGCTGCGGTGTTTGTTTTCTGTATCAGCCTTGCCTACAGTCACTTTTTCTTTTTGAGCTTCGGTTTTTCCCAACATCAAACATGCCGCGTTGCTAGACCACTGCCCTGCAACCTCGACAACAATTTTTTGGTCTGGGCTTGGCTCAGAAGGTACATGCGTGTAACTGCGAACTAGAGCAACATCGTCAGTAACCCGCTTTAAAAACTTTGCTTTCATTCGAAGCAGATACAGAGTCAACGAGTGATTTAAGTCTAGGGAAGCTTTGCAGCTGAGAGTCCGTCAATGGCGACCGACGAGCAACGGTAGATAATGACACCCAATTGCCTTTTCCCAATTCGATTCTTATAGCTGCTAGCAATGCGCTGGTCGTTTTTTTGGCAGAGATGGAAATCTTTTCGCCAATTCTTTAGGGAGGTTTCTAAGGATGTCATCTGAATTTCGCAAACGCGAAAGCTGTCCTATACACTCGTCCGGTGTAAGAACATAAGATAGCTCGTTGGAGGATAGCTTCGAGCTAGGTATAAATTTGCAAACTAAATGCATTTGAATTCTCCACAACCAACATCGTAAATATGGCTGCGGTGACAATTAAGCTGATAAGGCTTACAAGTACGATTTGGTCTGCGTATCCTACTTACTTAGCCATTTATTTTCAAAGAGATAGAAAAATCGCCCGAAATCAAAAACACCAAAAAAATGGTCATTTTTGCTATCAAAACATGCGATTTGACCACTATAAAAGCCAGTAACATCACCCACTCTGTCAAAATGGTAAAATCTTACTATCTAAAAAAATTTAATTTATGGACTGAAGTTAACAAAAATCGTAGTAACGTGCGCTTCAGGTAAGTACGAGGAAATTCAGAAGTTTATGAGGTGCCCTCCTCAGCAACAAACAACAAATTGACTGTTACTGAGGAAGTTTAAATAAAAAGGTGAGCGCATTACGCACTCACAAAAGTAACTGCTCTGAAGCTTGCTAGGATTAAATTTGCTTCATCGCGAGTTAAAGAGGTGAGGTATTACCCATCGACCTCATGCAGAACACTATACTCAAAGTATAGAAACGATCGTAAATATATAATATTTAAAAAGATTTTCAACACGACACATTCACCACAGCACCTGCCGAGCGACCATCACAATCACGTCATACACACCTAAAAGCAACATTGGCCTAGTTATTATAGTTATTCAGCCTTGTATTAAGACGATTCATTAATTCGAGTAACTTATCAATAAAGGCAATTATTTTGATAAATATCACAAAAAGTCCCAAAGAAATAAAGCGAGCTAAACGCTCGCTTTATTTATGCCGCATTTTTTAAAGTTTTGTTCTCACTAAAATATCGGTTGTAAACAGCACCTAAGGAGGCTGTACTTGCGAAACGATCATAGTTAAATGTTGCTTGAGCCTCTTCAGCAGAGGCGGAAAGCTTGTTGGTACCATTTACATAAATCGTCACTACCCCCTCCTTCAGTCCTGAAAGATCTAAATCAGTTGTCCATGAGTCTGAAAGCACGGTAGCCATGCCTGTGGCTTCTGTACCATCAGCGTCGACTGCTTTAATATCTATGAACTCACCATCTTCAAACCGTTCACTGCTACCACTTACTGTCACGCTTTCCACTCCAGTAACATCGTTGATAACGTCTAGGTGTATTGTCGGTGTAATTGGCATGGAGTAAGCCGTGTTCTGGCCACCGGTATTTCCTGATAAGTCTTGGTAGTCACGAACAAGCAACGCCAATTTGAGATCCGACGTGCTTGGTACCATCACATCACCAGTCCAAACACTTGGGTCCGCGGTTGCCATTAATGAGGTGATCGTCGTGCCACCTAACTCCGCCGCTGCGGATTGCAGCTCTTTATCGAATTCCAGCGTTACCGTCACGCTTTGGCCGATGGCTTGGTGCTCAGGCGTAAACGTCACGTTAGTCAGCGTTGGCAGAGACTGCGCCAGTGTAAAGCTCTGGCTTTCACTCACTTCAATGCCGGCTGAGTTCGTCCCTGTCACAATCACGGTATAAGTGCCGTTGGTTTGGTGACTCATATCAATCGCGTCACTGGTCCAATTGCCACCGGCTTGTACCGTCGCACTGCTGCTTTTCAGTACCGTCGCACTGCCTTGGGCTTTTACTTTAAGACGCAGGGACTGACCGTCAAAACGTGTCGACGTGCCTTCAAATTGTAGCGTGGCGGCATGCGTTTCATCCACATTGCCCACTGGCGTAATAGCTAAGGTCGGCGTGATCGGCATGGAGTAAGCCGTGTTCTGGCTACCGGTATTCCCTGATAAGTCTTGGTAGTCACGAACAAGCAACCCCACATTGAGCTCTGACGTGCTTGGTACCACCACATCACCAGTCCAAACACTTGGGTCCGCGGTTGCCACTAATGAAGTGATCGTTGTACCACCTAACTCCGCTGCGGCGGATTGCAGATCTTTATCGAATTCCAGCGTTACCGTCACGCTTTGGCCGATGGCTTGGTGCTCAGGCGTAAACGTCACGTTAGTCAGCGTTGGCAGAGACTGCGCGAGAGTAAAGCTCTGACTTTCACTTACTTCAATGCCCGCTGAGTTCGTCCCTGTCACCATCACGGTATAAGTGCCGTTGGTTTGGTGACTCATGTCCATTGCGTCACTGGTCCAAGTGCCACCGGCTTGTACCGTTGCGCTGCTGCTTTTCAATACCGTCGCGCCGCCTTGGGCTTTCACTTCAAGACGCAGGGACTGACCATCAAAACGTGTCGACGTACCTTCAAATTGTAGCGTGGCGGCATGCGCTTCATCCACATTACCCACTGGCGTAATAGCTAAGGTTGGTGTGATCGGCATGGAGTAAGCCGTGTTCTGGCTACCGGTGTTT
>NZ_JADDYH010000054.1:244746-245651 GCF_015163595.1 Vibrio sp. OPT41 | reverse complement strand
TAAAGCTCTGGCTTTCACTCACTTCAATGCCCGCAGAGTTCGTCCCCGTCACCATCACAGTATAAGTACCATTGGTTTGGTGACTCATGTCCATTGCGTCACTGATCCAAGTGCCACCGGCTTGTACTGTCGCGCTGCCGCTTTTTAGTACCGTCGCGCTGCCTTGGGCTTTCACTTCAAGACGCAAGGACTGACCGTCAAAACGTGTCGACGTGCCTTCGAATTGTAGCGTGGCGGCTTGCGTTTCATCCACATTACCCACTGGCGTAATAGCTAAGGTTGGCGTGATCGGCATGGAGTAAGCCGTGTTCTGGCTACCGGTATTTCCTGATAAGTCTTGGTAGTCACGAACAAGCAACGCCACATTCAGCTCTGACGAGTCTGGTACCACTACATCACCAGTCCAAACACTTGGGTCCGCGGTTGCCACTAACGAGGTGATCGTCGTACCACCTAACTCTGCTGCGGCGGATTGCAGATCTTTATCGAATTCCAGCGTCACCGTCACGCTTTGGCCGATGGCTTGGTGCTCAGGCGTAAACATCGCGTTAGTCAGCGTTGGCAGAGACTGCGCCAGTGTAAAGCTCTGGCTTTCACTCACTTCAATGCCCGCAGAGTTCGTCCCCGTCACCATCACAGTATAAGTACCATTGGTTTGGTGACTCATGTCCATTGCGCCACTGATCCAAGTGCCACCGGCTTGTACCGTTGCACTGCTGCTTTTTAGTACCGTCGCGCTGCCTTGGGCTTTCACTTCAAGACGCAGGGACTGACCGTCAAAACGTGTCGACGTGCCTTCGAATTGTAGTGTGGCGGCATGCGTTTCATCCACATTGCCCACTGGCGTAATAGCTAAGGTCGGCGTGATCGGCATGGAGTAAGCCGTGTTCTGGCTACCGGTATTC
>NZ_JADDYH010000054.1:200980-244686 GCF_015163595.1 Vibrio sp. OPT41 | reverse complement strand
TAAGTCTTGGTAGTCACGAACTAGTAACGCCACATTCAGCTCTGACGAGTCTGGTACCACTACATCACCAGTCCAAACACTTGGGTCCGCGGTTGCCATTAATGAGGTGATCGTCGTGCCACCTAACTCCGCTGCGGCGGATTGCAGATCTTTATCGAATTCCAGCGTCACCGTCACGCTTTGGCCGATGGCTTGGTGCTCAGGCGTAAACGTCACGTTAGTCAGCGTTGGCAGAGACTGCGCCAGTGTAAAGCTCTGGCTTTCACTCACTTCAATGCCGGCTGAGTTCGTCCCTGTCACAATCACGGTATAAGTGCCGTTGGTTTGGTGACTCATATCAATCGCGTCACTGGTCCAATTGCCACCGGCTTGTACCGTCGCACTGCTGCTTTTCAATACCGTCGCGCTGCCTTGGGCTTTTACTTCAAGACGCAGGGACTGACCGTCAAAACGTGTCGACGTGCCTTCGAATTGTAGCGTGGCGGCATGCGTTTCATCCACATTGCCCACTGGCGTGATGGCTAAGGTTGGCGTGATCGGTAATTCGTGAGCGGTGTTATCCTCACCTATGTTGCCAGTCAAATCTTTAAATTGACTAACAACCAAGTCGACACTTAACAGCGCGGTGCTCGGAACTTGTACATCACCAACCCAGACCTTTTTATCTGCCGTTGCTGACAGAGAACTAATGCGATTGCCGCCAAGCGTAGCGGTCGCCTCTTGGAGCTCTTTATCAAACTCAAGCGATACATTCACGCTTTGACCCACACTCTGATGCTCGGGGTTAAATGTCACATTGGTTAGTTTTGGTAAGATTCCTTCAACCGCGATACTTAAGCTGCTTCCTTTTCCAGGAATTGTGTTGGTACTTTGATAGCTATTGTCTTCTACCTGAATAGTGATATTTTTATCTTGTTTTTCTGGGCTGACATAGTTAACCGTCCACGTAATATTGTCTGAAGTCGACCAAGTATCTTGTTTTAACGTTCCTGTTGCACCGCTATCACTAGCGACAAGATGGACATCTGAGATATCAAAGTTCGTAACTTCTTCTGTAAAGTTAAACGCAAGCGTAATCTCTTCGCCTCCAAAAAGAGGGGCGCTTGAGGCGGTAGAGATACTTAGCCCGGGAACGGTTGCCGCTTCCACATGCGCGTCAATAGAACTTTCACTCTTGTTATCCACCTTGTCTGTTGCTGCCACCGTGATCGTATGATCGCCTTTCGGTAACAAATAGCTTATGACATAAGGCCCCGCTTCGGTTGTCGGCTCAGTAATCGCTTGAGGAGCCACAGTGCTGCCACCACTCACCGCTTTTGACGTGACGAGATTTAAATTTTTATCTGTAATGTATGCACTAATTTCTAGTTGATACTTATCGTTTGTCGGCACCTTAGAGGTTTGATTAGCACTTAAGCCGGAAATACTTGGAGCGTCATAATCAACAATAGACTCGATAACCTTTCCATCATAACTTTTTCCTAGTAATTCAAAGCTTGTATTCTCTCTTCCAACTGAGTCCGTCACTGTCACTTTAAGGGTATATGACCCTTGGTTATCGACGGCAAAGTTCATCATTCCATTGCCACTGGATGAAACAATATCACCAGAGTAACGTAAGGAATCACCGAGACTTGGAATAAGCTCCACAGAGTATTGTGAAGCTTTCACTCTTTCTCCTTCCACCGTAGATACCGTAAACGGCTGGCTCGCCTTGGTTAAAAACAGTTTCCCACCCTGCAAACTCGTAATTCCATCGAAATCAATCGTGACTTTAGGAACACTAATATCAATGACTTTTCTGATGTCTGAATATAGCCCAACACTATCTGTTGCTTTGATATCAACTGTGATTGAACCACGCCCCTCTAACTGAGATTTTGATAGTTCAAAGTACGTAGATGAACCGTTCCCATCCTCTACTCTTTCTTCTTGATAGCTTGGGTTTAAAACCGAATAGTTTACTTTTGCCAGGCTGCTACCAGTGTCCGTTATGTCGAAACGAAAACGAACATTATCTGGATTTGTTGGCGATTCAGTTACGATAATCTCATCGCCAACACTTGGAGATGTATTGTCAACTTTAATATCAACGGTCGCTTCACCGACTCTCGACCAAACATCCGTTGCTGTAATCGTTGTCCTGATCGTTTTTCCATCCGCATCGCTAGGAAGTTCACTTGTAAATGTTGAACACTTGTAGGTTGGATCATCTGCACACACCTCTAATTGTGCAAACTTCTCCGGATTATCTTTATAGTTGTAGGATTCCGTTCCAAACCTGGCCATCACATTGTCTAGTCTAGAGTTTTCATACAGCTTAATTCTGAACTTGGCGACAAGCTGCTGACCATTAATGGTTGTGTTTCCAACCGGATCAGTAATTTCAACGACTACCGAACCTTTAGGTAATTCAAGCAGTAGATCGTGCTCTGGCGTCAAGTTTCCTGCTAAATCAGATAAGTTCTTGATTTTGTATTCTTGAGTTGTACTCAGGCCATCAATAATATCGGCATAGGATTCAGAATACGTACACTTGATATTTCCAACACCTTTGGCACAAGTCGTTGGCGTATAAGCTTTGTTGCCAAGATTACGAACCAACTTTGGATATTCATCTGAACTTTCGGTATTCACGCCTGATAAAGCATCATTAAAAGAGAGCTCAAATGTGAGCATCTTCTTCTTCAAAGCTTCATCAAACCAAACATCACTTCCTTTAAAACTGTATGAGTTACCATCCACGACTGTCGGTGCATCAATATCCACCATCGAGAAATTGAACTTGTTGATCGTTTCACGCCCATTTGTACCCAAGGTTTTAGTAATCAAAGTAACAGGTGCTTTGGTCATGTTTTGCCCAACATTGACACTACAACTGTAAGGTTCTTGCGATACGTTGATAACACCAGAAGTTGGTTGCTCATTAGTTGGTGGCGCATCTAGAGAGTTGTATTCTTCACGAACCCAACACTCTAACGTTTTGGCTTTGACCGCACTCAATGTAGTAAAGGTGACATCAAGAACACCATCAGATAAGTAATTTTGGAAGTCCAGCGGGCTTTCAACTGTTAGAACCACGCCTTCACGCTGTACGCTAAAGGTTTGGTTTACTTTTCCAACCTTTCGGTCTTTTTCATCAAGGTAACGAACTTTGTTATAAACCTTGATATCAAGTTCATAATTACCATCTTTGGCAATTTGTGTAGAAAGCAACGTTGCAGTCCAAGTGCCATCTGCGGTTTCTGAGAACGTAAAGTTAGTCCCGTTTTGCTCTCCAGAGAATCTATAAGTTGAGTCAATTCGATCAACGCCACTATCATCAACAATATCAAGCGTAAGTACGATATTCCCATCTTGATAGATGGTGTTGTTTGTAATTGGCGTTCCATCCGTGTAACTCATCGCCAGCGTCACCTGCGGGATTGAGTTGTACACTTTGACGGTAAAATCTTGCTCATCACTGGTTAAGGTTGTGTTGCCACGAACATCAGACCCTTTTAAACGAACCTTGTGTGTACCCGTACCTAAATCACCAAGGCTCACTTTGAGATCCTCATTGATTTTTGTACCAGGAGAGCCAGGTAATGGCTCCAGATCGCTAAACGTCCAATACTCTAGGCTTTCTCGATTTACGCCATTAATTGAAACATCACCGTTTGCATTTAGGTCTAGCGCCGTTAGGTCAAAGACATAGTTACCTAAGTAGTAGTCATTCGCATTGAAACCACTTAAGCCTAATGTTGGCCCATCACGATCAAGAATAACCTTGTGCGTGTTAGAACTAGACTCAAAACCATAAATATCGGTTGCTTTTACATACAATGACGTTGTTTTTTCATCTTCAGAAATGTCTATTTTATCTGTGTCACTCTTGATAAGAGACATGACAAACTCTTTAGATGAATCCGTTGGCACAATTGTCTTAATTGGCGAATCTTTACCACTTTGATACAGCGAGACTTGCTCAAGGTCTGAATCGTCTATTACGGATTTAAATCGCACGTTGAACTCACGCCCTATGACATAGTTCTCTTTGGACAATGTGTCTTCAACCCAAGGTGTATTTAGGATGATTTCAGGGCCTTTGTTATCGACTTGGAATGTGAATTTCCCTGTTGTACTGACATTGGCAGGGTAAGCGTTGTCCGTCGCAGTGACGTAAAACTCATTCCATTCATCGTAATCAAATGCTTTTGAAACCAGTTGGACTTTGACGTCAGGCTGTTCACCAACTAGGTATGGTACGTCACACGCCTCTGTTAGAGGGTCACAGCTTTCTAATGTCAGAGCCTGACCAGATCCGCGGCGCAAATCTATTTTTACGTTATTGCCAGAGCTTAACGTCCCCCAATCAATGACAGGTGCCCATTGGTTATTACCACCTAAACGGCTTTGAACCTGCTCACTTTTTACAATAGGGGCCTCAGAGTCGATACGAATATTGAACCTCGGAGCGGTGCTAGTTAACTCTGAAACGGAGTTACCTAAGTTGTCCTCTGCTGCTGCAACAACTAACCAATCTCCATCACCAGGATAAATCGTAGAGCCTTGATTTGAACAAATCTCGCCCGTACATAGTTTGACTTTAAACGCGTCTTTCGAGTTACTTGCAAAGTTTTCTGGTGTGTATGTTACTTTTTCACCGGTTTGCTGGTAGAAAACAAGGCCCCTCGAGGCAAGCTTATCACCAACAATATCCTCAACGTTGAAGGTTAATTCATGAGTATTGTTCGCATTTAAATAAATACCGTTTTCTACAGGTTTACCATCGACATCATTGGGTGGAAGGTAACTGGCCTTAGGGAAGTCGTTATCAATAAACACCGATTCTATAAACGGAGATTTACCATTGTAACCATACGCATTGCCATGTGGGTCCATAGCACTGGTCTCCACGGCAAACTCTATAATATCTTTTAGTTCACTAGACTGGGAGTTAAGGGTGAAGAAGTACTCTTTTCGATAAGCATTGCTGCTGTCTGAGTTTTCTACGATGTTGATGTCCAGTGGTATTTCAATATTTGGCTCATTGGCTTGATACCACATCGTGCTAAACTTCGGGCCGTGAGCGTCGGTTCCTACAATACCAGAAGGATCGTCTAGGACAATTTTAGAAACAACCTCGCCAGCGATATAAAGCCTATTACCAACCATCGTCTCTCTACCGCTTTCAATGGTTAATTTTGGCTGCGGAGGCAAGGTATCGATACTGCTACCCTCTGTATCAAAAATGTTCTTACCATTTAAGTCAGGATTAGCCATCGAAATATCATCAGCATAGAGCTGCGCGATATTGGTCTCAATACCGTATTTGCTCGCCATGATTTCATAATAAGATTGCGCCAGATCTTTTCGGTAAGTTTCAGCGCCAAACGTGTAAGAATCGAGCGTAACTTGACTTCCTCCTGCCCCTACACCATTTGCTTTTCCATCGTAGCTAAAATCATCGTAACTAGCAGATGCAAAATCTAATGAGTTATTTCTTGGCATTCTCTCGGCAATACTATCAATTGCTTCAACAAGGAATCGGTGTAGATAGTCATTTGATGGCTTGTCTGGAATCGCTTTAGTCGTAAGCATTTCATTGGTTGCATAAGACACAACCGTTGGGTCAAACCCAAAGAATGAGTTGTTATTCGTACCTGATAACGCGTAGCGCACCTCATCAAGAATTTGAATCGCACGTTCTGAAGTTTTCTCTCCCGCTGTCACTTGATCCCACTGGAAATCAAACAAACCAGTCTGATATGTCGATAGTTCAGTAATATAGTAAGTTTGAGAACCTTTGAGCTTAAAATACACACCAATATTGGCCTTGTTTAAGTCAACCGTAACTTTCTTGGTCCCTGGATCTCTTTTCCATTGGTAATAGTATGGCTCACTGCCTTCGATACCAATTAAACGAACACGCATGAAATCATAATTCACTACGTCAGTTGTGGTTTCACAACTCGCTACGTCAAGAGCCATGGACTGGTCACTTTCCAGTTGCTGGATAGTGGTACAACTTGCAAGTGAAGTGAATTCACCACTTGGGCTCAACCCTTCAAGTTGAGCTCGCGCACCAATAAATGGTGTCACCACTTTTATGGTTGGTAGGTCAAAGCTACTTCTAAAATATACTTCTCTTGGAGTGCTTTCGTTATCAGACTCATCGATGGTTTGAATGACTAACTTTTGACTACTGTTTTCTGATACCGATTTAAAGCTGTCACCCAAAATATCTCTTACAAAAGGAATGTAATAAATGACATCCTCTACTCGCCCATTGCTATCTAACAGCGTTTCGTGCGGAATTTTTGCGATGTAATCGTCATCGGATGCGGTTGTGTCAATAACTTGCTGAAGTGAGTAGTTGTTATCGTTGTTTTGGCTTACGTAGTACTTGACGACGAGCTTAAGCTTATTAGCGTTGGAGCCTAAAACCGTATCGGTGTTTACGTCTGAAACTTTCACACGAACATAAGGGATTTTATTCTCTTTCAATAAATTAGCGTTGAAGTTACTAAAATCTATCCCTTTTAATGAGTTCTGAATCCCTAAACTTGCGTACGCATAGTCAATCTTCAGGAAATCGCGGCTTGCTTGAACATTGTCTGGGGTGTACGTATCTTGAGAGTAGATACCATCGTAAGTGGTTCGTTCACCATCTAAACCCACATTTACGTACGTCATTGACGTACCTTCAGGATAGGTTATCGTCTGTGCTGGCGCTTGATCGTCACGACTTACTGCATGCTGCGCAGCGCCCGTATTCCCTTTGCTATCCTTCGCTCGAACCTCAAAGACCGTCGTAGATAGGAATTCATCAGTTGGGTAAGCCTTACTAAACTCACAAGCATTTCCAGACTCTACAGTGACAGGAGAACATGTGACGCCCTCATGTAAGCCATCTTTAAATGAAATACTGACCGAACTAATCTCTTGCGAGCTTTCTTTTACAACCCCTTTCAGAACGTATTCTTTAAGTTGGTTATTAATTGCACTCGCCGATGTAATATCGATAACAGGCGCATCGTTATCCCATTCAAAGTTGATATGAAGACCCGAATGGCTGCCTGGAATTAACTCATTACCCAGTACATCCGCTGTATATAAGACTAACCGTGCTGCTTTTACGTTTGAGAGCCCTGTGGCAGGGTTCATATCTACACTATCGATCTCTTTGGTATTAATGTTAACTTTAACGTTGGTCTCTCGAAGGCCAACTTCAAAATCATCAAATTCAACCGAACAGAATGTGCTTCCAAAATCTTGTATGTCGTTACATTGAAATTCACCAGACCAAGAGCCATTAATCTGATACTGAATAAAGGCGGATACGTCTTCTACACCGATATCATCAACAATTTTTAGGTCAACTTTATCGGTGCCTGCAAGTACATCACGGTCAATGCGTGTCACGATAGGCGCTGTGGTATCGATCTCCGTCCCATCTCGCGGTGGAATGACACCATCTGTACTGCCATATGTACCTAAGTCATTAAGCTTCTTACTAAAGTCGACATAGTCGGCAGCATCAGTACCAGAAATATTGATACTTGGGTCGTTTACCACGATCAAAACGTGCTGAGATAAGTCACGTGTGTAAACGTCGCTGTTTATCTTTTTCTGTCCAAAGCTGAGGGGAGTCACTGCTCCTGAAGTCTGACTCACTTCAAGACCATCAAGAACACCATCTGCAATAACATCCCGATATTGGATGTCAGCGAAATGCATTGAAGTGTAGACGTTATCGCTGTTGCCGTATTTTTTTATAAGATCGTAAGAGTAAGACGAGTATGCAGTTAATAAAGCGCCGTATTGATGCCCAGCACTAGCAAAACTGCTTTGCCCACCTTTGGTTATATCAATAGGTTTGGTCTCATTTACGTCAAAACCATACATGCTATTGATACTATCCAAAGCGGTTGAAAAGGCACTCTCATCTGTGGCCCCCTGAGAAATTTTGTACTTTGCCAAGCCTGCTGCCAAGTTCGACAGCGGAGTAAGCATTAACTTTTGCTCACTCCCCTCTTTAAAGTTCACAACACCTTCAAATTTAAGTGTCTTCGCATTACTCACAGATACCGTTTCATTTGTAAACGGATCGGTATAACTCCCCTCTTTTGCAACAACAAAAAGAGGCATTGACGACGATTCAAACTCTAGCAGATAGTTTCCGAAGGCATCAGACGTCGTGTTAGCCAACTTCCGACCTAAGTTTCCATTTTTGAACTCGAAAACCTCAATCTTGGCGCCATTGACTGGGGCGTCAAACACCATACCGGAAATGCTTCCTTTGCTTCTAGCTGGAGGTGTGTTGTCTCCTCCATCACCACCACCACATGCACTCAATAAAAGAGATGTAAGAGTAAGACCTAATGTTAATTTCAGCGTATTTTTAGCGAACATAGTAATTTGGCAAAATATATTTTCCCGAGATTATATTATTGAAAAATATTTTCTCAACGTGACATTAACACCAACAAAATAGGCATAAACACCAAGCCAACCGTCACTTTGACTGAATTATTAAAATTATTTTTACATCCTATAATTATTAACTTAGTTAAAACAGAGGAATTACTCATGCTTTAATGCTAGTTTTTATTTAAAATATTATACTCTACGCACAACTGTCAGTATTGATAAACCAACAAAACTAATGACTATTTTAATAATAAAAAGGGGTGTGCAAGCTCCTACCGTAGCCCTTATCACTACTGCGTTAATCATATTGATTAGCGTATCGCTTTCTCACTACTTCCTCACTCCTGTGGATAGGCTACCTACCATCAAGCCTTTAGAATTCGAAAGTGAGAATGTGCAGCCATCAATTAAAAAGAAGACTCGTAAGCAAAAAATCACTATCGGTGTTGTTGAATACTCTTTTGTCGCTTCATTATTAAAATCAGGAGTGAGTCAAAAAGAGATCAACTTGCTATTAGCACTTATCAAAAGCAAGTTTAATATTATTGACTCTATTAAAAGAGGTGATAACTTTATCTTAAGAACTAAATTAAATAGTAAAAATGAAACTTACATTAGTTCTTTTTACTATTTAGGCAGTAAAACTGATTTATTTATTATCAATGATGGTCACGGTAACGTATTTGATGAGCATGGTGTGTCGATAAATAATCAGTTCATGTTTTCTTCACCCTTTGATAAAAACTACAGAGTGAGCTCTGACTATGACTTAAAGCGAACACATCCAGTGACCAATATAACGACTCCGCACTTAGGCACTGATTATGCCACACCTGTAGGTACACCGATTCGTAGTATTGCTGATGGCGTCGTTTTAAAGTCCCGCTACAACCGTTTTGCCGGCAACTACATTAATATCCGCCACACAAATGGCTCTGTATCACGCTACCTACACTTATCTCAGCGCAACGTCCATGTTGGTGAGAAGATCAGCCGAGGACAAGTGATAGGGAAAACGGGTAACACAGGAAGAACAACAGGGCCGCATTTACATCTTGAACTGCACATCAATGGTGTTCCGGTTGATTACGAGCGATACATTCAAAGGCACCCAAACACTGACGTAAATATAGAAATGCTGATTGCAGCGAGAAAAGAAAAAGCGGAATTAACAGCGGAATGGCAACGGTATAAGTAGTCAAACAGGTAACAACAGCCACTTCGATTCGCTCTTTCTTCATTTATCTGAAGCGAGTCCTCGTAACCCTCTGAGCGCTTCGTAGTCTGTCGCCACTAACCAATTTCATGATCAAAAAGAGCCGCTACATGCGGCTCTTAATGATTATAATTTCCCGATATTCCATCGGTTTCCCCTTTACCAAACACGTTGTCCTCTTGTTCTTGAACGCAAGTGGTGCGCACCTCTATCATGTTCACATAAAAAATCAATAAAAGAATAAAATGAATACTCATTGTATTGGTTAGATATTTAATACAAAGAGGCCCAACAATGGCCTCTTTCTGATTTTTTAAATAGTGACATTGTCACGATTATGAGTAGTTTCTATCATATTCAGCGCTTGCCTTTCTCAGCCCTTCTAAATCGTCTGAACATAAAAATCTCTTCAGGCTGTCGATTTTCTTATCAGGCCAATCATATATCCTAAGAGCAAGCAGTTCGTCTATCGTCTCTCGAGAAAAGCGATATTTGACATGCTTAGCTGGTGAACCCGCAACCATACTGTAAGGCTCAACATCTTTCGTCACCACACTGTTTGCCGCAACGATTGCTCCTTCTCCGATAGTCACACCCGGCATTATCATGGATCGCATACCGAGCCAGGCGCCATCGCCGATATGAGTATCTCCTTTCCCGACGTACGCTTCTTCAATAAAGTCCATAAATGGGTACAAGGAGAACCAATCAGCTCTATGTGTACTGTTTCCCCCCATAACAATGACAACTTCCGCTGCAATACAGACAAAGTCACCTATATGTAACTTATCAATCTTCCATTTTGGTTCCCAATCGCGGCTGAACTCATCGCCTTGTAGATATCTTACAACAGACTCTTCAAAACCGGCGTCCCAACAATCACTGTAATAACTATGTTTACCTTTAATCGTTATATTTGGGTTCGTAATAACTTCATGTAGCAAAGTCACCTTAGACCAATGCTTAGTTTTCATGAATACTCCTATAAATACTATCGAATAAAACACTGCAGATAGTATGTATCTAAATAAGCTCTAATAATTACATAGTTCCTAATACTACTAAAATTCACTTCACCACCGAGCTAATAATATGGTAAGCAGCCTCTACTCTTTCGGCATTAGGGTAGTTTTTATTCGCTAGAATCACTATGCCTATTTTTTCAGAGGGTACATACGCGACATATGCCCCAAAGCCACCTGTTGAGCCCGTTTTGTTATACCAAATGTCTCGACCGAGAGTACCGGATTCACTTGCTTGAACCGGTTTAGCGTTGAGAATTACGTCGCTGGAGTTACCTTTCAATAATTGTGAAAGTGAGACGGGATAATCATAACCTTCCCACCCTACTGCTTGCGTAAATGTATCGGTATTAAAATACTTAATGTGAGTTTGCTCTAGCGCATTCTCCATATCATTATTCAGTTGCGCTTGCCCCATATTTGCTTCGATATATTGAAGCATATCTGAGCTCGTTGATTTAATACCATAGGCTTGCGCATCAAGAATACCTGGATTAACTCTAACGGGGTTTCCCTCAGAACTATAACCAAAAGCATAGTTATTAAGCTTATCCTTTGGTACATCGACAAAGGTATTGGTCATACCGAGCTCAGGCAGGATGACGGTTTCCATCATTTCCGTATAGTCTGACTTGATACTCAAGGCACCGATGTAGCCAAATAGACCAATACTAGGGTTTGAGTACTTCCTCTTAGTACCGGCTTCGTACTCCGGTTTCCACGTTTTGTAGTACTGCATCATTTCAGCGTCGTTCGTTACTTCGCTAGGAAATTGCAATGGTAGACCACCCGCAGTGTAGGTGGCGACATGAACTAGCTTGGTATTACCCAGAGCACTATTCTCTAATTCTGGAATATAATCTTTGACCTTGTCATCCATGTCTAGCTTACCTTTTTCTTGGGCATACCCAGTCAAAGTAGCGGCAAAAGTTTTACTGATAGAACCGAGTTCAAAAATTGTGTCGTTGGTGACTAAACTCCCCTTACTTTCGTCAGCAAAACCGTAATTGTAAAAATAACGCTTGCCATCAATCGTTACTGCAACAGCCAACCCCGGAATGTCGTATTCGTTTATTAATCCTTTAGCGCAATCATCAACTACGCTCTTTAATTGACTGCTAACCGTTAACTCCGTTTTCGCAAACGTGACGAAAGAAGTGAGCGATAAAATGGCCAGCAAGGCATTGTTTAACTTCATTGAACCCTCAATTTTTTAATTTTAACTTATAATTAATTTCTAGTTTATTCCAAGGCTTTTAACTTTTTATATAAAAGTAATCCTGACTTGAAGAACTCCAATCGTTAACCCTCGATGAATAACACTGTGTCTTCAAATTTTTAGTGCGATATAAACAGGTCTAAACCTGATCACCGTTGATAGGTAGGCCGGTTAGATACGAATGTAAGTAACATCCGTTTCCAAAATGGGGAAATAGTGTACTCATTACGCTTTCTCCATATCACGATAACGGTATACTAGGTAGATATACTTGGTATATACAGATCCACATCCTCACAACGCTTTAGAACCACTTTTCAACGTCTACAGAGAAAACGATGCCATTTTCACTACACTTCGAAACTGGAAAAGTCACCAGCCAACAGCTTTATTCCGAGATATACCAAGGGATATTAGAAGGCAGATTACGATCAAATGAGAGATTACCGTCAACCCGCATGCTGTCGAAAAAGTTAGGCATAGCAAGAAACACTGTCATTTCGGTGTATGAGCGACTTCAGTTCGAGGGGTGGATAGTAAAAAAGGCAGGGTCTGGCACGTACGTAAGTAATGCTCTAGAACAAACGATGGATCAAGATAAGAGACCAATAAAACACTACCAACTAGGGGGGTTTGGCACTAACGCAGCGAAGAAGCCAGAGATCATCGCACCAAAGAATCTAGACTATGACTTCACTTTAGGCGTTCCTGATCATCAGAGAATAGCAAAGCATATTTGGCGACACTCAAGACTGAGTAGGCTCAATGCATTAACTCCAGAGTTTGCACATGGTGGTGATTTGCAAGGGTTAGCTTGTTTACGAGAGTCTATCTGCGAGTATGTGAGACACTCGAGAGGCGTAATCTGTGACCCTGAAGACATCATCATTACGCAAGGGTGCCAGCAGGCAATAATGACGACTCTCCTTACATTACTCTCTCCCGGGGATCTCGTGTCGACGGAAGATCCAGGATATCCTGTTTTTCGAAATCAAGCTCGATTACTTGGCGCGCAAATAGGCTCCGTGCCGATGGACGACCAAGGTGTTGTCGTTGAATCAATCCCTTCTAATACCAAAATTATTTATACAACGCCTAGTCATCAGTTCCCTTTAGGCTTTAGCTACTCAGTTGAAAGGAAGTTAGAACTGCTGAGATGGGCAGAAGTTAATAACGCAATCATTATCGAAGATGATTATGATGCGGAATATCACTACCTCAATACCAGTAAGCAAGCTCTCAAGTCACAAGATAAAAATGACTGCGTCATTATGGTAGGCAGTTTCTCTAAAATACTATTTCCCGGCATACGCATTGGCTATATGATTCCACCAAAGTCTTTAATGGAGCCAATTTCAAATATGTTGTGGCACTTGGGAAGAAGTACATCTGTAGTGTCTCAAATCCTACTTGACGAATTCATGCGTGACGGTCATTTCTCTCACCATTTACTCAATATGAATAAAATCTATAGCGAAAGGTACCATAAACTCACTCAATTAATTGACAACGTAGATTGCTTACAACGTATTCCAAGCCAAGGTGGATTGCATATAGCAGCTGAAGTATCGGGATGCGCGACACAAATGATGAATAAACTGGCTTCATCAAATGTAGCGGTTTATCCATCATCGCATTTTTCTATCAACAATCATTCTAATGCCCTCTTATTTGGGTTTGGCATTATCCCTATCCAAAAAATAGAAACAGCATTTGATATTATTCAATCAGTATTGGATTAAAGCAGATATAAAATTATCGTTTTGCTCGGTATCAATTTATCGTCTTGTTATCACCAGCAGAGTCAGGGGCAACTGCGAACTTGGAACGCTTTTCAACCAAATAAGAGTTCACTACGAATTGTGTCGCTCTAACCCGCTTGGTTTGGCTTCAGCCCCAAAACTATATTTCTTCGACTGTAGACGCACTAGGTTCAAGTAAAGCGACGTATCACGCTGACACTTTCAGCGCCACCAGCAACCCTATTGCGTAAATCATCTTCTTTTAAGTTCACATCGAGCATTCAATGAACCTTATTTTTCTAATATCGAACAGTAAGTTCTGCTTAACACTCTATCAAAACACTATCTTTCGCTAGATGTTAAAGAAGAAAAGACTTCAAGGTAATTAAGGATTTGTTATAGAGTATTGACCTACATAATAAAGATCACAATCACGACATTAATCTCCAGTAATTTACCATATCGCTTCATGATCGCTTAGGATACAAATTATCGAAAAATACCAAACCCTAGGTTAATACGCTGTTAACGGCTCAAAAAAATAACGAAGTTGTACCGCAATTATATCAACATCATTTTCATGTAAAAAATAACGAGCGCCTTGGATACCGATCTCCCAATTATCTGAGAGGTTGTAGCCAACTTCTGCACCAATATATCCATCAAAACCATCCACTTCCGTCGTTATCTTGCTGCCTTGATACGTACTTTCAATATCGGTATCCCAGAACAAGCCCCCCAAACTCAGTTTTGCGGACCATGAATTGTATTGCCAGAACTTATAACCGATGTCGAAGCCCATGCCCTTAACAAGGAGTGGGGCTATAGATGCGACATTGGCGTGATAGTCTTCTGGTGAAGTAGTAGCACTACGCAATGTAGCACTACCTTCACCCATATCAATATAACGAATAGTTCCAGACCATTGATCAGAAAAAGTATATCCCAACCCGACAGAGCGATAGAACCCGGTGTTGTCAGTAGAGATTACGTTATCACCTTTAACAGCATCACGCTCATCTGCATGGCTTGACCCCATTTGAACATCAACATACCAGCCCGCTTGACTACTAAAACTAAACACAGCAATTAGTGCTAGAGCACTGTTTCTTCCATAACGTTGCATGGCTCCTAACAAAATCAAAAGCATCAACACCATGCCACCCAATGATCCTGCTGAAGTATTTTCAACCTTTACATCTCTTACCAACTTAACGGTCACTATAACTTTCCCCGCGTCTTGCAGGCCTTGGCTATCCTGAATGATATATGTCAACACATCATTGCCTTCAAACCCTGAGGTAGGGGTATAGGTCACGCTCTGATCTGCATTCATGACCGCCTGCCCATACTGCGCTTGGACTGAAACCAACTTCAATGTGTCGTTATCCGGATCGGTATCGTTAGCAAGGACATAAACCGTGACAGGGGTACGATCATCGGTGGTAATATTATCGTCCACCGCATTCGGATTCTGACTGTTTACCACATTTACCGTCACCTTCGCCGATCCCGTTCCACCATTACCATCCGTTACGCTATAAGTGATCAAAGCCTCCCCGTAGTACTGTGGTTGAGTGACATAACTTAGTTTGTTATCAACCACGCTAACACTACCAATATCTACAGAAGCGCGACTTACCTTCAGCCCATCACCATCAGCATCAGCATCATTGCTCAATACATCGATCGTCACCGTACCATTGAGACTAACAAACGCATTGTCGTCAATCGCTTGAGGGAGTGTATTATTGCTTACACGAGCGGCAACGACGCCAGGGTCAACGACACTGCCATTAGCCAATCCGTCATCATCGTTCGGACCACCGTCTTCAATGGTAAGTTGTACACACCAGTCACCTTCAGTCAGACCCTGTGACCATGAACTGTGCCCTGGTGGCGGACAATAACCAGCCTCGCCAGCACTAGAAGAAACCGTGTTTTGAGCATCCTCAATAAAGTCTATCCACCCCTGTTCAGCGTTATACTTTCGGTACACTGCATTTGCTGGAACAGGTAAACGCTGAGGCAAAACTAATTGATAGCTTTGGCCGGGCAGCGGCAAATTAGTTACTACAAAATCAAAGATTCCCCCTATGCTCTTCATGTTGATATCTTTAGGAAGCTCCTCATCCAGCAATAAAGCTCCTCCTGTTGCGTTAGTCAGAATGGTTATTCCTTTGCGTAAACAGACACCTGGCTGCCCCTCAATGAGGAAGCGATCTTTTTCTGACACAACCTGTTGAATTACGTTACAGTCAGAAATTGCATCAAGATAATCAGGGATACCATCACCATCACTATCATTATGACCTTCTTGATCATCCGGGATTAAGTCGCCATCACTGTCTTCACTCCCGAGCTCCGCCAATGTTTGTACCACTTCTAAATAGACATTCCGTGTCACTGATAATGGTGGAGTGCCATTGTCAGTAACTGTCAATTGCAAATTGTAAATCGCTGAACTCAGTAATTGCGGAGAGAAAGTCAATGTTTCGCTGTACATCTGCCCCGCAATCGCTTGGTTAAGTACATCGCTATCACTACTCCATCTGAAACTGTGTATATCGGACATATTGGCATCACTAACACTGCTCGTGATTGTGACCGGTTCAACACCATTTTCAATTTGGCTCCGCTGCTCCCCCGCCTGAGATACACTTACCGTGACCTTCGGAGCCACATTCTCTTCAAAGATTGTCAAGGTGTAACGACGCTTACTACCTAGATTAAGGGTGCTGTCCAGATCAATCACTAAGGTTTCAACGCCCTCATTTTGTCCATCATTAAGTAGTTCGAACGAAAGTTTGCCTTCGGTACCACTAGGTATCACCACTTCACCAGAGGTGAGCGTGTGGTCATCACTGTCCGTGCTTCCTGAAACCGTATAAGGTATGATTACTGGGTAGCTCGGCGAAGGACCGTTAAGGTGTATCGATACGCTATGATTGGTGCCTTCCGTGGTTTGCGCATCTTTGGAGATACTTATCAGTGGATACACTGTTACCGTTTGACTAGCTTCAGCGACGTTTCCATCAGAGTCTTGAGTGCGCCAATAGACCGTATTAGTTCCAGGTCGGAAAAAAGTCGTGCTGTCGACCAATGAAACAGGTAATAGCTTGCCTGTACTATCTCGTGCCACAGCAGAGCCTAATGCAACTTTAGTAAAGAGCGAAGTTGCGTTCACTTCGATATCTGAAGGTGCGGCTATTGTTGGTGCGTCCAATTTCGCACTTTTAATTGTCACGATTGCTTTCGCGGTGGCCTTTCCACCGTTACCATCTTTCACACTGTATTGCACTGCCACTGTACCAATTGAGGTCGTTACCAATTGGATTTGACTGCCCACAATCGTTGCCGTTCCAGATGTAGGTTTAACCCATTCCAGTTGTAATGTATCTAGATCAACATCGCTGTCGTTGCTGAGTACATCCAATAAGTAGCTACCATCGTTACTCTCGGTAAAGACATAGGTATCATTAACCGCCACTGGCTCATCATTAACGTTGATTACCGTGATGCTAAACGCTGCTAAAGATGTGCTTAGCTCACCGTCTGAGACACTAATAACAATATTATTGGTGCTGCCAACATGCTCATTTTCCGGCGTACCACTTAGCAACCCAGTTGCTCTATCAAAGGTTGCCCATGATGGTTTATTGCGGATTGAAAAGCTCAAGCTACTACTATCAACATCCGATGCCTGCAGCGCAAAGCGGTACGTACTGCCTTCGTTGACGGTAAGAGCAGGAGTGCCACTGATCACTGGCGCGTCATTGACATTGTTAACCACAATACTGAATCTATTGAGCATTGTGGTCGTGAGACCATCAGAAACCGAGATAACAATGCCCTGATATTTGCCAACATCACCATTATCTGGTGTACCACTAAGCGTGCCTGTTGATGCATCAAAGCTAGCCCAAGATGGCTTGTTCACGATACTGAAGGTGAAGGCTTGGCTGTCAACATCTGACACTTGTGGCGTGAACAGATAGGTGCTGTCTTCATTCACTTGTGTTGCTGGTGAACCAGAGATAACGGGTGCATCGTTAACGTTATTCACAGTAATCGAAAAAGCTGACAATGAGGAAGAAATAGTGCCATCGGATACGCTAATCACGATACCTGGATAAGTCCCCACATAACGGTTACTTGGCGTGCCAGAAAGCGCTCCTGTTGTCTTGTCAAATGTAGCCCAAGGTGGCTTGTTAGCTATCAAGTAGGTCAGAGTATCCGCTGGGTCATTGTCCAATGCCGCGGGCACAAACTGATACACACTATCTTCATCAACTTGCGCCGATGGGGTACCCGTAATCACTGGCGCGTCATTAACGTTATTCACCGTGATGGTCACTAACGCCACTCCAGAGGTAAGTTCTCCGTCACTTACGCTGTAAGTGAAACTGTCCTGACCAAAGAAGTTACTGTTACCCGTATAAACCGCGTGATTGCCTGTGACGGTAACATTACCGTTGACTGGCGATTTTACAATTTGATAGCTCAAAGATGAGCCTTCTGCATCGTTACCATTTAAAGTAATGGTCAGCGGTATTTCTTCCTCTCCCGTAGCACTGATATCGGTCGCGGTTGGTGTATCGTTGACTGCATTAACCGTCAAATCGACACGAACCTCTGTCGAGTCGAGATCACCGTCGTTGACCTTGAACAAGAAGAAGTCGGAGCCATTGAAGTCCGCTTCTGGTGTATAGCGCCAACTATTATTGGTCAACTGCTCTAGCACGCCATGACTGACTTGCTCAGTGATAAGATACTGCAGAGTGTCATCATCGTTATCAATATCTGAACCAACCAGCGTGATCACCAAACTATTGTCTTCATCAAGCGTTTGTGACTGTGCTTGCGCCATTGGTGCGTCGTTGACTGGTGTTACTGTCATGGTCACTGTTGCGGCGTTAGATACAGCACCTGCTAAGTCTGCCACCGTATAGGTGAAGCTATCTTCACCGAAGTAGTTCTCATTGGGGTTGTAAACAATCGCTCCTGACGCCGTCACGTTCACACTGCCATGTGCTGGCGTATCGACGACTGTGACACTAGTGAGTTCAAAACTGTCTCCAACATCGGCATCACTATCATTGCCTAATACATTGACCTCGAAGGAGCCTCCCTCTAGTAGTTGTGCACTGTTATCAACAGCAACGGGGGCATCATTCACTGGCGTAATATTGAGCGTGACGGTTGCAGGCACTGAGACTGCTTGACCACTATCGGTTAGCATGTAGGTAAAGCTATGTTGACCATTAACGTTCGCTGTTGGCACAATCTTTAAGGTCCCATCGACATTGACACTGACCGTGGCAAAACTGTATACCCCCTCTCCTTGACCAAGATCTTGCAGGGTAATACTACTCGGGGTGAATGACCCATCTTCAATATCACTGTCGTTACTTAAAATATCGAGTGTCGATGTGATATCTTCATCAAAAGTAAAACTGTCTTCCTCCGCTACTGGTGAGTCATTGACGGAACCGATATTGACGCTGACCGTGGCCGCAAGAGAAACGCCGCCTTCACTGTCTGCGATCGTGTAAGTAAAGCTATCGCTACCATTTTCATTCGGATTCGGCGTATATACAAAAGTGCCTACAGTTTGATCAATGGCTACTTGTCCTTTTTGAGGCAAACTAACTAACGATAAATCACCCGTTGGGATGCCATCTTCAACATCCTCCGCTTGACTACGCGCGCTGACTGCTGCGCTTGCGGTATCTTCGTCGGTGTTGATGGTCAGCGCTTTAGCGACTGGCGCATCATTTATAGCCATGATAGTGACGGTCACTGTCGCCTCTTGCGACTCCTGCAGCAGGGCATCTTTCACGGTATAGGTAAAGCTATCTGTGCCTGTCTCATTATTATTTGGCGTATAGGTAACAACGCCGTTGCTGATCGACACCTGACCTTTAATTGGTTGCGTTTTAATCGTTGTAGAAGAAGCGACCATGTCATCATTAACATCGGAATCGTTGGCTAACAGATTAAATTGTTTCGCCGTATCTTCCTCAGTCGAGAAGCTATCATCAACTACCGTTGGCGCGACATCGTAGCGTTTGGTCACAGTATCCGTCACTGCATCAGATGCGTTGCCTGCGACATCGGTTACCACCACGCTTACTGTCAACGTCCCCTCTTGCAAAACAGTGACGTCAATGCCCGTTACTTGCATGGTCTCCGAAGAAATTGTTTGACTAGCGCCGTCAATGGTCGTGGTACCGTCGGTCACGCTATAAGTGAACATCGCGTTCACTTCAGCTGCTGCGAAGGTAAAGCTCATCGCCTGTTCGTTGGTTTTGTTAATGCTCTCCTGATCAATACTGATGCTATGTCCAGTCGGGATCCCCGTATCCACTGAGATCAACAACTGAGTCGCTGCTGTATTGAGGTTGCCAGCTGCGTCGCTAAATTTCTCGGCTGCAACATCAATAGTTGCATCCTCAGTGCTTTCTTCTGCAGGTGTAAAGGTAGCCGTGTAACTGGCGCTACTGCCCGCAAAGTTAGAAAGAGTTCCTCCAGCCACGGTCACATCGGCTTCGGAAAAATCAGTTGCGGCTTCACTCAAGGTAAACGTGAGTGTTGCCGTTTCACCCGCTTTCAACGCAGCGCTGGAGCTAGTGATACTAACGGTTGGAAGCACAGTATCGACGCTGATGGAAAATGGTGTAGCTGCACTATTGGTGTTACCAGAGGCATCGGTAAATGTGCCTGTGGCAACTTCAATAGTACCGCTCGTCGCACTCTCTTCCGTTGGTGTAAAGGTCGCAGTGTAGCTGCTACCACTGCCAGCAAAACCAGACAAAGTACCGCCACTAACCGTGATATCCGCCTCGGTAAAATCGCTCGACGCTTCACTTAAGGTAAAGGTAATGGTCGCCGTTTCGTCCGCTTTCAGCGCCAATTTATCACTGGAGATAGTCACACTCGGCACTAAACTATCAACGGTTATAGACAGTTGAGGCGCAGCAGTGTTGCTATTCCCGGCAGCATCGGTAAAGAAATCTGCCGCCACGTTAATCGTCGCTGTACTTGTACTGTCTCTATCCGGCGTAAAGGTGGCCGTGTAATTGCCACCGCTGCCCGCAAAGTTAGACAAACTGCCGCCAGTGACGGTGACATCTGACTCAGTAAAGTCACTTGAGGACTCACTTAAGGTGAACGTGATACTCGCCGTTTCGCCAGAGATCAAATCAAGGTCTGAGCTGCTCAAAGAAACAGTTGGCCTCACGTTATCTAACGTAATTGTTGTGCTATCTATACTGGAGGTGTTGCCCGCCGCATCGCTCTGGCTCGCCGCGACCGTCAGGGTGCCGTTGTTAAACGCACTTACATCAAACTCACTGCCAATAGTCGTCCAAGCCCCGGTATTGTCGGCCGTCACCGTACGACTGACTGAGTTGTTATTGTCCGTGATGGTCACGGTCACACTATTGCCAGCCTCCGCGCCGGAGCCAGCAATCAGCACATCACTGTCTTCTGCCGCATTGACGATACCGTCGATTGCAATCGGCGTGGAAATGGTAACAGCGGATGGCGCTGCGTTATCTAGGGTTACGCTCTGGGTGGCTACGGTGGAGATATTACCTGCTATATCAGCTTGGGTTGCAGACACAGTCAGGGTGCCATTGCTCAAGCCACTGATATCCAGCTCGCTGCCGCTCAACGTCCAGTTGCCTGAGTTGTCGGTCGTCACCGTACGACTGACAGAGCTGTTGTTATCCGTGATAGTCACGGTCACGCTGTTGCCTGCTTCCGCGCCGGAGCCAGCAATCAACACATCGTTATCTTCCACTGCATTAACAATACCATCGGTTTCAATCGGTGTAGTGATGGTCACAGCTGATGGTGCGGCGTTATCTAAGGTAATGCTCTGGGTGGTCACTCTGGAGGTATTACCCGCCGTATCCGATTGCGTCACAGCAACTATGAGTGTGCCGTTGTTCAGGCCACTGACATCAAGCTCAATGCCGCTCAACGTCCAGCTGCCTGAGTTGTCGGCCGTCACCGTACGGCTGACAGAGCTGTTATTGTCCGTGATAGTCACGGTCACGCTATTGCCTGCTTCCGCACTGAAGCCAGCGATCAGTACGTCGTTGTCTTCTGCCGCATTGACGACCCCATCAGTTTCAATCGGCGTATTGATGATTACAGCAGATGGGTCTGCATTGTCCAGAGTAATACTCTGGGTGGCTGCGGTAGAAGTATTACCTGCTATATCTGCTTGGGTTGCAGACACAGTCAGGGTGCCGTTGTTAAACGCACTTACATCAAGCTCACTGCCGCTCAACGTCCAGTTGCCTGAGTTATCGGCCGTCACCGTACGACTGACAGAACTGTTATTGTCCGTGATAGTCACGGTCACGCTGTTGCCTACTTCCGCGCCGGAGCCAGCAATCAGTACGTCGTTGTCTTCTGCCGCATTGACAATACCATCGGTTTCAATCGGCGTGGTGATGGTCACTGCTGATGGGGCTGCATTGTCTAGGGTAACACTCTGGCTAGCTGCGGTGGAGATATTACCTGCTATATCTGCTTGGGTTGCAGACACCGTCAGGGTGCCATTGTTCAGGCCACTGACATCCAGCTCGCTGCCGCTCAGCGTCCAGTTGCCTGAGTTGTCGGCCGTCACCGTACGACTGACAGAGCTGTTATTGTCTGTGATAGTCACGGTCACGCTGTTGCCTGCTTCCGCGCCGGAGCCAGCGATCAACACATCGTTGTCTTCTGCAGCGTTGACGATACTGTCAGCCTCAATCGGCGTGGTAATGCTCACTACGGATGGTGCTATTGTATCAATGGTGACACTTAACGCGTTGGATGCCGAGCTAACATTATCATCGCTATCAGACGCTTTAGCACTTATTGCATGTGTAATACCAGACGCCAACTCATTGGTTGTTATCTGCCAGTTTCCTCCAGTAGCAGTGCCTGTGCCAATAACCGTTGCACCTCCACCGACTTGATCACTGTATAAAGTAACGATCGATCCACTCTCAGAAGTCCCACTAAACGTTGGTGTAGTGTCACTGGTAATATTATCAGTATTTAATGACCCGGTATCCGAACTAGCATCTAAATCGGGTGTAGATGGCGCATTTGGCGTAGTATCGACTGTCGTAAAGTTAAATGTGGCATCATCGCTGATCCCAGCGAAGCTATTATTTGCGCTGTCAGCCACGGCACTGGATTCAATATGAATGGCGTAGGTCCGGTTCCCTGCCAGATCACTGGTTGGGTTTAAGTAAACTTTATTGTTGGTAACACTGATGCGACCAGCGCCTGGTGATGTTGTTTTGCCATCGCTTTCGGTGGCAACATTAAATACTTCAAAGTCGCGACTGTCGGTAACATTACGAATGGTAATATTGCCGCTCTTCAGCTCAATATTTTCATCGAAGGCAATCTCGATGTTGTTGCTAACAGAAACATTGGTTGCATCATCAGTGGGGGTTGAGCTCGCACTGACAAAAGTAGGCGCGGTAGAGTCTGAAACCGCAGCTTCATCAATCTTGATACTTCTGATAAGATAACGAGAGTCAGCACCCGGACTTCGGGTAAACGCCATAGTCACTGTATCAACGTCCTGCCATGCCGAATCATTAAAATCTGTACCACGGGTCAGGGTAAACAAGTCCTGTAACCCTGAGTTTGCTTCACCACCTTTTGGCAAGGTGACAGTTTCGGTCACTGTTTGAGTATCATTAGAGAAGCCAGTTAACACAAGTTGATACGTTTTATCTGAGTCTCGCGCCGACCCCTGCATAAAGGTAATTTCGTCGAAACTGAAGTTAGTACTTGATTTCTCAAAAAAGCGGAAGCCACGATTGTTGAACTCATTAATCATGGTATTTGAGTAAAGAACACCAGCTACAAATCCGAGGTCATTTAGGCCAGTAAACGGAGTGCTATCAGTGCTATTGCCGGCATCTAATACCATAGACACAGCACCTGCATTGGTAAGAGTGACCGAGGGCATACCCCCAGTGACGCCGGTCTCCACCTCACTAAAACTGGAACCTGAACCATTAGAGTAGTTAATCGTTTGCTGTGCAGCCCAGGCTTCACCGGAAAAAAACGCTGAGGACACCCATGCTGTTGTAATTGCGATCGCTACCTGACGACGTAATCTCATTTTCCTCTCCTGAAGATGACGGCCTTATCAACATAGCCGGGTTATCATAATCAACTTAAATGTTTAATTTTTTTATAGGAAAGGATTAGCGATAGTTTCAGCCAATTCTTTCTTGGTTGATTAGCTGCGTGGTGGGTATACTCCCGCAGTGGCAATTAACCAATTAATCGGCAATACCGGGCTCAAAATATTAAGTGGCATTGAACCGCCTGTTTCAGTCACAGCTACAGTACCTCCGCCCGAGCCACCATCAGACACACTTAAGCCTTCGATCTCGGTCAAATCTGGTTGCTGAAACGTCGGTTTATAGAACCCGGGGGTAGAGTTTTGCGCTATATACGAATTACTATCGGGTACCTGTGTATTTGCAGCATTGGTAGCAACCTTCATCCTGCCTGTTACAGGTGCAGAAGTGCCAAGAGGGGTAAAAATTGCCGTATGTAAGTGTGCTGGCATTTGAGTTATATCAATAGTTACCAGTTCAGTACCCAATCTTTCTCCCTGATGATAATCCATCCCCCCAGGTCGTGTGCCTACACCAACTGGACTGCGGCCACGCAAATCAGGTAAACCAAAGGTAGTTCGGGCGTCACCTCCGTATAGAGTGCTAACTAGAGAGAAGAGCGCTGGATTATCTTCAATTGCCTGCATTTGCCCCGAGCACATTGCCCAATTTCTAATTGCAAAATTGCCACCAAATGCGGTTAGTGTCCCAAGATACGGTTCTGTAGCCATACTGTTCTTCCTTTCAACGTATACACTTAAGTTAAAACCAGCCCATAACGAAATTGGTGTGGTTGGTTAAAACTTTCCAATCTCGCATTACTAAATACCGTTACGGGCTTCATCACTGCCGCAAAGAGCCGTATTGAGATATTTATTTACTCACAAGCAGAAGCGTGCTGGAGCAATGACATCCCAGCATCTAGCCCAGCCATTTGCGCATAGCGATAACCCGAAAACACGCCTTGCGGTGTAGCAATAACATCTATTGATATGGCGCTATCTAACGTTTTCACTTGTAACCCATGTTGTGGGCTGATCTCGAGAATTCTCCCCGCCTCAACACCGACTAAAGAAGTCTCCATTGCGCTTGCTTGCAAAACATTGGCGACACCACTTGGCAAGCTCAACATCGCACCACCGAAGTCATGATTGCCTGCTCGCACTAAGTTGACGATTTCGCGACTCGTTTGCACGTTCCAACGAAGGTGCAGATCATGTTGGTTTACTGCTCGTGCCACTTCGTTGGGGTTTGATACTTGTTCACGCCAAACCAGCCCTTGCTTTTGTTGCGCGATGAGGAAGTCATACATCAGCTTAGCCGTCATTTGTGACGCTTTTTGCTGAGCACTGGTTAAGGTCTCAAACGGGTGAAATGGTACCTCTAACTCCATTCCTATAGCGCCGGAATCAGCCGATGCCTCAAGACGATGCAGGGTGAGGCTAAAGGTGTCTAAACCCTCTCTTAATTGCCAATAGAGAGGCATCGGGCCTCGATACTCGGGCAGCTTTCCCGGATGAATGTTGTACAAGTTTCCGTTGAAAAACTGACACAGCGAGGAATGAACTATGTGCCTGAACAAATAGATAACGCCATCCGTGACTCGCCAAACATCGAGTTGCGCTATCAAAGCACTGCTGTCATTGGCGGTATACTGAGCAATATGAATCGATTGAGCGCTCAGATAGCTCTGTAGCTGCTGTAAGTCAGGATTTAGTTCTCCTTCCGGTACTACCACGCCCGCCAATTTATGCTGTTGTGCCAACAACTGAATGATGGGCAAGGCGTAACAACTTCCTGTAAAAACGACGTATTTTTGCTGCATATCGAAATCATCCATGGGTGGCGACAAAACCTGGCAATCCGGTTAACTGATAATAGAAACTGACCTTATCCCCTCCCTTCGCTTCAAAGTAATGGTGTTCAACAGCTTTGGGCTTGGCATCCACATAAAAAGTCATGTCGGGTTTAGGATGGGTAATACCAGAGTCGTATTGTCCGACCATCGCATCTCCGTAAGTATCGATATGGCTGTAAATGGCGAGGATACGTTTTGCCATATCTGGCACATCTTTCGGCAGCTCAATGGTGTTGCCTTGCAGCATTTTTATTCCACCATCTAGCTCAAAAATCTCGCTTCTGAGCAACATGGCTTTATTGACGTTAAGAATTTCTCCCAGATCAATTCGATCATCGATCGCTTCCGGCTGGCAATGGTTGGAATGTGCATACTCTGCTTTTTCCCATTGTTGATTAAATTCCGTCTCCCCGATGACCATCATGGCGCGCACAGATACCTGATTGGGGATCATTTCGCCTTGAATATGTAAATATTGAACCAAATGTTTCGCGATGCTGAGGAACCCTTCCCGACTAAAGCCATGCTGCATCGCTTCAAGTATCAGGAGATCAAACGTTTGAGTTGGCGAAAATTGGGTAGCATCTTCTTCCACTAAGGCTTCAATGTAGTCTGCGATATCGAGATCCGCGATCAATTGATTGAGTGCTTTAATGGCTCCGGGGTGAATATCTACTAGTGTCACCTGAAGCTGCTCTGCGCTAATTCGATCACTTTGTTTGTAGTGAGCAAGTAAAGGCAGCAGCAATGGTGCAAAGGGGCCGCAAGCTGGATAAAGCACTTTAACCTGTGACTTGTTGGCAAGCATATGTTGGATAGCTTTGTTTATACCACACGCAAAGCCTTTAATTCGGTACACATCTTTGATGGTGTGTTTACAGTTAAGTGGGGACATCACCAGCCCAGACGTGGAAATGTACTGTCGGGTCAGTTCCTCTTGAGTGAGTTTAGCCAGAGAAAGAGATTGGCAAGCGTTGCCATACATGGTCTGAAAGGCTTGCACCAGTGTTCGGTGCTCAACTTTCGTCTCCTTCAATACGAGCTCAACTGCCGCAGCGAAACTCTCTTTCAGTTGTCGTCGGCGTTCAGCCGTGCTGAGTTGGGTTTGGAGCATAGCCTCAAGTTGAGTCCGTAATGAGTACTTAAGCAGCTCATCCATTTCGGGTTCAGCAAAACCAAACTGTTGAGTTTGTTGCTGCACTTCTTCAACACCGATCGTCTCACGAGATTGAGGACGTTGCTGGTAGAATTCTATAGGTGAGCCCTTTTGCATAATTCATGAACCTCAATTGCCGCTTTAGCAGTAGTGAATGATGTAAACAAGCCTGTACTTGAGAAAAACATACGCCATAAGCTCGGCGTTATAATATCTGAGCTCACGGATCTAATTTCATAAACCGTACTGACAAAATTGGGCAGAAAAATTGAGATAAAAACAGTTCCAATCCTGTAAATTCAGAGAGTAGTAAATAGTTAGGGTAATAGGCCTTTCGATATGATTCTTCTAAGGCAAGCGCTTGCCAATCCCCTCGATGACAAGATCGTTTGACATATGGCAGCCACGCAGTCTCCTTAATAGAGGTAAGCGCGGCACTCAAGTGTGGTGTAATATGAGAGCCATTTAACAGGCAGAAAAAGCCAATATCCATTGTATAAAGCCAACTATTTATAATATTGAAATTAAAATAATTTTGTCGGCAGTTATTTTGAAATTGCCGATATTTGATTTATAGACTAGAAAAAATTAGTTAGCCAGAATAGAGATCAAAAAAAACACTAAAAATAAGATTGTCAATTTATATCTCTAAAATTAAAGGATTTAATTTTTAAAGCTTAATGCCGTCCAATATAAGTTTAAGGTGTGCAATCTTTTAAAAGATATAAGTTTAAAGATATTTCAAAAAACTTATTAAGAAAAACATGAACTCACAAAAATAAATATCAAAATTATTAATAAAAAAACACCACTAATATAACAATGAATTAAGGTGGTTTGAAGATTAAAATGCCCATTTCATTTTCGTATATAACATTTTAACTACTAGTATTATATATGTGGTGAAATAAGATAAATTTATTCACTCAACATATCCAATCGATTCAGGTTTACTGGGAAAAGCTATACGTTACAACGGAGTGAAATATGGCAAATAGGGATGGAAGAATTCAACTCAACGTATTACGACTCAAAGAACTGAGAAAGAAATTAGGACTGAGCCAAGAAAAACTGGCGGAAGAATGCTTTCAACAGGGTTTTGTCGTATCTATTGCTTCTATAAAGCGAGCAGAGTCTGGGGCGAATGTGCTGTATCGTACCGCATCCAATCTCGCGGAATACTTTTCTGTCCCCGTAGAGGACCTTTTAATAGATCGGGCCTCAGAACCATTATTTACAAATGTATCTTCATCACCACCATATTTTTTTATTTTTGCAATCGAAGCAAAGTGTGATTTGACCGCAAAGGCTCTGCAAACCTTACTTCTCAGCCAAAACACTACACCCATAATACAAAACCGAACGTTTGTTCTTACTTGGTCTTTACAGGAATCGGACGAATATATTTTTGAGCGAATTCGACAACTAGCCCTTCAATTAAAGGTTGCTCTTTCGGCTTCGATTCGGTCTTTTATCAATGTGAAATACATGCATCGAATCACTGAGCTATCGGAACATCCGAATGCGATAACCCCAATCAATGAAATCCTAGTTAAAATCCCTTGGGGAGAAATAGCTGCTTGTCCTTGCTTTATCTCGTCCAATTGTGCCAGACCAATAAAACCTTTTCTAACAGGAGAGCCAGACTTCAACAACTGGCATTTTGTATCCTTACACCAAAACCATACTGACTGTTTCGTAGGGCGTAAACTTGAACTAGAAACATTGAATAGCGGAATCAAGCGATGGCAAAAACAAGAAGCAGGCCAAACGTATTGTATTACTGGTACCGCAGGGATAGGAAAGACCAGCCTACTCAACCAGGTCATTTCGTCTTTGAGTCGTTCTTCGTGTTTAACCACAGAGATTCAAATCCTGAATCATGGCAGTGCTGATCTCTTGTCCCCTCAAAATATATTCACTCGGGCAATTTGTTCATTTACTCGTGAAGATACCGATGATTCTATTCGTCAGCAGACTGTCGAGTCATCAATTCCCTCTTCTTTCCATCTCTGCCTTTATTGGTTAATGGGGGTAACACTCAACGAATCAGAAAAACAGCTGCTGAACTTAATGGAGTTCCAAACGCTGAAACAAACGATAGAGCAATCTATCCCTTTCTTAATTCAACAACGGCAGAGCAGCAAACCGCATTTGATTATTGTTGAAGATGTCCATTGGGCCGACGAGGTAATGTTGGCATTTCTTGAGACACTGCTACCTTATATTACAAACACCAATATTTTACTCTTTCTGACGTTTAGGCAGCAAAAACGACTTAGTTCCAAACAATCTTGGTTTGCCAACGTGAATCTAATCGAACTTAGGGAGTTATCATCTGAAGAGTCTTACGAGTTAGCTTGCTCAATCACATGCCAACAGAATAAACATATCAATGACTGTATAAAGCTTGCGAAAGGCCATCCTCTATACTTACGCCAAACACTACTTTGTTCTCAGTTTGATAAAGACGTTCCGGAGTCATTGGAACATTTAGTTTCGATACAATTAGCTCAACTTCCAGCCCAAGATCGCCAAGCACTCTGTACTGCATCTGTGTTGGGGCAGTACTTTCAACTGGAGCAACTGCGTGAAATCACTCGAATTCCCGGCTACGTACCAGATAAGTTAGTCGACGCTGGCTTAGTAAAACTCAATGGCGATCAATACCTTTTCCATCATGATTTGATTTGTAATGCTGTTTTCCGTCAAATAGACAAGTCACAGTGTTCAAAAATACACATGGCCTGCGCAAAATGGTATGAGAACCGAGATCGGTTCTTATATGCAGTCCATATCAATCATGCCAAGGGCGAAGGTGTATTTACTGTTCTTGACCAGACCGCCAAACATTACCTGAGCAATTATCAATTTGAAAAAGCACTGACTCTTATTGAATACGCTATTAAAGAGTCACCTAAAGCACAGATGGCGTATGCACTAAATATGAAAGGAAACTGCCTGTATTCGATGGGACGCATCAAAGAGAGTATTGAGGTTCTTGAGCAAGCGATTCATCACACAGAAAATGATTCTGAACGTGTTCAATACTATTTAGACCTCATTAACCCCTACCGTTTAACCGACAACTTTGTACAAGCGATGTCGATTTTAGACCAAGCCCAAGCCCTGTGCGAAAAGCTGACGTTAAATAAATCTTTGTGTGAAATTCACTCGATGAGAGGTAATATGCTGTTCCCCACTGGGCAGCTAGACGAATGTGAGAAAGAACATTTACTTGCATTAGATTACAGTCAACGAGCAAACTGTTTTCGCGCGAAAGCAAAATCGCTTGGCGGCCTCGGTGATTGTGCCTACGCACAAGGAAAAATGGCTCGCTCATACGAGCACTTAACCGAGTGTTTGCAACTGTGTGAAGAGCATCAGTTGCTTTCGATTGAAACTGCCAATCGCTACATGCTGGCAACAGTGATGATCTATCAACTGCAATCTGACGAAGCACTAAAACAGGCTCAGCATGCCTCGAATCTTGCCTATCTCACGGCAAACCGCCGAGCAGAAATTGTTTCTAGGCTTACGGCTGCATGGATCTTTCTCGACCGTAATGTCTTGGTGCAAGCTGAAAACGAAATCTCGACCGCTCTACAACTTTCAAAACAGCTTAATGCTCATCGATTTGTCGCTTTTCTTTTGGAGTCCAGTGCAAGATTGCACTGGTATCAGGGAAAAGAGGAGAAAGCCCTTTCGGACATCGACACGGCTCTAGATCTTGTTCATATCAATAAGCTACACAATTTTATTGGTCCTTGGCTCGTATCTACCAAGGCACTTATTTGTGGCGATGAATCAACGGCCCTCTCCGCTTTGCGCACTGGTGAGGCTTGGCTAGAATCTACCTGTGTTGGTCATAACTATTTACGCTTTTACCAACAAGGAATCCAAGTAGCGTGGCAGTATAAGCAGCCTACGCTACTTCGAAAATATCGCGATAAGCTGTCTAACTTCACCCAAGAAGATCCGCATCCATGGGGTGATTTTTATATTGAACAAGCGAATCTGATGCTTGCCTTACTCGACCAGTCCAGCTCCGTCTCTGAGTTGTTAAACTTCAATCAGGCCGCGCGTAAGCATCAACTGAATCAGGCTCAAATAAGTGTTGATGAGCTCGACCATTGGCTCTCCACATCTACTCAACCATGAAATATTCAATAAACGAAGAAAGTCGATTAATTGCACCGTCAAGTCATCGTGTTTACTCGATTTACCTCGTCAAACACAGATATTCGAAACCATCGAATATCTGTGTTTTGGCACAGTGTCATCGCTGATGAGATTTATGCTGGCGCAAGATCATTTTGCTCCACCTTAAAGTTCTCGATGCTAGGAACATGCTCAGGCAAAAGTAGAGTAACGCGTTGATTTGCTGCTTCAATCCATTTACCTGAACTATTTTTATATCGATAGAATGCCACGCCTGATTTCCAATCATCATTAAGTAGGAGGTTGAGCGTTACGTTATGAAGATCAGCTCCTAAAGGAGCAATGCCTAGATAAGGCTGGTAGCCCTGCAACGTCACCATGATATGACAATCACGCATCGTGCATTGATAGTTGAAACTACCATTGAGATCAGACACCACATTTAACGGTGGGTTAACGGCCTGAAAGATATGTCCTTTACCCACTATTGATTTGTCTTCGCTGGCCACGAGTAGATTAACATCGAAGCTCACTCCTCCAGGTAAGCCGTTACCAATTTGATAATGAGCAGTAAAAATTGCTTGTGATTCTTTTGAGTCCATTTTCATTGTGTTCTCCAACTGAATTTATTGTCGTTAGTGACCCATTCAATGTAGATAACACGTCATTCTGGTTCAGTATCAATTTAGGCTCAGATCTACTTGACTACATAAATTATCCACGGTCACGCAGATGCCGATCGTTCTTTTCATCAACCAGATATTGTTGCTCTCTCGCTGATGCTTTTGGCGATTTGTACAGAACAACTGATACCAAACTGATATGGTGAATTTATGCATTTGGTTTAATATTTGAACAACTATTCAATACATAAGCCAAATGGAAAAAATAATGGAACATGAATGGATGCAGGGAACTAAAGAAAACCAAGTGGTAGAACAGCACCCTAACCCTCAAATACAACGCCTCGCTGTACTTAGCGCGTACTCAATCTCAGTCAATAATGCCAAACTGTTTATTCAGAAAATGGATAAGTGCGGTTTTCCTAAAGAACGATTACTGACACCTCTTGAAAACACGGTTTCACCGGTTCCCGGTTTGAACCAATATCAAGTCGAGTCACTCATCTTCAATACTCGCTATCAACACCAACCCTTTGTCATTGTCATGTGCGAAAGTACGCAAGAAGTTCAGCAAGCCTATCTAACAGCAACTCAATTCAATCTCCCGATTCGTGTTCGCTCAGGAGGGCATGATCACGCAGGTGAATGCAGTGGTGGCAACGTCATTTTGATTGACGTGAGCAGAATTAAGACCTTCCAATTGTGTGACAATATTGCCACCATTGGTGCTGGCTATCGCTTCTATCAACTGACACCAAAACTTGCAGAGCATGATCGAATGATTGCACATGGAACCTGTGCCACAGTTGGGTTGACTGGCTATATTCAAGGCGGAGGATGGGGCCCTTGGACGCGAAAATACGGCATGTGTTGTGAGCACCTAGTGAGTGCAACCGTGGTATTGGGTGATGGTACGATCACAGAAGTCTCAGCAGAGTCCAACCCTCACCTATTTTGGGCACTAAGAGGCGGCGGAGGCATGAGCTATGGCATTGTTACCGAGCTACGCGTAAAAACATTCCCTTTACCCAAAGAGATCCACCGCTTCGAGCTTCAGTGGAACCTCTATCCAAAAATCAACGGTATGCTTCAGCCAATACCAACGCACCCTACCATAGATGTGCTAAAAAATTGGGAGCAGGCTATAAAAAGCCTCGATACGCCTAAACTTCTTGGCACCAACTTGCAAATTGATGCTCTGCCTGAATCATCTAACCACTGTGATATTGAAACCATCAGCCATCACTGCACCATGTATGGCTACTGGGAAGGAACAGAACAAGATCTTCACCAATTTATAGCCGTTCAATTTGGCGCTTGCTTCCCTGATTTAGTTCAAGTCTATGAAGCACATGGCACTGACTTTGACGGGAAGAAATACGATCACTCCCTGATGAGCACATGGGGGCGCGATTCTTTGTGTCAAAACGGTTCTCCTTTCCCTCCCGATTATGACGCCCCAGCACCTCACAAAATCACTTCGCGATTGGTGTCAGAGCGAGGTCTTAAACCAGAAGGCTATACTGCACTTTTGCAAAGCTTAACTTCACCTTTGATAAAGCCAGAAAACCGCGATCAAGGGCTATTTAGTTACGTAACCTTAGGGGCGATCACTGGCGGTTTTTATCATCACTCAGACGACCTTGAAGACATATCTTTCCCCTACCGCCAGTGTCAATATACAGTCCAATACCAAACCTGGTGGAATGAAGAGATAAAGCAAAAACTAGAACTACAAAATAACCCAGTACTTGTTGATGTAAACAGAGCCATGGACTGGATTGATAAAGCCAGAGAAGCTGATATACCGGGAACCTATGGTGCCTTCATCAGCTTTAAAGATCCGGCAATTCCGACAAGCGTTTATTTTGATCGAAGCTACCGCGACTTAATCGGTATAAAAGAAAAATACGCTAAGGATAAGTTTAATCACCTTAGAACTAATAAGACCATCATTTAACATCAATATGCATCTTAAAAAGCATATATTAACAGAACGTCATTTGGCCGTTCTATCACGTATAGAAATTAAAAAAGAGGAAAAATTATGACAACTAAGGGTTCATTTTACGTTAAAAATAACTCCAACGATAAAATCACCGGATATGTGAGATTTAAAGACTCTCCGGAAATGGAGGTTCATTTCGACTTGAATATTGGCGAACAATCTGAATCTGCTAGTTTTGAATCCGGTGCCGCTACCCATGACTCCTGGTATTACAGTTTCAAAAAGGCAGGTAAAACCTATACTGGGGACAAGTCCTGTGCATACTATGCAAAAGATGAAAATAAAGGCCCCGTCGTTGTAGAAATCTTTAATGATAATTTAAAAATATCTCCACCACTTAGCGGTTCTTGTGAGAAAACTTTATAGCTGCTCACCTGATTCATCACTTCGCCCGAGACAGTTGCACAACTTCTCGGGCAGTTTCATTTCTCGGTATTTGGATTGAAGACTCTCCCCATTTTCAATCACAATCTGAAATTGTTAACTTTATGTTCTCACTTTATATCACCACTGCAAGATAATCGAATAAATACAAATCACTTTTAAAATAAACTTTAAATCTAGAGTAACCAAGATTGAAAAAATAAATATATTATTAATTTCTAAGATCAAAGAGTTTTACTTAATACATCACTTTTTATTTTAACTCTATCAACTGATACTAAACTGCTACTGACGTTTTTTTATTGAATGCTTAACTTAATAGCATGCGCTTATCTCAATGGCTAAAACCATTATTAAAGCGCAATTCATCTATATCCACGTAATCTCTAAGCATTTGATTCAGAGGGTTTCTTGGATATTCATCATTCAGATAAACAACGGAAAGCATGGCTATGTGTACAGATGTTAATATCAATTATGGTTGCAACAACCAAACCTTATCCGCTAGAACCATGGAGTTTGCAGTTAACCTTCAGACCGAGATTTGGTTTAGAGCCCAACAAACTTACCAAATTACGACCTTTACTTCCGACGGAAAAGCCGACCGTGTTTTCAATGGTCAGCCGCCAAAACGTCACAGTAAAGAATGTGAGTTTCGAGCAAATTGGCAGGGAGAGTTGAGCTTCATACACTGCAATGCCATTACCCGGTATAATAACCCTCTTTTAACAGCTGATGGCATTAATGAATCTGGCCTTTCTGTTGGGTCACTGTACTTGCCCATTCTCAATCAAAATGTATCGACCTCTCACATCCCTGATGATGCCTTTGCATTAGGCAGCGGCCTGTTTGGTACTTTTATCTTGTCTACGTTTAATACTGTGGACGAGATGGTGACCTACTTCACCACCCACCCCGTTTACGTGTTTAACTCGACTATTTCAACTGGTGAAACAGAGAGTGACAACATGGCTTTGGACCAGCATTTCGTGATTCACGATGCAAATAATGACAGTGCCGTCATTGAGTTTCTTAACGGTAATATGCATATCTATCGAGCATTCAAAGAAAGCGATATGTTCAGCAAAGAGGAAAATCAGCAAGCACGCTATCAATGTACCGAATACGACTTTGATGATTATAAAGTGGTTGTGGACCACTCCTATGTTGGAGTAATGACTAACTGCCCAAATTACCATTGGCATGTCAATCACCTCTCTTATTTTTCCAATTTGCGCAACTACAACCCAGAACCGAACAATGAAGCAACCATGCAACGTCATGTCCAAGTGCCTGGCCCACTTCAATCAATCAATGGCGCTGGCTTGATGGGTCTACCCGCCGACCCAACACCGCCGTCTCGATTTGTACAAACCTATGCAATTAAGCAGTTAAGCGAACAACCAACTAACTTCGACGAAGCCTTCTCACTCGGACAAAAGCTACTTAATCGCGTTGATATACCTTTGGGCATCATGGCGAATGAGTTTGAGACATCCGATAACCCTGAAGTCTTTTTTAGTGATATTACCCAATGGAGCGTTATTAGACATAACAGTCATCAATCACCCGCGTTCTATCTGCGTACTTACGGAGACATGACTTGGCGAGTCGCTAATGTCAAAGACTATATTGGGTTAAATAGAGACTGTCAGATTTCAAGCGTTTTACAGCTCATGCCAGTTACAACATCATTACCGTTTGAACAAGTCGAATCTCGACCAACTATTAAAATCGCTTAGAGTTAATTTTGAAGCGCAAACAAATGAGAAGCAAAAAGCCAGAGTAAGAAATCAATCTCACTCTGGCTCATAGCTGCATATAGTATAGTTTTATCTGCTATAGATATAACGTATGGTTGCTTTTACACTTGTTACATTCAGTCGATTTACTCTTTACCGAACACGTTGTTCTCTTGTTCTTGAACGCGGATGAATGTAGTACGCTTGGTTAGCTCTTTAAGCTTTGCTGCACCCACGTATGTACAAGTTGAGCGAACGCCGCCAAGGATGTCTTGAATAGTGCCGTGAACGCTACCGCGGTATGGCAATAATACGGTTTTACCTTCGGCCGCACGGTAGCCAGCGACACCACCTGAGTGCTTATCCATCGCGCTCTTCGACGACATGCCATAGAATTTCATGAACTTCTCGCCGTCTTTCTCGATCACTTCGCCGCCTGACTCTTCGTGACCCGCTAGCATCCCGCCTAGCATTACGAAATCCGCGCCACCACCGAATGCTTTCGCTACGTCACCCGCACAAGAACAGCCACCGTCACCGACGATCATGCCACCAAGGCCGTGCGCTGCATCACCACACTCGATGATTGCAGAAAGCTGCGGGTAACCAACACCCGTTTTTACACGAGTTGTACATACAGAGCCTGGGCCGATACCCACTTTAACGATGTCTGCACCAGCTAGGATTAGCTCTTCACACATATCACCAGTAACCACGTTGCCTGCAGAAATGACCTTGTCTGGGAACTCAGCTCGCACGCGTTCAACATACTCGACCAAATGCTCTGAGTAACCATTAGCAATGTCGATACAAATGAAAATAAATTCATCTGAAAGCGCCATGATGTCTTTGGTTTTTTGGAAGTCTGCGTCAGATGTTCCCGTAGACACCATAACGTTATTCATGGTTACTTTATCTGCTGATTTAGCAAACTCAGCCCAATCTTCTACCGTGTAATGTTTGTGAACAGCGGTCATTACACCATGCTCAGCCAGCGCTTTAGCCATTGCAAAGCTACCAACCGAATCCATGTTTGCTGCGATTACTGGCACACCAGACCATTGACGACCACTATGCTTGAATGTAAAATCGCGGGTTAAATTTACTTGAGAACGGCTCTTAAGGGTAGAACGTTTCGGGCGAAACAGTACATCTTTAAAACCTAACTTAAGTTCTTGTTCGATACGCATTGTGTAATTCCTTGATTCATATGTATATGTGTCATTCCAGAGTGCGTAGTGATTTCGTTGGCAGACGAGTTCACTGTTCTTCGGACACAAAAAAACCGGAGCGTTGGCAGACGCTCCGGTTTTCAGCATTATAGGCTGTGATTTATTTCCTACAAGTCTGATATTTGAATTTTTTTTGTGATACCATCTTGAAAATCGCATATCAAAAACGCTCCCCAAGTCACCAAAACCTCTTATTATTTATAACTATCAACAACTTGAGAAAGCACTTGAGTTAACCTATTGCGCAAACCTTTGCGTCATATCTTAAAAATTAAAACGCATCACCTCTCAAACCTGCCTAAAACTCAATCACCTAATACTAAGATGCCCTGCTAATTCGTAAAACAGTACTCAAAAAAATCGACCAATTTTCTCAGCAATGCATGAAATCTAATTAATTTCGATAGAGCTCTTGGGTGATAGCGGTACGAAGAGTGCTAACGACATCACTTGCCAAAAGACCAATTTGACCATTCTGACTCACGTTTATATCAGCAGCATGACTGTGAAGTACCACACCTAAACGTGCGGCAACAGAAATTGGTAAACCTTTGGCTAGTAATGCACCAATGACTCCAGATAACACATCTCCCATTCCCCCCGTCGCCATTCCGGCGTTACCCGCTAGACAGACGTACATTCTCGTTCCATCGTAAATAAGTGTCCCCGCGCCTTTTAAAACCACTACACCGCCATAACGCTCTTGCAGTTGTCTTGCAGCAGAGTATCGGTCACTTTCTATTTGTTGAATGGTTACATTTAGTAGTCGAGCAGCCTCTCCAGGATGCGGCGTGATCACTCGATGGTTGTCGTACACCAGAGTGCCATCGCATCGCTGGCTCAGCATCGCTAGAATATTGAGGCCATCAGCATCAACAACTTTAGGTTTCTGCTCTTGAGCCAGATATTGATAGGCTTGATAAGCCCACTCATCATCTCCAAAGCCAGGACCAAACACGAATACGTCAGCCCAGCGAATGCGTTTAGTTAAGTCGTTCTCAGTATCCCTGAGTAAGTCAGCGGTGATGCTCTGGCTCATTACTTCTGGGCAACCAACCTGCAGTGGAATAAGGCTACTCGTGTGAGTAATTGCGGCAGTTAAACCCGCTCCGGCTCTAATCGCAGCGGAGGAACATAAACGAATCGCTCCAGACATCCCTTGGTTGCCACCAACACAAAGCAACTTCCCGTTGTCACCTTTATGGACCGTTGGATTTGGCTTGGGCATTAATCTTGAAACAACCTGATGATCAATACCTAATGCACTTTCTACTTCGATAGTATCAAACTTAGTATTGACGCCTAAACCACAAAAGTAGAGCTCGCCAACTCGATCTCTCGCTTGTCCAGTGCATAAGCCTTGCTTAACCCCAATGAAGGTTACAGTATGCTCGGCACGAATAGCATCACCTAAAACTGCACCTGTATTAGCACACAGACCAGAAGGAACGTCGACTGCAATCACAGGGGTATGAATTTGATTAATTTGGTCAATATAGCGACGATACTCCGAACGAACCTCACCGCTTAAACCAGTGCCTAACATGGCATCGATGATCACATCTGCTTCTAGCAATGCGGTATTCCATTCATCCCAATCATTGTTAACACCGTCGATTGACTGCCAGTCTTGGTATGCGCGCAAAGCATCACCTTTTAGCACAGATACATCACCAATTTGGAAAACATGTACATTGAGTTGAGCTTGTTTCGCAAGAGATGCAAATACGTAACCATCGCCACCGTTATTCCCTTTACCGCAAATCACTAAGATATTTTTTGATTTAGGATACAGATGTAAAAAGCGCTCATACACGGCCATACCAGCGCGTTGCATTAAGCTATACATAGAAACACCAGCCATTTGCGCAGCCAGCGTTTCACCGTTTTTTACTTGCTCTGCGGTGTAGAGTTTTAGAGCGAGATTAAAGTCCATATTCACGTTCTACGCATTGGGAAACACAATTATAAGTATACAAAAAAGCCAAGGCGGACCTTGGCTTTTGAGAAAGTTTTTTATCGCTATTGATTCTGAGACATCAGAGCTTCAGCCGTCGCGTCTTGTATAGACAAAAACAACGAGTTGATTTTTCCAGTCGGTGTGCGCATTGGGTTCAACGTAACATTCTGGTACATAAACTCCGCTTGCTGCGTAACTGGTCGAACATTGCGACAGCAGAATAAGTAAGGTCGTTGTCGCCATGTGATGAAGCTGCGACAGCCTAGGTCATACACTGGTTTTGTTTTTAATTTAAACCACTCCTGTGGGATTTCAGGGAAGATATCAAATATAGAACGACCTATCGCATCATGAGACTGCAAACCACTGTGATGAGTCATAAACCCATTCCAGACCTGTACATTGTAATCTCGATCAATGACCACTAAGCCCATGTCGACGTTTTGTACCATATCCACCATCCAATGGAATTGTTCAAACTCTGCTGGCATATTCAACATTAGAACTCCTCCATTAGATAAGACAGTTTGTTATCAAGCAGCGGCAAGGATTCATCCACAAACATAAACAACAAGTCACAACGAATCGACGTTCCTTCAATGTTGTAGCTCACTTCGAATGTCATCGTGCGGCTGAATGCTCCAGTTGTAGATTCAATGATCGAGTCAATTGAGATATGCTGACCAAGGAGTACTGGTGGACTTTGGAAGAATCGGACTTCAGACTGCTCGCCTAAACCATTTAAGAACGACCCCACCAAAATATTAGAAATATCCATTAGCAGCTCAAGCTCTTCTAGCTCTTCGCTGTCTGCTGGTACTTTCATCAACTTTTTGAGATCAGATACGCTTGAATCACTCAAAATCACTAGCGCTTCGCCAGCAATACCTTCGCCACAAAATCCCTGACAAACACCCGATACGTTGTCATGCGACGCCAAGTCGCGTAGGGCCATGTGAAGTTCGCTCACTTCAAAGATATTGACGTTCGGCAGAGGTAGTTGCACAAACACATCAAAGTGACGCGCCAACGCATCGGCTGCTCGACCAATTGAAACGTTAGCCACTTCCATGTAAATATCGCGACGACGTAAAATCGGTAACTCAATAGAGACAGGCGTGATAATTTGAGGACGAGGTTCTGGCTCGACCAACTCTTTAAGCGCCTTCTTGAGTTCATCTTTGGCGATCGGTTTTTGAATAAACGCTTTTGCACCCAGTGCGAACACGCGCTCTTTCGCTTTAGGTTGGATATCCCCCGACACCACAACCACCGGAGTTTTATCCCCTAACCGTTGCATGTGCTCTAGTGTTTCAAAGCCATCCATTTCTGGCATGGTCAAATCAAGAAACATCAATTTAAACTCGTTTTTTTCGAGTTCTTCTAGCGCGTTTTTTCCGTGGATAGCAAACGTAATATCGGCATTCAATGTGGCTGGTAGTGATCTCGCCATCTGTTTGCGTGCTAACGCTGAATCATCACAGATGAGTACGGGAAAAGACATTCAATCACCTTTTTATATTCCACAATCTGCGCCGGAGTCTAACAGATTGTTACAGCATGTAATACGAGAAAACTGACGAGTTTTTTATTTCTTTATTATTCAATAAGCATACGCAATATGAATGAATGAGTGAACAAAATGACTAAAAAGCAAGCATCACATTCGCTGTTTAGTGACATAAAACAAACATGGGTAAAACTCCTCCACCAAAAGTAAGCAAAAAGTTGCAGCTAACATCCAAAGCCCATTTTTGCTCGAATTTCATTCTTTCCATTTCCATAATGGGTAAACAGTAACGCGCTAAAACTAAAAAGGCACCCTGCTAGAGGATGCCTTTAATAACAATTTCATCGATAAGATATCAATTCTATGGCACACCATGACCTTTAGAAGCCACCCATACGCGATACCATTGCTCTCGAGTAAGTTCGATGTTCAATGCATTAACTGCAGTTTTCACACGCTCGATTTTACCAGAGCCAATGATTGGAATAGGGTTAGATGGCAAACGACGTACCCAAGCATAAATTACTTGGTCAATACTCGCTGCGCCAACTTCTTCACGAATTGCTTCTAATTCGTTACGGACACGAACAGCTTGCTCACTGTCACCACTAAAAATTGAACCACCACCGAGGCAAGACCAAGCCATTGGTCGCGTGCGCAACATTTGCATTTGATCAAGCGTTCCATCGTGAGCAACCTCAAAGTTAAGTGGGTTGATTTCCACTTGGTTAGTAACCAACGGCTTACCTAAGCGAGATTGCAGCAGTTCAAACTGGCGTGGAGTGAAGTTAGACACGCCAAAGTGCTTCACTTTGCCGACTTTATGAAGCTCAGAAAATGCTTCTGCAACCTCGTCTGCATCCATTAACACGTCAGGACGATGAATTAAAAGTACGTCGATTTCATCCACATTCAAACGTTCTAGCGAGTTATTCACCGATTGGTAGATATGTGCTGAGCTCGTGTCGTAGTGATTGATCTTACGCTCTGGCGTTTTATCGCCACACAAATTGATGTCGCATTTCGTCACGATCTGAATTTGCTCACGAACACTCTTGTCTAAAGCTAGCGCTTCACCAAACAACGCCTCACACTCGTAATTGCCGTAGATGTCGGCGTGATCGACCGTCGTAATGCCTAACTCAATGTGTTGCTTAAGAAATGACAAACGCTCTTGAGCCGTCATTCCCCACTCAACTGCACGCCAATATCCTTGAACCAGCTCTGAGAACTCTGGGCCTTTTGGTGCAGTTACTACTTTTGCAACCATGGGTTTTCTCCTTCAATTGATCTGCATTCATCGTAGTCTTGTTTTCGTACCGGCTCAACGGGTAAACTTTCGCAATTCGAACTGGAGTACGAAATATGTCTTTTGCCCAACGCCTAGCCACCCTGATCGGAGAAGAAAGCATCAGCGGGTTCGCTCGACGCGTCGATGTGTCTGAAGCTTTAATACGCAAATACCTTAAAGGCAGTGAACCTAGCCTAACCAAAGCAAATCAAATTGCAATGCGCGCCAATTGCTCTCTCGAATGGTTAGCAACGGGATGTGGTTATTTATATCGCCGTGCTGAAGTCGTGGATATGGATGCGTACAAACTTGCCTTTCAACACGTTATGAATCAGCCGTTGTCAGACGATGCAGAAGAGCTACACCGCAAGCTAATCGCAGGCTATCAATACCTGCGCGCTCACAAAAAATCGGATGGTTTTTTGGATGAATCAGCAATGGCGACCTTCCTATCTCTCCATAAAGAATCTAAAAACGAGTCACTTTGACCTCGATAATTTCGCCATCACTGCGCAATTGCACATTTAAGGACGGTGATGGCGTCAGAAACTCGTCCGGTTTTACCCAAAGCAAACTTCGAATCGTTTCTTGTGGATAGCGGTTCATCAACAAAATAACTTCTTTATCGACAAGCTCGGAAGATTTCTTTTCCAGAGCTTCAACGACATCATAGTGTTCTTTTCCGATAGTGACTCTGCGTAAAACTAACCCATCCTTTCTTAAGTTGAGAAGTAAGTCATTCAGACGCTGCCACTCGTATTCAGTGAGAAACGAGAACTGAGCACTTTCTCTTCTCAAAACCACTTCACCATACAAGTGCTGCTGGTAGTACGAAAAATCATCCAAACAAAATGCGCTGATAAACGTTGAATTGTCTAGCAGCTGCACTTCGCAACTATACCAGCTCCCACTTTTTTCTATACGTTCTTTTAGATTGGAATATGGCACAGCTGACAACGTGTCTTGCCACCAGCTCGGCGTTGAAAGTGCCGGAAACGTTACCGAACAACAACATAAAGAAAGTAAGAGTCGAAGATAAAAGCGCATGCACTGCTCTAGTTGGTTGACATCGAACCAAGACATTACTAACTGCAAGAAAATGTTCAAGAGAAAAATAGTGGCAGGTGGCGATGAAAGTTATGGTGATGAAAGTTATAACGCAGAAATTAAGAAGGCGCACATGTGCGTGCGCCTCTACCTCGTTACTCAATCGTGAGTGTGCGAATCGGTGATGTCTATTGATGCATCCCGAACATAAAACGAGGACTTACCGTAGGGTTTGAATCCATCCAAATTGTGTGTAAAACCTCACATCCCTCCTTCTGAAGCAGTCATGTTGCTTTACATTTAAAGCATGGTTCATTTTTCTCAAAAAACAAGTTTTTTATCCTAAATTATGAGAGCAATAGCACAATCTGAGTGAATGAATAATATCGCGACACTTCGAACACTCAATAGTGAAAAGCTAAATTGCATCTTTATTGATTAGGTCTAGACTCTGCGAAGCGTATACTTTCTTTCGTCCCTTCCCCCCAGCAACAGGAGAGCTTTTTAATGACCAAACGCGAGAGAATTGTGAAATCTGTGTTGGCGCACGTACCGAAAGATGCGATTAACCAGTTTGTCTCTCGAGGGTCAACACCATTTTCTGTTCTCATTATGGCCGCCATTGTGGGTACGTTGGCTGGTTTTGTCGGTACGTATTTCGAGCTTGCCGTTCATTTCGTTTCTGAAACACGAACAGAATGGTTAAGAAGCGAAATTGGTAATGTTCTACCGTTGTGGCTGGCAGCGGTTCTCATTAGCGCACTTTTAGCTTTTATTGGCTATTTTCTTGTGCACCGCTTTGCGCCAGAAGCGGCAGGTTCTGGTATTCCTGAAATCGAAGGGGCAATGGATAATATTCGTCCAGTGCGCTGGTGGCGAGTTCTACCAGTAAAATTCTTCGGCGGCATGGGCGCACTTGGCTCAGGTATGGTGCTGGGTCGTGAAGGCCCAACCGTTCAAATGGGGGGC
>NZ_JADDYH010000054.1:189879-200928 GCF_015163595.1 Vibrio sp. OPT41 | reverse complement strand
GCTGTTGGTCGAATGGTGACCGATATATTCCGGGTAAAGGATGACGATACCCGCCACTCCCTGCTCGCTTCTGGTGCTGCTGGCGGTTTGGCTGCGGCTTTTAATGCCCCACTCGCAGGCATTATGTTCGTTGTGGAGGAAATGCGACCTCAGTTTCGCTACTCTTTGATCTCAATTCGCGCAGTGATCATTTCTGCCATTATGGCGAACATAGTGTTTCGCGCCATCAACGGGCAAGACGCCGTTATCACTATGCCGCAATACCAGTCGCCAGAGCTTCAAACCCTATGGCTGTTTTTATTGCTTGGCGCATTGTTTGGCGTGTTTGGCGTGATCTTCAATAAACTGATTACCGTGGCACAAGACAGTTTTGTCGCAATTCACAAAAACGATCGTAAGCGCTACTTGATTGTGGGTTCGCTACTGGGAGGCGTGTTTGGTTTGCTTCTTTTGTACGTACCCCAACTAACTGGTGGTGGTATCGGCCTTATTCCTGACATTACTAACGGTAACTACTCGGTATCTATTTTAGTTTTGCTTTTCTTTGGTCGCGTAATTACAACCCTGCTCTGTTTTGGTTCTGGTGCGCCGGGAGGCATCTTTGCACCTATGCTTGCTCTGGGAACCTTATTTGGTTATGCGTTCGGAGCAAGTGCTGATGTCTTGCTCCCTGTGCTTGATATCGAGCCTGGTGTATTTGCGATTGCGGGCATGGGTGCACTGTTTGCTGCAACGGTACGTGCACCGATTACTGGTATTTTGTTAGTGATTGAAATGACGAATAACTACTACTTAATCCTGCCATTGATCATTACTTGTTTGGGCGCTGTGATTATTGCTCAATTGTTGGGTGGACAACCTATTTACAGCCAGCTGCTGCATCGCACAATCAAAAACGAAAAGTTACGCCAACAGGATCTACCGGAGAATCAATCAACATAACATTCTCTTTGTTATCACTTCGCTCCGGACTATCGAAGGGTTTGGAGCGATAAACTCTGCATTTTTGCATCTTTTTCCAAATATTCGATACCAAACTCACAAAATTATCATTCTCTGATATTTGCTCACCACCTTTCATGAGAAACCCCTCTCCATACTTGTTAGTATTCGCTACTTAAATAGAGCATTTCATCCAAATCGTCATGTTTTGTTTCATTCAGGCAAAAATCAAATGGAGTAGATTTGAACTGGAGAAGACTTGTGCAGTTTTATAGTGTCCCGCCGTCTCAAGCCGCGTTGGCACTAGGTATGATAGGTTTAGGGCAAGCTTGGGCACTCTATGTTCCTGAGATTGGTGAACCGATACGCCCATTTTTGGCGTCACTCGGCGCACTTTTACTCGCCCCTGTACTCATAAAATATGCCGCGAATCCACGATTATTCATGGTCGACATTCGTCACCCGCTGAGTGGTAGTTTAATGGCACCAATGAGTATGGCGTTACTGATCCTTGCAGATTATCTTGCCGCTGTAGCACCTATCATCGCTTATCCACTTTGGTTTATGGCGCTTTTGCTGCATTTTACTATGATGGTGCTGTTTTTTAGCTTTCAGCTAATGAACTTCAAAATGTCCAATATCGTACCGAGTTGGTTTCTTTATCCGGTGGGGCTAATCAGTAGTTCACTAGCCGGTTCTCAACTAGGTCACAACTTATTCTCCGAAACATTAGCGATGATGTGCATCGGCATTTATTTCTTCATGCTGCCACTCGTGTTGTATCGTTTAGTGTTTTTCGGCTCTCTACCAAGGCGAGCAAGACCGACCCTCGCGATTATGGCCGCGCCGGTAAACTTGTCATTAGCAGCATACTTGGTGAACTTTCCCTTACCTGATCCGATACTGACAGGCGCATTGGCAGGGATCGCCATCACTATGACTTTATTGATCTACTTATGTTACTTCCGCTTACTTCGCTTGAAGTTTCAACCTTCTATCGCGGCAGTAACCTTTCCTTCCGTGATCAGCGCTATCGCAATGCATCGCTTAACCTCTTTTTTTGCCGAATCGCACCCTCACTGGCACTGGCTGCACGACTTTGGTTTTCTAGAGCTCAGTATCGCGACTGTATTGGTTGTTTGGGTATCGGCAGGTTACGTCAAAATGTATTGGCCAGAAATCATGAAGTCATTTTCTAAACAAGCATAAAAAAAGGATGGCGTTTGCCATCCTCTTAGAATAGTGCTTGGTTACCTAACGTAAACCGTGCAGAAACTCGGCACGCGTTGCTGGGTTGCTTTTGAAGATACCGCCCAATGCTGTTGTCGTGGTTTCGCTGGTTGCATCCATCACACCGCGAGATTTCACACAGTAGTGTGTTGCGTCAATTGTCACTGCCACATCATCAGACTCAAGCAACGTTTGAAGTGCAACAAGAATCTGCTGAGTCATACGCTCTTGAACTTGTGGACGCTGGGCAAAGAAGCGAACGATACGGTTGATCTTTGATAGGCCAATGATCTTGCCACGTGGAATGTAAGCCACAGCCGCCTTGCCATCAATGGTCACAAGGTGGTGTTCACAAGTACTGGTCACTGTGATGTCCTTCACGCGAACCATCTCGCTCACGTTCATCTTGTTCTCAATCACCGTGATTTTAGGGAAGTTAGAGTAATCCAGACCGGAGAAGATTTCGTCAACGTACATCTTAGCAATGCGGTGTGGGGTTTCTTCTAGGCTATCGTCGGTAAGGTCAAGTTGAAGCAGACCTAAGATCTCACGCATGTGGTGTTCGATCTTCTCTTTCTTCTCTTCACGACTTACGTTGTTTGGACGCATTGGCGTTTCCAAACCGCGTTGCTCTAGCGCTTCTTTTACTAACTTCGCTGACTCGCTAAGACCTGACATTCCACTTCCTCTTTTGTTTTACTTCAGCCTTCGTACAAACCCAATCAAAATTGCATTCATACTTTTCGCTTTGAGTTGCTCAGTTCGTGTCTTTACACCAAGTCACATCAGATGAAGGTACTGAGCTGATTTTCTTGAGCTCCGCAGGTTTTTTACCCCTTTTGGATGGCTGACAAGGATACTCGGATTTTTGAATAATTACACCCATATTTTATAGGTGGACATTCTTACTCAGTCCCCTTTTATGGTAAAGTTGCCACAAAACAAAAGAACACAGGATTTTCTCAATGGGCTGCTGCGACGCACCTGGCTTGATGCCAATTGAAGAAGCGATGGACAAAATGTTATCGCGAATCAAACCTATCCAAACAACGCTTTCTCTTCCACTTGCTGAAGCACTCGGTTTTGTACTGGCAGAAGATATCTTGTCTCCTATCCACGTACCGCCATTCGACAACTCAGCAATGGATGGCTACGCTATTCGCATTCAAGATCTTGAGTCATCTTCTGTATTGCCTCTGGCAGGTAAATCATTTGCAGGACAACCTTTTGAAGGTGAATGGCCTCAAGGTACCTGTGTTCGCATCATGACTGGCGCAAAAATCCCACAGGGTTGTGATGCCGTTATAATGCAAGAAAACACAGAAGTGACGGATGCTGGCATTCAGTTCAACCAAACTGACGTGAAGCCGCAAAACAACATCCGCCCAACAGGTGACGACATCAAACAAGGCGACATCGTACTGGCAAAAGGTGCGCGTTTGACACCTCGCGATATTCCGATGATTGCGTCTCTTGGTGTTAGCCATGTGACTGTAGTACGTAAACCAAAAGTTGCGTTCTTCTCTACTGGTGACGAGCTTAAACCACTGGGCGAACCGCTAGACGAAGGTCAGATCTACGACAGCAACCGTTACGGTATTAAACCGCTTATCGAGAACTTCGGTTGTGAAGCCGTTGATCTTGGTATCATTCCAGATTGCCCAGAGACTCTAAAAGCGACCTTTGAGCAAGCGCAAACATTGGCAGATGTGGTCGTGACCTCAGGCGGTGTCAGTGTAGGCGAAGCAGATTACACCAAAGACATTCTTGAAGAACTTGGTGAAATTGGCTTCTGGAAGCTAGCAATCAAGCCGGGTAAACCTTTCGCATTTGGCAAGCTAAGCACTGCTTGGTTCTGTGGTCTGCCAGGTAACCCGGTTTCTGCAGTTCTTACTATGTACGTGCTTGTTCAACCAATGCTGGCAAAACTTGCAGGTCATACCGAATGGAAAGCACCCGAGTCTATTCCAGCAACAACCAAAACCGCATTTAAGAAAGCGCCAGGTCGTACCGATTATCAACGTGGTATCTACACATTGGAAGATGGTAAGTTTGTGGTTGAAACAACCGGCAACCAGAGCTCTGGCGCGTTCCGCTCAATGAGCCTAGCGAACTGCTTTGTTGTATTGGAACGCGAACGCGGCCGAGTTGAAGTGGGCGAAACGGTTCAGATTCAACTATTCAACTCAACCCTTTACTAGGAAGTCGTTGTGGATATTCTTTCCGATCAGGAAATGCTGCGTTACAACCGCCAAATCATTCTTCGTCAGTTTGACTTTGAAGGACAAGAAGCACTCAAACAAGCATCGGTATTGATGCTTGGTGCTGGCGGTTTAGGCTGCGCATCAAGCCAATATTTGGCCACTGCTGGTGTCGGTAAAATCACACTGATTGATGATGATATCGTCGAATTGTCTAACCTTCAGCGCCAAGTGCTGCACCACGATGCAGATATTGGTCGTAAGAAGGTAGAATCAGCGGCAGATGCACTACGCGAACTTAATCCGCACATTATCGTAGATACCATCGCAAAACGTCTTGATGATACAGCGTTAGAAAGCCTGATTAAGCAACACACTATTGTTGTCGATGCATCAGATAACGTCGATACGCGCAATCAACTTAACCGCCTATGTTTTGCGACCAAAACACCGCTAATTTCAGGCGCGGCCATTCGTATGGAGGGCCAAGTGAGTGTGTTTACTTACGATGATCCAGCACAACCATGTTACCAGTGCTTAAGTGCCCTCTTCGGCAGCGGTGCGTTAAGTTGTGTCGAAGCCGGAGTCATGGCGCCTGTTGTGGGTATTGTTGGCGCAGTACAAGCGATGGAAGCGATCAAAGTGATTGCTGATTACGGCCAACCAAAGAAAGGCAAAATTCTGATTTTGGACGCGCTCAGCATGTCTTGGCGAGAAATGAATCTGATGAAAATGCCAACCTGTCCGGTTTGTAGTTAGTTCTAAACCTCTAATCATTCCCAAAAAGCCCAACTCGATGTTGGGCTTTTTTCTCATTTTGACAATCAGATTTAAAACCCCTCTTCTTACAAATATTAAATCAATAAAATTCAACAACTTAAAAGTTGGCACATTCCTTTCATTGCATATATCACGAACCAATGAGAGGGCGAATTATGAAAAGGACATCACTACTACTTGGGTCTCTAATAGCGAGCGCTTACGCACAAGCGGCGCCATTTGATACGTGCCCAAGCCAAGCATACCTGTTCCAATCAACCCCGGTTCAAATCTATGGCGTCAATTTGGTTACAGGCTCTACGACTCTTTTAGAGGACGACACAGGTTTGGCTTCGGGCATCAACGGTGTAGGCTTTAACTTCACTGACCGTTATATCTACGGCTACGACACCACAAACAAAAAGATTGTTCGTCTTGGTCAAGACTTCCAAGCAGAGACACTTGATGTTTCGGGTCTTCCTACCGACCACACGTTTTACGTAGGTGACGTTTACAACCACGTCTACTACTTGTACCGCAAAGGCAAAGGACTTTTCTCCATTGACCTTTCTCCGCTCGATTCTGATCCAAATGCGACATTGAGCATCGTGAAAATCAGCTCAACAGCGACTGTGAACCTAACCGACTTTGCATTCCATCCAGGTGATGGCTCCCTTTACGGCATCGACAACAACTCTGGTGTGCTATATCAGTTCAACCCATCAAATGGTAGCGCAACTGCGATAGGTGACACAGGTGAGAAAGGCACATTTGGTGCTGGCTACTTCGATGTAAACGGCAACTACTACGTGTCACGTAACCAAGATGGCAAAATCTATCGCGTTGACCTTTCGGAAGGTAACGCAGCCAATATCGCAGCAGGTATCGTTCCTGCGGTTGAGTTTGTATCCAACGGTCCAAGCTCAAGCCAAAATGACGGTGCACGTTGTGCAAATGCTCCGGTGATTAACGAAGACGAGCCAATTGATTTTGGTGATGCTCCAGACAGCTACCACACCACGCTTGCGTCAAACGGTCCTCGCCACGAAGTGGACGGTGCAACTTGGCTTGGCTCTGTTGCTCCAGATGGTGATGCCGACGGACAGGCAAACGATAACTCTGTGGGCACAGCCGATGAAGATGGTGTTGGTTTTGTATCCGCACTTGATCCAGGCTTAAGCTCAATTGTGAATGTGACAGCTTCTACTTCTGGCTACCTATCAGCATGGTTTGACTGGAACCGCGATGGTGACTTTGATGATGAAGGTGAGCAAGTCTTTACCGACCAATTACTGTCTGCGGGTAATAATCCCCTACCGTTTGTAGTTTCAACCGCTGCAACGGAAGGGTCTAGCTGGAGCCGATTCCGCTTTAGCCAACAAACCGGATTAAACTACGATGGTGGTTCGACGTCTGGTGAGGTGGAAGATTACCCAATTACCATCACTGGTAATGGTTACTCAGTGGAGTATTTCCCGAGTGCAGAAGATTACGCCACCGTGGCTTACGAAGATAACTGGCCATACACCGCAGACTACGACATGAACGATGTGGTCGTGAAATTCCGCATCACTGAAACCAGTCTTGCTGGTCATGTTGAGAATATCCAGATTACAGGTGACCTAGCGGCCTACGGCGCAAGTTACAAAAATGGCTTCGCAATCCGACTACCGGGTGTATTGAGAAGCTCGATTGAAAACGGATTAACAACGCTATCCTTCAATGGTGTAGAACAAGCATCTAATGGTTTGGAAAGTATTTCTGATGAAGCAATTTTCATCATCAGTGAAGACTTAAGCACACACGCGGCTAGCAGCTGTAGCTACTTCCGTACCGAGTCTGGCTGTGATGATAACGTTTCACTCACCTTTACCTTGAATGTGTACTTCACCGAAGGCTCTGACCGTTCAGCCATTCAAGCCATGCCATACGACCCGTTCATCTTCGCAACGCCGGGGACTTACCATGGCGACGGGATTACCTTCCAACCAGGTCGTAAATGGGAAGTTCACTTAGCAGACCAAGCACCAACAGAACAGTTTGATGACCAAAACCTCTTCGGTGTCGGCGTCGATGCAAGTGCCCCTGCGCAAGGTGTGTACTTCAAAACAGCAAACAACTTACCTTGGGCACTGTTGATAGTAGAAGATTGGGATTGGCCGCTAGAGCGTGTAGACATGGTCGATGCATACCCTCAATTCCAAACTTGGGCTGAGTCTGGTGGCGAACGAAGCACAGATTGGCACACCGCTCCAACACCTAACAAATGCTACATTCCATAGGGAGATAACATTATGAAAGCACTTATCACAATCATCATGGGATTAGCACTAACGGCTTGTGGCGGTGGCGGCGGAGGTGGTAACAGTACACCACCTTCACCAACCCAAACCACCGTTGCAGAGGAAGACACAACCCAACAGGAAGAAACAACCGTAGAAGAGACTACCGTAACTGTAGAAAATGCAACCATGCAGGACCTAGTAGTACCGGATGGCTTTAGCTACAACTCAGTGACGGAGGGTACGCTCAATGTAGACATCAGTGGTTTCTCTTCACAACGTGCACACCTAAGTGTGTACAAAGAGTTTGTCGAGAACAGTTCAGGTAACTACGATGCAAAATATCCAAGCAAAGTCGCATCGGTTCCACTCAACAACGGTACAGCAAACGTCGACTTTAATGTTTCTGATAGCCAAGGTAGCCTACTTGTTGAAATTTGGTTCTATGACGGCAGTGACCCAATTCAGAAAGTGATTACTTCTGGAGACAACACTTGGACCATGTAACTAGATAGATTGAAGGCATGGCGAAAGCGACCTTTCATCATAAATCTTCAATCTCAAGCTTAAAAATCGCATCGTTCTTTTGAACATGCGATTTTTTTGTTGTAAAACAGTAAGATTATCCACCTAGCAAACTAAAGACAATGCAAGCACTGATTAGTACTGATGAACTCAATAGCCTTCTCGGCCAACCTAACGTCAAGCTCCTCGACGCTAGTATTGCGTTTCAAATCCCTTCTGAAGGCAAAAAGATTCAAGATAAGTGGATTCCAAATACTTTACGCTTCGATTACGACAATGACTTTTGCTTACCCGGTTCTTCCCTGCCGCATATGATGCCAACAGAAGAAGGCTTCAACCAAAGTGCGCAACAACTCGGTTTGAACAACGAAGATTTGATTGTGGTTTATGACAACTCAGGCACTTTAGCCGCGCCAAGAGCTTGGTGGATGTTCAAAGCTATGGGACATGATAATGTTCGAGTCTTAAACGGCGGCCTTCCCGCTTGGATTGAAGCCGGATTCCCTGTTGAAAGTACCCTATCGCAACCAAGCGAAGAAGGTAACTTTGCAGGTAAGCTCAACCAAAATGCCTTTTTGAGTGCACAAGATGTTCTTGCTCATTCAACCAATAAAAGTGCCAACATCATCGATGCCAGAGCCAAAGCACGATTCCTTGGTGAAGTGCCTGAGCCACGAGAAGGTCTACGTAGTGGGCACATTCCAAATTCGGTTTGCTTACCGTTTCAAGAACTCTTGACCAACGGTCACATTAAACCAAACTCAGAGTTGCAACAGATATTTAGCGCACTAACGATAGATAGTGACAATTCGATTATTTTTAGTTGCGGTTCCGGTGTAACCGCATGCATTTTATTACTCGCGGCGTATCAAATTGGTCTAGACAATCTGTCGGTGTACGACGGTTCTTGGACCGAATGGGGTGCTGACCACTCTCTACCTATCGAGCGTTAAGACAAGTGTCTGTTTAACAAAGTATCTTACGTTTATCTAAAGATGATGTGTTCCAATAAACTAAACGCAGCTTCTAAACCAAACTTGTCATTTCGAAATAGAAACTGGCTATGAGTGATTTGTCCCTCCTCATAGCCTGACTACATCAAAAGCCGACTATTTCCGTTAGCGTTCAGATGTCGCGTTACCGTGCATTTGCTCATCTAAGTTGAGCACGGTTAATGCGTTACTAACGCTCGTGGCGATCACGTCTATCGCTCCAGTTCTTAATGCTCCGAGTAGAGCGAGTGGCTTGCTGTTCTCAGCTGCGATCGCAATGACTTCCGAGATCGGCCGAAACTCTTCAATACCAAGTCCAATTACTCGGTCACTCATTACCGTGTTCGCTACATTACCGTGAATATCAAAGAAGTCATAACCTGCAAAATCCCCTACCACACCTTGTTGAAGTCTCGACTGAACCACTTCATCAGGCGTAAACCAACCTAAGTCGACCATGTAACTGTTTTCGCTCATGTCACCAATACCAACCAAAGCAACATCGGCTTTACGTGCTAGGTCGAGCGTTTGTTTCACGGTTGCATTTTGCATGAAGGCCAACTTCTGTTCTCTATTTTCTGCGTATGCCGGCGCATAAAGGGTTTCAGAGGTTCCCCCATATTTCTTCGCCAACTGACGACAAATATGGTCGGCGTTATACATACCGCCACGCGGGTGAATACCACCAATGCCACACACAAATTTACAGTCACGCGGCGTAATAACACCAATATGGTGAGCGACAGACGACACGTTGCGCCCTTGTCCGACCGTCACCACCATGCCGTTTTTGAGCGTGCTAGTGAGATAATTGGACACCAATCCCGATACCTGTAGTCGTTGCGCTTCTTCATTCGGTTGATCAAGAGCAACAAGCGCGCGCTTAACGCCGAATCGCTCGATCAAACGTTGTTCAATCTTGGCGCTGAACACCGGATGGTATTTAACGGTAATTTCAACAATGCCTTCATCACGCGCCTGCTTGAGCATTCGCCCGACCTTTGCGCGTGATATGGCAAATTTTCTCGATATCTCTTCCTGAGTCGCACCGTCTTGATAATACGCGACGGAAATCTCTGTCAACAAATCCGTGTTTTCAATGGAAATATCTTGATTAGAACTGCTCATGGTTTCTCTCGCCCTTTAAGAGGATCGATATTGTATGCAATAAGTGAACATATGCTCATTGACTTAGCATATGTTCTTTATCAATTTAAACGCTACATTTGCTCATCGCAATAACATTTTCTCACTACAATTTTTTACCCTCTTGGACAACGCTCAAGCTTTGAACAATAAGGGCAATCGTTTATTTGGGTTAACCACTAAACACACAGTAAAAAAACGTTGATGAAGTTCACTATAAGTCCATTTCAGCGATTGACTTTCAGCATAGATAGGATAAATATGGACACATCATTTACTCAGCTATCGATCAAATGTTCATAGCATTTGTTCGGTAACGAAATTTTCCGTAGTTGGCTGAGCAGATGTCTCATTAAATGCGATGAGACGGTTAGCTAACTCGCTTGCAAATGCACAAGCTGTGATAACAAAAATCACGCTTAAGCCCATTTAAATAGGATGATCGATTATGAGCAACAAGTTAGAGCAACTTCGTAAACTAACGACTGTAGTAGCAGACACTGGCGAAATTGATGCAATTAAAAAGTATCAGCCAGAAGACGCAACAACTAACCCTTCTCTTATCCTTAAAGCCGCTCAAATCGCAGAGTACGCACCTCTAATCGATGCTTCAATCGAATACGCTAAAGCACAGAGCAACGACAAAGCTCAACAAGTTCAAGATACTTGTGACATGCTTGCAGTAAACATCGGTAAAGAAATCCTAAAAACTATCCCAGGTCGTATCTCTACAGAAGTAGACGCTCGTCTATCTTACGATATGGAAGGCAGCGTAGCGAAAGCTCGTCAACTAGTGAAAATGTACAACGATGCTGGCATCACTAACGACCGTATCCTTATCAAACTGGCTTCAACTTGGGAAGGCATTCGCGCAGCTGAGATCCTAGAAAAAGAAGGCATCAACTGTAACCTAACGCTTCTATTCTCGTTCGCTCAAGCACGTGCTTGTGCAGAAGCGGGTGTATTCCTAAT
>NZ_JADDYH010000054.1:168557-189829 GCF_015163595.1 Vibrio sp. OPT41 | reverse complement strand
CTCGCCATTCGTTGGTCGTATCATGGACTGGTACAAAGCGAAAGAAGGCCGTGACTTCGAAGCTCAAGAAGATCCAGGCGTACTATCTGTAACTAAGATCTACAACTACTACAAAGAATACGGCTACAAAACTGTAGTTATGGGCGCAAGCTTCCGTAACATCGGTGAGATCTTAGAACTAGCTGGTTGTGACCGTCTAACTATCGCTCCTGCTCTACTTGCAGAACTAGAAGCAGCTGAAGGTGAAGTAGTTGAGAAACTAGTTGATTCTAAAGGCGCAGCTGAGCGTCCAGCACCAATGACTCACGCTGAGTTCCTATGGGAACATAACCAAGACCCAATGGCTGTTGAGAAGCTGGCTGAAGGTATCCGCAACTTCGCCGTTGACCAAGGCAAACTAGAAGCGATGATCGAAGCTAAGCTTTAATTGCTTACCAAAAGCGAGTAGCCCGTCTACTCGCTTTTACCATCAGCACTATTTTCAAAAAATTCTATTTGAACTTGTTTCGGCGAGTTCCCTCTATTTAAATCAAATATCGAGAAGTAATCACTATGGATCGTAAACATCTAGCAAATGCAATCCGTGCGCTAAGCATGGATGGTGTTCAACAAGCTAACTCTGGTCACCCAGGTGCACCTATGGGTATGGCTGACATCGCTGAAGTTCTTTGGCGCTCTCATCTAAACCACAACCCATCAAACCCTGAGTGGGCAGACCGCGACCGTTTCGTACTGTCTAACGGCCACGGCTCAATGCTGATTTACTCTCTACTGCACCTTGCAGGTTACGAGTTGTCTATCGACGATCTGAAAAACTTCCGTCAGCTTCACTCTAAAACTCCTGGTCACCCAGAGTACGGTTACGCGCCAGGAATCGAGACCACAACGGGTCCGCTAGGTCAAGGCATCACTAACGCGGTTGGTATGGCTCTAGCTGAAAAAGCGCTAGCAGCACAGTTCAACAAAGAAGGCCACGACATCGTTGACCACTTCACTTACGTGTTCATGGGCGACGGCTGTCTGATGGAAGGTATTTCGCACGAGGCATGTTCTCTTGCAGGTACTCTAGGTCTAGGCAAGCTGATCGCGTTCTGGGATGACAACGGCATCTCTATCGACGGTCACGTTGAAGGTTGGTTCTCTGACGACACACCTAAGCGTTTCGAAGCTTACGGTTGGCACGTAATCCCTGCAGTCGATGGTCACGATGCTGACGCAATCAACGCAGCAATTGAAGCGGCGAAAGCGGATCCACGTCCTACACTTATCTGTACTAAGACTATCATCGGTTTTGGTTCACCAAACAAATCTGGTTCACACGATTGTCACGGTGCGCCACTAGGTGCAGAAGAAATCGCAGCAACACGCAAAGAACTAGGTTGGGAGCACGGTCCTTTTGAAATTCCGCAAGAAGTCTACGCAGAATGGTCAGCGAAAGAAACAGGCGCAGCTAAGGAAGCAGCGTGGAACGAGAAATTTGCAGCTTATGAAGCAGCGTACCCTGAGCTGGCAGCTGAATTTAAACGCCGCGTAAACGGTGAGCTTCCTGCACAGTGGGAAGAGAAAGCAAGCCAAATCATTGCTGATCTTCAAGCTAACCCAGCAAACATTGCATCACGTAAAGCGTCTCAAAATGCTCTAGAAGCATTTGGTGCTTTACTACCAGAGTTCATGGGTGGCTCTGCTGACCTAGCACCTTCTAACCTAACCATGTGGTCTGGTTCTAAGTCTCTAGAGGCAAGCGACTTCTCTGGTAACTACATCCACTACGGCGTACGTGAATTCGGTATGACAGCGATCATGAACGGTATCGCGCTACACGGTGGTTTCGTTCCTTACGGCGCAACATTCCTAATGTTCATGGAGTACGCACGTAACGCAATGCGTATGGCTGCGCTGATGAAAATTCAGAACATCCAAGTGTACACGCATGACTCTATCGGTCTTGGCGAAGATGGTCCAACTCACCAACCAGTTGAGCAAATGGCATCGCTACGCCTAACACCAAACATGAGCACATGGCGTCCATGTGACCAAGTTGAGTCCGCTGTAGCTTGGAAACTAGCGATTGAACGTAAAGATGCACCGACAGCACTTATCTTCTCTCGTCAAAACCTTGCGCAACAAGAGCGCACAGCAGAACAAGTAGCAGACATCGCGAAAGGTGCTTACATTCTGAAAGATTGCGAAGGCAAGCCAGAGCTAATCCTTATCGCAACAGGTTCTGAAGTTGAACTAGCAGTAGAAGCAGCAGCACAGCTAACTGCTGAAGGTAAGAAAGTACGCGTTGTTTCAATGCCATCAACAGACGCATTCGACAAACAAGACGCCGCTTACCGTGAAGCTGTACTGCCATCAGACGTAACAGCACGTATCGCAATTGAAGCAGGTATTGCTGACTTCTGGTACAAGTACGTAGGCTTCGACGGTCGCATCATCGGTATGACTTCATTCGGTGAATCTGCACCAGCTGGCGAACTATTCAAAATGTTTGGTTTCACGACTGAAAACGTAGTGAACACAGCAAAAGAGCTACTCGCGTAATTGCAGTAAAAAGATAGTCAGTTTTCTCTATTGCGAATGTGAAAACTGAAAAGCCCCACCAGCAATGGCGGGGCTTTCTTTTATCTGGCTCCTATTCGCATAAACGCAGCCAGGACATAAACATCACAACTTTCGTTACGACTATTTGTCTTCAAATCGAAGTGCGAGCTGATAGAAATCTTGTACTTGGTCTTTCAACTGTCGGCTATTTTGCTCAACTGAATGTGTTGCTGCCAAGTTTTGTTCTGCGGTCGAAGCAATAGAATGAATGTGCTGGTTTACATCACTAGATAGCTTTAACTGGTTATTCGCCGCTTCTGCTACATCAACCATCAGCCCACTCATGGTTTGCATCATCTGTTCAACTTCAGACAAACGCAACGCGCTTTGTTCTGCTACTTGAGAACAGGCATCGGTTTGCTCTTTGTTTGCCAGAATATCTTTCTGCCAACTTTGAATCGTTGCCAACATAGTGGAGATAGAGGCTTGGATTTGTTCAGTTGCATTGGATGTTCGCCCAGAAAGCGCGCGGACCTCATCAGCTACAACAGCAAAACCACGACCTTGCTCCCCTGCTCTTGCCGCTTCAATCGCCGCGTTGAGTGCCAGTAAATTGGTTTGCTCTGCGATCCCACCAATCTCTTCCATCAAATGGTTCACCTTCTGCGCCTGATCACTCAGTTGATACGTCGTTTCCGTCGCTTTTTCAGCTTGAAGGCTTAACTTCGCTAGATTGGTGTGCGTTTGATCAATGGTCTCCTTCGCCATCAAGCATGACTTCAATGTATCATCAATCAACATATGGGCATCATTGGTACTCGAAGAAACCGAATTTGCCGACGACTCCACCTCTTGGGTAGCATCTCGCACACGATGAATATCGGTATTTTGCTGATTTAATGCAGCCGAGACTTCTGCCGTTGTTTGACTGAGCTCTTCGGCGCAATGCTGCAAAGGCAATGCGGAGTCAGTCATTCTTCCTAACACGGTTCGAATTCTTGCGGATAGCATTTTGATATGGAAATCGGCAATCGAAAATGCCGTGTTACCGGAATAGATCAAGCGACTTACGCTGTCATATTGCTTTTGTAACTTTTTAAGTTGCTGAGGTGTATCAATTAACTCTTGGCGGAATAACAGAGCTAGAACACTTGCAGGTAACGCACTTGCAAGCCAAGCCAACGGCCCTTCAACAGACAACGCATATGCGGTTGCAGGTGCGGTTAGTGCACCAAGTAGAATCGCATAGCGAATGGTTTCATTGATTTTCAACGACCAAGTTCGGCCAGACTTCTCTGCAGCACGCATGCTTTTGTAGGCTTTTGTCGCAATATCAACCCACTCTCGCTTTGGTTTCACGCGCACTGATTGATACCCAACAACATGGTTGTCTTCGTAGATAGGGGTGACATAAGCATCAACCCAATAGTAACCGCCAGACTTAGTGGCATTCTTAACCATTCCACGCCAGGCTTTACCTTGTTTAAGGCGTGCCCACATATCACCGAAAGCGGCTTTAGGCATATCATTATGACGAACTATATTATGGTTCTGACCGACAAGTTCTTCGTGAGTGTATTCAGCAACGCGGCAAAAGGCTTCATTACAATATGTAATAACACCTTGTAAGTTCGTTGTTGAGACGAGTTCCTCAGACTCCCTCACGAGAGTTTCTTGAGCTTTATGAGAAATATTGGCTGACATAGACGAAACTTCTTTAGTTTTTATTGATTTTCGGCAAGATATATACAGGATTTTTATTTTTATTACAAAAAGTTAGATAAAAAGTCTTATCAAATCGACATTTTTATTGTGGGAATTCACATTATCGATAAAAACATAAAGAAGAGATTGTTGATTTGAGCTAATAAACAAACCCGACACGATAGGCCGGGTTATATATTAAGACTTAATTAAGCGGTTTGTGATTCTGGCTTTTTATTCGTTTTTAACGCAAACATCGCGATAACGAGTAACACAAATGGAAGAACATACAAATTAAGATTCTGCCAACCTACGGTAGACTCAAGCCAACCAGATAGTAATGCGGTGATGGTGACACAACTGAACACGAAGAATTCATTAAACGCTTGAGCCTTGCTTCTGTTTTTCGCTTCATAGCTTTGACTAAACAGCCCAGTTGCTGCGATAAACATAAAGTTCCACCCTATTCCTAACAGGATTAAAGCAAGACTAAAATGCCAGATAGACACTCCATGTATATTAATTCCAATACAAGCAACAAATAGCAATCCACCCGCCAAAATCATATTCTTAGCGCCAAACCGCTCTATCAGACGGCCCGTGACAAACGCAGGTGCAAACATACCCAACACGTGCCATTCGATCACTCCCGCCGCTTTATCAAAATCAAAGTCACAACCAATCATCGCTAAAGGAGTTGCTGTCATTAAAATGTTCATCACCGCGTACGCAACCATTGCCGCGATAACTGCCAGCATGAAATTAGGTCGACGAATAATCAGTCTCAGCTTATCCGCCTTAGCGTGTAGCGCCTGCGTGTGTGCAGGTGGAAAACGAATGGTTTGTAGCACAACCAACGCGGTTATATAAAGCACGACAAGCACAGCAAATGCACTAATGTATAAGCCATCATCTGACCACTGCTGCGAGTACACGGCCAGATTAGGCCCAAGGATCGCCGCTAACACCCCACCCGCCATAGATATCGAAATCGCCCTATGCCTTGCCGACTCTTCACACACTTCGATGGCAGCAAACCTGTATAGAGTACCGAAACCTATACCAACACCAAGCAAAAACGTAGACATGCAGAACAGATAGAAGTTTTGTTGACTTAATGCATACGTCGCTAGACTAGCACCCAAAATGCCAATGACATTACCAAGGCTAAAACCAAGGCGACGCCCTAACTTGCCCATAATTAGCGACGCAGGAATTGTCGCGGCCATCAGTCCCAAAAACTGCAGTGCAACTGGTAATGTGATAAAACTTGATGACGGCGCAAGTGTTTTGCCAATAAGGGCAATAACAGATATGAGTAAAATATTCCCTGTCATTAATAAGGCTTGGCAGAGGGATAGAAGCCATACATTACGATCCAAGTCCAAATTCCTTTTGGTTACGACGTATACAGATAACATATAGGAAAGCAGAAACAATAGAAAGATATGAGAGTAATTCTCAACAAAAAGAGCCAGAGGCATAGTACCTCTGGCTCTTCACTATTCACTTTTCGCTTTTAAAAAGTTTTTCTGTTGAGCTTACTTGTTGCGGCGCACTTTTACTGCATCAGAAAGCTGACGAAGTACCGTTTCCGTATCTTCCCAACCAATACATGCATCAGTGATCGACTGACCATAAGTGGCTGCTTTGCCATCCACTAAGTCTTGGCGACCTTCAACTAAATGAGACTCGATCATCACACCAAAAATGGCTTCTTCGCCAGCAGAGATTTGCTCGGATACATCATCAGACACCAGCATTTGACGCTTGAACTGCTTCGAGCTGTTAGCATGGCTAAAATCAATCATCACTTTTTTCGGCAGACCTGCAGTGTCCAGCTCATCTTTAATTTGAGCTACATGTGCTGCACTGTAGTTTGGTTCTTTACCGCCACGTAGAATAATATGGCAGTCTGGATTACCAGCGGTTTCTACGATCGCGGAATGACCGTATTTTGTTACTGAAAGGAAGTGATGGGAAGCGCTTGCAGAACGAATCGCGTCGCTCGCTATTTTAATATTCCCGTCTGTACCGTTTTTGAAACCTACAGGACAAGAAAGACCAGAAGCTAGCTCGCGGTGAACCTGAGATTCTGTCGTACGAGCACCGATAGCGCCCCAACTGATCAAATCCGCCACGTACTGAGGTGTGATCATATCTAAGAATTCACTTGCCGTTGGCAAGCCCATATCGGTTAGATCAAGAAGAAGTTTACGTCCGATACGTAGACCATCATTTAGCTTATAGGTGTCATTTAAGTAAGGGTCATTGATAAGGCCTTTCCAACCAACGGTTGTACGCGGCTTTTCAAAATAAACTCGCATAACAACCTCAAGCTGCTCGCCCAGTTCATCACGTAGTACTTTTAGCTTTTTACCGTACTCAACCGCGGCAGCCGGATCGTGAATAGAACACGGGCCAACGATCACGAGTAATCGATCGTCTTTTCCTTCAAGAATATTGTGAATGGCGTTACGGCAATCAAAAGTGGTCGAAGAAGCGGTTTCAGTCGCTGGGAACTTCTCTAATACTGCAACAGGTGGCAATAACTCTTTTACTCTATTTATTCTTACATCATCAGTTTGAAACATTACTTCTACTTCCTGGTTTTATTTCCGACCCCATTTTTACCAACTGAACTCATTGCAACATTGTTCACAAAGCGAGCAGCATCAAGGGCTGTGGTCATTTTCTGTCTAGCGTTTAAGTAACTTATCGGCTTAGGCGTAGACTTGCAATCAGTTTTTGCAAATAAATGCAAATAAAAACCACCTGTTAACCACCACGCACAATGTAAAGTAAAGTTTACGAAAAAAGTTCAAAATAATCATCAATTTTCTTATGCACCAAAAAATCTTTACTACAATGTAAGAAATATCAGAAGTTTGTGAGGTATTTTTGGGTAGTAAATGTTGATCAAGTTCAAATATATTGTTGCTTGATATGAAATGATTAGAATATTAAACTAATTTCTTATAAACGCTGGTTTTTTCTAATTTTTTGATAAAACGAAGTAGAAGTTAATATGCAATCAATACAAGGAAACATTATGAACAAAGTAGCAATTGCAGTAGCAGCAGTGGTAGCTGGTAGTAGCGCGCTTTTAAACTCTGCTCAAGCTGAAATGTACATCGGGGGCAAAGTGGGCATGACTACACTTGACGACGCTTGCTATCTAAATAGCCCTTGTGATGATGAAGCGTTCGGTGCAGGACTACATATCGGTTATGACTTTACCGATATCATTGGGCTAGAGTACGGCGTAGACTTCTTAGGCGACTATGAAGGAAACTCTAGGTCAGGGGCTAATACGATTAATACGATTGACGGCAATCTAACGGCTTTAACACTTGCACCTAAATTCAACTGGCACTTAAACGACTCTTGGAATCTATTTGCTAAGATCGGTGGTGCTTACATGATGTCTGATGACGAAACAGACTTTGTCCCAACAGGTTCTTTGGGTGCTGAATACTCGATCGATAGAAACTGGAGTGTTCGCGCTGAATACCAACGCTACCAAGATATGTCTGACGACGTGTGGGACGACATGGATGCTAACTTCTTTGGTATCGGTGTTAACTACAAATTCGCAGCAGCTCCAGTTGTTGCAGCAGTTGTAACGGAAGAAGTGATCGAGCCAGATCCAGAACCAGTGATGATGAGCAAGGTGCACAAAGAAGAGTACGGTACAGGTACGTTTGAATTCGATAGTGCTAAGTTAACAGAGTCCGTTTCTGAACGTCTGGACAACTTTGTTTCATTCTTGAACGAATATCCTCAAGCTCAAGTAGAGATTACTGGTTACACGGATAGCTCAGGCCCTGCGGCATACAACCAAAAACTGTCTGAGCGTCGTGCTCAATCTGTTGCTGATTACCTAACCGCAGCTGGCATTGGTTCAGATCGTTTGACAGTTAAAGGTATGGGTGAAGAAAACCCAGTTGCTGACAACAGCACTCGCGAAGGTCGTGAGAAAAACCGTCGCGTAGAAGTTGTGGTACCTTCATTTGAATACCAAGAGCTAGTTCAACCAGAATAAGCATCTATGATTCATGATCGATGATGTGGTAAAAATTAATGGGGTGCATTTGCACCCCATTTTGATCTCATATTAAGGGATATTGCCACTATGGTTTTGGGAAAAAGATCAACTCATTATCTTGCACCATAACGCAATCCATACCAGCTGCACGCGCAGCTCGCTTCCCCAACTCAGTATCCTCGAACACAAGACACTGTGACGCCTCCAAGTCGAGTTGTTCCGCGGCCACCAAAAAGGTATCTGGAAAGGGTTTATGGTTCTCTACATCACTCGCGGTTACTACAACATCCAACTTGTCTAATAAACCTGCATGGCTTAATAAGCGCATGGCACTTTCTCGTTGGCTGCCAGTCCCGACTGCAATTTTCTTATGGCCTAAATATTCCTCTAACACGATGTTCGTGCAAGGAATAACGTCACCATGAAGCTCCATAGCAGCGAATGTTTCCATTTTAAATGTCGCGACAGTTTTAGGATCTAATGAAAGCTCATGCACACGATTTAGTTCCTCAACAATTTTAAAGCTCGGCATCCCTCCCAAACTGTGAAACCATTCCTGGCAAAACGGAAAATCAAAACGCTCAGCAGTTGCTTGCCAAGCTGCCAAGTGGGCTGGCATGGTATCGATTAGAGTACCATCCATATCAAATATGAATCCCTCATAGGGTCTAAAATCAATCGTGCTCATGTCTTTTCTTCTATTTGTGCATCTGTAATGTTAATTTATCAGCTCTTTCAATCGTCCTTACCGGCATTTACTTATCATGCTCAAAATTTCGAACTCCGTCACAATTCAAGAGTGGGAAATTCAATTATCCCCAATTAGAGCTCAAGGAAATGGTGGTCAGAACGTTAACAAGGTGGCGTCCGCTATACACCTGCGCTTTGATATCCGGCATTCAAGCTTACCTGACTTTTACAAAGAGCGATTACTTGCACTTTCTGATAGTCGTATAAGTAAAGATGGCGTGATCATCATCAAAGCGCAACAATTTCGGACACAAGAACAAAATAAGGAAGACGCCCTAAATCGGCTTCAAGCATTGATAAAAGCTGCCGCTTTACAGGAGAAGAAGCGTATTAAAACGAAACCAACCCGCGCTTCTCAACGCCGACGACTTGATACAAAAAACAAGCACGGAGCGAAAAAACAGCAACGTAAAAAAGTGCTGTATTAGTGCATGTCGTTTTCTCGACATGTTAGTTGAACAACGTTTGCTAGCCCTTGGAAATCTCATTGGATTTCTCTTTTTAGTTACTTATTCAGGAAACAACAATATGACTATTAGGCAAAAACTCTACTTCCTCGGAGTTATCGCCATTTTAGGCATCGTGGCCCTTTTGGGTACGTCATCCCATTTTGAAAATAAGAGCAATGATCTTAATCACGCCATCAAACTCGTTGGTGATCTAGAAATACGCTTACTCAACTTACGCAGAAATGAAAAAGATTTCCTACTGCGTAGTAATGACAAATATCTAAATAAGTTTGACGCCAATGTTGACAAGTTTATAGACACAGAAAAAGAGCTTGCGAACATACTCAAGAGTAATGAATTACCTTCCAGTCAACAATTTAAGCAAGACTTGCTCGCATACCAAAGGGGCTTTCAGAATCTGGTCAGCGCTTACCAACGATACGGGCTTGATTCAAAGAGTGGGCTTCTCGCCGGTTACGAACAAGCACTATTAGAAGCTAAACAACGTTCAGACCACCAGCAGTTATTGGCATTAGTCCGTTTTGACTCTGCGGTAAAAGCAGGACTATTCAATAGTGACTTGCTTGAGGGGCAATATGCTCCGGAGCTTATCAAAACAGGTAAGCAATTGGCGGCCCAAAAGCAAGTTGTTGGGGTTGCTTATGACAAAGGCCTACTCGGTGAAACTCGCGCATTATCCCATGCCGTAGAAGAGCAATTTGAAACCTTTTCCACAGCCCTTAGCTCTGCTGCCGCACAACGTGATGAACAAATGTCGACCATCAAGCAGGTCATTACAGCTCTGATCTTAGTCGTTATTTTCGCATTGATTTGGCAAATATCACGTTCAATCAATACGCGAGTGAATAGCTTACTTGGCACCATTCGAAGTATCAGCGAAACGAACAACATGGGACTTCGATCTGATTTGAAAGGTCAAGACGAGCTATTTGATATCAGTCATCACCTCAATGACCTATTGGATAAGCTTGAGCATCTAATTAGTAGTACCCAAGAAAAATCGGCGCAACTCACTGCAAGTACCGATAATATGCATCGTGAGTTAGAAGGCGTTATGGAGCAATTCCACACTCAAACTGACCACACAGCATCAATGGCGACGGCAGTTCAGCAAATGGTTGCCACAATAGGTGAAATCTCTGAGAGCACATCAGTTGCGGTAGAAGGCGTACATCAGGCAGCGAATAATGCCGAACAAGGTCGAGGAGTTGTTGAGGCGACGGTAACCAACATCGGTCAACTAACCACGATTTTATCAAACAGCCAGCAGTCGATTGGCTCGCTGAATCAGCATGTAGATAAAATTGGTGGTGCCGTGAACATCATCCAAGAGATTGCAGAGCAAACCAACCTACTAGCTCTCAACGCAGCAATTGAAGCCGCGCGAGCAGGCGAACAAGGCCGCGGGTTTGCAGTTGTTGCCGATGAAGTACGCGCCCTAGCTAGCCGAACTCATCAATCCACAGAGGAAATCACGCGGGTAGTTGCAGATATTCAAACTCAAATGTCTACAGTTGTTGCTGATATTGATCAATGTAACGATCAAGGGCAACAAACACTTAATGCTTCTGAAAAACTGGATTCTAGCCTGCAACAGATCATCACTGACATGCATTCAATTCAAGGTAATTCGGAGCGCATAGCTTCAGCAATTGAAGAACAAGGTATCGTGATGAACCAAGTTAGCGGTTCAATCACCGAGCTAAACGCAATATCTGAGAATAACATGCAATCCGCTCAGGAATGCTTGCATGAAGTCAACTCTGTCTCTGCTCAAGCTCATGATATGGATGAAGCTGTTGCACAATTCAAAACTGCGCTAAAATAACCCTTTTCAAAATAGAAAGCCCGAGGCAATCATTGCTTCGGGCTTTTTTTCAATTGTCACTTCGTGCTTACTGCGCACTTCGGATGTGATTATTCATCATCAAGAGGAACCAGCTTGGTGTTGCCGCCATGAACTTTCTCACGCTGTCTTTGCACCAGGGCGTAGAAGCCTGGGATCAAGAATGTACCTGCTAGAAGCACACACAATAGACCACCAATCAGCGACACGCCGAGTGAGTTTTGACTGACGTGCCCCGCACCAGCGGCAAAGATAAGCGGGAAGATACCCAGGATAAATGACCAGGATGTCATATTCACAGCGCGGAAACGTAACGTGCCTCCTTTAACCGCTGCACTATCGATATCAGCATCTTTTTCTTCTCGCTCTTGCTTGGCGAACTCCACAATCAAAATTGCGTTTTTCGCCGCCAAGGCTATGAGCAAGACAAGACCAATTTGGGCATACAAGTTAAGCGGCGTGCCAGTTAGATTCAACGCAAGGAAGGAACCTAACGTTGCTACTGGGACCACCAAAATAATAGCCAGTGGAATACTCCAACTCTCATACTGAGCCACCATAAACAAGTAAATGAAGATCAAAGCCAGCGCAAACGCATAAATGGCTTGGTTACCCGCGAGCACTTCCTGATAAGCCATACCTGTCCATTCATACGTGTACCCTTGTGGAAGAACTTCAGCAGCAACGCGTTCCATTGCGGCAATCGCATCACCACTAGAGTAACCCGGTGCTGGTTGGCCTTGAATGATAGCACTGCGGTACATGTTGTAACGCCACGCCACATCAGGCTCAAACACTTGCTCGTAGCTCACTAGCGTACTTAACGGGACCATATCACCGTTCGAAGAACGAACATGGAAACGCTCTAGATCTTCCATGCTGCTACGGTGCTGGCTATCAGCTTGCATGGTTACGCGGAAGTTCTTACCAAACATGGTGAAGTCATTCACATAAAGCGAACCTAAGTTGCCTTGCAAGGTTTGGAAAATAGACGACAGCGAAATACCTAATTGCTGCGCTTTCTCACGATCGATATCAACGTAGTAGTGCGGAACATTCGCGCGGAACGTGCTAAACGTGTAGGCAATTTCAGGCGCTTGGTTAGCCGCTTGGATCATTTCTCCCATGACCATCGACAAGTCGGTACGACTTCGCCCTAGCGTGTCTTCAAGCACAAACTCAAAACCAGACGCAGCGCCCATACCTGGAACCGCCGGTGGTCCCATCGCAAAAACAACCGCTTGAGGTAACTCTGTCGCCGCTCGCCCGTTAATACGTGCCGCGATAGCATTAGCAGAGTGCTCTCCTTGCAGCGAGTTACGAGTATCCCAGTCATGCAATTTGATAAATACAGAAGCACCGTTTGATGCTGCTGCGCCTGTCATAAACGAGTAACCGTTCGCAACCGTCACACCATCCACACCAGGCTCTTCACCGATCATTTTCATTAAATCATTGGTGACTTCTTCAGTACGTGATAAAGAGGCTGAATCTGGTAGCTGTACGTTAACCAGCAAAATGCCTTTATCTTCTTGAGGAACAAACGCTGTAGAGGTGGTTTTCGCAAAGAAAGTGACCGCTGCGATAGCAACTATAAAGAACGTCACGAGCAGTAAAGACTTCTTCACCAAGAAACCAGCGATCTGGCCATAACGCGTAGTGATGCGCTCTAAGCCTCTGTTGAAAGCCTGGAACCAGTTAGCGGTATTGCCCCCACCCTGCTTCAATACCAGAGAACAAAGTGCTGGAGACAGCGTCAATGCATTGATGGATGAAATCACAACCGAAATACAGATGGTCAAAGCGAACTGGCGATACATGATACCGGTGATACCTGGCAGCATGGCGACGGGTATGAATACCGCAAGTAGAACCAAGGTCGACGTGATGATTGGGCCCGTTACTTCTTTCATCGCTAGCAACGTCGCTTTACGCGGTGAAATGCTTGGGTCTTTCGCCATGGTAGTATCGACGTTTTCGATAACCAGAATCGCATCGTCCACCACGATACCAATCGCAAGGATCAAGCCAAACAAAGTAACCGTATTAATGGTGAAGCCCGTTGCCTGCATGATGGCAAACGTACCAATCAGAGAAACGGGGATCGCGACAACAGGAATCAACGTTGCACGCGCACTACCCAAGAACAAGTAAGTTACAGCAATCACCAATAGAATCGCTTCAATCAGTGTTTTTACTACCCCTTTGATCGATTCAGATACGAACACGGTTGTATCGTAGCTGGTCTCGTATTCCATTCCCTCTGGGAAGTTTTTGCTCAAGCCTTCAAGGAGCTCCATGACGGCCTGACCACTTTCTAACGCATTCGCATCCGATTGAAGAGACAACGCAACGATTGACGCGTCCTGGCCACGGAACTTACCGTTACCATCGTAGAACTTTTTGCCTAGTTCAACGCGAGCAACATCTTTCAGATAAACCGTAGAGCCATTGGGATTAGCTCGAAGGACTACGTTCTCAAACTCACTCACGCTTTCCAAGCGACCTTTGGTCACAAGGTTAAACTGAACTTCTTGCGGATTGTTGTATGGTGCTGCACCTACACGCCCTGCCGCAACTTGAACGTTCTGTTCAGCCAAAGCGGCGTATACGTCTGACGTGGTTAGCTTAAGGTTGGCCATTTTTTCAGGATCTAACCAAACACGCATTGCGTATTCGCCACCACCAATCACGTTAACTTCACTGATACCTTTCGCACGAGCCAACTGATCTTTTACATTCAAGTTAATGTAGTTAATCAAGAACTGATCATCGTATTTGCCATCAGGTGAATAGAAGTTAAGTACCATCAGCAAGTCAGGTGAACGCTTTTTCACCGTCACACCAACCATGCGAACTTCTTGAGGCAGTTTTGACTCAATCTGTGACACGCGGTTTTGCACGTTAACTTGCGCCATATCTGGATCGGTGCCGACATCGAACGTGACGTTTAGGCTGTAAGAGCCATCGTTCGCGCTCTTTGAAGACATGTATATCATATCCTCAACGCCGTTGACTGAGGTCTCTATGGGGTCCGCAATGGCCTGCTCGACAACTTCCGCACTCGCACCGGTGTAGTATGCCGAAACGCTGACTGATGGCGGACTTATCTGTGGGTACTCCGCCACTGGCAAAATCGCCAGTGAGATCGCGCCAGCTAGCGTTAATATGATCGAAATAACCAGCGCGAATTTAGGTCTCTGAATAAAGAAACGACTTAACATAGTGCCCCCTACTGCTTGTCTTCAGCAGGTGCTTGAAGGCGCACTTCTACACCATTACGCACACGTTGTAGGCCTTGTGTAATAACTGTATCTTCCTGATCGAGCCCTTCTCGAATGATAATACCTTGTTCAACCTGAGGGCCAAGCTCTACGTTACGACGCTCTGCGACATTTCCCTCAGTCATCACCATCACAAAGTCACCTTCTAAGTCAGTTTGAACGGCACGTCGTGGAATAACAATAACGTCCTTCGTATTCTTATCTCTCAAGTTCACTTTGATGTGTTGACCCGGAAGTAACTTCTGCTCTGGGTTTGGCACTAGCGCGCGCATAGCAATCGTACCCGTTTTGGTGTCAATACGATTACCTAAGAAATCAAGCTTACCGAGATGCTCAAAAAACTGTCCATTTTCCAGTTCAAGCTGAACTTCAACGCGGTTTGATTCTGCTGAGCCGTCGCCTTTGACTTGATCCATACCCATGGCTAAACGCTCACGCTCACTCACACTAAATGAGGTATGAACTGGATCTAAACTCACCAGAGTTGTCAGCACGCCAGATGACGGAGAAACCAGATCACCCGTACTAACTTTGGTATCACTAATACGTCCGCTAAAAGGTGCTCGGATTTGAGTATAGGAAAGGTTAACTTCAGCAAGTTTAAGTTGAGCATTTGCCGCTTCTAGCTCTGCTCTCGCACCAAGAAGTGCCGCAGTTAAAGCATCAAACTCAGATTGAGAGATACTACCGCGAGGCAACAAGTTTTTACCTCGAGTATGATCTAATTCGGCTTTTTTTAGCGCCGCTTTAGCTTGTGCAAGTGCGGCTTTAGCACTCGCGACTTGGGCTTCAAAAGAAGATGGCTCGATAGAGTAAAGGAGCTGCCCTTTTTCTACCATTTGCCCTTCTTCAAAGTGACGAGCTTTTAAGTAGCCAGAAATCTGCGCGGTAATATTGGTATCTTCTACTGCTTCAATGCGACCGATATAAGACTTGCTCGGTTGGTAGTCGATAACCGTGACATCCTGAGTCACTACGAGAGGCGCTTGACCTTTCGTTTGGGCATTATTAGCTTCCCCGCATCCAGCGAGGATTGCTGTAGCCGCCATTAGTGCGACAAGTGGTTTCTTTTGCATGTATTTACCGTCTTTATAGAACAGGATATTGTTGAATTCCTATCAACCTTACTCCTTGCTGCCACTGAAAACTTCACTGAAAAGCGCCCAAGGTGTTTCTAAATGTAAACATGAGAAACAAAAGGAAAATAAAGTAATTTAGTTAACAGTGGTATTCAATGAGCAATATACATACAACTCAATCATAACTATTTAATATACGCCTTAGGAGATCGCGAATTTTAGCGTGTGCTTGGAAACACTAACGGGAGTATTGTATTCGGGCGTAAAGTGAGATTCAGTGCTCAAGATAAGAACGTTTTGTGGCTAAAAAGGTAAAAAGTGACGCCTTCATACTCAAGACCCCGATTTTGACTATTTTTTTAATATAAATGGGTTATCATTCAATTAATTCAACGCCTTCGACAGAGAGGATGACTATGATTTCTAAATGGGCGAAACGCTTTTACCAGATGGCAGAACTAGTGGCGTCTTGGAGTAAGGACCCATCAACACAAGTCGGTGCCGTTATTACTAAACAGAATCGCATTGTATCTGTTGGATTTAATGGCTATCCGCATGGTGTTTCTGACAGTGTCGACACCGATGAGCGCGAGTTGAAATACCTTAAAACACTGCACGCGGAAGAGAACGCAATTTTGTTCTCAAAACGTGACTTAGACGGATGTGATATTTGGGTAACGCATTTTCCTTGCCCTAACTGCGCGGCAAAGATCATTCAAACAGGGATCTCACACGTACACTGCCCTGAGCAGTCTGAAGACTTTTTATCTCGCTGGGGAGATAAAATCCAAGTCAGTCAAGATATGTTCGATCAAGCGGGTGTGAAAGTCGACTGGTTACCGCTAGAAGACATTGAAATTGAAGACAAAGACGTGCGCTAGTATCCCATCTTAATAGTTAAATAGCCCAGAGAGATCTGGGCTATTTTGTTATTAAATCTGCAAGAGGTCTCGACGTAGTCTTTTAACTGTGTTTTTTCGCTGTGAGCTCAGCAATTTTGACAATAACGAGTACTGATTTTTCCATCATTTCAACAGAAATAAACTCATGAATTCCGTGGAAGTTAAAACCACCGGTGAAGATATTCGGGCACGGCAAACCCATAAAAGATAAACGAGCACCATCTGTACCACCACGAATAGGTTTTATAATCGGTTCCACATCACACGCTTCCATCGCTTGCTTTGCCAGCTCAATGATATGAGGGTAAGGCTCAACCATTTCTCTCATATTGTAATAGCTGTCTTTTATTTTTAGCTCTACAGAACCATGGCGTAAACCCGTGTTCATTTCATCGACGAGTTTCTGCATAAAGGCTTTTCGATCCTCAAGTCTTTGACGGTCAAAGTCTCTAATAATGTAACCTAGCTCGCTTCGTGCAACGCCCATTTCTGCCGATTTTAGATGGAAGAACCCTTCGTAACCTTCGGTTGTTTCCGGAGTTTGATCTTGGGGCATTTGAACTTGAAATTTCGCAGCCAAGTTCATCGCATTGACCATTTTGCCTTTTGCAGTACCTGGATGAACGCTAACACCATGAAAAATTACATCAGCGTTTGCTGCATTAAAGTTTTCGTATTCCAACTCACCTTGCGGGCCACCATCTATAGTGTATGCCCATTTCGCGCCAAATTTTTTAACATTAAACAAATCTGCACCACGACCGATTTCTTCATCCGGAGTAAAGCCGATACAAATGTCGCCGTGTGGAATGTCTGGGTTTTCCAGTAGCAGAGCTACCGCGGAAAGAATCTCTGCGATACCAGCTTTGTTATCCGCGCCAAGTAATGTAGTGCCATCGGTAGTAATAAGATTGTGGCCATGTAGGTGATGTAAATCTGGGTATTGCACGGGAGATAACACTTCATCCCCCAACCCTAATGCAATATCGCCGCCCTGGTAATCTTCGATGAATTGCGGCTTTACGTTTTTGCCAGATGCATCCGGCGCGGTATCCATATGGGCAATGAAGCCGATAGGAGGAACCTCATAATCAACATTGGCTGGCAGTTTAGCCATCAAGTAGCCATTTTTATCCAAAGTCACGTCACTTAAACCAAGCTCGATCATCTCTTTTTTAAGTAACTCAGCAAACACAAGCTGACCAGGTGAACTTGGGCAAAGCGTCACATGTGGATTGGATTGGGTATCAAACGTGACGTATCGAAGAAATCTTTCAACTAAATGTTTCATATTTATTCTCATTGTTTTGTACGATGAGGCCTTATCACGCATTGATAAGCTGACGTTGCCTCATCAAACCTCACGCTATGTTACGCTCTTAGCTCAATAAGAATTTGCTTTGAATCATTTTTTGATAAGAAAGGCTTTTGCGCTTTGCTTTCGCTCATTGAAGCATGAATTTAATCTAAAAGTTCCTCAGCCAGTACTCGCCACTCTTTAACCTTTTCACGAAAATGACGCCATTGCTTATCGGTCATCGAACGAGAAACATCTAATGTCAGTTGATCAACCAATGCAAAGTTAGAGTCAATATTCAGAGAAAGCTGTTCACTATAATAACTCTCTGGCTCGAACAAGAGTCGCATAAATATATCTTGATAAGTCACAACATTAGATTTGTTGTCGAACAAGTATTCGAGCTCTTGATATACCGTGGCTCGATAATCTCTCCATAAAGGGCTGTTTAAAATAACTTGCTGAGAAAATCTTTGAGCTAATTGACGCTGATTTCCTGATAGATTCCCTAGCCATTCTTCCATCCACTCTTCAGTGTTATCCAGAATAATTTCACGCACTTCGTCTTCTGTCTTATCGGCATATTTTGCGTTTCGCTCTTGATAATGTTCTTGTACATTACTCAAAAACTCGCGTTCTTGCTCTTTCGTTAACTGCAAACTTAACGCAAAAAGATCTGGTGCTGCTTTGCTTACCACTCTATCGTAATGCGCTCGCATTCTATCTCGATTTTGTTGTAAGTAATTTAAGGTGATATCGCTCGCTTTTAATCTCTCAAGGTCTTTTAAATGTTCGATATATAATGGTAACTCCTCTTTCTTGTGCCAGTCTGCCAACAATAATAAACGCTCTTCCACTAGGACTTTTTGTTCCCCTTGCAACGAGACATAGTCCTCTAAGTAATCGAGCACGAACCAATCGATATTGCTGTATAAAAACTTTTTCGCACAACCGGCAAGCAGAAATACGAAACAAAATAGAAGGCCATAACGAAGCGCCTTATTAGATACACCCTTTAATTTAGTCACTTATTCGTATTCCCTTTTATGTTGATTAAGTTCTATACTCAACCTGTATCACTTAGTATTGCGGCAAACTTACACCAGTGTGACAAATATTGATTGCCACCTTAATAATATATAGAGTTTGAAATTAACTTTTTGATCACAGCTATCCGCAAAAAAGTGAGTTAGAGCGCAATTATCGGCTAAAAAACGTACCGAACGACGCTCCCTATAACGGCATATAATTTGCATGGATGTTTTTTGGATGGTTTATGGAGGCGAAGTATGGCAGCCGCTGAGCAACTTGATACCAGTGTAGAATATGAGATTCGATATTTTGAACAGGGGAAAATGCACTGCATGAGAGTCATTGCTGAAAGCAAAAAAGTGGCTTATCAGTACTATTTGGAGTGTGGTAAGCACAACAGTGACTTGTACTCTATTCGCCCAGACAAGTAAAAAAACCGCCTAAAAGGCGGTTTTTTTATTCGTCAGAATCCATATAACTATTTGATTTTATTTATTATTATAGATTAAAATCCAACAATGTTATTTGATGTCGCCAAAGCGCTCAAGATAAAGGACGGTTGCTGCAGTACGAGAAGGAACTTGAAGCTTTTTAAGTAAACTCTTCATATGTACTTTAACCGTAGACTCAGAGATAAAAAGACGATCGGCAATTTGCTTGTTGCGGAAACCTCTTGCCACCTCTCTTAAGATCTGCGATTCACGATCGGTCAGTGTATCAAACACGTCCTCTTGCTCTGAACGTTCACTCAAATACTTAGAAACTTCTTGGCTGTATGCCTTGTCCCCTTGGTGCGCTTGTTTTAGCAACTCAACCAACTCATCAGGCTCAGTGTCTTTCAATAAATAGCCATCGGCACCACTTCGAACTATTGCTTCTATATCTGCTGGGCTATCTGAAACGGTTAGAATGACAATTCTGGCTTCACAGCCATCTGCACGCAGTGCTTGCAAAGTATCAAGGCCAGACATGCCTTTCATATTAAGATCAAGAAGTACAAGATCCAGTTCTAGCTCATGCGCTTTCGCTACTGCATCCGCGCCATTACTTGCTTCTGCAATGACCTCAAACTCAGGCTCAAAGCTTAAAAGCTGGTGGATACCTCTTCGCATGAGTGGATGATCATCCACCAGCATTACTTTACACACTGTCACTGTTTACTTCCTTACTATGTTGGAATTCTAATTTTACGGTACAACCTTTGTTTATCGATGCTTCGATGTGCAGATCGGCATGCAGTCTAGCGGCCCGCTCTTGCATGATACTCATACCGTAATGATTTAATTTTTCGTCTTGATGTTCAAAGCCTATTCCATCGTCGCTAACGGTTACTGTGACTTTTCCATCATTATCGAGACATTGAATGTGAATATTATCTGCTTGCGCATGTTTGATTGCATTAATTGCCGCTTCTCTTATCAACTGTAGTAAATGAACCTGCTGATGTGCATCCAGTTCAGTTGATGAAAGTCTATTTTTTAGCGTAATGTCCGCAGCAGTTTGTTCACTGAGCGTTTCAACCATGTCTTGCAATGCTTGGCCAAAACTGCCCTCTTTAATCGTAAGACGAAACGTCGTCAGTAACTCGCGTAACTGCGTATACGCGGCAGATAAGCCCGTATCTAGCTCAGCAATAACTTGATTAGCCTGCGCGATCGCCTTTTCGTCAGGCAAGTTCTTTACGCTTCTCTTTAACAAAGCGACCTGAATTTTTAAGTAAGAGAGTGCTTGAGCCAATGAATCATGCAACTCCCGAGCAATAGTGGCTCGCTCTTCCATCAGCAGAATTTGTTCTGCTTGGCGCTGCGCCCGATTGTAATACACGGCGCGTGATAAAATCTGCACGAAGTTGTCAATAAGAGCCTCGTTCGGACAAGGTAACCCTGCTTTCCAATATAAATAGCCCAAGTGCTCATCATCTAGCATCAGGGCTTTACCGTGGCAATCTTCATCACAATCTTGGCAGCATTCTTCTCCTTCCATCAATATCCAGCTCGGTTCTCCTAGCTGCTCGATTTCAAGTTTGACCGCTTTAATGCCCTCAAGACTGACGATATGCTGCAAAATCGCCTGGAAATTGTCTTGATTAATACGCGACGCCGTGAGTTCTTTTGACGAGTCGTACAGCACTTCTAAAGACTGGTTGGCATGCTGCAATTTACGTGTTTTCTCATCAACCGCTTGTTCTAATCCTCGGTACAACTTACCAAGGTCTGTCGCCATCCGGTTAAAGGTTCGAGTCAGTATTCCCATTTCATTATCGCTGGATACATTGAGCGATATATTGAATGAGCGATTTTTAATTTGCTCGCTAGC
>NZ_JADDYH010000054.1:47062-168507 GCF_015163595.1 Vibrio sp. OPT41 | reverse complement strand
AAAAACTAAGGCACGCAGAGGCCGAACAACTTCGAGGCGCACAAAATGAACGACAAACATACTGACACAAAGAATGCCACCCAACCCTAACCCGCCGATCCAGGCTAAGTTAATCAGTTTTTGCTCCGAAAAGCTTTGTAGCTTAAATACAAACTCATCGATTTGTTCAACAAAACCGGCCACTAGGAGTTGATATTCTGCCGGGTTGTCTCCTCTAAGCACCGCCTTGAGTTCATGCCATCTGATAATAAGACGGTAGTAATCGTGAGTGATGTCTTCTGGCACAGACCAATGCTGAAGCGCTTTCATTGAAGGTGAATATATCGAATGTTCAAATGCGTCAATATGTGAAGAATAGTCAACAGATTTAACCTGAATATCATTCGCCAGACGGTAGCTTTGCATTCGCATCGAGCCAGCAACATTGACGGCTTCAGCATCGTTCAAACTGGACGCTAACGTAAAAATCGCAAAACCAGTCGTAGCGACTGAGAGCAGCAAAATAAGAAGCATCGCGGACGCAATCGTGCGCGTCACCGACTTTTTCACATTTTTAAACAATCTGAGTTCCTCGCCCATTAACAATCCTATTTTTACGTGCAATGAACCCATTACCTTTCAACTTTATCAATATGTGATCACCTGCGACGGAATTTATTGATCCAAAACAATATTGCATACCATTTACCCCCTAAGAGGTATTTATACAAATATGTCAAAAACTACAATTTCGTTAGTTTAAATGACAGTTTATTAATGAAAATTGTGGACTATGCTTAGTTTGGGTTCCAAGTTTCGAGGTGACTAAGTGGTAGACCTTTCCAGAAGAAGACTCTTTGCAAGAAAAGCGCACCCCGACAACGCCGTACGTTTGCCTTGGTTAACTAAACCGCAACAGTTTACGGACGATTGCACTCGCTGCGGTAAATGCATTGAGGCCTGTGAAACAAAGATTATAACCAAAAGTGATGGCGGATTCCCCTCGGTCGATTTTTCCATCGATGAATGCACATTTTGCTATCAATGTGCAAACGCCTGTCCTGAGCCCCTTTTCTTGCCAGAAACAGAACAACCTTGGCAAGCAAAAGCAAGTATCAACGATAACTGCTTAGCAAAACAAAATGTCGAATGCCGAAGTTGTGGGGATATGTGCGACCCGATGGCAATTCAGTTCAAATTAGAACTGGGGAAAGTAGCACAACCCAATTTAGACCTTGATGAGTGTAACGGCTGCGGCGCCTGTGTTTCAGTGTGCCCGACTTCATCCATCAATGTGAGCAATATAACAGCCTAAGCCGAATGTCGTCGGCCAAAGGCAATAAAAATAAATGAGAGAGCTATATGTCACTAAATGAAGTGCATATTTCAAGTTTGGTAGTACATGTGCTGCCGGAACATTTGGACGAAATCAAACAAAAGATAGAAGCACACGAAAATGCGGAAATCTATGGTGACAGTCCTGAAGGCAAGATTATCGTCGTACTTGAAACTGAGAACCAAGGTTTCATCACAGACACTATCGATGCCATTAACAATTTACCGAACGTCTTAAGCACGGTATTGGTTTATCACCAAATCGAAACTGGGCTTGAAGAAACGGATGAAGAAGACACTGGAACACAACATTCCCAAATCGAGGGTGAAGTATGAAAATGACAAGACGTGCGTTTGTGAAAGCAAACGCGGCTGCATCAGCTGCTGCTGTCGCAGGTGTGACACTACCAGCATCTGCAGCCAACCTGATTGCAAGCTCTGATCAAACCAAAATCACATGGGACAAAGCACCTTGTCGTTTCTGTGGTACAGGCTGTTCTGTTCTTGTTGGCACTCAAAACGGCAAAGTGGTAGCAACACAGGGTGACCCAGAAGCACCAGTAAACAAAGGTCTGAACTGCATCAAAGGTTACTTCCTTTCTAAGATCATGTACGGTCAAGACCGTCTAACTCAACCGATGCTACGAATGAAAGATGGCAAATTCCACAAAGATGGTGAATTTACACCTATCTCTTGGGATGACGCTTTCGACATCATGGCTGAGAAATGGAAAGCTTCCCTCGAGAAAAAAGGCCCAACAAGCGTAGGTATGTTTGGCTCAGGCCAATGGACAGTAATGGAAGGCTACGCTGCGTCAAAGTTAATGAAAGCAGGCTTCCGATCAAACAACATTGATCCAAACGCTCGTCACTGTATGGCTTCTGCCGTTGTAGGTTTCATGCGCGCATTCGGTATCGATGAGCCAATGGGTTGTTACGATGACTTTGAGAACGCAGACGCTTTCGTTCTTTGGGGCTCAAACATGGCAGAGATGCACCCGGTTCTATGGACTCGCATTACTGACCGCCGCCTAAGCCACCCTCACGTTAAAGTGAACGTGCTTTCTACTTACTACCATCGTTCATTTGAGTTGGCAGACCACGGCTACATTTTCAATCCTCAGTCTGACCTTGCAATTGCTAACTTCATCGCAAACTACATCATCGAAAACGATGCAGTAAACTGGGACTTCGTGAACAAACACACGAACTTCACTCAAGCAGACACTGACATCGGCTACGGTCTACGTGACGATGATCCGCTACAAAAAGCAGCGAAGAACCCGAACTCTGGCAAACTCACTTCTATCTCATTCGAAGAGTACAAGAAATCAGTAGCGCCATACACAGTAGAGAAAGCATCTGAAATCTCTGGTGTTGAGAAAGAGAAGCTTATCGAGCTTGCGAAGCAATACGCGGATCCAAACACGAAAGTGATGTCTCTATGGACGATGGGTATGAACCAGCATACTCGTGGTGTATGGATGAATAACTTGGTTTACAACATCCACCTACTAACCGGTAAGATCTCGACTCCGGGGAACAGCCCATTCTCACTAACGGGCCAACCATCAGCATGTGGTACCGCTCGTGAGGTTGGTACGTTTGCTCACCGCCTACCAGCGGACATGGTGGTTGCTAACCCTAAACACCGTAAGATTGCAGAAGACATCTGGAAACTGCCAGAAGGTACGATTCCACCAAAACCTGGCTTCCACGCCGTATTGCAAGACCGTATGCTGAATGACGGCGTTCTGAACTGTTACTGGGTTCAATGTAACAACAACATGCAAGCCGGTCCAAACATCAACACAGAGCGTCTTCCAGGTTACCGCAACCCAGAAAACTTCATCGTTGTGTCTGACCCATACCCGACAGCAACAGCACAAGCAGCAGACCTTATTCTTCCTACCGCAATGTGGATTGAAAAAGAAGGTGCTTACGGTAACGCAGAGCGTCGTACCCAAGCTTGGTACCAACAAGTGGGCACAGTCGGTCAAGCAAAATCCGACCTTTGGCAGCTAATGGAGTTCTCGAAACGCTTCAAAATGGAAGAAGTGTGGCCTGAAGAGCTTCTAGCGAAAGCGCCTCAATACCGTGGTAAAACAATGTACGACGTACTTTACCGCAATGGTAACGTCGACAAATTCCCTATCGAAGAAGCTCGTGAACTGAATGACGATGCTCACCACTTCGGTTTCTATGTTCAAAAAGGTCTGTTTGAGGAATACGCAACATTTGGCCGTGGTCACGGGCATGATTTGGCTCCATACGACCGCTACCACCAAGTACGTGGTCTACGTTGGCCTGTTGTTGATGGTAAAGAAACACAGTGGCGCTTTAAAGAAGGTTCAGACCCATACGCGAAAGAAGGTTCTGGTTGGGACTTCTACGGCAATGCTGACGGCAAAGCGAAGATCATTTCCGCGCCATACGAAGCGCCACCAGAAGTACCGAACGATGAATTTGATATGTGGTTATGTACTGGTCGTGTTCTTGAACATTGGCACACAGGCACCATGACTCGTCGTGTACCTGAATTATACAAAGCAGTACCAGACGCAGTGTGTTACATGCACCCAGAAGACGCAAAAGCACGCAATGTTCGTCGTGGTGAAGAAGTACTCATGGCAAACAAACGCGGTGAAGTACGCGTTCGTGTTGAAACTCGCGGTCGTAACCGTCCGCCAAAAGGCTTGGTATTCGTACCGTTCTTTGATGCACGTATTTTGATTAACAAGCTTATCCTAGATGCGACTGATCCACTGTCTAAACAGACAGACTTTAAGAAGTGCCCAGTCAAAATCACTAAGATTGCTTAACCTTCAGATACTGAATGCTACGGCCGTCATTATGGCGGCCTAATAAAGAATTTAAGCCATAAAGGCGGAGATGAAATGATGAAAAAATTACTTGTCGCAGTTTTATCTGTAGGTGCGTTAGTGACAGGCATTGCGCAAGCTGAGTTGGATAATCCAGGTGGTATTGGAGGTCTAGAATCTTTACGTGGAATGTCTCAATTGGAAGATACGCGTCCAGCAGACGAGTTCAAAGACTTCCCTAAAGATCAAATTGTTGAAGACAGCTATGTTTATCAACCACCGTTGATCCCACACAGCATTCGTCACTACGAAATTTCGTTAAATGCTAACAAGTGTCTTGCATGCCATAGCTGGAAAAATGCAAAAGAGTCAGGTGCGACTAAAATTAGCGTAACGCACTATGTAAACAGAGAAGATGCGGTACTGGCAGATATGTCTCCTCGTCGTTACTTCTGTTTGCAATGTCACGTTCCACAAACGGATGCAAAACCACTAGTGGAAAACGAGTTTAAGGCAGTCGATTCGCTTCAGTAATTGAAACGCGAGTACTAAGAGGTTACTTATGAAAATACTTAAAGCGTTTTGGAAGAGACTGTCGAGCCCGAGTAAAGCTGCCGCTGGTGTGGTTTTATTTCTAGGCTTCGCTGGTGGCCTTCTATTTTGGGGCGCATTCAACACAGGTATGGAAGCAACCAACACAGAAGAATTCTGTTCTGGCTGTCACGCGCCGATCGTTGCTGAAATTCAAGAAACAATTCACTACTCCAACCGATCTGGTGTTCGTGCGATTTGTTCAGACTGTCACGTTCCTCATGAATGGACGGATAAGATCGTTCGTAAAGTACAGGCATCTAAAGAGCTATTTGCACACTTCGTAACGAAGACGATCGATACGCCAGAGAAGTTCCAAGAGCGTCGTGGACACCTCGCAGAGCGAGAGTGGGCACGTATGAAAAAGAATGACTCTCTTGAATGTCGTAACTGTCATGAGTTTGATTTCATGGATTACTCTCAGCAAGGATCACGTGCGGCAGAACAACACTCCACCGCTCTAGCTTCAGGCGAGAAAACATGTGTAGACTGTCACAAAGGTATTGCGCACAAACTACCCGACATGAGCGGCGTTGAAGGCTGGCACTAAGGAGACTTACCATGAGTACATTAGAATCTGTAATTTGGCATATCCTTGGCTACAGTGCTATGCCAGTGATTATTCTTTCCGGCTTTGTGGCGGTAGCAGCAATCTCTCTCTGGCTGCTGTCATTTGGTAAGGATAAAGAGGTGTAACGTAACGCATCTCTACTCGTCAACTAGCCTATTTGTTGACACTGAGCGCCGAGCAAATGCTCGGCGCTTTTTATTTATTACTCAATGGTACTTGCCAACAATAAACAAGTAATCATACATAAAAAAAGCGACCATAAAGGCCGCTAAGATTTACTGCTATAGGGAGTTGTTTAAGATTCTTTCACTGGCAGAACCTGTTTGACGTATTGTCCTGGCGCTTCATCAATAACCGGATGGTTTTCTGAGCCAATAGGGAAAGGCTCAACTTGCTCTTTAGGGTTGAATTGGAGTAACCACTCGTTCCAGTGTGTCCACCACGATCCCTCTTTGTGTTCCGCGTTATTCAACCACTCATCAGCAGAGTCATCCAAATTATCGTTCAACCAATAACCATACTTATTTCTAGCTGGAGGGTTCACGATGCCCGCAATATGACCAGACTCACCGAGGACAAACGTTTTGTTACCACCCGTGTTCAGCGCACCACGGTAAGTTCCCTGCCATAACGCAATGTGGTCTTCTTTCGTTGACACAAAATAGCTAGGAATTTTGATCTTATTTAGATCAATCCATACTCCACCAATTTTGACGCCTTTATCTTGCACCAGCTTGTTCTCTAAATAGAGCTCGCGAAGCAAGAAATTGTGAGATGCAGCGCTGACGTTGGTGCTATCGCTATTCCAGTACAACAAGTCGAAATCAACCGGACTGTTACCCTTCAAGTAATTGTCGACGTAGTAGTTCCAGTACAAGCTGTTTTCACGCAGTAAACTAAACGTCACGCTTAAGGAACGGCCGTCCATATACCCTTTTGCGTTATTTTGCGCTTCAATTGCACTAACAATGGTGTCATTGATATACGCGCCGACTTCACCTGGTTGAGAGAAGTCGAGCAACGTGGTGAAGAAAGTGGCAGACTTAATGCGCTTCTTCATACGTTTTGCAGCGTAGTAGGCAACCGTGCTTGCTAAAACAGTACCACCGATACAATAACCAGCAGCATTGATTTGCTCTTGTCCTGTTATATCTTCAATTGCAGCGACGGCTTTCACTACGCCTTCTGTCACGTAGTCACCAAACTCTATGTGCGCTTGTGCCTTGCCTGGATTGCGCCAAGACATCATAAATACACTATGCCCCTGCTCTAACAACCATCGAACCATTGAGTTCTTTGCTGTTAAATCAAGGATGTAGTATTTATTGATGAAAGGTGGGACGATGAGCAGCGGCGTCGCATTCACTTTCTCTGTTAGAGGTCGATATTGAATCAACTCAAACAATTCGTTTTGAAAAACCACATTGCCCTGTGTCGTCGCAACGTCATCGCCCACGCGGAATGCATTGTTATTCGTCATACGAATTTTTAAAATGTCTGCGCTCGACTCAACGTCTTCTTTCAACTGCTCTAAGCCTGCCAGTAAGTTTTGACCGTTTTGCTCAAGTGTCAGCTTCAAAAGCTCTGGGTTAGTGGCGATGAAGTTGGAAGGAGAAAGGGCGTTAATGGCTTGGCGAGAGAAAAAAATAATACGTTCTTTCGTCTTTTCATCTAAGCCTTCCAAAGACTCGATGGTGTCCAGATAGGTCTTACTAAATAAAAGGTAGGATTGTTTGATGAAGCTATACATGGCTTCATTTTGCCACGCTTCGTTTGAGAAACGCTTATCCCCTTTTTCAGCTTCGACGATTTGTGCTTGGTTCCCTGCCAATGCAACATTCTGCCAAATTTGCAGCTGCTGTTCCCACCACTGTGCTTGCAGCTTTAAAATCGCAGCAGGCTGATTCGCAGCTTGTTCGAACAGTTTGGCAGTATCCTCAAAGTTCACTTCTTGCATGGCCTTGTTTAAAGGAGAGTTCACGACTGCCTTGTTCACTTCGAAATCATGCCACCACTGATGATTGGTTTCCTGAAGCTTCACAAGATAGTCCGAAAAGAAGTGTTGAAACATAGTCTTACTCCTATATTCGGAAAAAACAACGCCGCCCAAATCTAGGGGCGGCGAGAATCGGACAAATTACGCTGGAGTAACAGTCTTTAGATTTTCCGAAGTCATTTTCTCAACGTCTTCTTTGAACTCTTTTGCAATCGCTTGAAGCTTGTTGCTGTCATCCATCATTTGTTGAGAAAGTTTAGTAAGTACGCTTAGTTGCTGACTGTTGAAAGCAGTCAATGACGTTACGTCTTTGATTTCTGTCGCTGCTTTCATCTGGTTTAGACCCACTTCACTGTATGTGCGAATGGCGTTCAATTGAAGCTCGGTCAACACTTCTACGTTTTTTGTCACTAGCTTGTTGAACTTCAAGTAAGGTTCTAGATTTTTTTCAGTTTGATCGCTAAATGTTTTGAAGAAATCTGTGTACATGGTTTGTCTCCTAGAGAAAGAATTAAAAATGTCCGTTTAAATAATTACTTAACTGTCTTTACAACCACAGCCGTGCCCATGCCGCCGCCCACACAAAGTGAAGCAACGCCATATTGACCATTTTGCTTATGAAGCTCGTGAACCAGCGTGACTAAGATTCGGTTGCCAGAAGCACCAAGCGGGTGTCCTAGCGCGATAGCACCACCGTTAAAGTTCGCTTTGTCTTGAATCGCGTTAACTGGAACTTGGTTTGTTTCCGCCAACTGATGAATCACGCCAAGTGCTTGCGCTGCAAATGCTTCGTTTAACTCGTAAACGTCGATGTCGTGTACACTGAGTTCCGCTTTTGCGAGTGCTTTATTGACCGACTCAACAGGACCTAGGCCCATGATCTTCGGATCAAGACCCGATTGCGCGTAGCTTACGATCTCAGCAAGCGGCGTTAATCCATGCGCTTTAACTGCGCTTTCAGACGCCACGATAATCGCACTCGCGCCATCGTTAATACCTGATGCATTACCCGCAGTCACAGTGCCTTCGCGGTCAAAAGCAGGACGTAGCTTGCTTAAGGCTTCCATTGTCGCGTTCGCTTTTGGGTATTCATCCGTATCAAACATCACGGTTTCACGGCGTTGCTTTACTTCCACTGGCACAATTTCGTCTTGAAATTTGCCAGCTTCGATAGCGGCTACCGCTTTCTGTTGGCTAGACAGCGCGTATTCGTCTTGCTGCTGGCGAGTTAAGCCGATTTGTTTTGCTACGTTTTCTGCCGTCACACCCATGTGATATTGGTTGTAAACATCGGTTAAACCGTCCGCTACGAGCAGATCTTTTAGCTCCAGATTGCCCATTTTGTTGCCATCACGAATGCTGCTTGGTGCGGCAAACGGAATCTGAGACATGACTTCAACACCCGCTGCAACAACGATCTCAGCATCGCCACTACGGATATGGGACACGGCATCCATGACCGTTTTCATGCCACTACCGCAAACCATGTTTACGCCATATGCAGGAACAGATTCAGGAATCCCCGCAAACAGTGCCGCTTGGCGGCCAACACCCATTCCTTGACCTGCACCAACAACGTTGCCAACAATCACTTCGTCAACCTTGTCGCCAGGCAACTTTGCCGCTTCCAACGCGCCTTTAATCGCTACTGCTGCCAGATCGCCAGCAGAAGTATTTTTCAGGCTGCCACCAAAAGCACCAATTGGAGTACGCTTCGCCGCTACGATAAATACTTTTTCCATCATCTTCTCTCCTTAGTGCATGTATAGGCCGCCGTTCACCGACAAAGTCTCTCCGGTGATGTAGGCGCCCGCATCGCTGACCAAGAAGCTCACTGATGCTGCAATTTCCTCTGGTGTCGCAAGACGTTTCATTGGAATTTGGTTCGTAATGGATTCCAGCACTTCTGGCTTCATTTGCTCAACCATTGGCGTACCCGTGTAACCCGGAGCGATAACATTAACTGTCACACCCGAGCGAGCACCTTCGTATGCTAAGGCTTTAGAGAAACCGATCATCCCAGCTTTCGCCGCCGAGTAGTTTGCTTGACCAAACTGCCCTTTAAGACCATTGACTGAAGAGATATTGATGACACGACCACCGCCTTTTTCGCACATTGCAGCGAAGAGGGGTTGCGTAACGTTGAATAAACTATTGAGGTTGGTATTGATGACATCATTCCAAGCTTGCGCAGTCATCTTTTTAAACACGCCATCACGTGTGATTCCTGCGTTGTTGACAACAACATCAATGGTTCCCTCCTCCCCAAGCAATTGCGCCAATTTCTCTGCACACTCTGTCGTGTTTGTTACATCCAACTCAAAAAGGCGAACCTGATCTTTGGTAAACCCTTTGCTGTTGAACCACTCCAGCGCACATTCGTAGTTACCTGTGAAATAAGTAGCGATTACACGGTAACCGTCATTGACTAATTGAGAGGAAATAGCAGAACCAATTCCGCCTTTTGATCCAGTGATCAAAGCGACTTTCTTCATTGAAGACTCCATTCTTAACGGCATTTAAAAAGCAAACTTAATACACTGATGAAATAGTTCACCAACTGACGTGTTTATTTATTCTTTTGACAACCAATCCCGTGCTGCCTTTATTTTAAGTTAACCTAGAAATATTACATTTCAAATAAAAAACTCACCCAATTGCATAAGATTGATTTAGATCTCATTACCCGTGAAATGTTATAAAATGGTTAATTTTACATAAGTCATTGTTTTAAATCACACTTCCACAAAAGCCACACCAACAGAAATAGAAACATAATTATTAAATATCATGAGCTTACATACAGAATGGTAGACGTTACATTATGTCATGATTTAAGATCTGAATTTTAAGCCTATATGATTACAACAAACTTGAGATTAGAATAATAATTCAATTATCGGTAAAAATAATTATCAAACATATCATTTAATTACTGCATTTAATGATAATTTAGTTATCAATTAGATTATTTTAATACAGTGATGATTAATACCGATAAAATATAATAAATTAAACATATTTAATCTAAACATGATATAAGAGCTTGTCTCATACTGGTGCAATACGCACTATTATGACGCATAGATTAAAATATAATTTCATTTTAAATTTATATACTCGAAGAACATCAACTAGCTACTAGTGAAAGTAATCGTTCGCTTTGTAGTAGCATCCTTTTCCACTTTGCACTATCTTTGTGGCTTCTCTTTAATCACTAAATCATCAACAGATATGAATCTTGCATTGCTCAGTATGTTCATCCCTACTTTCTTTTTTGTCTCAATCACGCCTGGTATGTGCATGACTCTCGCCCTAACGTTAGGTATGAGTATCGGTTATCGTCGCACGTTATGGATGATGATAGGAGAACTTCTCGGTGTTGCGCTGGTGTCAGTCTCTGCGGTGTTAGGTATCGCTGCGATTATGCTCAATTATCCTTGGATGTTTATCGCGTTAAAGTTCATTGGTGGCGGTTATTTACTCTATCTTGGTGTTGAAATGTGGCGATCGCGAGGGAAACTTGCGATTAATGTCGACAACTTAGAAACACCAAAGAGTGACAATATCGCACTGATCATGCAAGGCTTCGTTACTGCAATCGCAAACCCAAAAGGCTGGGCATTTATGATTTCTCTTTTACCGCCTTTTATAGACCAAAACGCAGCACTTGCACCGCAACTGATCATACTTGTCTCTATTATTTTACTGTTTGAGTTCATTTGCATGTCTCTGTACGCTACTGGTGGTAAAGGGTTGAAACACGTATTAGGTCAGTCTAAGAATGTACGCCTAATGAACCGTATCGCAGGCACTTTAATGATGGGAGTTGGTGTTTGGTTGCTACTAAGCTAAGGCAAACTGGAAACAATGAAAAATATTCTGAATAAAATCGCTAAAGTCATGGGTGAAGTATTGGACTTTCAAGCCCGAGTTTGGGTTGTGAACGTCTATAGCGGTGAGCATAAAGGCGAGTCTTATGTCGTTAATGAAGATGCTTTCTCTGTACCTCTTCAGTGGATGAAGAAGAAAGGCTACCAAGAGTCGATGTTGAATAAAGTCGAAGCAATGAAGCGCTCACAAGTCTTAGAGTTCGATTTGGGACTTGTGAAACATCGCTTGATGCGCGTGAAATAAGCACAAAAAAGCGCCACTCAAGATGAGTGGCGCAAGCACTTTTACCTTAAAAATAATGCTACGGCGCAGCGTCGATCTCAACTGGAAGATAATGTTTCGGCTCCAGTTTCAACCACTCCGGCAGAACAGTACCAATCGAAATCGAAGACCATGTACCCGACAGAACGCCAATAAACATGGCGGTTGAGAAACCAGCCAAAGGCGCTCCTCCCATAATCCATAATGCACCAACAGTGATCAATGTCGTACCAGATGTCACCATGGTGCGTGAAAACGTCGCGATAACAGCTTGATCATTGATGTCTTCTGTTTTCCAACTCTGTTTCGCAATCAACAGCTCACGGATTCGGTCTGCAATGATGATAGAGTCATTCAATGAGTAACCTAAAATTGCTAACACCGCTGCAAAAACGGTTAAGTTGAACTCCATTTGAGTAACTGCAAAAAAACCAAGCACTAAGATCACATCATGGGCCAAAGCAAACAGTGAACCACTGGCCAAACGCCACTCAAAACGGAAACACAAGTAACCGAGAATACTCAACACACAAATCAACAATGCTAAGCCACCTTGTTCAAACAAGTCTTGGCCAACTTGAGCGCCAACTATACTGTTGCTGACAACATCAACTTGGTGAGAGATTGGCTTCAACACCTCTTCTACACTTGGCAACGTTTGTCCATCTTCCGGCGCAGAGTAACGAATCACCCAACGGCCATCTTCACCAGAGCGTGTCACTGACGCAGATTCACCAAGCTTTGGTTGCAGAACGTCAAGCAGATCATGGTTAGTTAGCTGCTTATCTACCTTTACTTCTGTCACCATACCGCCAGTGAAGTCCAAACCTAGGTTCAACCCTTTAAAGCCTAGAGCGACGATCGCGATCACCGTTAAAATGATGGAAACTAGCGTAGTAAAGTAGCGAATTTTACGAATATTTTGTTTTAGCATTTCGACCATGATTAAACCCTCACATCACGACGGGCATCGCGGCCCCAAATTAAATTGATCATTGCTCGAGAGGCAAATACGCCTGTAAACATACTGGTTAACAAACCTAATCCGAGTGTTAAGGCAAAGCCTTGGATTGGGCCATTACCGATGGCGTACAAAATCACGGCGGTGATCATGGTAGTAATGTTGGCATCAAGGATGGTCGAGAATGCGCTGTCAAAGCCAAGATCAATCGCTTGAGCGAAGCTGCGGCCTTCACGCATTTTGTCCTTAATACGTTCAAAGATAATAACGTTGGTGTCTACTGCCATACCGACGGTTAACACTAAACCGGCAATACCCGGAAGCGTTAGAACCGCTCCTGGTAACAAGGCGATTAAGCCAAGCAAACAAAGCATGTTGGCACAAAGCGCCACGTTTGCAACCCAACCTAAGCGGCGGTACCAAAGTGCCATAAAGGTCAGTGTTAGTCCCATACCTAAAGCCAGTGCTGCAAAACCGTTTTCAATGTTTTCTGCCCCCAGAGAAGCACCGATTGTTCGCTCTTCCACAATAGTAACCGGCGCGGTCAGTGACCCCGCGCGAAGCAATAGCGCCAACTGCTGCGCATCGTCCATGCTACCTGCCCCAGTAATACGGAACTGGCTACCAAGCTGAGATTGAATAGTCGCGACGCTGATAACGCGCTCACTACGCTCAGTTACACCGCGATCGTTTGTTTTGTATTCACGGTAAACGGTCGCCATTGGCTTGCCGATGTGAGTTGCTGAGAAGTCACTCATTTTCTTACCACCAGCGTGGTCAAGAGAAATATTGACTTCTGACATGCCCATTTTGTCGACACCAGCACGAGCGTTCACGATGTGCTCGCCCGTTAGAACTGGTCGTTTTGACAAAATCACAGTACGACCATCATTATCTTGAAGAACAAGATCTTGGCTGCTGTGTGCTTGGCTCGCATCTTTCACTTCATAAAACGCCAAGCTTGCTGTTGCACCAATAACGTTTTTCGCTTGAGCAGGATCTTGTACACCAGGGAGTTCAATTCGAATGCTCTCTTTACCTTGGCGTTGCACTAGTGCTTCTGTGATACCAAGTTCTTCAATACGACCACGCATGATCTTCAGGTTTTGTTGAAGAGTCGACGATTGAAATTCTTGGATATTTTGTTCACTCGGTTCAAGCACAAAGCCACGAGATGAACTTTTTGAAATCCAGCCCGGGTAGTTTTGACGCAAGAGCTTGTTCACTTCCGACAATGCTTGCTCGCTGTCACTGTTTACCGTAATTCGGTTGCCGCTCTCTGCTCGAACTTGCACACCACGAACACGTTGATCACGTAGGTTCGCTTTGATTTCATCAATCAACGCATCACGTTGTTCTTCAAACGCTTTATTCACATCAACATTCAACAAGAACTGAACGCCACCACGAAGGTCAAGACCGAGCTTTATTGGGCTAAAGCCCATCTCATTTAACCATTCTGGCGCAACCGATACGTATGAGAAAGTGATGCTGTCGTCTTTATTTAGCTCTTTGTTTAACAACGCACGAGCTTTACTTTGCGCATCTTCACCATCGAATACAATGGTTGTTTTGCCGTCTTTTTCGATGATTTTGTCGGCTGAAATATGGTTGGTTTTTAGCAGTTGATTCAGATGAACAACCGACATTTCGCTGTTGTTTTGATCCGCAAACGTCAACTGGATAGAAGGCTGTTCACCAAACCAAGTTGGTATAGCACTTAGGGTTAAAATAATGACTGTCGTGATTAATACGACATATTTCCAAGCTGAGTAGTGATTCATCAGCTTTCTGTTCTTTTGCTGCTTTGGTGTTTTTTTCATGTAAACATCATCCCTTCACAATGAAGTGAAGCTTTTAATAACAAGGCTTAACACACGACAGATGCTCCCAGAATAAATTCAGGGTATGAAATGCTCAGAACGCTCACGTCCTGTCGAATACAATCGTCGTGCTAAGAGTGCACAATGGTGCAAATAGATGGTGTTTAGGCAGAAAACTGACTATTGAGTGCGACGTACATGGCATTGGTCTCTTTCCAACCAGAAATGCGATGATCGCTTGTGAAATGATAAAATGTGGACTGGTTGTGACGCCAGTTAATGTCCATCAAGCTGTATGCGTAACCCGCATCAGCGTAAAACGGAGTAGTGAGATCGCCGACAAAATCTACGTGCTCGTCATCAAGCCCTTCCCGTAAGTAAGACGTCCAGCGCTGAGAGTTAAACAAAGCAACGGAATCGAGACTTGCATGGCCTTCAGATACTGGAGATTGAGAGCTTTCTTCTGAAACTTCAGAAAAATCGACGGAAGAGTTTGGCGATACACTTACGGCTACAAAAGGTTGTAGCTTAGAAAAGTGCGGTACGTGAGCCTTGTGGTCGATTTGCGCAGCAGATACATGCACTGGTAGCAATACCATTGCAAATAGCAGCAAAATCAACTTTCTAAGGTAAATCCAAGGCATAGGAACTCACTAAAAACACAAAGAGCCAAGTTAGGTCACTTGACTCGTTGATAGTATTCCTATTGATTATGGTTCACAACTAAAAAGTTATAAATCTCTGATTTCAGGTTTGCATCGTTATTGCATTTATCAAAACGTCTTTAGAGAACGAGTGTAATTGGTGGTGAGTTATCGATAAAAAATATCGCCCTTATCAACATCTAAGTAGATCTTATTCTCTTGCTCCAAACCGCCACAATAGATGAAGTAAACGTTGCGCTTTTTGAACGTCACAGAACGCACCCAACCCCCGAGCTCCTCAAAATCACTCGGATCACAGGTTTCATCGTCTAACAATTGCTGTGTTTTCTTACGGAAAATATCCAAGTGAACTTTTAAATCATCCGACTTCTGTAGGTATTCATCCAATATCTCTAAGCGCTCTTGCTCTTTAATAACTGGCTCTGCATCCGATAACCCTTCAGCATTCAACCATTCGGCTTTTTCTTCTCCACCCTCTTCATAGACAAGATAGCCGGAGATTCGGTACCACCCATCTACTTTTTCTAACACCGATACTTTTTCTCCCTTATAGAGCGTATCGACAACTAAAGCATTAAGGTTAGGCTTGTTGTAAACATTGACACGACGCTCAATAACGTAGTACTCGGTAACTTCCGGGGGAGCGGCTTCTAAATCCAGAATCGGTTTGGATGTTTCTTTTTGCAGTGACGATTGCTCGACTTGTGTAGCCTTTGGTGCTTCAGGTTCATCTTTCTGCATAAAGAAGAAATAGTATCCAGCCCCCGCTCCGCCGAGCAACAGCATGACAATCAATGCGACGAGAATTTTCTTCATGCCCTTTTCCTTTTCATTCTTTATTCTTATCCCACCAGCAGCACGCATGTCGTAGAAATTTGGGTATATACTCAAAAGAGCAGGTCAACTAACGCGAGCAATAATGATCAACAGACTCAATTGGATACTACTATTTCTTCTGTTCCCGATAACGGGGCACGCCAATATTCAATGTAACCCATCGTCGTGGAATGACAATCTTACCCAATTCAATCGTTTAGAGTCCAATTACAATCAGCATGTTGAGGTATTCAATACACTTTTAACCGAACATAAACAGCGTCAGTTATTGTCCGAAACCTTTTCAATGCATGAGCTCGTGCTACTTTGGCGTGCCAAGTCGAACCAAAATGTGTTCAAAGCGCAATTAAAAGCATCGATTCAATACAAAGAAGAGCTCACAACTAAAGCGAATCAGCTGCTTAAATTGAGCACACAATCCCAATGGTCAGCAAATGGGTGGGAGATACTGGCCCAAAAGTGCCGCGAGTCAAACAAAATAGCCAATCAAATAACCGCGGAATGGTATAACACCAACGCTCTGGAACTTGCTGAAGATTACAAGCGCCTCTCTTCACAATATCAAACTCTGTCACAAGTCTATGATAAAGAAGCTCGAGCGCTTCAATACGCTCAAGATGTTTCGAAGTAAAAACAGAGCCAGTTTTGAATAGACGATGTTGGTTTTTCACTCCAATATTGGACGTTATTCGTGCTTTTTATCTTTCCTTAGTCGTGAATGATATCAAATGTAAATAATGGGATTGTTCCCTTTGACAAACTTGACTAAACCATGACCAAGACAATCAATTTATAGAGACATACGTCACATTAATGCTTTACTTATGGACATTTTTTGGTTAGTTTAGCCATTAATAAAATTTAATAAAAAGTCACATTTGGCTGGAGATGATGCTACAAACATGGTTATCAATCGATTAAGTAACAGGGAATGTCCTAATGCTACCAAAGCCAAGTTTTTGTCAGTAGTTAGGCACGTAAAAGAGTTCGGTTCAATCAGTGATTTGGATCTGTGTAAAATCTTCGGAGAAACAATATGGAGTGATGGGAGGGAATACCATTCAGCCGCGTTCTCATTCAAGGTTGATAGATACACAGGTAACTGTGAAATCTCACAATACAAAAACCAATAAGGCTTAAGAATTTATAAAGCGGAGTCAGGAAACGGACTCCGCTTTTTTGATCATGGCAATCGTAAAGTCGTGCTCGGAGTACCCCTCAATCAATCGTGTATTCGGACACAGCAACCGACAATAGCGAAAGACACCTTCTTTATTGTGCGACGCTAACATTTTCATGCTGGGTAGTTTGGATTCATCCAACAAGTTAAACACACAACCTTTCTCTGTCGCTCGGTACATTTTCTCAATCATTTCAATGGTGTGATTTGGGTTGGTGGATTGATAGTTCAATGATCCGGAAGCAAAAACAAAGTCGCAACGAGGCAATACCAACGTTGAAAAGTCGCCACATATAAACTTACTTTGCGTACGAAAATCTCGTTTTCTGGCTTCAGAGATAAACTGTTTTTGCTGATCAATGCCAATATAGCTTTGAGGAAGCCCCCCCATAAGTTCGATAAACGCTAACAAGTCTCCGTAGCCGCACCCAATATCTAAAATACTTGAACCGTCTAACGTTAACCCTCGGCACAACGCCTCAAAACGGCTGATCTGACTATACTTATCTGCCCATCCCAGAGTTCGGGCTCTGTCTTTACCAAACTGTCTATATCGCTTTCGATGATAGTGGGCAATCTTAAGTCTATCGAAAAATTTCATCTTTCTTATGCATAAATCGGCAAACTGCCATTTCCTTTCACTTGTCTAATCGCCAGGTGGGTATGAATATCTTTCACATTTTCTAATCGCTGTAACTTTCTAGTAAATGTTTCATAACCAGCGAGATCTTTACTGACCACCTCTAACAGGTAATCATAGGCCCCTGATACGACATGGCATGAGATCACTTCATCCATCTCAACAACGGCATGTTCAAACTCATCAATCGAAGAAGCTTGGTGGTTATTTAAACTCACTTCAACAAATACAGTCATCGCGATGCCTACGGTGTCTCTGGACACAATAGCTCGATAACCACTTATTACACCTTCCTGCTCCAAACGCTTAATGCGTCTTGCACAAGGTGATGCCGATAGCCCTACTTGGTCAGCAAGTTCTGCCGTTGTCAGAGTGGCATCCTTCTGCATTAGGTTGATAAGTTGCCTGTCAATTTTATCCATCTATTCTTCCATGCCTTTAATCACCAACAATTAACACTTATACGCAATTTATCACCAACATCAAGCCTAATTACGTCAAACTTTGCCTCCCTTTGGCAAGAGTTTTATTCAACAATTAACACATCATTTACAAATGGACATGTCGATAATGATCTTGGGATACGCAGCTATATTAACGACCTTACTGCTTTGGTCTGGTTTCTTTATTTCTTTAAAAGGGGGCGCAATTTCTGCCTTGCAGCCAGCCGATATCGCGTTAGTTCGCTTTCTAATCCCAAGTATAATTTTATTACCATTTGTGATTAAGCATAAACAGTCGCTGCGCGTCGTGCCTAAACGCTACCTGGTTGGTGTTGTGGTTGGAAGCGGCCTTCCCTATCTTCTGGTCGTCGGAACGGCTATGCATTTCGCTCCCGTGGCGCACGGCAGTGCATTAGTACCTGGCACTTTGCCATTGTTTGTTTCTGCTATCGCGGTACTTTGTTATCAACAGTCGCTGAGTGCTCACCGCTTAATCGGGCTTTCTACGGTGTTGTTAGGGATTTTCGTATTCCTTCTTTCTAATAGCGGCGCAGAGTACAACTGGTCTCAGTTGCAAGGGCATATCCTGTTTCTAACTGGCAGCATCATGTGGGCTGCTTTCACCATCAGCGCTCGTGTCGCTAATCTTAATGCACACGTCTGTGCAGGATTCGTTGCAATCGCGTCTTTGGCTCTACTCATCATCGCCGTTGGTTTCGGGTGGGTAGACAGTTATTTGGTGGTAACACCGTTCAGCCAGTGGCCATGGGAGGAGTTATTTGGCCACGCGATGCTACAAGGTGTTGGCGCAGGTTTAATCGCTTCTTTCACTTTCATTTATGCAATTAGGATCATCGGTGCCGAAGCCAGCGCAGCTTTTGGTTCATTAACTCCAGTCGTCGCGACACTTCTTGCCGTTCCAATTTTTGGTGAACAACCAGATTCTCTCACTTGGTTAGCTCTGATGTTGGTCACATGCGGCAGTATTGTGGCAAGCCAAATCTTTATGAAAGGTGGAATGAGCCAAACTTATCGCCCACCACTTCACAGATAGCGATGATTTTACAAAAACTTATGCCTTACTATCTTGAATAACAAAATGGCGTTTTGATAGCCTCAGCTCAACTAATAATTAAAACGCCAATGTGATGCCAGCCACTCATACTAAAGATGAACTGCATAGGTTTCTCAAACCGGGAATGAAACTTTCTACTAATTTCGAATTTGGGCCTAAGGATCAATATACGTATTCCACCACCTATCTGGGGATGAAAGAAAATGCTTATTTGATTCTTGATATACCAATGCGTTTGCTTGAAGAGCAAGTGATGAGAAAACTCCCCAACGCCGATGTCATCGTGCGTGGTGTATCAGATACGGAGTTAGGCCATGTCATTGCGTTTAAGTCCAGCGTACTGACGACGACCGTTCGACCATCCCCCCTTTTGTTTATCCGCATTCCAGGAACATTTGCAACCAAACCAGTTCGAGAACATGAGCGTTACAAGTTGCAAATGGACTGTAACGTTATTCATGCAGGGAATGTCTACGACGGTAGCCTTATCGATTTCTCTCTAGCAGGTGTTGGTATATCAACCTTGATTGAGCCCGAATTCAACGTGGGTGAGAGTGTTACCATCGAATGCCCGTTAAGCCACTATATCGGAGAAGAAAATCGATGTGTCATTGCCAACATTAAGAAATTGGCGAAGGGATGGGTAGTTGGAATTAAGTTTGCTAGTTCCATTGAGATGACTCACGAACTAAAAACAGAGTTACTGGAGCAATCCTTTCTAACCAGTAACGTCTGAAATTACTGCTCGCTAAAGCGCGTCGCCTCAAAGCTGTTGAGTATTCTGTGAACCGTATAGGTCACAAGCAGCGTCGCAACAATAGCAAACAAAATACTGCTCACGCGATACAGCGCACTGAACATTAAGTCACCATCCGGAGTAAGATATTGGCCGAACAAAATGCCTAATGTGGTTAAGCCGCCAAATCCGGCTCCCGAACCGCTAGATTCTTTCACGTGCATATAGCTGAACATCATAGCCCCAATCCAAAGCAATGGGACGATAAACAATAAAGTATCCGACCAATCGTATAATACAAGTTGTCCGACGATACCAAAGGTCACCCCCATCAAGGTTCCCATTGCTCTTTTTCGCGCATACCCTAAAGCACCGTTCCAATGCATAGGAAACAATAAAAGCAAGGTTGTCGCCTGAGCAGACATAGAGTCACTGAGGTCAAATAGCTGGAATACAAGGAAAGACATTGTAGCGATACTCGCCCCCATAAGGGCTTCATGACGCATTCGATGACTCTGTTTAGGCTGCGACGGTTTCGCTGGTGGCTGACGAGGTTCCGCATCGGGAATCAAAAATGTCACCACATAAGCAACGATCACTGAAATAACATTCGCTTGCAGGTTGCTAAATATTAGGTCATTTAAGTCAGTGGTTGGATAACTCGCAAAGTGCAGCATGATGCTTAAGCTCAGTACGCTGTTCGCTCCAAATAAGAATAAGCTCCCTTTTGACATACAGGCGAATTTATACAGGAACAACCCGAATGCAATGATTGTCATCATGCCTGGGTGCCCACCAAATAACCCACCAAGCACACCAACTTCTAATCCACACACAACCGCTGAAAAAATCAGTTGTCGTGCGGCATGTAGACTCATGACTGGCACCATTCCAAGTAACAGCATCGGGGTTACAGTAAAGAATACGCCATAGTTCCAACCAAATACTTTACACAAAGTGAAACCAATGGTCGCACCAGTTGCAATGCGCAAACACTGACGGAAGTCGTTTTCCGACATGGGGTGGTCCCATAACTTCATATCGCCTCCTCGTTAATAAATATAATGAAGAAGACTCAAGAATTGGATCTGGCACCTCGCTAACCAACCAGATAATGAGTTTTCTGGCAACAACTGCACGGTTGCTCGTGCCCCTGCTGGAAATGCGCGCTGCTGAGGTTCATCGATAGCTAAATGTAAACGTAAGCGCTGCGCGTCTCTCACCCAACGGTTTGAGTCAGTTGGTGTTGCTAAGCGACCATCCGCATCGAATTGACCCGAGCTGACCCCGGCATCCACACTCGTAATACGAGCTTCAAATACATCACCAGGTAAGCTATCAAAAGCCACTAACGCACGGCTGTTCTGATTAAAGTGTCGTAAACTCTTTTCACGAAAGTCGGCAATGATATCCACGTCATCGGAGACTAAAGCGACAAGAGGTGTACCAGCTGCCGCATAGGCCCCCGTCTCCAGCTGCAAGTTAGCGACAACGCCATCATGTTCCGCCGAGACTTGAGTGTAAGACAGATTAAGTTCCGCTTGTTTTAGCTGGTTTTGCGCTACGCGGATATTCACATTCGTCGCGCCTAAATCACCGCGGTTTACTTCCAACTCTTTTAAACGAGCACGTGCGGCCAGTAAGTTCGCTTTAGCTGCCGTTGCACTGCTCTGTGCGTCATCGCGCTGCTGTTGCGAAGTACCATTACGGTGAAACAGGGTATTAAGACGTTTTGCTTCGCGAACTTTTTGTTCCGCCACGATTTTGCTCGCTTCAACGTCTGCTTTTGCCGCCGCAATAGAAGCATCAAGTTGTTCGTTGTTTTGAATCACACGCTCAAGGTTAAGTTGAGCCTTTTCTACGGCGAGCTGATAAGGCTGGGGATCAATCTGAAATAGTAGATCGCCTTGGCTTATTTCTTGGTTGTTGGCAACATAAAGATGCGTAATCTGCCCACTCACACGGGGGGCCACTTTAGTTACCACACGCGTTGCCATTGCCTGAGGCGTCAACGGCATGGCGAGATCTGCAACTAGAAAATAGGCAAAGACAAGGACAAACGCGACGCAAGAATATTTGATCCAACGTGCGAATTTTTGATCTGGAGTCATAGGCGTTTACTTCTCTTTTTATTCGGTTTTCTGACTTATTCGCTAAGTGAATCAAGCGCATTGTGAGCAATCTGATCAAGAATCAATGAAAGCTGCTGAAGTTCCTGGTCGTTGATGTCCGTTAGGAGCTTGCTTCGAACTTGAAGAATTCGAGCCTCCATTTGCTTTAGTAGGGTTTTCCCCTCTTCTGTGAGGCTAACAATACGTGCTCGCTTATCGTGTTCACAGCAATGGCGAACGATCAGAGATTGCTCTTCTAATAATTTTAATGTTCGCATCAACGACGCTAACTCGATCTCAAGCGCTTCAGCCAAATGCTTCTGACTGATGTTGTCACCCATTCGATAAAGCTTCCATAACGCAGTCCAACGCGGATACGTTAGGTTTAAAGGCTCTAACTCGCGATCTGCAACCATTTTCCACAAACGAGCAACACGAGATAATTTTTCAGCCAGAGAAAGGTCTCGCAAACTGTTGATGTCTTGAATCATAAGATCTACTCAATTACTTAGCGTGCTAAGTAATATAAAATAGTTAGCACGCTAAGTAAATATCTTTTTGTGATTGAAATCACGTTGGGTGTGTCAGTGAAGGGGCAGAAATCTAAGTAACACAACACTATGTTTGAACTTGAAATGCAGCGATGTACACAACAAACGTCGAGACCAATAAAGTCTGATTTGTATAAGAGTAAAAGGGTCAGATACAAAAAAGCACAACCCACAGTCATGGTGTTGTGCTTTTCAGATAATGAATAATTGGGTTATCTCGTAGTGAGCCAATTATTCATGTTCGCTCGACTAAGAACCGCTGTTTAAAATCCACAAATGCTTCATGGAGCGCATTTTCTTTAATCGGCTTGAGAAGCACGTAATTTGCACCCGATTCCATAAAGGCGTCACTGGTTTCTTTCGCGGTGTCAGCAGTACACGCATAAATTGGCGTGCCTAGTTTTAGCTTTTGTCGGATCTCTTTGGTCGTTTCAATTCCACCAAGATGCGGAAGTTGGTTGTCCATCAGTATCAAATCGTAAGTATGATCTTTTAAGAATTCCATTGCTTCTAACCCATCTTTCGCCCAATCAACCTGCATTTTGTACTTGTTACAAAACGCTTTTAGAATGAATGCGTTAGTATGGTTATCCTCTACCAACAACACTTTGAGACTCTCTGCAAATAGTTCACCTGGCTTAACTCGCAAACTCGAATCAAGAGGGGTGAGTACTCGCTCACGATCTTTCACTGGCATTGTAATGACAAAAGTCGTTCCTAAACCTTTCTGACTGCGGACTTGAACATCACCTTCCAGCATGTCGACAAGGCTCTTCACAATGGTCAGCCCTAAGCCACTACCACCGTATTCTCGAGTCGTTGTTGCTTCTTCTTGAACAAAAGGTTCGAACATTTGGTCGAGTTTGTCAGACTCGATGCCGATACCTGTATCCGTAATTTCCACGACCAGCACGCTATTGTCAGCACCATAGAACTGCTCCAGTTCCGCATGCAAGCGCACGCTACCCGAGGGCGTAAACTTCACAGAATTACTGACTAGGTTGAATAAAATTTGGTTCAGACGAACTTGGTCAGTAAAGATTTCAACATTGGGATCTATTTTGTTTTCAATGACAAGGTTGACGCCTTTACTTTCACAAATAGGACGATAAATGTTTTCTAACGTTCGAATTGTATCAGTGAAAGAAAACGGGTGCTTTTGGATATTAAACTTACCCTGCTCAATCTTCGAAAAGTCCAAAATATCATTCAAAACAGCAAGTAAGTGCTCACCACTATGCCGAAGTACGTCAATTTGGTTATTCTGCTCTTCTGTTTCCACAGAGTCTTTTAGCAATTGAGCAACCCCTAAAATTCCATTGATTGGCGTTCGGATCTCATGGCTCATTTTAGCCAGAAAGTCGGCACGGGCTTGAGCAGATTTCTCTGCTTCTTTGCGCGCCAAGTTACTCTGTTTTTCCGCCTCAATAAGCGTGGTTATATCCTGACCTTGAACAATAATACCGCTAATATCTCCATCAACTCGAATCGGCGATAAGTTCCAGCGATATACTTTGTCTCCAATTGGCACATTAACGCCTGTCAACGTAGCTCCCTGAGCCGCCATGCGAAGATGTGGCATCAACTTTTCTTTGAAACCTTTGAACACTGGGTGCATGGTTTCAACATCGTTTTCCATGACTAACTCTTTGCGTGCTGCCGGATTGATTTGGACAAGTACACCCGATTCAGACCACACCATAATAGGTGATAACGCAAAGTTAAACAGGTCGCGGAAAGACCGCTTTTGTGCTTCAAGCTCTTCAAAAGTGTTTTCTAGTGTCGAACCAATATGATCGAATTCCTCAATATCTGACCCCTCAAAACGCTCAAATCCTTTTTCTTCACGAGCCGAGCGAGTATATGCCATCAGGGATCCTAACTCTTCAACTACACGATTCTCGATCCATTCTTTAGTCATTAGCGCAATCATGACCATACCGATAACTGAGGCTAGCATTGCTAGCAGGTGTTGGATTTGCAATGTCACCACGCTCTGATTGTCTTGCACAGTAAGCAAGCACAAGTCAGTCTCGGCGGCATTTACCTCAATAGGGGTTTTGATGATCAATAATTGGTCAAGCTTGTGCTGGGACTCTCGTCGTTTGAGTACGTCAAATATTTGATAAGCCTCATCTCCTACTAATGAACTTGCCAATGGTGTGTTGTTAGCGACCAACACAACATTGTCGACGTTGCCTTCATTTTTTAGCCTTTCCATCAACCCAAAGTTATTATCTAAAACAACAACATTGTAAGAGTACCCCATCACTTCACCGGTTTTAGGTTGTAAAACGGGTACGCGACGAAGTAACAGATGGCGAGTTCCCATCGGGGTCTGTGAGGGTAGATAATACCAGTTGTTGCTAAAGGTCACCTGACTGGCAAGTCGGCTAAGTATCAGATTGTTGATGCCATAGAAATGCGCGTTGCCATCGTCCCAAATAATACCTTGATGATCGGTTAGGAAACGAAACTCTGGTGTATGGGAAGGATCACTCTGGTCAATACTCATGAAAAAGTAATTGAGTGCCTCTTCATCACGTTCTGTATAAAAATCCAATACAACATCACTTTTCGAATTGCTGTTGTGATGAATCTGAATCGCTGCAAAATGGCTATCAAAAATGTTCAGGATCAGGGCAGAGGTCTGCTGCTTGGTTCGGTCGACTTCCTGCCAAATAATCTGCTTCGAGAAGTAATAACTCTGAACAAAGATGCCTAGAATGATCGGAGCAAGTACGAGAATAATTATTTTGGTAATAAGCGTCGACAGTGAGCGACGCTTTCTTGTTTTTGATGTAGTTGTCATCAATTATCTGAGTATCTAAATGCACGTTTTCTTAATGCTTCAATTCTTTCTGGAGAGTCCGATTTGGTAACGACTTCAAAATCACCAGAGTAAACAGTGGGAACTGGCTTTCCTTCTAAATCCCACTTAATGGCCTCAGCCATTGCAATACCTGTATCATCGTTCATACGCATAACGGTAACGTCTAACTCCCCTTTAGAAAGCGCCTCTAACTCTGCTGAACCGCCGCCCCAACCATTGATCATGACATCATCACGACCTAACTCTTTAAGAGCGTCAACAGCACCTAATGCTACATCGGTAGAACACGCGTAAATGAAGTCAACGTCCGGATACTTCTCCAAACTGGCTTTTGCAGCTTCATACCCAGATTGCTTTGTTGCTTTGGTGTAGTAAGCAGATTGTAGTTCAAATTGATTATCGCGGTTCACTTGGTTGATAAAAGTGTTGCCTCTGATGTCACTAATGTAGCCCTCTGAGAAGTAGAGAACACTATAGTGGCTATGTTTAGGGAAACGCTTGCCAAACTCAACGGCCAATTCACGACTTCCTTCTGCGTGGTCGAAACCAACATAAAGAAACGGCTGATGATGTTCCCAATCCCTAACAGGTGTGGTGATATTTTGTAAAATTAACTTGGTTTTCTTTGAATCTAAGACATGCTCAACAAACTTACGATGTCTTGTGGTATCTAGAGTAAAGATCAAGTAATCGGAGTTGCTTTTCAGCGCCTCCATTAAAGACAAACTTTGTTGCTTTATATCTGCATTAGGACGAGTAAACACCTGATTTAGTTGATAGTCGATATCAAGCTTATCTAGGCGTTTTTCAAACGCATCGATGTTTCGAATCCAATAATCAGAGATCTGCTGCCCTGGATAAACAACAGAAATTTTCAGTGGACGCTTCTTGTCTTTTGCTACGGGTACAGGGGTTTCTCTTACCACTTCAGCCAACGCACTAGTTAGCTGCTTCTGTTGTGGAAACTGGTCTAAAAACTCTTGATATGCCCAATACCCATTAAGAACTTGGGTGGCCTGCACATTCGGCGCAAAAGCGGCCATTGAAATCAGGGAGAATACTAACGCTTTTTTCATCTACTGCTCTTTTAGCTTTTTTATGAGCCTAATTCAGCTCTATTCATTACCTAGCCGAGTCATCCTATACTCTTGTAATCTACCTTCCTCTTAGTGCCTGTTTCAATAGTAAATTGGTTCTTGGTCTGAGTGGATGCAAATAAAGTACATTGAGTCGCTTCCTTTGTCTCGATGACGTAGAGACATTTCGCGCTTTTCATACTCAGGACCTGTAAACAGAACACCAGCCCATTATGCGTCAGTTTATTCCTACATGGTACTCCAAAAACAAAAAGAAACCGCCAATGTGACATAGGCGGTTTCCGTGTATCTTTGCGTAGCAAGGGCTTATCAGAGTGCCACTATCTCTAACATCATTTGTTGATGTTCGTCGACGACAATATTTGCTTTTGACATAACGAGCAGCTCTTTTTTCGCTTTAGTTAGTTGCTTAATATAGTACTCTGCTCGCATGGCAAGCGTCTTTGACTCAAAATCCGATGACCATTCCAATACCAAAGGGCCTTTTCCCTTCAAAGCTTTCGCTCCTTTTCCGGTTTGGTGCTGATTGAATCTTCGTTCAACATCATTGGTAACACCACAATACAACGCGTTGCGGTTATTTCGTATCAGGTAGACACTCCAACGCTGCGTTGTATTTTCCATCATGAAAGCAGTGACTCAACCTTAGCTTTTAATTCATCCAGCTCTTCTTTCAGCTGAGCGACTTCGAGCTCTAGCTGACTTACTCGATCGGAGCTCGAGCTTGCAGCAGACACAGGCGCTGCAAGTTCGGACGCATCAACATCACCACAGAACAAATGCATATAACGCGACTCCCGCTTACCAGCCTCACGTGGTAATTTGACCACTAATGGTCCTTTCTCTTCGCTTGCTAAATGCTCAAGGACCGTTTCCACTTCTTTTACATCATGAAATGTCGCGAGACGATTAGTACGAGTACGAATTTCCCCAGGTGTTTGAGCACCGCGCAAAAGCATACAGCATACAATGCCCTTCTCCTGCTCTGTCAGCTTTAAATCACCAAATTCCGTATTACAGAAACGGTGTTGATACTTGCTGACGCGGCTGTTGAACGCACTTTCGTCACTGACGAGCCTGCGCTCAATAAGAGCATCAACGGCATCGAGAACGTCTGACTCAGAGAGTGACATCACGGGATCACGGTTGCTTTTTTGATTACACGCGTTGGTTAATGCGTTCAGGCTGAGGGGGTAAAGATCTGGGGTAGTGACTTCTTTTTCGATCAAGCAACCAATAACTCGTGCTTCAATTGCCGTTAGCTCAACTTTCATAATGCATTTCCTTATTATTTTTGCATTTGACTTTGTACCTAAATCGCTTCGAAATCATACGCCATAAATTCACACAGCAGTGCAAGAAGCGTTAGCGGTTCAGGTGTTGGTGTCAGGCTAAAGCATAGCGTAAGACCTGACACCCCTTACGAATAGGGTCAGGTATCAATGCTCCGAGAGAATCGGCACTCTCGTCAAATTGCCATCTTGGTCGACCATCATTATTTTTGAACGATTAAGCTCAACTTCGATGATTTCGAGTTGCTCACGAGCGTTGATATACGCCGTTTTTAACTTTTCAGCCACAGAGCGAGTGACTTGCTCATTATCTTGACTATTTACTTGCTCCGCAGTGTTACCAGAGTCCATATCAAGTTCATCATTTTGCATTCAATGGTGTTGATAATATAGTGAAGGCCACGTTATGACAATGAATCGATGGATTCTACGTTGTTGGCCAAAACTCGAAGAAAGCAGCACGATTATATGGACACAGCGCAATTGGTTGAGAAATGTTCAACTCTGCATTGCTATTGATCTAAAGACTGTTATGCCACTGGATGTTGTGCTTTAATCGAGGAAGATATTCATAAAATTAGGAAAGAGAACTATGAGTAGCGTATTTGAAATCGTTAACCAAGCTCGTCGTAAAAACAAACTAAAACGTGAGCTTCTTGATAACGAGAAGAAAGTTCGTGATAACCGCAAACGTGTTGATCTTCTAGAAAACCTTCTAGACTACATCAAACCAGAAATGACTCACGATGAAATCGTCGCAATCATCAAAAATATGAAAGCAGACTATGAAGATCGTGTTGATGACCACATCATTAAAAGCGCTGAGATCTCTAAAGCACGTCGTGACATCAGCCGTCGCATTCGTGAGCTGACTGAAGAAGACAAGCAAACTAGCGGCAAAAAATAAACGCGTGAGCTAGATTTTCGAACCCCGAGCAAGAATATCTTCCTCGGGGTTTATTTTTGTCTCTAAACTAACCGCCGTGTACAATCAATCTAACTCTTATTCCTAACGCATTCAGCTTTCTATGTCTTCAACTACGACAAGTACACAACCAACGCTTGCAAAACAATTATTTACGATGACCTGGCCAATGCTTTTTGGCGTTCTGTCTTTAATGAGCTTTCAGCTTGTGGATAGCGCGTTTATCGGTCAGCTCGGCGTTTTACCGTTAGCCGCTCAAGGTTTCACTCTGCCTTTGCAAATGGTCATTATCGGCATTCAAGTCGGTCTAGGGATCGCAACGACAGCGGTCATTTCTAAAGCTCTTGGGGCGAATGAAAGCCAGTATGCCAAACAACTTGGCGGATTGGTATTGATGATCGGCTCAATTGGTGTCGCTATTTTTGGCGGGCTAATTTGGCTTTTGCGCTACCCCATTTTAGCTCTATTAAGCGCTCCAGAATCTGTTATGCCGATAATCGACAGTTACTGGCCTTGGTGGTTATTAAGCTCATGGACTGGTGCGGTTTTGTATTTTTATTACAGTATCTGCCGAGCTAATGGCAATACAATGTTACCTGGCACAATGATGATGATAACCAGCGGCGTGAACCTTGTACTCGATCCGCTATTTATTTTCACGTTTGACTTGGGTATTAACGGAGCGGCAATAGCAACCATCGTCGCTTTTGGGTTTGGTATTTTAGTCGTCGCTCCTCGCGTGAAAAAGAATCACTGGGCAACGACACAATGGCAAGATCTTAACGTAGCCAAAAGTGTTGCATCTATCGGTAACATTATGGGCCCTGCGATGATTAGCCAACTGCTGCCACCGTTGTCTTCCATGCTAGCAACAAAATTATTGGCAAGCTTTGGAACCGCAGCAGTCGCCGCTTGGGCGCTTGGTTCACGCTATGAGTTCTTTGCTATCGTTTCGGTCTTGGCGCTGACAATGTCTATGCCTCCAATGGTTGGACGCTTACTTGGAGCAAAGAACTATGAAGATATCCAAAGGCTCGTCAGTATTGCCGTAAAATTCATTCTAGGTTTCCAACTTTTGATTGCTGCCATTACATTTGCCGTCGCAAACCCACTCGCATTATTGATGACAAGTGATGTGCAAGTGGAGCAAGTCTTGGAAATGCATTTACTGATAGTGCCGATCAGTTTGGGTTCATTAGGGGTTTGTATGCTAATGGTTTCTCTTTGTAATGCATTAGGCAAATCTTACACCGCGCTCACCATTTCAGCGCTGCGCTTGTTTGTCTTTTTCCTACCGTGCTTGTGGGTTGGCGCTCAAATGGATGGAATCCGAGGTTTACTCTTAGGCGCTTGTATCGGCAACCTGTTAGCTGGTGTTTCCGCATACCTAACCTATCGCCAAACCATACGCAAACTCGCAGGCGCGCAAGCCAACGCACAACAATGAATAATCAGAACTAAGCCCCTGAAGTGGGGCTTTATCGTTTTGACGCCTTGTCTAAGTTGAAATGTTAGCTAGGCGAGTTTTAATTCACTAAAGAGCTCAAATAACTGGTTCGATTTATACGGCTTAGGTAAATAAGCATCCATGCCTGCCGCAAAACAGTTGTGGATGTCTTCTTCCAAAACACTCGCAGTGAGTGCGATAATCATCGTTTTTTCACGTCCTGCTTTCTTTTCCCAACGACGAATTTCTTTCGTCGCGGTCAGTCCATCCATCACGGGCATCATGCAGTCCATTAAAATTGCATCGAATTCTTCTCCCTTTGTGATGGCTTCTAACGCTTCTTGACCGTTGCTTGTTATCAAATAGTCATAACCTGCTTTATCCAGAAAGAAACTCGCTATTTTCTGGTTCATCAAGTTATCCTCCGCAATTAAGATCCTGCGATGAGAGCGCGACGCTCGATATTCAGAGCTGACAACATTATTGGTGACATTGTCACTTGATATGGTCTTTTCAACCTTAGCTAAATCATCAATGACATGCTTAAATCGATTGCCAAGGAAAGGTAATGTGAGTACGGCATGTACTTTTTCTGCATTTTCGTAGGGAGTGGATAAATGATGCTGGCAAATAATCACACGGCGAAGATCGTAATTAAATGATAGATTATCCAAGATTTCATCGGTATTAGCGTCGTTACTGTGGCACAGAAATATGACATCAAAGTCATCATTTATCGCTTGCACTTCATTCACATTATTAACACCAAAGAGATTGATTTTCGCTAAGCGACACTCTTTTAATACTTGGTCGGCGTAGTCGTAATTTGAGCAGATCAAAAGCCCTTTATTAATCACCTCCGAACGCCAGCCAAACACCGGAATTGCTTCAACCTCAATCGAGAATTCAAAGCATGTGCCCACTCCTTTTGTAGATGTTGCTACGAGCTTGCCCCCCATCATCGACACAAGCTGACAACAAATTGCCAAACCCAACCCTGTACCGCCAAATTGCCTCGACACTCCTTCATCTTCCTGAGTAAAGGGTTCAAAAATCGTGGTTAACTTATCTTGATCAATGCCTATTCCGGTATCTTCTACTTTAAACGTCAGCACTCCACGTTCTTTCTCAAGTAATTCCTCATAACTAACATCAACGCATACATGCCCACTTTCGGTAAACTTAACCGCATTCGATACCAGATTCGTAACTACCTGTTTGACACGATGATCATCGACCATCACGCGAATGGGGATATTTTCAGCTAAATTAATACCTAACTTTAGCTGTTTAGATGTTGCTTTGGATTGGAATAAAATCACCGACTGATACACGACTTCTCGGATATCCGCTTCTACTAGTGACAGCTCCAATCGTCCAGACTCGATTTTAGAGAGATCCAATATATCGTTAAGTAAAGTAAGCAGTGTTTGAGATGAGGAGTCAATGTCATCAACAACTTCTTGTTGATGCGAAGACAACTCACTTTGAGAGAGTATTTCTGTCATGCCCATGATCCCGTTAAGGGGCGTGCGTATTTCATGTGACATGTTGGCAAGAAACACAGATTTTGCACGATTAGCCGATACTGCTGACTCTTTTGCATGCAGTATTTCTTCAGTTTGTCTCTGCATTTCTTCAACCACTCGATTCACTTGCTGAGCAAAAATGGTCAGTTCATCACTTCCATCAACTTTGACTTTTGTTTGCTTCTCTTCGGAGTTGATCAACGCGTTTAAAGTATGAATGATCGCATCGAGTTTGCTGTTAACTCGGAACCAAGTACTAAATCCGAGCCAACAAAGCAGGATAACCACTAAGGCGACGCCAAAACTGATCATCGCTATATTGGCCTTTTGTTCATGAACCTGCGTGAGAAGCGACTGCTCAGTTTGTTTGGTGAACCCATCAATGAGCACTTGTAAGCGCTGCACACGAAAATCGAGTTCTTTTAAATACGCGGTGTAGTCACTTTGTGACATGTCTCCTGACATTAATTGTCCGCGAGACGCTAAGTTTCTCTGATATCTCGGCGAAGTAAACAAGCCAAGCAATTTATCCACTTGCTCGTATGACCCACCTAAGTTTAAAAACGCATCCAAATTTTGCTGCTGTCGGTCAATCGCCTGATAAAACATACTTTGACTTAGCCGACTCTCAGGGTCTTGGACTAAACGGTTCGTCAGCCAAGCTTCTTTCTGTGTCCAAAAAGAGAGCTGAGCAAGGTAGGCAATAAAATTTTGCATGCGAATGCCATCGTCACTGCCATACCATTGATGATTTTGCAACAAAGAGCGCGACATATTTTGGAGCTGTTGAAATGCCCAATCACCCAGGTCGTCCATCTCACTCAATCTACCTGACAATACCCCCAGCATGGCTTCTTTCAGTTCATCAGCATACTCAGCAGTATTAGGGTTACTCACAAACTTTTGATGCAAAGAAGAAATAACTTCACCTTGTTCTTCAATATTAATGGCTGCAGAGACTTGAAGATCAGGCTGTCGGCGTACTTTCTCTATGGAGTAAATAAAGTGGGAGGCCTTGGATATCAATTGGAAACCTTGAATATTGCTAACCGTTTGATTGAGACGGCTCACGCGCAACGCATTATCAGAAAACTGCTGAACTGCAAACACCACTATTACCACAGCGGGTAATAGTGCGAGGAGTGCTAAGCGTGTTTTTATTGATAATCTCAACATCCATCAGCCTAATGGTTGATTTCATCCGTTTATTTAATATTAGACTAGTTTCTTGCATTGAAAGGCATATACGACATTGTTACTTTCAAACAACATTCACCTACCTAGATTATGGTTATTGTGAGTGTTTTATCATCGGCTAATGAAGTGGCAATTGTGATTCAAGTCATATTTTTTGATCTTAAAGTTGGATGCAAACAATAAAGTTTCACTCACAACTAAGAGTCGCATCACTTTTCAGGAAATCATCTATTGTATGTTTACCTATTGAGTTGCCTTATCGAGTCAAATCACACAAAAATGCAAAATATCCATTTTTGTCAACAAAACTAATTTGAAAGCAAACGTTATCATCGCAAAAAAAGTAAGTTACTTTCTAAATGTCAATACGTGAAAACCACTGCTTTAGTCACATTAATCCACCACTAACGTCCCCTTAAGTAGTGTTTTACACTGGATTTAATTTTCCTAGCAGAATAAGGACTCCGACCTTAGAATCCGCACACATAACTATTACAACCCGATTACATAACCCACCACACTCTTGCACGCTGCCGAAGAGGCAACAGCAGAGAGTATGGTTAGCCCCCAAAACGTGAAAGGTCTAATACAACAATGAGTCCAGAGAAATATCTCCAAGACTGGCAAACTAGCCAAACGATTGCTGAATCTATTTCCCCTCTAATTGGTAAGCTATATCGTCAAAAAGGAATCGAAGTGGTTCTGTTTGGTAAAACGCTTATTAATGCTACTACTATAGACATTCTCAAAACTCATCGCGTTGCAAGACGTTATACCGGTAACCCACTTTCGCTTGAGCACACGATGCCTATTATTCAAGCGCTTTGTGAAATGAGCATTTCTTCATGCCGTGTCGATGTTGGCCAATTGGCAACTATGTACTGGAATGAACATGACGATACAAGCTCTCTAAACGATTTCCTTATCACTGCACTTGATGGCGCTCGCGACGCAGATTCTTCATTGAAAGCGCGTGATGTGGTTCTTTACGGGTTCGGTCGCATTGGTCGACTACTTACTCGCCTTCTCATTGAGAAAAGTGGTCCAGGTTACCCACTAAGACTACGTGCGATTGTGGTTCGTGGCGGTAAAAAAGGCGATTTGGAGAAGCGTGCTAGCTTGCTGCGTCGTGACTCAGTTCACGGTCAGTTCAACGGTAGCATTGTTATCGATGAAGAGCGTAAAGCACTGATCGTTAACGGCAACTACATCCAAATCATCTACGCAAATAACCCAAGCGAAGTGGATTACTCAGCTTTCGGTATCAATAACGCGCTAGTTGTTGATAACACAGGTGTTTGGCGTGATTCTGAAGGTCTGAGCCAGCACTTAGCGTGTAAAGGCGCAGAGAAAGTACTGCTAACAGCACCAGGTAAAGGTGACATCAAAAACGTTGTATTCGGTGTAAATGAGTCGGTAATTAAAGAAGATGACACCATCATCTCTGCGGCAAGCTGTACAACAAATGCAATCACGCCAGTCCTTAAGGCTCTGAACGATAAATATGGTGTTCTTTCTGGCCATATTGAAACCGTGCACTCATACACAAACGACCAAAATTTGATCGACAACTTCCACTCTGGTGACCGTCGCGGACGTAGTGCTTCACTAAACATGGTTCTGACTTCAACAGGTGCGGCAAAAGCAGTTGCTAAAGCATTGCCAGAGCTTGCAGGCAAGCTAACAGGCAACGCGATACGCGTACCGACACCAAACGTTTCTATGGCAGTCGCTAATCTAAACTTAGGTGAAGACGTAGACCGTGATTCACTGAACGATTACTTGCGTGAAATGGCGTTGAACTCTGAGCTTTCGGCACAGATTGACTACACCGATTCAACAGAAATTGTATCAACTGACTTAGTTGGCTCTCGCCATGCAGGCGTCGTAGATGGTCAAGCGACTATCGCACAAGACAAGCGTTGTGTACTTTACATCTGGTACGACAACGAATTCGGTTACAGCTGCCAAGTTGTGCACTGTATGGAACAAATGATGGGTGTTCGTTACCAAACATTCCCTCGATAGGTGAACTTTGCTCCACAACGTTAACCACATAGCGTAACGGACAATATCTCATATTTGTTCTAAATAATAAGCGCCATGCGCATTACTAATATTTTTCCCCGTTTATACGCCTGATCACTCTCAGGCGTTTTTTCGTTTCATTCATTTGACACTCTCCGGACAAAGTAAACGTCAGCATTCATGTTTTGTTCATGTTCACAGCATTAATCTGAGCACATAAATTACAGAGAGGTCATGATTATGAATCGGATTATTGTAACTGCACTAGCACTGATTACCGGCTTTTTTACGTTAGTATTTAGCTTGATCATTGCGATTCCGTTGACCATCGCAGCATTAATTACCGGCAAGCGTATTGAAAATCGCGTCAAGAAAATGCAGAGAGAAATGCACGAAGAATATGAATTTAATACAGGTAAAGCAGATGCGATTGAAGGTGAATTTGAAGAGGTTCGACGGTAAGTAAATAAGATTTAGATGAGTTTCTCTCCCCAGACCGCTCCTGAGAAACTTCTTGCTTTCACCCTGTCCTTAAAATGGCAGGGTGCTTTTTTGAAAAGCAGCCACACGGGCTGCTTTTAGTATTTCTGTCTTGCGAGCTTGTCTATACCGTTACGACCACTCTAAGAGCCAGCAGCATGAGTACTACCCCTGACAAACGATCAATCAACACTGCCTTAGAGCGAATTCTGTCAACGACTTTAGAGCTCGATAGCACTAGGGTAATAAAGGTGTACCAAAGCCCATCCACAACAAACGGCGTGGCAACAATGATCATCTGATTACTCAAATCATTACCGAGCGCGACAAACTGACTGAATAATGCGATAAAAAACAAAGCAATTTTGGGACTTAAAATCGAGATAAAAAAGCCTTCTCGCGCAGACTGGATTACCGTTGTTTCCTCACCTGACTCCAACTTCGCAGCCACACCACCTTTTGAACGCAAAGCATTAAACCCTAAATACGCAAGATATGCCGCACCCACAAGGCTAATCGTCTTGAACAGCATCGGGCTTTGCTGCAAAACAACAGCGAGCCCAATCAAGGTAATAAACGCATATATACCAATGCCAAACGCATGAGCCCAAGCCGTAGCTAATCCATTGATACGTCCACCAGCCAACGAGTGCTTAGCGACAATAGCTAAACTGGGACCTGGTGACATAGCCCCTAATAAACACACGGTAAAAAGTGATAACCAAACTGTTAGTGTCATAAGAATCTCCCCTCTTTGACGCTCACTCTATCAACGGAAGAGGTATAATTAGAAATCAAAGTTATTCATACTAATCATGACTTCAAGTCATAGCTAAACGGTGTACGTATTAGCGAATGGAATATTCAGAAATTTGCATTACTGAGCGAATCTCTTCTCGCACCCATTTATGCGCAGGATCCGTGTCGTATTTGGGGTGCCACATTAACCAATATTGATGAATAGGTGTTTCGAGTGGTAATGCTTTATGGGTTAAGTCCCAATGCTTAGCGAGGTTAACGGCAATATGTTCAGGAGCCACCATCAGGTGCTCACTTGCAACTAAGCGATTGATCGCAGCAGAGAAGAATGGAACCTTAAAGGTAACGTGGCGGGTGTGCCCTAGCTCTTTCAATGCTAAATCAGTGTAGGAATCTTTGTCTCCGCCGCCAGTCACTTTGATGTGTGAATATGAAATCAAGTCTTCAATACTGATCTGGTCCTGCTTTGCTAACGGATGAGAAGATTTCATCAAACAAACTGATGAATCCTCACCAATTTTAACGCTCGACACACTCTGTGGTTTTTCTGGATACATAGAAGACGCGATATGGATGCCCGTCTCATGAAGTTTATCAAGAAAGTTGGGTTGCCACAGTCGGTACGCCATATCTAACTGTGGCGCTTGTTCACCCAAGTGAGAGGCAATATCGGGCAATACGTATTGCGCCACGTAGTCACTAGAAGCAATAACAAGCTCACCTTGCCACTGCCGCGGCTCAAAAGGTTGGTCATCGAGTAAATGGTCAAACTCAGCCAGTAATGCATCAAGCTTTGATTTTAACGCTATTGCTCGTGGCGTTGGTATCAGTTGATTACCTTGACGAATAAGCAGTGGGTCACCACACAGATCGCGCAATTGTGCAAGCTGTCGACTGACGGCAGACTGCGTAATGTGCAAACGGTCTGCGGTCCGGCTGACATGACACTCCTCTAAAAGTACATGCAAGGATCTAAGTAGATTCAAATTAATGTTGTTTAACATATTCGCTCTGAAGGGTTTTCAACATGGCATCCATTCATGGTCACTTCACAAACAGGTTCCCAGTCGTGTTAAAGAATTCAGCTAAGACGGTATGAGTCATCAGGTTTCGAAGCTCTGGATATCGTTGAATTTGATCTCTGATTTCGTTCAAGCGAGCCATCGTAGGCACTTCGACAAAAACCATCATGTCCGTCTCACCGCTGATCGCATGACACCATTTTACGCCATCAATTTTGTATAACTCGTCCGCGTATGATTCGCAATAATACGTAGAGGTTGATTTATCGAACTTTAAGGCAAAATAGGCGCAAATCGAATCCCCACCCGAAGGCGCAATTTCAGCGTGATACCCTAGAATCACTTTGTCATGCTCTAGCTTACGAATACGGGCCGTTACCGCAGAACGAGAAAGGTTTACTTTATCCGCAATTTCAGTCACCGACAGCCGAGCGTTGTGCCTGAGCAGATCCACAATCTTATGATCAAACTTGTCCATACCGTTACCAAGCTTTCCTTATTTTTCTCATTCTATACCGATTCTAACTGCATAAGAAACCAACATTTTGTTGGAATTATTTAAAACAACCGTCATATTGACGGTTTAGTAAATCATTTTGTTATTAACATTTTGGATATGCTATTTGGCGGGCATGAGATGAGTGCTGTTATCCATTTCAACAGAAAATAGATAACACATTGAAATCAAATTCCCAACTTAAGTACTCAGCACATAAATAGCATCGCTTAAACACATAAAACGAAATAACCAGAAGCCACAAGCTTTTTCGTAATAAACCTCATAACATTGGATGAATCAATTCGCATGGAAGAGCTCAAAAAAGACATTTCACTCACATCAGGTATCGCACAGTTATCCACCACATTAATGGGAACGGGGCTGTTTATGATCCCGGCTATCGCAGCAGGTATAGCTGGCCATTTTTCACTATGGGCTTGGATTTTATTGTTCATCGCGATTTGTCCTATTGCGCTGACTTTTGCTCAACTGGGTAAACGATACCCCAACGCGGGCGGAACAGCCTTTTTTGTACGCAAAGCCTTTAACGCCAAACTGGAAAGTAGTGTCGCTTGGCTATTTGTTAGTGTCATTCCGGTAGGGGTTCCGGCCGCGATTGCACTCGCCGCAGGCTTCCTACAACAAATATTGCCAGAGCCTATTAGCAACAATCTGTTTGCACAAGTTCTCACGGTAGTACTTCTTGTGTTCGTCAACTTGATGGGCACAAAATCATCAGGTCATTTACAAACTCTTATTGCTTTGAGTGTCTTCGCACTTGTTGGCGCATTTTTATGGAAAGGCGACGTTAACAGCGCCGATCTTGTGATGCCCGCCATCACACAAGAGTCAATTTGGCCTATTACCGCAGCGTTAGGCGTGATGTTCTGGTGTTTTGTTGGCATAGAGGCTTTTGCCCATATGGGGGAAGAGTTCAAAAACCCTCAAAGAGATTTCCCTATTGCCATTGTGGTCGGTTGTTTTGTAGCAGGGGCTACCTATTGGGCATGCTCTGTCGTTATTTTAAAATTTGGCGCGTATGGTAACGCTCAATTTGATAACGCATCCATCCCCTGGCTTAGTGCCCAACTACTAGGCGATGGAGCCAAATGGATAATCAGCTTGATAGGTTTCTCCGCTTGTTTCGCGAGCGTTAACTTATACACACAGAGCCTAGCGCGAATGGTCTGGGCTCAAGCTCGGGAACATCGTCCTTCTAGTCCACTAGCCAAGATTTCGCGTCGTGGTGTCCCTTTCTCAGCCACCATATTAGTTGGCGGTATATTATTGATATCTTGTGTGATAGGAACCCTATCACAGCTCGATCTGGAGTTTTTCCTAAAACTCGCAAACAGTGTATTCGTTCTGGTTTACATGTTGGCGATGTTAGCCGCTTTTAAATTGCTTCGAGGATTTGGTAAAACACTTGCGGGACTGTCCCTACTGCTTTGTACCGGTGTTTTTATATGTTTAGGCTGGTCAATGTTTTATGCACTTGGCATTTTTACTCTACTTTTACTGCCTTGGAAACAGTGGCGACATAAGCGACAAACACGTGTAGTTGAATAGTCATCGCTTCCCATTTCGAAATATGTGAGCTAAACGTTGGATACCAGCGTCTATGTTCTCTAACGCGATATTGCCGTAACCAAGCACGGCACCATGCCAGTGACGTGCTTGAAAATCTGGGTGTTCATAATAGCTCAAAGGTCGCAAGATGATCCCTTCATGCTCTGCTAGTTTTATAAAACGCTGCTCATCCATACCGTCTTGCCATTTCAACGTAACATGAAGCCCCGCCGCTTGGCTAACGACGCAAACACGGTCGCCAAAATGCTGTTGAATGGATACATGCATCTGTTCATGCTTAGTTTTGTAGAGTCGACGCATTTTTCGAATATGACGTAATAACCCACCTTCAGTAATAAAGTCTGCCAATGCTTCTTGTGTATGCGTCGGCGAATCACCACTTAACGCATCCTTAACCACTAAGCATTGCTCTACTAAACGTTCAGGAACTACAAGGTAGCCAAGCCGCAATCCGTTAAACATCACTTTACTGAAGGAACCCACATACAACACGCGATCATCTCGACCCATTTGAGCTGCTAGCCCCTGTAAACTGGTATAGGGACGATGAGCAAACTGAAATTCGCTGTCATAATCGTCCTCGATGATCCAACTTGATTGTTCGACCGCCCAGTTGATGATCTTTCCTCTTTGCTCGGTATTGAGTGTGGTACCCATCGGATATTGATTACTTGGTGTAATATACAGCGCATCGGCATCGCTTGAGGTCACCGCTTCCACATCAAAACCTAATTTCTCTGTTACGAACAAAGGCTCAAATTGATAGTTTTGGAACTGAATCAACTTCCGCATTTGCGCGTAACCTGGTTGCTCCATCAGAACCTTATCACCTTGTTTGAGCACTACCATCGTCGCAATCGACAACGCTTGCTGCGCCCCAGAGGTAATAATAATGCGCTCTGGAGAACAATTCACTGAACGGCTTGATGCGAGGTAGTCAGCTAAAGCACAGCGCAATGCCCAACTACCCTGAATATCTTGATTCCCCAACAAGCAAGTACGAGACATATGGCGAGTGAGTAACTTTTGCCATTGCGCCATCGGAAATGCGTCCAAATCCGGCACACCCGGTGCAAATGCGCGGTTGATATCAAAGTGAGCTTTCGGTGATGAGTCTCTCTGAACTGAACTAGGTTCAGGCAAGTACTGCTCTGGCAGTTCTACGGCAACATAAAAGCCAGAACCTTTTTGGCTGTTCAAGTACCCTTCCGCCACTAACTGTTCGTAGGCAGAAATCACGGTATTCCTACTTAGATTAAGCTCTTGTGAAAGCTTCCGCGTAGAAGGCAGCTTCCCATTCTTCACCCACAGTCCTTGAACAATTTTCTTGCGAATAGCCAAAAACAACGCTTGCTGACGCGTTCCTTCACTGTCTTTTAAATGCAGGTCACCGATATCAATCAAAGACAAACTGGATCCATCCATTAGTTAAAACTGGCTCTCTTTAAGCTACCAGTTAAACGCTACATTGCAATCAAAGAATGAGGATCAATCGCTCGTAATCGTGAGCAAACAAGGAGAGAAAATGCTATCCAACACCAATAGAACGGAAATTAAGAAAGGCGCACATAAAGCCGTCTCTGATGTTAGCAAACTGCACGCCATCATAGATGACAGCCTAATCGCTCATATTGCGATAACCAACGAGTCAGGCCCTGTGGTCATCCCTATGCTGGCATGGCGTGTCGATGATTACGTGTATATCCATGGTGCCAACAACAGTCGACTGTTACGCTCACTCAAACAAGGAGTGCAAACGTGCTTAACCTTTACTTTGTTTGATGGTTGGGTATTGGCTCGAAGTGCGTTTCACCACAGTGCGCATTATCGCAGTGCTGTGGTCTTTGGCCAGTTTGAGGTGGTGGAAGATAACCAAGAGAAAGACAGGTTGCTGAATCACTTTATTGAACAGATCGCTCCGGGGAGAACAGAACAAGTCCGTTTGAGTAATGAAAAAGAACTCAAAGCCACCATGCTGCTGCGTATTCCACTCACAGAAGCATCGGTGAAAATCAGCAATTTTGGCGTCAACGACGATGCGGAAGACATGGACATCCCTGTTTGGGCAGGTGTCCTACCCTACCAAACCGTCGTAGGTCCGCTGCAAGCTTGTGACGATTTGTATGAAGGTATCGCAGAGCCAGACTACCGCAGTGCCTACTCTAACCGTTGGCAGGAATAAGCACCGTAAAACGTGCGCCGCCTAAGTAACTCTCGCCGACAGAAAGCTCCCACCCCAGTTGCCGCGCTGCACTGGTAGCGATGGCAAGCCCTAAACCAAAGCCTTTCATGTCGGCGTTGCGGCTTTTGTCTAAGCGCGAAAATGGCATAAATACTTCTTCTCGCATCGCCTCAGGGATGCCCGGACCATCGTCCTCAATATCGATGCTCCAGCAATCCGCTACCGTTCGAATCGTCACCTCAACGCAGGACTCACCATAACGCTTGGCGTTTTGCAGTAAATTATCGAGGACAAGGTTACCCAAAGTAGGCTGAAAGTGAATCAATTGGTTCGCGAGTTTATTTTCTGCTCTCAACATGGCGGACTCTAAGCCTAGGTAATTCATGCGGCTTTTACACCAAAGTGGCAGTTCCATGGTTTCAACAGAATCGATCCATGAGTGGTTTTTCACACTCAAGCGAGACAGCATGACAATGTCGGACGTTAAATCCGTCACGACATCAACGTATCGTTCAATATCGTCATGTAACTCTGCCTGCATTTCACCACTCGTGCGTCGAGCTAAATCCGTCGCTAGCTGAATACGACTCAGCGGAGTGCGCACTTCATGAGGAATAGCTTGAGTAAAGATGTGTGTTTGGCGCACTCGTCTCTCAATCTCTTCAGACATGCAGTTGAAGCCTTGGGCGAGCTCTTTCACGGGTTGCGAAAATTGCTTTAGCTCGACTCGCGTATTCAACTCACCAGAACCAAATTGTTGTTGCGCAGCCGTTAGTTGCCGAATTTGGCGGTCAAGACGTCGTACAGGTATGTAAACCATAATGCCTAAACTGCATACAACAACCAAAAGTAGAGTAAGTATAAATACAATCTCAGAATCTTCATTCCAATCAACGTGTGGGCTAAAGAAATCCGTTTTTTCTTTGAAAACTAAACTCTTCGAAGTGTTAGGCAAAGGGAATACCGCAGCATAGGTACTGCCATCAATAAGATAAACAGGTATCCCTTGCATACGGTACAGCAGATTACAATCTCGACAAGGCGGTGATCCGTCCCAGTTTTCAACCAATGTTAAATCAAAGATAAAGAAATCTTGCTTGCCGTTTTCGGTTAACTTCTTGTAGAGAGAATCCGGAGTGCCTCGTTGCTCAATGTATTGATCGACAAAATAAGCACCGTCACTCAAAAAAACACCGACTTCTGTTTTGCGCATGTACTCTTCCCCCATAAAGAGAAACAAAGCAACAGTCAGCGCAAGGCCAGTTACTAACCCCACATATAGACGAGTAAACAGGGAAAACATGCGTCATTTACCTGTCAGCATGTAGCCGTGGTGACGTATGGTTTTAATGGTAGCCGTATGGATATGAGCCTTAGAGAATTTCTTCCTTAGTGAGGATATACGCATATCAATCGAACGATCAGTAATACAGTATTCAATGCCTCGGGCAAGACGGCAACATGATTCACGAGATACTGGCTTATCGACATTCAGCATCAGGAGCTCTAAAATTTCAAACTCAGAACTCGTTAAACCAATATCTTTTTGCAAATAAAATGCTTGGGAGCGACGAAGACAAAGACTAATGCCATATCGGCTCAGCTTTTCTTCTTCAACGATATCAACTTGACGACAATAGCGACGCAACGCTGCTTCAATACGGGCGAGAAGGATATTGCCTTTTATCGGTTTGGTAAGGTAATCATCAGCACCAAACTTAAATAAGCTCACCTCGCTCATTTCATCATCGGTCGCAGTCAAAACAATGATAATACCATGATAAAACTTACGCGCCTCTTGACATATTTCTGCGCCATTTTTTCCTGGTAACATCAAATCTAACAGCACTAGGTCCGGCTTGAGCCCCTTAATCGTTTCTAATGCATTTTGACCGTTATCGATGACAGTTACCGTATATCCTTCGGCTTCGAGGTACATTTTGGTTAATCGAGCAATCTCTGAGTCGTCTTCTACCAGTAAGATTGTATTACCCACCATGAATCATTTACTCCACCAATATGATGGAGGGAGTATATCGCTCGTCCTATACTGCGCAACCTACTTAAATGATAATTTTAATAAAACGCAGGCTTACATACGCTTACAAACCATACATATACGATAATCCTAATCATTCTATACCCCTAAAGCCATGCAATAACCTGAGGTTTTATTCATTATCAGAATATAGCTTCACATAGAAAATAAAATTCGGAATAAAAATCCACTATATTTTCAAATGTATCGAATAATAGGTCTTACCAAAAAACAATACCAACATATATGACTTAGTTTGCTTATATAGACAGGACTTTATGTTGCTTCTAAGTTTCTTGCTCTAATAAAGTCTACGAGTAACATGAAATGAGATATTCCAAATTAACACCTTTAGCCATATTTTGCGCGATAAGTCTAACTGCTTGTGGCGGCAGTGAATCTAATTCGAAACCATCGACAACGACACCTCCAACACCACCAGTGCCAACATTGAGCACTGTCACAATCCCAACTGTCGTTTCTACAGAGTTTCCGGCCAAGTTAAAAGTAGCGGCAGATGCGGGCTTCACCCACTATGTGAAAATCTCCCTTTCCGAAGCAAACAACAACGATACATTTCACATTGTGGCCGTTGATGACGGTGCGAATAATGAAAAAATCTTTCGTGCAGCCAAAATCATCCAACACCTTCTAACAAACCAACCAGACTCTAAGTACGGTGCTGACAAGTCTCTTATCGCTAAGACATTAGCCGAGCGTGATGCCACATTAATGCTGACCGAAAACGACGAACAGAATGATGAGATGTTAACCAAAATCTTTATCAACGAACTGATTCGCCAAGACAAATTGAACGATGCAGTTACAAACTCGGGCTTAGCACACTCTTTTGATACGAGTTCTCTAGAAAAGTTTGTTGTAAGCATGATCGTACTTAACGAAGATGATATGGATACACTTGTCACATCTATCGCGTCAACATTAGTAACTAGTGAAGAAACACCAAACTGGCTAAGGAATAGCCAATCTTTAATGTATCGAGAACTGACAGTTGAAGGCGATTGCCATTACATGAGTAATTTTGCCGATTACTGCGCCAATCTTGGTAAAAAAGCCGAACGAGACGCCGCTTTTGAAGAAATTTTACACTTGGTCCAAGCGCAAGGTATTGCACCTAACACGGCGACTGCGGCACTGCAAAATGACATTCAAGCTCATGCGTTAAGCATCTATAACGATATTCAATCGGGCAAACCGACGGTGTGGCGCCCTACTCAGTATGACTGGGACGATTGGAAATCGGACGACTTCGATCCTGAAAGTGTGAAACAAACGGGCCCTTCATATTCTCACGAATATTTTGCTGCCGCTTTTGAAGCGTACATGGGCGTAGCAAAAGCAAACGGACATGGTTTAGATGGCTACCAAGCGTTAACGCGTGAAGAAATGCAAACCCAAGATCCACAAGCCGTTGATTGGATCAGTGGCTTATTCCACGGATACTTGCAATATACCGCGAATATCGACTCTGCGGGCGTCAAGCTCTACACCGAAAAGACAAATCCAGGCACAGTACCTACCTTCCGTATGGCTCCCAACAAAGACGGTTTGATAGAAGCGTACACCTACAAATCTCAGTGGCTAACAAAAGTGAAGATCATTGGCGACGACGCGATGAATGTGATCGGTAATGATCAAAACAATACTTTTGAAGGCAACAGCAAAGACAACAGCATTTATGGTGAAGGCGGTATCAACACCTATATCGTGCCACACAAACTGGCGGAATGTACTGTTATCAAAGCAAAGAGTGTTTCTGTTGAGTGCCCAAATACAGGCACTGACGAGTTGTACGACATTCAGAACATCCAATTCACCGACCAAACCCTAGATGTAACCAAGCTATAAACAATGAAAAACATGAAGAAACTTATTCTATTCGCTCCCTTGCTCCTTGTTGGTTGTGGTGGCCTAGCCGTCATGGATCGTACTGATGCCGTAAAAGCACAACCAGAAATGCTGATCAAAACCGACGGTGATTTTTGGGGATTCGGTGCAGATGGCCATTTTGATTTTGCTGGTAAGTACAAAGGCAAGTATTCACGCAGTGCTTCTAACTCAAGTTGGTTTAACCGTATCTCTTTCAAAGAAGGTTCAATGGGCGCAGAAGTGACTCGTATCGACAGCGGGGAAACTTGGCTTTTGAACTGCACCGGAGGCGGTATGTCGGTTAACTACATGGGCGTCGATTTTGGTGGGAATGATCCTTACACCTGTGACATTACTCAAGATGGTAAAAAAGTCGGTGAGTTTGCGATGGAGCCAAAATCGGCTCTCATCGACATCAGCTTTGAGAAAAAAGAGACAGGCATAGTGCGTATTGGTAGCACCCACTTTAATGTAGAAACTGTACATACTAGTCCTGACGCCATGATGGCGGTAGACATTCCATTGGGTTATAGCTTTAAGGAAGGCACACAAGAAATTGCCGCTGTGCAGACGAACGGTACCATTGCGGTACAGATGCTCCCTGAACTTAGCGAACAAAAAAAGGATGTAGTTGCCATCGGCGCTGTTGCAAGTGCACTAAGTTGGCGCCCTAAAAAATAGCCATTACATAAAACAACAACACACAAAAAACAAAGCCCTCTACTTTTTTGAGGGCTTTTATTGCTTGTACTCATAGAAATAAGTGGAGCACTACTTCTCTAATCTTCCCATATACTGCTTGGGCGTTAATCCACGATGTTTCTTAAACATACGATTGCAGCTCGCCACATTGGTGTAACCAAGGCGCGTGGCAATGTCATCAATACTCACGCGCTTACTCAACAAACCAGCTGCAATATTACTCAATACATAGCCAGAAACCGTCGAAAAATTGAGCCCTAATTTATGCAAACGACGTTGAAACTGCTGTTCAGATAAATCAAGCAGAGAAGACACGCGCTCTAACGTTGGCAATCCATAATGGCTGCTGTAATTCACCACTTCATAAATCACTTTCAACTCATCTTCTGGGTCGGGCATATTAAGCAAATCATCCAAATCGGAAAAACTCATCGCTAGACGGTTGTCTTCTCGATGGCTCACTTGGCGAGAAGCTAGTCGGTCATCTCCCGGGATCCATATCTCTGTTTTTGGCTGACTCCATTCCACCTCGCAGCCGAAATATTCCCGGTATCGCTCAGTATTTTTTCTCGAGCCTGAAACCTTGACACGTAAAGGCTGGTAATCTTTGCCAAGAAATTCGCGTAACACCTTAATCATAAATACCGCACAGCGGATACTATCGTGCACCTTTACTGACGTTTCTATAAACGGGTTGTGGTAAGTCCATTTGATGATTTTACCCGACTGTTCGCCAGCAAAAAACGCCCCTGATTGTAGGTTGCTCACACCATAATTCACTCGCCGAATGGTACTGGCTAAATCATTGCCGGAGAATAACCAGCGTCCCACTGGCCCTAGCTTTTGCAGTTCAATACCTCGGCTGAGACTCAACACCACATCCGGGTCACCACTGGCTTGTTCAACACAACGGTACCATTCCGCAACGGCTTTTAGCGGGATCAGTGTCATTGGGTTACGAAACACCGATGCTGGGATCCCTAACTCATCCGAGTCCAAATTGTATTTAGATAACGCGAGGTTATGCATGTTTAGAATGCCCATCGCGCGAATAAACCGAACCGTTTTCATAACCAATCACATCAAATTTAATCCTGTAGTGATTGAATCTGTCACAAAGAAAGCCGCAAATCAAATTCAGATCACAATACGCCAACAGTTTGATAGAGGAGTGTTTAATGAGTTTACTGAGTGTCCCGTTTGTCGGTACAGGCGCAGATACGGCGTTACATGTTGTCGCTGCTGTCGTTTTAATTGCGAGTGTCGCGGGCGCGTGTTACGGCTTTTGGAAAATCCATGAATTGCCTATCAATAAAGCACACAGCAAAGACCATCATCAGATAGGGCTCATCACTGCGCTGACCTGGATAGGGTTTGTCTGGCACTGGGTTTGGGTGCTAGCCGTGATCTTTGCATTCGTTGATATGGAAAAAGCCATCATCAATCTGCGTGATACATGGAAAAGTAAACCGCAAACAGAAACACAGCCAAAAGAGGAAGCATAATGTTAGAAGGTTTAGCGGTATGGGCACTCTTCATCTATCTGTTGCGTTTGGTTGGCATGCCTTGGAACAAAGCAACCAAATCGTTCGCTTATCTTGGCGGCTTGGGTTGGCTAATGTTCGTCTGGGTAGGTTTGATTAACTTCACCCCGATGGATTTATCCGGCGGTTCTGTCGTGCAGTCGCCACACATCCAATTGCGTCCAGATTCAACCAATGTAAAAGGTAAAGTTGACCACATTTACATTGAGCCGAATCAGCAAGTTAAAGAAGGTCAGCTCATTTATGAACTTGACCCAACGCAATACAACATCGCATTAAATCAAGCGAACGTATCCGCTGATTCTGCTCGCGTTGCATTAGCTACAGCAATAGGCGACATCGAGATTGAAGAAGCTAACCACGAAGCGCTAGTGCAAGATCTAGAAACATCAAAGAGCCAGTTGGAAGCGGCGAAAGTTGACTACAAATTGCAGAAAAAGATGCTAGTTCGCTATGTTGAGCAAAACCGAGTGGTGCAAAACACCATCACGGAAAGCGACATCGACAAACAGTCGAGCACAGTAGACATGGCTCGCCACAATGTGTTGACTCTTGAATCTCAAATCAAGAAGAAACAAGTCGATATTTCACGTGCGAAGCTGGCGATTCATAAAGCGGAGTTAGCGGTTGAAACGAAGCAGGCTGAATTGCGTCAAGCGGAAGAGCAAATTGCAAAAGCACAATGGGATTTGAACAGCACCAAAGTGCATGCACCTAGTGATGGCTTTGTAACTAACTTTATCCTGCGTGAAGGTCAGCGCGTATCAGCGATGCCACGTATTAATATGTACACCAACGAGAAGTACGTACTGATGCGAGTGAACCACCAAGCGATTCGTAACATCAAACCGGGTCAGCCAGCGGAATTCTCTTCGTCCGTTTACCCAGGTAAGATCTTCTCAGCGACCGTCGAAGGCATTGTTGAAGCAACAGGTGAGTCACAAGGTAATCTACTGGGTTTCGATGATTCCGTACGTGTCACCACTGGAAAGAACTTACAGAACAAACACCACTTTGTTCGTCTTAAGATTGATGAGCCAGAAGGCTCCGACATCCCTGTTGGCTCTGTTGGCCTCGCATGGGTCAGCGGTGAAAAACCGATAGGCTTCATGGCCTTCTTAGATGTGATTCGCGGGATCATCATCCGAATGAAGTCTCAACTGTACTTCTTCTACTCTATCTAAACTCGCAAACCGCCAGTTACGCTGGCGGTTTTCTTTTCATTTGTATCCAAACATATCCTTTTCCCGTATAACAATTAGTTAGTAAATAGCGGAGAAGATTCATGTCGGCAAAGGAAAGAAGCCTACCTACCCATCGCATCTCAAGATTCAGCAAGTTCGCTTCACTTGCTACCCGTGTCGCAGGCAATGTGATTGCAGAAGGCACGAAGCAGATAGCCAAAGGCAACAAACCAAAAGCGAAAGACCTCTTGCTGACGCCACAGAACATCGCGCGCTTAACTGACCAACTTGCTCACCTGCGTGGCGCTGCAATGAAGCTTGGTCAAATGCTATCAATGGATGCTGGTGATGTTTTAGAACCTGAACTTGCCGATATTCTTTCCCGTCTTCGTTCCAACGCAGACCCAATGCCTGCAAAACAACTCAACGCAGTAATGGAAAGTTCGCTAGGAACGAATTGGAAAGCTGAGTTTCTGTCATTTAACTTCAAACCAATCGCCAGTGCATCAATAGGACAAGTGCACCAAGCCTACAGCGATGCGGGCGATAACCTAGCCGTCAAAGTGCAATATCCGGGCATACGGAAAAGTATCGATAGCGACGTCGATAATGTCGGTACACTGCTCAAGGTCGTTGGGTTGATTCCCGAGTCTGTCGACTACAAAGGATTGCTCGAAGAAGCGAAAAAGCAGCTACATGACGAGGCCGATTACGCACGAGAGGCACAATTTGCCATTCGTTATCATGACGCTTTGAAGGAGCACCCTCATTTTGTGGTGCCCAAGATTCATACTGAAAGTTGCTCAGACTCCGTTCTCGCGATGGAATTCATTGATGGCAGTCCGATTGAGCAAATCGAACATTATGATCAGAGTACGCGAGATTTTGTCATGCACAGCCTACTCGAATTACTGTTTCGAGAGCTGTTCGAATTTAAGATGGTACAAACCGACCCAAATTTCGCCAACTACTTATATATCGAAAACACTCGTCAAATCGGCTTGCTAGATTTCGGGGCCACTCGCGAGTACAGCGAGCGGTTCAGCACTGGTTATCGCCAAGCTTTCGCATCTGTCGTTAACAATGACGAACAAGGCTTGAATGATGCGCTTGAACAAATAGGCTTCTTCAGCCAAACCATCCTTCCAGACCAACGCCAAGCGATTCTCGATCTAGTGAAAATGGCATGTGAACCTATGTTGGTCGATGAGCCCTATGATTTCAAAGCCAGCGGCTTAGCACAAAAGCTTCGCGAGGCTGGCACCATTCTAAGCATGGAGCAAGAATACTGGCATACTCCACCAGCAGATGCCCTATTTTTACACAGAAAAATCGGCGGAATGTACTTGCTGGCAGCCCGTATTGGCGCAAAAGTGAACATTCGCCAATTGGTACAGCCATATCTCACCATCAACAGCGAATAGCCTATTGTTTTTCTGTTACTTTCAAGTACCTTGAGCAAGGTTAAGATGCATAGTTGTGCATCTCAATAACATGCCATACTTCCATAAAACGAATTAACTATCGGGGTACTCGGTGAGCAAGTTTCAAGATCTCTCCACTCTAATCCAGCAAATTGGCCAAGCCGAAGAAGCGGATCAAGTCGCAACGCTCAATGAATCTATTGAAGCGGGCCTCGAGCCCGGCGCGGTTGCCCTGATTCTAGAAGCATTTCCAATCGACGATCGTGTTCGCTTATGGCGAGCTTTACCACTAGAGCTACATATCGACGTGTTAACGGAAATGCGTGCGGACGTACGTTTCTCTATCATCAATGCGTTATCTGAAGTCGAGCTAAAGCTCACTCTCGCTAAACTCGACAACTTATCGCTCATCGAATGGGCCGATTCGTTGCCAGAGTCGATCATCAACGAAGCGCTCTCGTTGATAGAAAAAGATGAGTTGGAACTTTACGATCAAGCAAACGAGTATGCTGATGAAGAACTCGGCCACTGGGCTGAACGTAAGATCATCACCCTGCCCTTCAACATTACGATTGGGACAGCTAAGCAGTTAATGGAGCGCTATAGCTACGACACGCCTCAACAGGTGTATCTGATTAATCGTAATAAACAGTATCGTGGAACGGTCAACTACTTCGATATCTTGCGTGGTGACCCCGATACTCGCTTAAAAACACTCGTTATTGAGGCTGTGACGGTGCTAGACAGTAAAATGATGCTTCCTGAAGCGGTAGAGGCATTAGAACACAGCACACTGCCCGCTCTCCCTGTAACTGATGCAGACCAAACACTGATCGGTGAAGTCGATTGGCAGTTTGCATTGAGTACACAGCGTGAAATCTACGAAGCACGTTTGATGGCCGGTACAGGTATGGATGAAGGCGATGACTTGTTTGCGCCAGTATTAAAAAGCTCGCAAAAGCGCGGTGTTTGGTTAGGCATCAATTTGCTTACTGCGATTTTGGCGTCTGTCACTATCGGACTATTTGAAGATGTAATTGCTCAGGTAGTGGCTTTGGCGGTGCTCATGCCAATTGTTGCATCCATGGGGGGCATTGCTGGCAGCCAAACGCTCACTCTAATGATTCGTGCGATGGCGCTTAATCAGATCACCCCAGGTAACCGCTTCAAGCTTTTGAAAAATGAGTTGGGTATTGGCTCTCTGAACGGCATTGCTTGGGCGTTAATCATCGGCGGGCTCGCTGGATTGTGGTTTCAATCTCCGGTTCTAGGGGGAACCATCGCGCTCGCCATTATCGTCAATATTATTACCGCAGCTTTATTTGGTGTGCTGATTCCCATTATTCTGGATAAGTTTAAATTGGACCCCGCTTTGGCTGGCTCGGTGATTCTAACAACAGTGACAGATGTAGTTGGTTTTTTCGCCTTTTTAGGAACGGCGAGTTTAGTCATGCTTTAAAAGGTTCATTGTTTATTAATCAATCATTAGCATAATAGAGTCAAATTGCATAACGCAGTTGCAAATTGCAAACACACTCAAACTTTAAGCAACGCATGTCACAGAAACTACGTATTTTAGGGCATATTAAAGTTGGCACAGTAACTGCATTATATAAATCGACCCTTCTTAAGCCGAGGGTCACCTAGCCAACTGACGTTGTTAGTGAACTTGATTTTGTTCACATGTATATAAGCCAATCGCACTCTTTGCGGTTGGCTATTTTTTTATGTGGCTATTGCCCTCTTATCCTCTGACCGAGCTCGGTTGTACTTTTCTTACCCACAACAGATTGTTTACTGTTTATAAAATTCAAATATTCGCCCACTAAACCATTAGAAATGCCAGCTTCAACAAAAATAAATCACCTACATAAAATAAAACCAAGAAAACACACCCAAGAAAAGAACAAATAACGTCCAAACCAAAAACCTCATCATGAAATCGTTTTCTTTTCATAGAAATCGACTGAACAATCCAGAGTTATAGATAAATTTAATCCATAAAAACAAATAGCAATTCAAAACATTCATTTCACATATAAAACCTGTCTATAAATCATAGAAAATACGTAAAATCAAAATTTCCACCTTTAGAATTTAAAAATCAAACCATTGTTATTAAAAGAAAAAACACACATCAAAAACAAAGCAAACGTTTAAATTGCAATTTTATCATTGACTATTAAATTTACATCACGATAATACGCGCCGTTTGCCTGAAAATCAGGTGCTATAATTTAATATTTCAATGTGCGGAGGTAATAATGGCTGGAGACAATAACTACAGTCTTGGACCAGTTCCTAACACGGCCAGAAAAGGCGTGGCGTCACTTACAATGGTGATGTTAGGACTCACTTTTTTCTCCGCAAGTATGTGGACTGGGGGTTCTCTCGGTACTGGGCTCTCCTTTAATGATTTTTTCCTCGCTGTTCTCATCGGTAACCTAATCCTCGGTATTTACACTTCTTTCCTCGGTTACATCGGCGCTTCTACTGGTCTCTCTACTCACCTTCTTGCTCGTTTCTCTTTTGGTTCTACAGGCTCTTGGCTTCCTTCTGCTCTTCTTGGCGGTACTCAAGTTGGGTGGTTTGGAGTTGGTGTCGCGATGTTTGCGATTCCGGTGCACAAAGCAACGGGCATCGATACCAATACTTTGATCCTTGTCTCCGGTTTGCTCATGACCGCGACCGTTTACTTTGGCATCTCCGCACTGATGGTGTTGTCAGCAATTGCCGTTCCTGCCATTGCGCTACTTGGCGGCTACTCTGTCATCGAGGCAGTAAATAGTGTTGGCGGTATAAGCGAACTACAACAGGTTCAACCAACCGAGCCACTCGATTTTTCAATAGCTCTCGCGATGGTTGTCGGCTCTTTTGTCAGTGCTGGTACATTAACGGCGGATTTCGTACGCTTTGGTAAAAAGCCGCGCAGCGCCGTGATGATCACCATGGTGGCATTTTTCATCGGTAACTCGTTAATGTTTATCTTTGGCGCGGCAGGTGCGTCGGTGACGGGTCAATCAGACATCTCTGAAGTGATGATCGCGCAAGGTCTTCTTATTCCAGCTATCATCGTTCTTGGCTTGAACATCTGGACGACCAACGACAACGCGCTCTACGCATCGGGTCTTGGATTTTCCAACATCACAGGCTTACCAAGTAAATACATCTCAATGGCGAACGGTCTTGTTGGCACACTTTGCGCTCTCTGGCTCTACAATAACTTTGTTGGCTGGCTGACCTTCTTATCTTTGGCAATTCCACCGATTGGCGGTGTGATCATCGCTGACTTCTTCACGAACCGTAAACGCTACGCAAACTTTGAAGCCGCCCAATTCCAAAACATTAACTGGGCTGGCATTATCGCTGTCGTGATTGGCGTTGGTGCGGGACACTTCCTGCCTGGCGTAGTGCCGATTAACGCTGTACTTGGCGGCGCAATTAGCTTCCTGATTCTTAATCCTGTTCTCAACAAAAAAGCACTGGCTACACAGCCAGCGTAAGGAACCATCATGACAACACTACTGATCAAAAACGTAACGCTAAAAGGACAAGAAGGTCTGCAGCAAATTTTGATTGAAGATGGTCAATTCAAGCGCATTGAAAGCAACGATGTGGAGCTTAGTCATAACGGTGACATCATCGATGCTGAAGGCGGTATGGCGGTTGCGCCTTTCTGCGAGCCACACATTCACTTAGATACAACTCAAACCGCAGGTGAGCCAAGCTGGAACATCTCTGGCACATTGTTTGAGGGTATTGAACGTTGGGCTGAGCGCAAAGAAATGCTGTCGATTGAAGACGTGAAAGCGCGCGCAAAACAAACCTTAAAATGGCAGATAGCAAACGGCGTACAACACGTTCGTACCCACGTCGATGTTTCAGACCCTACCCTAATTGCCCTAAAAGCGATGGTAGAAGTGCGTGAAGAGATGAAAGAATGGGTAGATATCCAAATCGTCGCCTTCCCGCAGGAAGGAATTCTCTCTTACCCAAATGGCAAAGAGCTGCTGGAAGAAGCCGTCAAATTAGGTGCGGACGTGATTGGCGCGATTCCACACTTTGAATTCACACGCGAATATGGCATTGAATCGCTGCACTACGTATTCGAGTTAGCGAAAAAATACGACCGCCTGATCGACGTGCATTGTGATGAAATCGATGACGAACAATCTCGGTTCGTTGAAACACTGGCAGCATTAGCGCACAAGTTTGATATGGGGAATAAAGTCACGGCCAGTCACACCACAGCGATGGGTTCCTACAACGGTGCATACGCATCTCGCCTGTTCCGTTTATTACGCATGTCCGGTATCAACTTCGTGGCAAATCCATTGGTGAACATTCACTTACAAGGCCGTTTTGATGATTACCCAAAACGTCGCGGCGTAACACGAGTGAAAGAGATGCTGAATGCCAACATCAACGTCTGCTTTGGACACGATGATGTATTTGACCCTTGGTACCCACTAGGCACTGCAAACATGCTGCAAGTGCTGCATATGGGTCTGCACGTGTGCCAGGTGATGGGTTACGACCAAATCAACAACTCACTGGATCTGATCAGCACCAATTCAGCACGTACACTGAACATTCAAGATAAGCACGGCATTGAAGAAGGCAAACCTGGTAGTTTACTGATTCTTCCCGCAGAAAATGGTTTTGACGCAGTACGTCGCCAAGTGCCGGTTCGTTACTCTGTTCGTCACGGTAAAGTGATTGCAGAAACACAGCCTGCGACAACTCATATTCATCTTGAACAAGCAGAGCAAGTAACGTTCAAACGCTAAAAAGATCGGCGAAACGAAAAAGGCCTGACGACATCGTCAGGCCTTTTTTCTACTGGTAAACATCACTGCTCGCTCTGTCTATTCTTGTCTCATAAACCACTGAACACATTGAAAGGCCATATAAAACGGCTGAGTACCAAACGTTGCACAAGGTTCTGGTGGCTGAATCTCAATTACACCATCGCACTTGGAAATTATTCTAAGCGTTGGGCATACTTCTGACTTCATTTTAGTTGTAGATATGAACCATGACGTCATTAAGCCAGATAGAACCGCAATTTTTGGAATTTATGCAGCAAGAGATGCAAGTAGATGCAGCTCATGATCTTAAACACGTAAAACGCGTGGTCAAAACAGCGAAACAGCTCTGCAAAGAAGAAAATGCAGACATCGCGATTGTATTACCGGCTGCCTATTTGCATGATTGCTTTACTTACCCGAAAGATCACCCAAATCGCAAAGAGAGCTCAATCATCGCAGCCAAAAAAGCGGTCGCATTTTTAGAGAGTATCGATTATCCGCAGCAATATCATGATGCCATTGCTCATGCGATAGAGGCACACAGCTTTAGCGCAAACATCAGGCCAAATACGTTGGAAGCTAAAATCGTCCAAGATGCCGACCGTCTGGACGCTTTAGGCGCAATTGGCGTGACGCGATGCATTCAAGTCAGCACTCAATTTAACGCGCAACTTTACAACGACAGCGATATATTTGCCGAAGAACGTGAACTTAACGATAAACAATTCACTCTGGATCACTTTCAAACCAAGTTATTCAAAATCGCTGAAACCATGAACACAGAGTCAGCAAGACGCGAAGCGCAAAAACGCAAAACCTTTATGCAAACGTACCTAGAGCAGTTACACGACGAGGTAACAGCGTAAATGTCAGAGAGCTATACGTTAATTAAAGAGCTTAAACGCCAACTAAAGTTAGCTGGGCTGCATTATGCCGATGTTGCACAACACCTTGATTTAAGTGAAGGAAGCGTCAAACGTTTACTCGCTGAAGGTCAACACATTAGTCTTGAACGCTTAGAACGCATTTGCCAATTGATTGGTTTAGAAATGGCGGAACTATTTAAGCTCGCGGCTGCGCACAATAAAGGTCTGGAGTCGCTAACGTTAGAGCAAGAAAAGCAGTTGGTTGATGATAAAGCCCTGCTACTCGTGGCAATCTGTGTTGTAAATGGCTATCAGTTTGAGCAAATCGTTCAGCAATACACCTTCAATGAGTTTGAACTGGTGCAAAAGCTTACTCATTTGGATCGTCTGAACATCATCGACTTGCAGCCAAATAACAAAATTCGTTTGCGTATATCTCCGACATTTAAGTGGCAGATGGGCGGCCCTATTCAACGGTTCTTCCAACAGCAAGTTCAAGACGCCTTTTTCCAAAGCTACTTTTCTGGTGAAGATGAAAAGTTCTCCATGGCAACAGGACTGATGAGTGTACCAAGCAACAAGAAGCTACAACAGAAACTGCAAAAGGTCATCGATGAGTTTTATCAGGCTTGCCAAAATGATAGCTCTCTCGATATGGACGAAAAGCACGGCACCTCTCTGATTATTGCGATGCGTCGTTGGACGTTCCCTTTGTTTGAACCATGGGAAAGAAAACCTGCTCAGAAGTCTCGGAGTTAGTAACTCAATAAACGAATGGAAATGAAAGTAACGAATTTCGTTACTTTTGGTGGCATACAACGTCACTTGAAAGAGAAAGCTGGTTTAATCGTTCATTGAGCATAAAGTGCTCCCATCTCATTCGACTTTGTTTAATCGGAGCCAGCATGTTTTTCTCAAAACGCTTTTTTCCTTACTTTGTGACGCAATGCCTTGGCGCACTCAATGACAACATCTACAAAAACGTTCTGTTATTGATGGTGACATACAGCCAAATTGATAACCTACCAATATCTGTCAATCTATTCGTTAATTTGGCGGCAGGCTTATTCATCCTACCTTTCTTTCTATTCTCAGCGCATGCTGGTGCCGTCGCTGACAGCATGGACAAAGCCAAATTAATCCGACGTCTAAAGCTCATCGAACTAGCTATCATGTCTTGCGCAGCAACCGCTATTGCCACCCAAAGTGCCATGCTGATGCTGGTTCTGCTGTTTATGACAGGCACTCAATCGGCCTATTTTGGTCCCGTGAAATACGCCTTGTTACCACAAGCGCTCAAACCAAATGAGCTTGTTAAAGGAAATGCTTGGGTTGAAATGGGCACGTTTCTTTCGATTCTTATAGGTACGCTTAGCGCAGGCCTGCTGCTAGCCATTCCTAATGGTACCTTGATTGCTTCTTGTACCGTGATTGCCTTGTCTTTGCTTGGGTTCATGAGCAGCGTGAATATTCCAACGATGCCTAGCCAATCGAATGACAAAGCGAAATTTGAACCGATTTCTGGTTTAAAGAACACGTTAAAAGTGGCAAAAAAACAGAGAGGCATCTGGATGTCTATTCTTGCCATCAGTTGGTTCTGGTTCATGGGTGCGACTTACCTAACTCAATTCCCTAACTTCGCACGCGAACATTTGTTCGCAGATAGCACTGTCGTTTCTTTACTGTTGGCATTGTTTTCGATTGGTATCGCGACAGGCTCTTGGTTGTGTGAAAAACTTTCTTTCAACCACGTTGAGCTTGGTATTTTGCCATTCGGTATCCTTGGTCTGACAGTCTTTGGCGTCGACTTGCTATGGGCAGTCCCAAGTTATCTATCACTTCCGGTGCACTTTTATGATGTGCAAAGCTTCGTTGCTGAATCCAAACATCTGCGCGTCATGATTGACCTGTTCCTTGTTGGTGTAAGCGGCGGTGTCTTTATTGTTCCTCTTTATGCGTTCATCCAATCGCGTTCAAACAAAGGGGAGTGTGCACGTGCCATTGCTGCTAACAACATCATGAATGCGTTGTTTATGGTGGTGTCTGCTTTGGTTTCGATCGTTGTACTCAGCGTACTAGAGCTTTCTATTGTGGAACTGTTTACCATGATGGCAATAAGTAATTTTTTCGTGGCGATCTATGTCTATCGCCAAGTACCGGAATTTACACAACGCTTTATCAGTTATTTACTCAGCCATTGTATGTATCGTGTGTCAGTAAAGGGGCGCCAACATATTCCTGAACAAGGTGCTGCGTTAATCGTGGCTAACCATGTTAGCTATGTCGATGCATTGATTTTGATGGGAACCTCTACTCGCCCGGTTCGTTTTGTGATGGACAAGTCCATCAGCGAGCTACCTGTTCTTAAATATGTATTCCTTCATGCCGGTGTTATCCCGATCTGTTCTCCACGTAAGTGTGCCGACACTTACCGACGAGCATTTGAGGAGATTGAACAAGCACTTTACGACGGTGAGGTTGTCTGTATCTTCCCTGAGGGTCGTTTAACGTCTAACGGTCAATTGGGTGAGTTTCGCCCTGGTGTAGAGAAAATCCTTGAACGTAACCCTGTTCCTGTCATCCCTATGGCGTTAAAAGGGCTTTGGGGTTCTTTTTTCAGCCATAAAGGCGGACATGCTCTCACAAAACGACCGACTCGTTTTTGGTCAAAAGTGGATGTTGTTATCGGTGAAGTGTTAAGTCCTGCGTCTTTAAATCGTCATCAATTGCAACAACAAGTACAGGATTTACTGGGCTGAGTCGCTTGCTACAGCAGTCAAACTTTGCAGCAAAACGTAAATATGCACCACAAAGCACAAGTAGTTTCTTGTCAATTAGAGTAGGATATCTACGACGTCATAAATCTAGGAGGTATTATGAAAATCATCATCTTACATGGTCTTTATATGCATGGGCTGGTCATGCAGCCTCTTAGCCAAAAGCTGAGAAAACTCGGATACGAAACGCAAGTACTCAGCTATAACACTGTTGCTATCGATGAGTCTTCACTGTTTGATTCTATTGATCATTCGCTTAATCCACTGACCACAAACGTGCTCGTGGGACACAGCTTGGGGGGCTTGATGATTAAGCGCTATCTCGCCAACAGAAAACCGAGCACTAACTTAATCTCTCATGTTGTCGCTATCGGTTCGCCTCTTAAAGGCGCGTCCATTGTAGGTCGAATTCAAGATCTCGGATTGGGTGCAATTTTAGGCAATTCGCCACACCACGGATTAAACAAACATGATGACGCCTGGGATTTCCCTCAAAAACTCGGCAGTATCGCAGGAACGATGCCGATTGGCGCTCGCCCATTGTTGATCCGTAATGACAACACCATGTCGGACGGTACCGTTACCGTAGAAGAGACAAGACTGGACGGTATGCAAGATCATATCGAAGTGAAGCAAACGCATACGAGCCTGATTTACAACACCTTCGTGCCGCAGCAGATTGATCACTTTATTCGCACAGATTATTTCCGTCGATAGCACACTTTTCCATCATACAGATGGAATCGACTTTCCAAGCTATTCAGTTCGCAGTACTATCCTAGCTCCACTTCTTCACAACTTGGATGAAGTGGTACATTTTTAATTGTTCTCAGGGCGGGGCGAAATTCCCCACCGGCGGTATACTTTTTCAAGTGAGCCCGCGAGCGCTCGATTCGTCGAGGTCAGCAGATCTGGTGAGATGCCAGAGCCGACGGTTATAGTCCGGATGAAAGAGAATAAGAATACACCAGCATAGCGAGTCAGATCGCTAAGAATGCTGGTGCACTTCTTTTTGATCGTATTTTACGGCGATCTCTCATACCGCCCTGATTCTGGTGAAATTTAGGAGTTAACCATGAATCAGTCATCACTACTTGCCGAATTCGGCGACCCAATTACTCGCGTTGAAAACGCACTTATCGCTTTAAAAGAAGGCCGTGGCGTACTGCTTCTTGATGATGAAGATCGCGAAAACGAAGGCGATATCATTTATTCAGTCGAGCACCTCACTAACGAGCAAATGGCATTGATGATCCGCGAATGTAGCGGCATCGTTTGTTTGTGCTTAACAGATGCTCAAGCAGACAAACTGGAACTGCCTCCAATGGTGGTAAACAACAACAGCGCAAACCAAACCGCATTTACGGTTTCTATTGAAGCGAAAGTTGGTGTAACAACGGGTGTTTCAGCAGCAGACCGCGTAACGACCATTAAAACGGCGGCAAACCCGCACGCAAAACCGGAAGATCTTGCTCGCCCGGGTCACGTATTCCCTCTGCGCGCACGTCCAGGTGGTGTAATGACTCGCCGTGGTCACACAGAAGGTACGATTGATCTGATGCAAATGGCAGGGCTTCAACCCGCTGGCGTACTGTGTGAAGTGACCAATCCAGATGGCACGATGGCAAAGGCACCGGAGATCGTAGCATTCGGTCGCCTGCACAACATGCCGGTACTGACGATTGAAGACATGGTAATGTACCTGAACCAGTTCGAGTTGAAACTGGCATAGTCAGATCTCAGCTCTTGAAAAAAGCCGCGCATTTGTGCGGCTTTTTTGATCGATCCTCTTTGCACTTGAGTAGTTATACTTATTGAAAACAAGGGGAACAACACCATGAAAGGATTACTGAAACTCGCCGCTCTCGTTAGCTTTCTCTCCATGAATTCGCTTGCTCTTGCATCTGAGTGCCCTGATATTCTTCAAGGTAAGCAAAGGTTGTTAAACTCAACGGAAGAAGTCGATCTATGCGAAAGCTTTAAGGGAAAGACACTACTAGTCGTCAATACAGCAAGCCAGTGCGGCTTCACTCCTCAGTTCGAACAGTTAGAAACCCTCTATCAAACTTACAAAGACCAAAACTTCACCGTTATCGGTTTCCCGAGCAATGACTTTCGACAAGATAGAGGAAGCGAAACAAACACTGCGAAAGTCTGTTATCTCGATTACGGGGTAACCTTTCCAATGATGGCTCGCTCTTCAGTATTAGGTGTAGATGCGAACCCAGTCTTCAACCAAATTACTAACCAAGCAGGCATAAAACCAAAATGGAACTTCTACAAGTTTCTGATTAGCTCTGAAGGTAAAGTTATTGCTACTTTTCCAAGCTCCACATCACCGACAAGTACTACGCTTACCAATATGATAGAGCAACAATTGTAAGGTGACGACCATGACAACACGCTCAACCATGCTACAACTCGGTTACTTAGGCCTGGTTCCATTTGTGTTTAGTTTAGGGCTGATTTTCACTGACATCTCACTCTTCAATTTAAGTGGTCAGAAATTTTTCATCGCATATAGCGCCGTTATATTAAGTTTTTTATCTGGCATCCTTTGGGGTAATGGCATTGAGCATTACTACCACCGCCTTAGCCGAAATGTATTAATTCTCAGCAACCTTTTTGTCTTACTGGCTTGGGGCGCATTACTGCAGGGCCACAAACATTACGCGGTCGCTACCCTACTCTTAGCAATTGGGTATCTTGCTGTTTGGTATGCAGAAAAGCTCGTGAGGAAAGTCGAACAAGACGCCGAGCCCAAGGGATATCAAGGAATGAGGAGCAAACTGACCTTCGGCGTAATCGTAATGCACGGATTGGCTTTAGTTTCATAACCTGGTCTGTCCAGTACTAAGATCACAAAAAAACGTCTTTTTATAAAACAATGTTCATTTCGTGAATGCACACATATTTTGAACACTGTTTTGTTTCATTTATGAATCAATCCACATATAAGTAATTCAAAGCATTCACAAAGGATATGAATATGTTTTTTCGCAAACTTTTGTTTAGCACTGCGATGATCAATGCAACGACAGGTTGCGTGTCTTACCAGGCACAACAAGCCGCCGCTCAAACAGTAAATAATACAGGTGCCGTGCTTACCAATGTGATTAAAACCACGATTGCTCAGCCATGTAATGTTGCAATCACTGCTGCTAGCTTGTTTTATCCGCATGCCATATTTATGACTAGTGTTCCGACTCAAGCATGTACAAGCGTTCTTAGATAATACGAGTGTGATAAGCATAAAAAATGGCGACTCTACCGTCGCCATTTTTAAGCATCAATGCTATTTACAGTTACAGCGTCAATAAGTAATTAACTAATTGATTGTACTCGTCGTAAGTACGAATTTCGTTGGCCAAAACAATGTATTTATTGTTCACAACCACACCCGGAACCCCTCTTAACGTGCTAGCAGAGAATTGCTTATCAAAACCTTTCTGCATTGAGTTTACGGCGAAACTGTTGTACGCCGCATCAAACTTCTTACCTTCTACGCCATTATCAACGAAGAGTTGTTTCAGCTCAGCTTCGTCTTTTGGCGCTTGTCGCTTTTGATGAATTTGGGCAAACATGGCAGGAATCATTGTATCTTCAACCCCAAGCGACACCATCGTCGCGTAGGACTTGGCCATCGGAATCGCCATATCTCCGCCCATGAACCCCACATGCACCTTTTCAAACTTTGCCTCTTTTGGCAGAGCAGGTTTTAAACGCTCAATAAGCGACTCAAACTTGTAGCAATGTGGGCAATAAAAAGAAAAGAATTCCGTCACAACAGGTTTCGATGCTTTCTTTACATCCAGAACTTTGTAGTGCTTCCCTTCTTCAAATTGCGCTGCATGAGCGGTAAAAGTCAGTAAAAGTGCACTACATAAGGCAAGTAGTTTTTTCATTGTTTATTTCCTTGTGGCATTCAAATGCCAAATCATTTCATTTGGTAAAAAGGGGTAAACCCCAAGTAATTTGAGATGAGGAATTAAACAATCGGAGGACGATAAAGCTTGGTGATCACTGTCACTACTTTTTCGACTAGAGGCCTATCAATCAAGGCAAGGCTATAAGGAAGAAGCAGTAAGTCGTTTTGAGATAAGTTGGCGGGAATTTTGACCATGCAGGAAGAGCTACAACTCGTGTGAGATTGTTGTGCCTTATTGATGGCTGACTCATCGTGATGTGATTCTACGCAGTCGTCATTGACGCCAAGTTGTTTGTGCAGAGCAGCCTGTTGAACAATAAGATCGCGTACTTCAATTGTTTTCATCGGAGCGGAAGCCTGCGCCACAGGAGCGACACTACTCAAAAGCATAGCAACTAAGCAAACTATCGCAGTCAACAATGTACGGTTAAACTTCAACATAGCTACATCAAGGAAAATGGTGATTTAAGATAATACATGATAACGGTTTGACTTCAAGATACGGACTCTCGGCTCGCTAACAAACTCTGTTCTTTGACTATTTTAGGCTAGTGAATTTTCTCTCTAACGCTCCCTCAGTACACGAAACCAGCACAACGAGCTATTCACCGTTCGGATACTCCCCTCATCAGATACCAGCAACAATTCGATAAAACTTGAAATCATTATGAAACACGAGTAATAGTTAGAACAGTTTTTGTACGAACAAGGAAAGATCAATGCTTAAAAAAAGATTCTTTAAGACAAAAGATGAAGTCGAAGTCACGTTCGAGCTAGATAAAGATCAGTGGGACTCTGTCCAAATTGCTGGAGACTTCAACAACTGGCAGCCAGAACCGATGAAATTAGTGAAGAAAAGTCGTCAGTTTAAATTTAAAACCCGCTTACCTAAAGCGCGGAATGTTCAGTTCCGTTACTTGCTCGATGACGCGAAGTGGGAAAATGACCCACAAGCTGATGCTTACGTTCCAAATGCATTTGGCAGCGACAACAGCGTCGTATGTACCACCGAATAAGCGGTAATTTCGCTTTAAGATTCCATACCTAGGCGCAAACGTTGCGCCTTTTTACATCTCTCGAAATGTGATTGGTGATTAGATTTAAATCATTAATTGGCAATTTTATCCAATTAACTCATCCGATAACCTTATTCTGAGAAAGCTTTATTTGAAATAATTCGTAAATTTGTTTAAGTTCCATTGATATTAAATATTGTATACATCACTTAAATGAACGCACAACAAATCAAACCATCTCTAATCATTGTGGAAGACGATCCCAAATTACAAACTATGTTGGGTGAGTATTTTGTTGAACAAGGTTTTCAGGTCAAATGTATCGACAATGGGACGGACGCACCCAATGCGATTATTGACACACAACCAGACGTGGTGCTGTTAGATTTGATGCTACCCGGGCAAGATGGTCTGAGTGTATGTCGTCAAATCCGAGAATGCTACAAAGGCAAAGTGTTGATGCTAACAGCAAGTGATGATGACTTCGATCATGTCGCCGCATTAGAAATAGGCGCAGATGACTTTGTTACTAAACCCATCAAACCTCGCGTATTACTTGCTCGTATTCGCATGCTATTAAGAAGAAAAGAGGCGGCGCCTACCGAGTCCGAAAACGGCCTACAAATTGGTGTTCTGTGTTTAAACCGATTGCGTAAATCGTGCGTAATGAACCAAGAAGAAATTGCGCTGACAGACGGCGAGTTCGATTTGTTGTGGGTTCTTGCTACGCATGCTGAAAAAACACTATCACGTGAGTGGCTGACCAAAACACTACGTGGTATTGAATACGATGGCACAGACCGCACCATTGATAATCGCATAGTGACACTGAGAAAGAAGCTAGGCGATGCTTCTTGCTCACCACAAAAAATCATTACCGTTCGCGGCAAAGGCTACCTATTTATGCCTGATGCATGGAATGAATAATGAGACGGATTTATCTGGAAAGCTTTGTTGGCCTTATCATTCTGTTTATGGCTAGCTTGTGGGGATACGAGTTCTTAGTTTATGAGATCAACACAGATTATGACTACCTATTACAAGAGCATGAGGGTCAAGCTTTTCACGATCTGATCTACCCTATCTATAAAGAACACGGATTAGAATATACTCAACAACAGTTGGAACAATTTGCCACATCAAGCCATCGTTTGTTGGTGCCTCATACGCTTGAAGAGCTTCCAACAGACATCAAAAAGGCGTTTGAAAGTGATACCTCCGTTAACGTCGCTTACGATGAAGAAAGGGATATCTGGTTCCGCCTAGATGCGAGCACGCCTATCTTTAAAATGAGCGATAATCCGAATAGCCCTGTGGTTAAAGCTGCCAACTTTGATGACAATATCGTTTGGTTGTTCTTTTTAGCTGGATTTGCTCTGTATTGCATATTGTTGATCTGGTTCTTAAGCCGTCGGATTCGAGAGCTAGAGAGAGTGACCGTTGAGTTTGCCTCAGGTAACTTCAAGGCTCGAGCTAGTACCTCAAGCGCTAAGTCTGTTGGGACGTTAAACAAAAGCTTTAACACGATGGCCGATAAAGTATCTCGCTTGATCACTAGCAATAAAATGCTAACTAACGCCGTTGCACATGAATTGCGTACCCCAATCTTCCGCTTACAATGGCAAGCAGATTTGTTATCGGATTCAACCTTAACTGAACAACAGAAAAAGTATGTTTACAGTATCGTCGAAGACATTGACGAGATGGAAGAAATGGTTGAAGAATTGCTTTACTACGCAAAGATGGAGCGTCCTGACACAGCATTACAAACTCAAGAAGAAGTCGTCCTATTCAACTTAGTCAAAGAATTACGACAGAGATGGCAAAAAGAGACTACGCTCGCTATCTCGCTTCAAGAAGTAAACTCAGAAAACGTTCTCGCGTTTGCTGACCCAAAATTGTTAAAGCGAGCCTTAGATAACTTGCTGCGCAATGCAATGCGGTACGCGGATAAGCAGATTTTAGTAGAGATAAAACACGATCAGCACCGCTGCTTCATCAATGTTCATGATGATGGCATAGGTATTGAAGAAAAGCATTGGCCTCATCTATTCGAACCATTTTACAGCGCGGATGAATCTCGCAACAAAAAGACGAGCGGGTTTGGGCTCGGTTTGGCGATTGTCAGACAGATAATGGAGCTTCAACGTGGAGAAGTTTCGATTTGCCATAGCCCACTTGGAGGAGCTTGCTTCACACTTAGCCTCAAAAAATCAGACAGTTAACTTAACCTTCCTACCCCGTTTACAGAAGACGACACTTCAATACACTCAAGCGACAGAGCCCAACAATAAAACAGTGTACATTTAATCCATAAGATTCACACACTAAATGGATAGTACTCATGTATAAATCTTTTATCCTGATTATGGCGCTTACTTCTACGCTTACAGCTTGCGCCTACAACCAAAAACCTGTCGTCGACATGACCAATGTCGACCCTAGTACATATGAACAAGACTTTCTTTACTGCCAAGGCTATGCAGAAAATGTCGACAAATCAGAGGCAGCGAAATCTGAAGCCACTAATGGGGCAGTTACAGGCGCATTGATCGGCGCAGCTGCTGGTGCGCTAGAAGACGGATTAGGTGGAGCGGCTGTCGGTGCTGCTGCCGGCGGTGCTGTAGGAGCTGGAGCTGGTGCTTTGAGTGGAACAAATGATTCAACCAAAACTCAATCTCTCGTATTGCGTAAATGTCTCCAGAACAAAGGCTATACCGTCTACGATCTTGATTAAATAAGCACTTTTCTTAAATTATCGCGCGATGGATTCTATTCACAAATGTTTCACGCTGTAACGATTAATCTCGTTACCTCTCTGGGATATGTGTTCCATCCCAATGCTTAAATAGTAAGGTCATATTTTGAAGCCAGGTAAAACAGGTATACGCCGTGTCATGGATGCGACCGGCTATTCATTTCAAGGATTGAAAGCCGCATGGACACACGAAGCCGCTTTTAGACAAGAATTGATTCTCGCCTTGGTGCTTTCCGTCTGTGCTTTTTTCCTTCCTGTCACCACATATGAAAGAGTGCTGATGATCAGTAGCCTGTTCTTGGTATTGATCGTCGAACTCATTAATTCCGCCGTAGAAGCGGTTGTCGACCGTGTTAGCGATGACTGGCACGAGCTCAGTGGTAGAGCCAAAGATATTGGCTCAGCAGCAGTATTTGTTGCGTTAACTCTTGCCCTTTTTATTTGGGCTTCGTTCTTGCTCTAATTTTTATTCAAGACACTCATTATGAAGACACATGATTTACAACAGAGAGGTATCTCTTACGTTACCTTTACTTTCCTGTTGGCGCTGTATTTCGCTCTCGTCGTAAATATCCCTATTTATAAAGAACTGATCGGCATCTTTACACACTTAGATAATGTCAAAATTGGATTTATTATCACAATACCAATTTTCTTTCTTGCCGCGCTCAATTTCCTTTTTAATTTATTTAGTTGGCCTTGGATCGGCAAGCCGTTCTTTATAATTTTAATTATTGTTTCAAGTATGGTGAGCTACGCAAGCTATAACTATGGCACACTTTTCGATTCTGGAATGATTGCCAATATTGTTGAAACCGATTCGAGCGAGGCGAGTTCTTACCTGAGTGCTCACTCTGTAATTTGGACGCTGATTATGGGAGTTATCCCAGCGATAATTGTCTTTAAGGTCAAGCTGCAATCTCAACGTCACCAATTACTGTACTTCTCTGTTACCAAATTAGTATCGATGCTGTCGTCGCTAGCTGTCATCGCCGTCATTGCCAGCGTGTACTATCAAGACTACGCATCTGTAGGGCGCAACAATAGCCACCTAAAAAAAATCATCATACCCACCCAGTTCGTTTACAGCGCGACCGGGTATGTGAAGGAGAAATATTTCACCACGCCAGAGCCATATCGAGAAATCGGCACAGATGCAAAGCAGTCAGATAGCGCCGTACAGCAAGCACAGCGCAAACCAACACTACTGGTTTTTGTCGTAGGAGAAACCGCTCGAACGCAGAACTACCAACTCAATGGCTATACACGAGAGACAAACCCTTATACTAGTAAATTGGATGTTATCTCATTTCAAGACGTCGCATCTTGTGGCACCGCGACTGCTGTATCTGTGCCTTGTATGTTTTCACAGCTCACGCGAAACGAGTTTGAACGCGCCAAAGCGGATAACCAGGACAATGCTCTCGATATAATGCAGCGCGCCGGGGTTGACCTCATTTGGAAAGAAAATGACGGTGGGGATAAAGAAGTAGCCCACAAGATCAAGAAAATCGAAGTTGATCGAAAGCAAGTAAGCCCTATGTGTAATGGCCAAACTTGTTACGACATGGCGCTATTAGATCATTTTGATCAGGAAGTCGCGGATATGCACGGTAACCGAGTGGTCGCCATGCACCTTATAGGAAGCCACGGTCCGACCTACTTTCAGCGTTACCCAAGAGACAACGCCTTCTTTAAACCAGACTGTCCACGTGCAGATATCGAAAACTGTAGCATCGAACAAATAGTGAACACATATGACAATACAATACGCTACACCGATCTTGTATTGGCAGAAACCATCAAAAAACTTAAAGCGTTAGAGTCTGAGTATAATACCGCGCTAATTTACATATCGGATCACGGTGAGTCACTAGGCGAAAACGGATTGTTCTTACATGGTATGCCTTATGGCCTTGCACCAGATTTCCAAAAACGCGTTCCTTTGATTATGTGGCTGTCTTCGGGCTTTAAACAAGCGAAGCAGATCAATACCGACTGTTTGTATAAACAAGCACAGAATGCAGGCCAATACTCACATGATAACGTGTTCCACTCTTTATTAGGCATTATGGATGTGCAAACTCAAGCCTACGATAGCAAGTTAGATATATTCAAAGCCTGCCGAGCCGTTTCCTAAATCATTCAATATAGCCTGGCTCAAAGTGTGAATCAGGCTTTTTCTAACAAGGTATTTAAACTCATCGCCGCGCCAAGCGTTATACTGACAGTCCGCGCTCCATACATCGAGATAAGGACTAGGATGAAAATTGGTATTATTGGTCTAGGGGATATCGCTCAGAAAGCATACCTTCCTGTTATCACTCAGCTTCCAAATATCGAACTTGTATTTTGTACCCGCAACCCAAACACACTTGAGAGCCTGGCTAAGCAGTATCGAATCTCAGAGATCTGCCAAGACTACCAGCAACTTCTGCACTTTGGCGTCGATGCCGTCATGATTCATGCGGCAACAAGCGTACACCCTCTAATAGCGGCATTTTTTCTGCAGCATGGAATTCCAACCTTTGTCGACAAACCATTAGCGAATAGTGCTGATGACGTAGAAAAGCTGTACGACATTGCCGAAAAAGAGAGACAGCCACTCTATGTGGGCTTTAACCGTCGTCACATTCCACTTTACAACCAACATATGCCACAAGTGCAGCAAGGCAACATATCTGACTTAAAGTCGCTACGCTGGGAAAAGAACCGTCACCAACTACCGGGGGATGTTCGTACCTTTATATTTGATGATTTTATTCACCCATTAGACAGCGTTAACGTCACAGCCAAAGCCGATCTAAAAGATGCTTATGTAACTCATCAACTTGAAGGTAGTCAGTTGGCGCGTTTAGATATTCAGTGGCAACATGGAGATACTTTGCTCCACGCCTCGATGAATCGCCACTTCGGTATCACTACAGAGCGCGTTCAAGCTTGTTATGCAAACAAGGCAGTTGAGTTCGACTCCTTCGTTGAAGGCAAACTATGGCAAGCTAACCAAGAGCAAAAAATCAATTTGAAAGACTGGACGCCAATGCTAACGAGTAAAGGTTTCCATTCGATGTTGCTCGACTGGTTTGGCGTCGTTGAGTCTGGAAATATTGCTAATGAAGTAGTAAAACGCAACATTGCCAGCCATCGATTGGCAGAGCAAATTTGTCAATATATCGAGAAAGTTGTCTCTAGATAATGCGATTCTTGGCTATATGCTTGATTGAGTATTACGCTCTATACTAAAAAGACTTGCCTTAGGGAAGGCATTCATTCTCTGTTAAGACTACAGCGATTATTCTATCAATCAGGTGAATGAGGGCACAAAAGCACACATCGACAAAACAGACGGTTTAGATTTGTTTTACGCTGCTCTCAGGTATCTGAATCATCACATTCAAGAATAAAGGAAATAGAATGAGAACACTTGGTAACATCATTTGGTTTGTATTTGGTGGCGTATTTATGGGGTTGCTATGGTGGTTTTTTGGTATTTTGGCCTTTATTAGCATCATCGGAATACCTTGGGGGCGTGCGTGTATCGTTATGGGTAATTTTTCCTTTTTCCCATTCGGTAAAGAGGCCATCTCACGCGATGAATTGACCAATGAAATGGACATTGGCACGAGTCCGCTCGGCGTTATTGGTAACGTCCTTTGGTTTGTATTTGCAGGCCTTTGGTTAGCTATCGGTCACGTACTTTCTGCAGCAGCATGCTTTGTCACCATAATCGGCATTCCGTTTGCGCTCCAACACCTCAAGCTAGCGGTTATTTCACTCGCACCAATTGGTAAAACGGTTGTATCGTCAGAAGAAGCTGCAATGGCTCGATACAACATCAATCGTTAGCAAAAAGCTAATGCGCTTTCTATCCTCTGGGCAGTCATGCTCAGAGGGTAACGCCCGTCAAAAGTAAGCCTATAATCGCTATCGCATATTCAATAATGGCTGATTGTATATTCATACCGTCACCTTTACGTTGAAGTTTATCCTAGCTCAGCACTGCTTTACTTTTATAATTAATCAATACACCCAAGTGAGTTCAAGATGCTAGACTCATAGCGTCGTCACTGATTCAAACTCCAAGAACGACGTAACGAAAAAGCGAGCTATCCTATGCTCGAAATATGGGTTCTTTCCCCCTCGAAGTAGAGTTCAACAACAAAAAAGACGAACTATAAGCATAGCCAAAATTAATGCTTTTCGACCTAAAATATCTCACATCAATCAAAGAAAGCTTCTAAGATTTTCTCTTTTTGAGTAAATATAGACAGTTACAGTAGCGAAATTCTTCTCGGTAAAAATCCCCACTCAATCTCATGATCAGTTTTTAAAAAAAACAACAAAAATTCGTTGTTATCTAGAGTAATTATTTTATTTGTCGCAGAGCAATTCCATCAATATCATTTGCGACATCGGAGTGCTAGAGCATTGAAATTTTTAGCATTTATCACAGGTATAGAACGTAAAAAACCTTTTATTACTTATTTTTCTTTTTTACATATGTTCTAACTCAACGTCTATTCAGACAGGAATATACCGTGGATAAATATCAAGCAGCTTATGCTAAACGTCTAGAGAAACTAAATGGGGATCCATCTCCTAAAACGATAGCCCGCCTTTCGGCTTGGGATGCGTTTTTTAACAAGGAGTACGAGCTCCAAGACTTGGAATACCAGCTATCGGACGCTGCGCACCAGCACTATGAACAGTCGCATGCGAAGAGCGACATTAGCTTCAAAGAATTCAAACGAGCGTTCTATAATGAATCCATCAAAATTTACAATTTAACTGATGGCGCTTCTATCCAGAAAGTATTCACCCCATTACTTTTGCTTACAACGCTCTGGATAGTGTTTGTATGCCTATTTAACAAGTGATCATCAAACTATTCCAACAACGATCAGTATGGGACTACAGGTATGGCTCTATGTAAGGGGGCTAATTGGCTCGGTCTCCTTCACTAAATTAGCGACTCAATTACCCGCAATTCCATAGGCTAAAAGTGACAAGGGCATCCGTTGATGCCCTTTTTATTCAAAGGAACGCAACCTAGACCTTTGGCCCACTTGGGTATAAAACCATTATGCGTTAAGCTGCACGCTATTATCCGATTGATAAAGAGTGGAGCGAAGTGATGGAAAAAGTAGGCTCTCGAGCATTGATTGTCGAAGGTGGAGCCATGCGAGGCGTATTTTCATGCGGCATACTCGATCATTTTCTTGCTAGCGAGTTCTCTCCATTTGATAGCTTTTGGGGAGTGTCTGCGGGTGCTAGCAACTTGGCTGCCTACTTAGCTAAAATGCCCGGACGTAACTTAAAAATCTACCTCGATTACAGCTTAAGAAAAGAATTTATCTCTCCATCTCAACTTCTACGTGGTGGTGATATGATGAACTTAGACTGGATGTGGAATGTCACCCTCGAAGAACTTGGCATCGATAAATCTGCGCTCAAAGCTGATTCACGACCTTTCTTTTTAGGCGTGACGCGTCAAGACAATGGGCAAGCGGAGTACCACCTTCCTGATATCGACAACTTGGCAGAAACAATGAAAGCCAGCAGCGCACTGCCTGTACTTTACCGAAATGGCGTATCACTGAACGGAATTCAATACGTTGATGGTGGCGTCTCAGACGCACTTCCTGTTGCAGAAGCAATAAAGCGAGGAGCCAAAAAGATTATGGTTTTACGCAGTCAGCCCGCAAGCTATCAAAAGCCAAGAGGAAAATTCAGCGCCCTAACTAGGAGGATGTTGAAAGAAACGCCCGGATTAATTGAACCTATGTTGACACGTGAAGTTCGCTACAATCAGACCTTAGCGCTGATCAACAACCCACCACCTGGTATCGAAATCATTCAAGTGTGTCCTCCTGAAACATTCAAGTTGAAACGGCTGAGTCGATCGCCAGCACCACTGCGTCATGCTTATGAGTTAGGAATTGAAGCAGGAAAGGAAGCCATCATACGATGGAGTCAGAAGTAGAAAAAAGCCACGTGGATTAAACGTGGCTAACGCAAATTCGATGGCAGTGGATTATCGTATTTGCTTCTGGTCGAGCCCAATATTCAGGCTCAAAACTGTTTTAATTTGCTCGCTAACTGAAAAAGCGAGTAGGCTGTCAAAACTAGTAAGTTTCAAATAACCCAGAGTTGTAGTCTTGGATAGCTTGTTCTATCTCTTCCATGCTATTCATGACAAAAGGGCCATAATGCACCACGGGTTCATTAATTGGCTCACCAATAAAGATCAGTGCACCACTCTCTTTTTCGGCCTGCAATTCAACCCATTCACCTTTCGATAAAATGGCCATTTCGCCTTGATTGATCTCACGACCTTTTAATTGAATACGACCTTTATAGACATAGAGCATCATGTTATTGTCTTGCTCCGTGTTCAAATTCAAAGCTTGACCACCCATCGCTCTCCAATCGGCTACCGTGGCAGCAACACCTGTCTCTGTTAGCGGCCCCTGAATTCGTTCGTTGTTTATAGTCATATGACCCGCAATCAAACGTACAACCCCCGTATTCGGAGTATCAAACTCAGTGATCGTTTCAGGTTGAAAGTCATGATATTGAGCTGGCTGCATCTTATTTTTCGCAGGCTGGTTAATCCAAATTTGGAAACCATGCAGTTCGCCTTCCTTCATAATAGGCATTTCGCTATGGATGACGCCTCTTCCTGCCGCCATCCACTGTGCACCACCGGAACGAAGCTCGCCAACATTATCCATATGATCACGATGCTGGAAATGACCTTTCAACATATAAGTAAGCGTCTCGATACCGCGGTGCGGATGCGGAGGGAAACCGCCGATATAGTCAGCGCGGTCTTCTGATTTGAGTTCATCCATCATCAAAAATGGAGAAAAGCTAGCATGATTGAAACCCGCTACACGGCGAATTTTCACTCCATCACCATCAGCAGTAGGTTGCGCAGGAATAAGCTGACGAATTTCTCTGAATGTACTCATACTAGTTCTCCTAGTTTATCTTTGTGACCGTTTGCAAATCGCATGTTCAATCTATGGCTATCGATAAGGTTCTATTTTAGGTTGATGAGCTAAAATTATGAGCCATACTATTCGTTCTACTTATTCAACTTTTTCGAACAATACAATTTATCGAGTTAATAATGAGCACATTTAATTTATCTAAAATAAATGTAGCTATTTTCTAAACAAGGTGTATAGTGTGCCTTGGCTCTTAGAAGAGAGCTGTTAATGCAACATTTAGTTTAAGTTTCCTCTCAGTAAAATCTTGAATCCCCAATTCAGACACCTGCGTACAACTTCCTCTTGATTGAACATTCAATAGCTTAGAAAAGATCCACAAAACAAATCATAATTTTAATGTTTAATTCAAAGGTATTTTTATGTCTAAAGTAACTGGTTCAGTAAAATGGTTTAACGAAACTAAAGGCTTCGGTTTTCTATCTCAAGACAACGGCGGCCAAGATGTATTCGTACACTTTAACGCTATCGTTTCTGACGGTTTCAAAACACTGACTGAAGGTCAGAAAGTAAGCTTCAATGTAGAGCAAGGTAAAAAAGGTCCTCAAGCGACTGAAGTAACTCCTCTATAAGACTGCTTTTCTTGGTGTAGCATGCCCATGCTGCACCAAACCTCTCTCCTTCAAAAATATTCTTTCATCAATCACTCAGCCTAATTTTAGGCATTGCTTTGTGCTATCTAAAATAAACTGAATAGTACTGCTTAATTTATTATTTATAGGAAAAATCATGTCCTCAAAAAGAACTGGCCGTCAAAGGCATTGGTATCAATTACTTAACAAAGAGAAAATCACTAAAAAACAGGAGAATAAATGTTAGAAATTGAATTTAATTTAGAACAACCTCAAACCTCTTGGAACGCTAAAATACATCAATTAAATGGTGATATTTTACGAAGGCACGTATTACCGAAACTTCTTTCTCATAGCTTCATGATCGATTTTGAATATTGTGAGAAAACGCAATCTGGAACTATTCTCTGTGATTCAGGTTCAAAGTTAGGAAGTTTTACTGTTAACTGATTCAGTTTTCATGCATTAATGGATAATGCAACTAATTTGGAAGGTATCCAATGGCTAGAAAAAGTAAGAAGCAGTCAGAAAAAGACAAAAAAGAGTCTGAACAAAACGCGGCGGCGGTAAAGCAGAAAACTCGACGCCGCATAGAAGACATTATGGAACAAAGAGAATTTGATAAGTTATTCGATCTATAAATGCTCTCTAGTGCTTTCTCTGCCTTTATCGTTGTGCAAGGTACCGCCACCTACCTTTGCTCAAACGAATCTCCACTCTTTTAGACTACTCTTCTAATTACACGTGCCTCTCACACACGCAAAAACAACTGGCTCCTCTATACTCAAGTGACTTGCAAATAATCGTTTCGCTCACAGGAAACCCCGTGACTAATGACAGCTAGGTTATTTGCGTATAGCCAAAGCGATATTTTTGCGTATAATCCCTCTCGTTTGCTTCGTATAACCCCAATGATATGGTTTGGGGGTCTCTACCAGTTCCCGCAAAGTGCTGATTACGAAGAGTTGAGATCATCGTGGGTCTTACTCTTTGTGATAGCGTTCGATTTATTTCTATCTATACCTATTCTTAGAGTAACTGCATCCACAATACACATAAGGTGGAATATGAACGCATTTATTCAAGGTCTTCCAAAAGTAGAGCTGCACTTACATATCGAAGGTTCACTTGAGCCGGAACTCTTATTCAAATTAGCAAAACGAAACGGCATCGAGATCCCTTACTCTTCTCCGAGTGAACTACGCAGCGCATATCAGTTCACTGACTTACAATCATTTCTCGACCTCTATTACCAAGGAGCGGGAGTTCTGCGTACGGAGCAAGATTTTTACGATCTCACTTGGGAATACTTACTGCACTGTAAAGAAGACAACGTTGTTCATACCGAAATCTTTTTTGACCCTCAAACACACACAGAACGCGGCATAGACTTTGACACTGTTATCAATGGAATCGCTCGCGCGCTAAAAGATGGTCACGAAAAACTTGGCATTACCTCACAAATTATTGCGTGTTTTCTCCGTCACCTTTCAGAAGAGAGTGCCATAGAGACCCTACAGGCTATTCTGAAACACCGTGATAAGATCATTGGTGTTGGACTAGATTCTTCAGAACAAGGTCATCCGCCAGCTAAATTCAAGCGCGTATTTAAACAAGCAGTAGAAGAAGGCTTACTTACCGTTGCTCACGCAGGTGAAGAAGGCCCCGCACAAAATATTAGCGATGCAATTGAAATGCTTTACGTGAGCCGCGTGGATCACGGTGTTCGCTGTGTTGATGATGAAGCATTAGTTGAATCCTTAATCGAAAGCCAAATGCCACTGACAGTGTGTCCGTTATCGAATCTTAAGCTATGTGTATTCGACGATATGAAAGATCACAATATTGTGGATTTACTACGAAAAGGTGTCGCCGTAACGATTAACTCAGACGATCCTGTGTACTTTGGTGGCTACATGACGGATAACTTTCTGGCCGTCAACAACGCACATCCAATGAGTAAGAGTGAACTTGCTCAATTTACAATGAACGCGATTGATGCCAGCTTTATCGATAACGAGTTAAAGGCGAAATATCGTCACCTTGTTAGCCAATACGTAAACCAACACGAAGCGTTGCAATAAAGGCATCAGTGCCACGCCTTAGGTCAAACGCGTAGGTATTAAAACCCTACAAAAACTCTGTGGTTAACCGCATTTATAAACGCTAGACTGAGAAAGCTAAACTAGCACACAAAAAGGAATATAATCATGATTCAACAAGGCCAAGCTCTACCAGTTGCAACTCTAAGTGAGTTGACTGCCGATGGTATGGTTAACCACGACGTTACAGAACTGTTTGCGAACAAGAAAGTCGTACTCTTTGCTGTACCTGGCGCATTCACCCCTACCTGTTCAGAAGCTCATCTACCAGGCTATGTGGTATTAGCTGATGAGCTAAAGGCAAAAGGTGTTGATTTAATTGCGTGCGTTTCTGTAAACGATGCATTTGTGATGCAAGCGTGGGGCGAAGCTCAAAACGCTTCTGAGATTCTGATGTTGGGTGATGGCGACGCTAGCTTTACTAAAGCATTGGGTCTTGAAATGGATACAGGCGGCTTTGGTGGTATTCGCTCACAACGTTACGCGATGATCATTGAAAACGGCACAGTGACTAAGCTTAACGTTGAAGAGCCAAAAGAGTTTGAAGCAAGCAAAGCAGAAACGATTTTAGCGGCGCTTTAAGCTTACTCCTAAATACAAAAACGGAAGCCATCGCTTCCGTTTTTTGTTGGCTAACGCATTCTCACAACACTCGTTTGTTGCTTACGCTGCATTTCCGCAAAAGTCAGCACAAACGGGGATGACTGCTTTACACGGCTTGGTAATGAAGAAAGCGCATTGTAGGCATCCTGTTTCGTTTTAAAATCACCAACAGTTACCGTATACCAACGTGTGCCTCGGCTGTTTTTCCAGTTAACCCAAACCGGATGCTTAGGATCGATATAGCGAATATAATCTTTCACATCTTTTTCTTGCTTTAGCGCGAGTACCTGCATTGTGTAATGGTTTGGGTTTAAATAACCATATGCATCCTGAGAGGTCATGACTCCAACACATTGGCCGCTATCGACCTCCTGCTGGTAAGGCATAGCGCAGCCCATGAGCGATAAAATCAATGTCAAAGATAAAATCTTGTGCACGTGTCACTCCATTCTTGTTCTAGTTTCTTTTCTCTCGCACCCAAAAACACAAAACGCTCTTGGTCAGGTAAAAACACCCCCTTACAAGAAGGCCTGCGTTTTAACGCAACGAGTATTCCAAAAACGTAAGGCGACCACGTTGGTCGCCTTAGTAAATTGATTTAATAGAACATTAACAAGATAGAGTGATATAGACAGAAGTTCGCTACTGTTTAGAACCAGCTAGCGACCAATTGCTTAAACCAGTCTAAAATTCGCTTGAATAAACTGCCTTCCTCCACGGACTCCAATGCAACGAGCTCGGCTTCATTTACGACCTTACCTTCGACTTTGTAAAGCACTTTACCAACCACTTGTTGCTCAGAAATTGGCGCAACTAAATCACCGTTGTATTCAACTTCCGCTTGCAGCTTTTTTACATCTCCTTTTGGCAAAGTGAGATAAACATCGTTAGCTACGCCAACAGTAAGCTCGTCTTTTTCGCCCATCCAAACTCGAGCTTTCGCAAGTTCCGCACCCGCCTCAGTCGGCATTACCGTATCGTAAAAGCGGAAGCCATAACTTAACAGCTGCTTGCTTTCTGATTCACGAACATTCTCGCTCTTCGCTCCCATCACCACAGCAATCAGACGCATATCACCTTGTGTTGCAGAAGTCGCTAGACTATAACCCGCACCGCTTGTATATCCAGTTTTCATGCCATCGACATTCATACTACGATCACGAAGCAAGCCATTACGGTTGTATTGAGTGATGCCATTGTAAGTAAACGAGGTTTCGCTATACAGCGGATAGATATCAGGTAAGTCACGAATAATCGCTTGGCCCAACTTGGCAATATCATAAGGTGTCGAATATAAACCGTCACTGTCTAGGCCGTGAGGGTTGGTGAATGCCGTGTTAGACAATTCAAGCTTGGCGGCCCAACTATTCATCAAACTCACAAACCCTGATTCACTTCCCGCAACATGCTCAGCAATAGCGACACTGGCATCGTTACCAGATTGAACAATCAGACCACGGTATAAGTCAGACAAAGAAACGGAAGTATTGACTTCAATAAACATTTTTGAAGAATCTGGGAAATTTTTTGCCCAAGCATTTCGGCTGATGACAACCTCATCATTCAACGTAATATTGCCTGTATTAATTTCTTGACCAGCTACATAAGCAGTCATCAACTTCGTTAAACTCGCGGGGTTTAAACGTTTGTGGGCATCACGTTCAACCAGTACTTTCCCCGTATGGAAGTCCATCAAAACATAACCACGAGAACTGAGTTCCGGCGCATTTGGCACAACTGAAGGCGCAGCATAAGCCAACGAGGATACAGCAGCGAACCCTGTAATTAACACTGTGTGTAATATAGTACTTTTTCTCATCATGACATCTTATCTTAGTCGCATTTAAGGCTTACAAACGGTACCCGAATGAATTCAAAGCGCGGGATTACCTAGTTAAAAAACGAGTATATTGAAACGGCGCTCAGTTACAGCCACCTTGTTACGATTGGTTACTTTTACTCAATGTTTGTCGAAAATAATGAGAGGTAGGTAGAGCTTTCGTCTTGAAGAATGAAACAGGAGCGAAAATAATTCCGTAACGCTATGTTTTTTGAGAGGAGAGAAAAAGCGCGCAAGTCAATTCAGGGAGTAAGTTGGTATAGGAAAAGTAGTTGAGCTTTTATCCATATCTAAATAGGAAACAACAAAAACAATCAACAATAAGCCCAGCTAATTACTTACCAAGAAAACATACTGAAAACGCATCATAAAATCGCAATTAATTATCGATAAATTTAAAAACCTCAGATTATAATTTATGTAAATTTCATTTATTATTAAATCGGAGAAAAATACAGCTTTCCTTTTTTAAAACTAAGAGACGATTTTTTCGATGTTTTTAGGTTTATCTCATCAGAGAACTTGGTATAACAGTGAGGGATAAGGCATCCGGACTTAGCGCGAAAGGATAACCCACTGTTATTTAAGTTCACACGCTGCTTTTTAATGACTAGAGACTTTAAACTGCGGTTACCTTGGGTTTGTGTAGCTATTCTTTGACGTACCCCAACCCAATACGACTCAAACGACGACATCATACATATCCTCTTTCATGATATAAGCATTAATAATTAAACATCGCTAAAAGCTAAGCTTGTCTTAAATAAAAGTACTAGAAATTAATTTTATTTCTTCAAAACAAATCAACCCGCATATTCCACATAAATTTAGTGGTTATGTCAAATATTAATTATCATTAATTTCATTTATAATGGATATAAAATCGGTTTATAATTTTTAAATAATTTAATTATTAGAAAGCAGTATAACCAGTCCATATTTAACATGGAAATATGAGCTTTGTTTTGCATCATAACATATAAATACATTAAAGATTCATCTACGAACTAAATGCTCTTCAATAGGTGATATAAATTAGAATTTCGAGACTAAATGAGAATAAAAATAGCGCACCGTATATGGTGCGCTATAGATTTGATTAAGGTCACTGTATAAGCATAAATAAAACTAAACTCATTTGACGTAGCTAGGCCAAGATTGCTTATGGTTTAAGTTTCAATACTTTATCAATATCTTCTGCGCTGTGGCGCTCAGGTAACTGCTCCCATTCTTCACCCCATGAACGGTTCACAATTCGACCACGTTTTACCGCTTCACGCTCATCAATTACTTTTGCCCAACGCACAACGTTTTTGTAGCTTTCTACGTCTAAGAATTCAGCCGCATCGTAAGCACGACCCAACACAAGGTTGCCGTACCATGGCCATGTTGCGATATCAGCGATGCTGTACTCATCGCCACCTAGGAATTCATTGTTCGCAAGACGCTTGTCTAATACATCTAACTGACGTTTTGCTTCCATTGTAAAGCGGTTGATTGGGTACTCGAACTTCTCTGGTGCGTACGCGTAGAAGTGACCAAAACCACCGCCTAGATATGGCGCAGAACCTTGCAGCCAGAATAACCAGTTCATTACCTCAGCACGCTTAGCGCCTTCTTTTGGTAAGAAATGATCAAACTTCTCTGCTAGATAAAACAAGATGTTGCCAGATTCAAACACGTTCACTGGCTCAGAACCCGAACGGTCAACCAATGCCGGAATTTTAGAGTTTGGGTTAACAGCCACAAAGCCAGAGCCAAACTGGTCACCATCGCCAATCTTAATCAGGTACGCATCGTATTCTGCTGCCGTTACGCCTGCCGCTAAAAGCTCTTCAAACATGATCGTCACTTTCTGACCGTTTGGGGTACCCATTGAGTAAAGTTGGAATGGGTGCTCACCAATTGGAAGCTCTTGCTCATGACGTGCGCCAGAATCCGGACGGTTGATGCTCGCCCACTGACCGCCGTTTTCATTATCGTTTGTCCAAACTTTTGGTGGAATGTATTCGTTAGCCATTGTTTTCCCTTATTGTGTTTGAATGCATCTTCAAACTGACGGGTCTTACGCGCCAGCAAGCATTATTAACATCACCTCTTCGCCAACTGCGATTAGGCATACTCAAGATATTAGGTCGAATTCGCTAAATAAAAGTCCTGCAATCTCTTTTAGTTAGAACCTTTGGTTATGGGATTTTCTTTCACGCTATAAGTAAAAACGTCGCGATAATGTGAACTAGGTTCGAGATGCCAACGATGAGTAAGCTACACTCGGCGGCGCACCTCTATTTGGGGATTTAGAACAACCGCTAAACTTCAAAGTCACCAAGAATGAAGTTGTTCTGGATACCTTAGTTCAAACAACTTACGTGCGTGATAGGTAGTTAAGTTAGATAGTTAGAAAGAAAAACGCCCTTCACTAAATCAATGAAGGGCGTTTTAATGTATTCAAAACCGTTACTTAGCTGATTCAAACAAACCAGAAATACCTTTCAAAGGGAAAAGCCTTGCTTGCTCCAACCCTCTCAACGTTACCGTATTCAGGTCATCAATAAAGAAACGACTGGTCATCGTGTGTTTGCCACCATTAATGAAAATCTCGATGACAGAATTGTCGATATATATATCAATCGTCTGCTTAGCGTCCAATCTTGGTGCTTTTCGAATGCTACCAAATTCTTCCGCGTACAAATGAGACATGTGACGACGGTCCAGCATAAACTCGTGCTTTGTCGCACTAAAGACGATGTTGTCACCTTTGAGGTTACTCAGCTCAAGTTCAAAGCCATCGCCCTCAAGGTCTAATTGGATCAAACAACTTGTGCTTTCCAGTGTATGGGACTGTGCAAAGACTACCTCTTCTTTTCTTAAACTCTCCAATTCAGGGAGTGGAGTTTGAACAAGAAAACCATCTTTCAACGTTAGTTCTCTAGGAAGAGACAACATTCCTGCCCACTGGTGTGTGACCGATGGCGTGTCGATTTCTGGCAACCCTATCCATGCAATAAGAATGCGACGCCCATTCTCATCTAAATAGGTTTGTGGGGCGTAGAAATCAAACCCATAATCTGGCTGTAAAATATCTTGGTGGTTTTCTAAAGTCATCGACTCTAGGTTCAACTGATCACCCACGATATACGCGACAGAATAGATGTTTTTGAAATCATAAGGATTACTACTGCTCACGCCCTGTGGAGAAAACAGCATCACCGATTGACCATTAATCTCAAATAAATCAGGACACTCCCACATGTACCCAAGGTCAGAGAACTTGGTCTTGATAGGACCTTTATGCTGCCACGTTTTCAAATCTTTGCTTTGATAGAGCGCCATAGAACCATGCTCGGTTTTGGTTTGAGCACCCACCACCATCAAATAGTCGTCGCCTTTCTTCCAAACTTTTGGGTCACGAAAGTGCTCCGTGTAATGTTCGTTCTCAATGACTACACCGTGCTTTTCAATGCTGCCGTCTGAATCCATGGTGGCAAAACACTGTGTTGGGATTCGATTCCAGTTTTGGTCACGCTTGTTGCCAGTAAAAAACAGCAAAGCCTTGTTGTTTTCCACCAAAGCGCCGCCCGAATAGACACCATGTGAATCGTAGTCTTGGTCGGGATGAAGACCCACGCCATGATCAGTAAAATGGATGAAGTCTTTAGTAGAAAGGTGATACCAATACTTCATTCCATGGACTGGTCCCACAGGCGTCCACTGGTAAAAGATGTGGTGCTCACCATTGAAATAGCACAACCCATTTGGGTCATTTAACAGCCCAAATCTAGGGGCGATATGAAAACTAGGAAAGCCTTTATCTTGCTGACGTGAAAGTGTCATTTCTTCGATATCACACTGAGGGATTTGCTCAAGTCGACGATATCTTTGCTCTACAGTCCAACGGTTGTTTAAGCTCATAATTTTTCTCAACTGAAATTGGATCTGAAGATCATTGCCCAATAAATTGCAGCAACTCTGTCTGGGTCGGAAGCGCGGTCATTGCGCCTTTTTGCGTCGTCGCTAATGCACCACAGCCATTTGCCCATTGAATCGCAGAGCTAACAACAGGATGATTTTTCCAATCGTCATGCCGAGACAGGCATGCCAGTAGCCCTCCGACAAAAGCATCACCCGCACCTGTGGTGTCAATCGGACTAACGACTTGACCTGTGATCAGTTCACTCTGACTTTCAAAGACGCGCCAAACACCTTTCGCACCTTGTGTCACCAAGACCAAAGCAATATTCAAAGAGGCTATTTGTTGTAAACCTTGCGCCATCGACGTTGAGTCAGTTAAGAACAAAAGCTCTTCTTCAGAGAACTTAACCACATCGGCCATCGCTACAGCCTTCATCACGACAGCTTGGATTTCTGATTGATCTTGCCACACTTCATCACGCAAGTTAGGGTCAAAGCTAATGAAACCACCAGCGGCTTTTGCTCTTTTGATCGCCTCAAATGTGCTGCTTCGACTTGGCTCATTTGCCAGTGAAATTGAGCAAACGTGTAGCCAATCACCTTGCTTAAAGTTAGGGATGTCTTCAACAGACATAAACTGATCAGCGCTCGGTTTTACCATAAACGTAAAGCTGCGCTCACCTTGCTCGTCTAAATCCACCACCACTGTTGATGTTCTTTGCTCAGGATCTTTAACGAGAAACTCCGTGCTCACGCCCTCTTGATCGAGCGTTGATTGCATGAAGCGACCAAATGGGTCATCACCTACACGTCCAAAAAACGCACTCTTACCAGATAGACGAGCAATAGCTACGGCGACATTCGCTGGTGCACCACCGGGACATTTGAGTAAAGAAGTCTCAGATTCCGGTATTAGATCGACAACAGCATCACCAGTTACCCACACTTGATTCATCTTGCTTACCTTGAAATTAAAGCCCTGATAGTCCAACGTGTTGAACACCTTCACTACCAAGTAAAAATTGAAAAAGGCTAGCCAAGCCATTAGTGCTTGGCTAGCACCCCAAACATTTAGGAAAAGAAGTGGATTTTGGGGGACTCCACCCCTAAGGAGTTCAGATTAAGCCGCTGCTTTTCTACCGACTTTAGCGCGGTCACGCATACCAAGAACAATGGTGAGAACAAATGCGGTCAAGAACGCGATCACCATACCCGCGATGTAGTACCCAATCTTCTCTGGCGTAATGGAAATGATGCCTGGAAGACCAGCTGCGCCCAATGCCTGAGCTTTCACATTAAACATTGTGATGAACGCACTTGATAACGCCGCAGCGCAAACTGCCGCAATAAATGGGTAACGTAGTTTTAAGTTAACACCAAACATAGCCGGTTCTGTAATACCCAGCAAACCCGTAACACCAGATGGAATCGCAATACCTTTCATCTTCTTATCTTTGCTCATCACGCCCACCGCCAACGCTGCCGCTCCTTGAGAAACGTTAGACATCGCCGCAATAGGAAAGATAAAGGTGCCGCCCGTCATCGCAATATCCGCAAGAAGTTGAGTTTCAATCGCAATGAAGCTGTGATGCATACCAGTAATAACAAACGGAGCATAAATAAGACCAAATACCGCACCACCAACAAAGCCAGCAGTGTTGTATAGCCAGTTCAGACCATCACCCAATAGGAAACCGATATCACGCGTGAACGGACCGACGACAGTAAACGTCAGCAAACCCGCTATGAAAATCGCCAGTAATGGCGTTAAAAGGTTGTCTAAAACAGAAGGTATGACTTTACGTAAGCCTAGCTCAACCTTCGCAAGAATGAATGCCGATACCAAAACCGGTAACACCGAACCTTGGTAACCCACTTTTTGGATTTCAAAGCCAAGAATATTCCAAACCGGAATGTTGCCAGACACAGATGCGCCGCCGAATCCCCAACCATTCAGCAAGTCAGGGTGAACCATCAACATACCTAGCGCCGCCCCTAAATATGGGTTACCGCCAAACTTCTTACTGGCTGAAAATGCCAGCAGAATAGGCAGGTAAACAAACGGCGCGTTTGCAAACGTGTTGATCATGTTCGCCAAGTCTGTCAGTCCTGGGTTGGCATCAATCAAAGATTTGCCATCAATGAACAAGCCTTGAGCAGTCAATAGGTTATAGATACCCATCAACAAACCACCAGCGACGATTGCGGGAATGATTGGGACGAAAATATCAGACAGCCCTTTCACCGCGCGCTGAACAATGTTTTGTTTCTCTGCGCCAGCAGACGCAACGTCGTTGGTGGACATTTCACTCATCCCCGTCAACTTCGCCATTTCTGCATAAACTTGGTTTACGATGCCAGATCCAAAAATGATTTGGTACTGACCCGCAACTTTGAACTGCCCTTTTACTCCTTCAAGGCTATCAATCGCTTGTTCATCTATTTTTTGCTCATCTGCAACGGCAAGGCGTAAGCGTGTCGCACAATGCGCAAGTGCGGTGATGTTGCTTTTACCACCTAATAGAGTTAACAACTCTTTTGCTACTGCCGGATAATTCATTTCATACCCCATTGGATTATTATCTGAGCTTGCGAAATTTTCGGGAACGTTTGCAAAACAGATTTTTGCTCAATAAAACCAAATGATCAAAGATAAAGCAGAGAGAATGTGAGAATGATCGTCAAATTCTCTCCCTAAGAGCAGTATAGGAGGTTAGAATCGCTACTTATCAAAGAGCTTTTCATCTTCTCTTTGCAAACAATCCCAAAAACGAAAAACAGAATGGATAGGAACAATGGCGAGTCTGCATGATGTCGCCCGTCTGGCTGGCGTATCAAAATCAACAGTGTCACGGGTTATAAACGATGAATATGGCGTAAAAGAAGCGACAAAACTGAAAGTCCGCCAAGCAGTAGCGGAGTGTGGCTATGTGCCAAACCAAGTCGCTAAAGATCTAAAATCTCAAAAGACCAATCTGGTTGGTGTCATTGTTCCTCGGGTTTCCTCTCATGCCACATCCCAAGGTGTCGATGGATTAACCGATGTCCTTGAAAAAGCAGGGAAACATGTCTTACTTGCTAGCACTCACCAAGCCCACGAAAAAGAACTGGAATACATTCAGATCTTTAACCAAAAACGGGTTGAAGGGATCATTCTTTACGCCACCCACCTCGATTCCAAGCTGGTAAAAGCAATTCAAAACTCAGCCGTTCCAGTTGTGCTCGTCGGTCAAGATGGTTCCATGTTTAATATTCCAAGCATCATTCATGATGACGCACGAGTAGGGTTTGAAGCGGGAAATAGACTGGTTGCAAAAGGTTGCCAAACCATGGGTTTTATTGGCGTGCAAGGTGACGATATCGCGGTAGATAAGCAACGCTCTGAAGGATTTGTTCAAGCGCTGCAACACCATGGTTTTGAGATCGCCTTCCATGCTCGTGGTGACTTTACCATCGATTCTGGCTATTCATTGGCAAAACAACACTTAACAAAGAACCCTAAGCTAGATGGCTTGTTCTGTGCGACAGACCGTATTGCTATCGGTGCGATGAGAGCGATTCAAGAGCTCGGGTTAACACCGGGTAAAGACGTTTTAGTGCTAGGAGTTGGTGATGATGAGCTCGCATCAGTGTGTACCCCAACCTTATCAACATTTAACTATGCATTTGATAAAGCGGGTGAAAATGGTGCGAAACTGCTACTAGATAGAATTGCCAACAGAAGTTTTGAAATGAGTAAAATGGTACTAACCTTCAAAACAATTGAGCGTCAGTCCTGTTAATGAAAAAGCGCCAACTGAAATCAGTTGGCGCTTTTCTTATTACTCTTTGTCGGTTAGATCCCTTTAGAACCAAGTTTCCATTTGCAGTGCAAACAGAACTTCACCACCATCACCCATCGTTGCAGCACCCGCATCCTGGCTAATCGAGTAGCCATTCAAGTCTTCGCTCCAATCAACGTAGCTAACTGCAAAACGTAGCTCCGGACGGTCAAAGAAACCTGCAGCGGTAGACATCTTAAGCGTTGGTGCGATTGTCGCTTTGTAAAAACTGCCACTTGCTTTATCAATCGCATTGTCTAGGTCCATGTATTGGTATGAGCCTTCATAAACCATCTCAAAGTTCTGCGTAAACTCTTGCGCTAAGCGGATGTTGAACGATGCCCACGTAAATTCATCATTTTTAGCAAAGCGATCTTGGCTGTGTTCTGCTAGCAACGCAGGTGCTACACGCCAGTTGTCGCCGATGCGTGTTACACCATAGCTGAACAAGCGTACGGCTTTTGCGTCTTCTAACAAATCTCCGTTTGAACCGATGCCTTTAAGTTCCGCACCCAGTCCATCACCCATCAAAATACCGGTTTTAGAGAAGCCTTCACTCATGCCAAAGAAGGTATCGCCATGGTAAGCAAACATCGCATGTAAACCTTTGTCCGCTGCTCCTTCTACGCGATCATTGTTATCAGCTGACGTCATGCCGCTCAGCATCAATTGCCAATTACCGAAGCGGTTGTTCATTGTCGCGATATAGTTTTCAACATCCGTTGACGAGCTATCAATCTCACCAAAATCACGACCATAGATCGAGAAGTTTGCTTTCCATGATTCGCTCATTTGGACGTCATACACACCAGCACCAGTGCCAGATAAGAAAACAATATCCGAGTCAAAGAAGTGAATGTCAAAGTTATCACGATCAAATCGTTTACCAGCCCAAAACGTCGCGTCAGCAAAAGCTCTTGATTCAGAGAACATACTCAACTTGTTTAGCTCAGCATATACCTGACGAACGTTTAATTGACTCTCGCTCGCCGTCCATTCGTTATTGGTTTCCGTACTATCTGCCAACATGATTCGGAACAATGCGCTGGAACCATCATCTGCAAAACGTTTGTGAATAAGGTTTGCTTCCACATAGTGATCATCCTCTACCCCTAATCGCCCAACTGGAGCGCCAATAGCACCAGCTGCCGTCATGTAAGGACCAGTACCCACTGCACCATTCAGATCGTCATTAATCAGTAGCCCGGAACGAGCGTAGCCGTGAAACTCAAAGCTTGAGGCTTTCTCATTTGCTTCTGTGGATGCTTTTTCTGTCTGTTCAAGTCTCTGTTCTAATTCATTAATTCGCTTTTCAAGAGCGTCAACATCTGTTGCTGCGAATACAGGTGCAGTAACCAGTCCAAGCGCTACTGCCATCGTCAAAGTGTGTAGTTTCATTTCCATAGTCTCACGTAAATTTATACTTAGGCATATTGCAAACGTTCCCAAGAAAAATCGCAAACTTATGGTGACTTTAAATGTCCATCTAAAGCCTGAATTTCAGAGCGCTCGTACTCAGAGCGTCTCTACTACTTATATCAATGAGGGCGATAATATATAAACTTTTCGGGAACGTTACCGTTAAGAGGCCATTTTGTTACTTCTATCACGTTCAATTGTGTTACTTACAGAAAAATCATTAACCAGCGCACATTTGAATTAATTGTTAGCGCTAGAGGAAGTAGTTTGAAGGTGACAGGCTACAAAGAAGGGGTTTAGTGTTCATTTGAGAGAATAGTGCTCACTCGCTTCCCTATGCTACTTGATGGTAACTCATCTCTATTTGTTGATGAAAAGTAGCAGCTAAGGTTGAACGTAACTAAGAGCGAAGCGGATCTCGATACCTCATTTCAAACAACTTGAAAGGCTGTTAAGACGAGATAAACGACCTTCATTTTCTGTGAAGAGCGCTTTGTTGTTCTAATTCAAGCTAACGAAACACTTTTTTGGACAGAAGTACGTTAGAATACATACCCTAAAGTAGTCATAGATTTATTCAACCACTGCCTGAAAATGGGCCAGCCGCTCCCATTAATCAGAATGATAAAATGCCCAATAGAGATACATGAAAAAGCCAACTGTAATCACAGTTGGCTCAGTATTTCCCCTTGAACTTTTAAGCCTTATATTGACTAGAGCGTTAGTTCGGAAAGTGTTTATTTAAGAAGTCCAAAACATGAGTAACGTACTTCTCGGTATCAAAGACAGGTGCACTGTGTCCTACACCTTCTTCAATGAAAAGTTGGTTGGTAACTCCATGCTCATCAAGCTTAGCCTTAAGTATCTCACTTTGAGATAGAGGCACTCGCTTATCCAAGGTGCCGTGTAACTGTATATATGGTGGAGTATTTTCATTCACATAACTCGTCGTTGATGCTTTCTTGGCAAGCTTTGGAATATTGTTTGGAATATCTCCTAAGAAACGAGATACAGACGATTTTTTGCTGGTTTTCTTGCCACCTTTATTACTTAACTCAAGTAAATCGGTAGGGCCAAAAAAGCTTACTACGGCTGAGACCTTGTACTTTGGTGGCTCATAGAAATCTACTTGGTTGTATGCCGAGTTAGTCGCACCAATAAAGCCAGCGAGGTGCCCGCCAGCAGAGCGTCCCATTATCACAACATTGTCCGGTTTAATACCGAGCTTTTCAGCATTGTCGTACAAATAGTTCAGTGCATCATTAATGTCTTGTACTGGTTGAGGAAAGATCGCTTCTCCACTTAAACGATAATCAACTGAAGCTAGCGCATAACCTTCATTCAACACAGACTGAAGTAATAATGGGTTCTTTTCTGGGATGGCGTCTTTGCTCCCACGTTTCCATGCACCACCATGTACCCAGACTAATAACGGGTACTGAGTATTTGATTCAACCGAAGGAGTATAAAGATCGAGTTTAATCTCTCTTTCACCTACAGTTTTGAACAAGATATCCTTCTCTACATTGAACTCCCCAGCCAAACAGACAAAGGGCATAAGTAGCAGAGAGGTCATCGCAGACTTAATTTTCGTATTCATTGTTTTGTTATTCGCTTAAAAAAGTAAGTAGATTAGAAAGTCGCTTCAGCAGCTAACCAGTAGCGTCGGCCATCTTCAATGTAGCCAAACTCTTCCTCTGTGATTTGCTCATCGAACAAGTTATAAACCGCTGCCATTAACTTCACATTCTTAGTTACACGCCAGTTCACACCGAGATCCACGTAAGTAATAGAAGGTGCCAACGTTCTTGTGCTATCACTAGTGATGTTGTTTTTCTCTTTGCCTTGATAGTTCATGCGGGCCCATGAAGCAACATCATCACGCACTGCCCAATCACCATTAAGTGAGAAGATATGTTCAGGTGCTTGTACAAGAGGCAAGCCATCATCATCGTCATTAGTGTTCTTTTCACTACGAGTATACGAGTAGGTTGCACTTAGTGTAATTGACTCTGTAATACCCTTAGATACGGAACTTTCTGCACCATAGCTGTTCGCATCATCAATGTTGACGTAAGTGCGGTCGCAACTTCTGCTATCAGTACACGTCGGATCGACAAACTCACTTTCGATCTTGTCTTTGAAGTCGCTGTAAAACAAAGTAATGTTTGCAGAAAGGTCTCGCTCATTAACGTAATACAGTCCCATCTCTGTATTGATGGAGGTTTCTGCTGTTAAGTCTGGATTACCGTAAATAGAACAACGCCCTCTACAGCTCTCTTGAACCCACTCTTCGTCCATTTGTGTCAAACTAGGTGCTCGATAACCCGTAGACACACCACCTTTTAGCGTCCAACTAGGGTCAATAGACCAGACCCCGTAAGCTCTTGGGCTAAATTGCCCGTCAAAGATCTCATTGTCGTCGTAACGTAAACCAAGGGTGAGAGCGAATGTATCCGTGAGATACCACTCGTCCTCAGCAAATACTGCCCATTGCTTGTTTTTAGAGGTCAATGACAGTTTATTATCAGTCAGATCCTTTTGCTCGAAAGATGCGCCCAGTGTTAAGTAGTGAGCATTAAGAGGCAGACCCCATTGCGTATTAATTTGACTATTCTCGACTTCTTTATCTGCACCGATATTTTTTACTGTTTCATTACTGATAAATGAAGAACTTGTACCCCAAGAGTAGTTTCCGTCGTGGCTAAAACCAATAGATTGGCGTTCATATTCTCGTACTGCAACTTGAGACTCTCGCTCCACTGATTTACCTAGAGTGGTCTCTCGCTCTTGGTTATGATTGGTGAACTCCAGAGTAAAAGTGTCATCCGAGGTAGGTGTGAGGTACAAAGAAGCTCGATAGTTGTCGAGTGTCTTACCTGCATAACCACCTTCAATTTCATCTTCTTTTCTTTCCTGATACAGTCCAGTCAAAGAAGTACTCAACAGACCATCAATGACAGGGCCAGCAAGGTAAAGCTGCCCTTGATAGCTATTTCCAGATTTTGAATTTTCTTGAAGCGTCGTTTCTGCACGCAAGCTTCCGTGCCACTCTTGATAATTTTTACGCGTAATAATATTAATCACACCCCCCAAAGCATCAGACCCATAAAGGGTTGACATAGGGCCACGTACAACTTCAATACGTTCAATTGCACTCAACGGGGGAAGCCAGTCTTGTTCAGTAAACGTACTACCATTAGTTTGAGTTTCTCGACCAGACTGCTTCCTGCCATCAACAAGAATGGCCGTATATTGAGCAGGCATACCTCGAATTGAGATATCTTGGCCATCACCACCTCCTGTAACGGTTACCCCAGGTATATCACTTAAAGCATCAGTCAAATCTTTATATGAGCGATTTTCAAGTTGCTCTCGGGTGAGAACACTTATTGTTGCTGGCGCTTCTGTGACATTCTGTTCGTAACCAGAGGCTGTAACCACTACGGTTTCCATTGCTGTTGTATTGATACCAGTCTCAGGTAACTGGTCATTTGCAACAACGACCATAGGTACAGTAATACAAGCAGAAACAACTGATGTAGAAAATAGAGAGTATGTGAAAAGAGGCTTCATATTGAATAGGCTTAAAATGTAATTGCATTTAATAATTATTATCAATTAAACCTGATTATCATAATCACTGACAAGTTAATCACTATCGAGAAAAGAGAATATCACTATCCAATATACGAATAGTTAACCACGAATTACCCGATATAAGCATTTAAGCTAAAGTATCGGTTCCAACATAGAGCTGTTTAAAGATCTCTCGTACCCATTCACACATAGGATCATCGTTAAAGCGTTTGTGCCAATATAGGAAGACTTCTTGAAAGTCCAACTGTAGCTCGGCAGGTACTTCTCGAACGATCAAGCGAGGGTCTTGACAAGCTGCCTCTGCAAAAGGTGTCGGTAGATGAAATATAATCTCAGTCTCCGCAGCGATACTTGGAGCAGAACTAAAGTTATTCAGTTGCACTGGCGCTGATAAACGCTTTTTTTTGTTCGCTAACCCTAGCTCTTGGTATTTATGCTCAAACGACAATCGCTTCTCACCCTGCAAAGAGACTTGTCCAAAGTCAAATTCGGCCAAACGCTCTGGAGTTAGCTCTAAATCGGCCAGTGGATGATAGCGGCTCATAAGCAAACGGAAAGTACGCTTAGCAACAACCATTCGATAGATATTTTGCTCAGAGCTTGGCGGTTGATGAGAGGAAAGTGCGAAATGAACATCTCCAGCCACCAACGCATCAAAATGACGTTTTGGTGCTGAGTCCAAACTGACCTTAAGGTTTGGAGCCTCTTGCCGAATCTTAGCGATAACCTTAGGCATTAAGGTATTAATCTGAGGAAGAAGGCCGTAAACCTTAACGGTGCTTGATACAGTGCTCGGATCAAACGAGTCTCTATGGGCAAGTTTTTCTAAACTGGTAATCACATTATTGATGTCTTGCCTTACTGACTCTGCTTTTGGAGTCAGTTCATAGCCGTATTTCTTGCGCACCAGTAATTCGTCATTAAAGAAAACTCTCATTTTTTGCAGTGCTCGACTTACCGCAGACTGGCTCATATTTAAAGCCATAGCGGTGTTAGATACATGCTTCTCTTCGAGCAAGTGCTTTAAAACAAAGAGCAAATTCAGATCAATTTGAGATAAGTTCACGTCAATACCACCCATCAAGCTTCCAGTAGGTGGTATAGTACATAAATCTCTAGAGTTTGTGGTAAGTGTTTTCGATACTACAAGGCACTATTGAAACACAAGTCTGGTAGCAGGACAGTTTCCGTGCTAACACGAAAAGGGGCAAAAGTGTGTTTCAGTTCTTAAATGGGGAAGTGTTTTCCTCATATACCTCAACCAATACAGCTAGCCTTTCAAGTTTACAAATTAGTCTTATATTTGCTTTATCGAAAGGCATTGAGGTTACTTACCTTGGCGAGATTTTTTAAAGTACTCAATACTGTGTTGTATACGACATTCAACACTTGTACTGTTTCCCTAACGCCAGAGCTATTCATTGACATATCAACAGTTTTTTCTTTTACATCTGGCTTGCGGGCTTCGTAAACGTAATCGAGTTAAAGCTCTTTCGACACTCGATACATCTGGAGCGAGGAGAGCCAGAATGCCCTTTTCCATGTTCACGAACGGGCTCTGTTTTATTACAGAAACGATATTGAGCTTGGATAGTAACCATGAGTTAAAAACATCAGAAATCAGGTGGCTATATTAACATCTATCAACCGATTTGAGTTATGACCAATAAAAGGATAGTTAGGTTTTTATTGCGTAAATTATCGGTAAGATGAAGTCATATAACAGGCAATATTTCAGGTGTGTAGAATTATTCTATTTTAGGGATTTTGCTCTAAGTCTAAATGAATCTTTGCATTTCAATTTCAATAAAGCTTGGTTATTGATCATGTTTCTGAGTATGCGAATTATTATCAGTTATGCATATGATTGCTCATTGTCTAGTTTGACTTGTGTAACGTCACTTCAGCACGCACTACGCTGATTGTCTGTGTTTTCGTGTTGACAGTTTGGTACTAGGTAAAAATCAACAAGACTATGATTTCGAGGAACATTTTATGTTAAAGAAACTACTAAGTTGTTGTATCACCTCCGCACTCTGTTTTCATTCTTCTCTCGCTTTTTCGCAACCCAATGAGATTGCGGACAGTGCAGAGTTACAACAAGCTCCGGACATATTACCAGCCACATTAATGCTCGCACCGGACGAGATCGCCATTGCAGATCGCTACATAGTGGTATTTCAACAACCGCAAATGATGGCGAGCAACTCAACGGAATTCGAGCAATTCACGCAACAATCCGTAGACCGCATGTCTGGTTTGTATTCGGTAAAAGTGGAGTCGGTTTTTGACCACTCGATAAGTGGATTTGTCGCTAACTTGAGTCCTGAGCAACTAAAAGATCTGCGTTCTGATCCTCGTGTGGACTACATTGAGCAAGACAGAATCCTATCGCTTGACCCAATAGTCTCGGCAGACGCAAATCAAACCAATGCCATTTGGGGACTAGACCGAATCGACCAACGAAACTTGCCACTCGATAACAACTACAGTGCCAACTTTGATGGGACTGGGGTAACGGCTTATGTCATCGATACTGGTGTGAATAACGCGCATGTTGAGTTCGGTGGTCGCTCAGTTTCAGGGTATGACTTTGTCGATAACGATGCAGATGCAAGTGACTGTAATGGACACGGCACACACGTAGCGGGCACCATTGGCGGCAGCTTGTATGGTGTTGCGAAAAACGTCAACCTTGTCGGCGTGAGAGTATTGAGCTGTACCGGATCGGGTTCTACTTCTGGTGTTATTGCCGGTGTGGACTGGGTGGCTGCGAACGCTTCCGGACCTTCAGTCGCCAACATGAGTTTAGGCGGCGGTCAATCCGTCGCTCTGGATAGTGCGGTGCAAAGTGCGGTTCAGTCAGGTGTCAGCTTTATGCTAGCAGCAGGTAACTCCAACGCCGATGCGTGTAACTATTCTCCAGCACGCGTTGCTTCCGGAGTAACTGTCGGATCGACCACTAGCACGGATGCACGTTCGAGTTTTTCAAACTGGGGCAGTTGTGTGGATGTATTTGCGCCAGGTTCACAAATCAAATCTGCATGGTATGACGGTGGCTACAAAACCATTAGTGGCACTTCGATGGCGACGCCACATGTGGCGGGTGTAGCAGCATTGTATCTTCAAGAAAACAGTTCACTGTCTCCAAGCCAAGTAGAGGCCTTGATCGTTAGCCGCGCAACTAGCGGAAAAGTGACGGACACAAGAGGCAGCGTGAACAAGCTACTTTATAGCTTAACGGATGCAGATTGTGGCCAAGACTGCGGTGGCCCAGACCCAACACCGGACCCAGAAGGCAAATTAACCTCGGGCGTGCCAGTAAGTGGTTTAAGTGGTTCAACTGGTCAAGTAGCGTATTACTATGTTGATGTAGAAGCTGGGCAGCGTTTAACCGTACAAATGTATGGTGGAAATGGTGATGCGGATTTGTATCTCCGTTTTGGAGCAAAACCAGCACTGAATGCATGGGACTGCCGACCTTTCAAATACGGTAACAATGAAACATGTACGGTCAGTGCGACACAAAGTGGACGTTATCACGTCATGATTCAAGGTTACTCAAACTATAGCGGTGTCAGCATTCAAGCGAGCTACTAGTTATTCTTCTCGTTACTAAAAGAGAGCAAAGCCCGCTTTTCGGTGGGCTTTTCTTTTGGGAATACTGTGCTTTAGGGAATGCAGTGTTTAAGAGGAGACGCCCGACGCTATTCAAACGTATTGGCCTTTTGCTTCAAAAACTCAACTCGAAGCGAAATCGAAGCTTTCTATTAGTAGTACTCACATAAGTCGGGTTCCTCAAACAAAAACGCCCTTCATATAAGTAAAAGGCGTTTTTATTTTGGGTTTTGATTAACGAGCTATAATACCAACCCACCGTCAATCTTGAGCACTTGGCCTGTGATGTAGGCGCTCTTGTCTGAGGTTAGGAAAGAGACGCCATTGGCAATATCTTGAACTGAGCCCATGCGCCCTAATGGGGTTTTGCCTTTCATCATTTGAATGACTTTCTCTGGCAGGTTCTTGGTCATGTCGGTGGCGATAAAGCCTGGCGCGACACAGTTGACGCGTATCTGTGCACCCTTTCTTGAAAGTTCTTTCGCCCAGCCTTTGCTCATTGAGATGACGCCGCCTTTACTTGCGCCGTAGTTGCTCTGGCCGATATTACCATCCGTTCCCACTATAGAAGAAATGCTAACAATACTGCCTGTGCCCTGCTCTAGCATGACAGGAGCAACACGTTGGGTGAGTAAGAACACCGCTTTTAGGTTCACGTCGATCACGCTGTCCCAGTCTTGCTCTAACATGTCTGGCAACAGTGCATCTCGAGTGATGCCCGCGTTGTTAACCAGAGCATCGATTCTTCCGTGCTGCTCTACAACACTTTCTACCACTTCACTGACAGCTTCGGCATCACACAAGTTGACTTGATAACTGCTTAGCTGCGCCGACTGGCTCCATTCCACGGGCGATATGTCTAGCCCGATTACGTGGAATCCATCCTCCAGTAATTGCTCACAAATCGCTTGGCCAATACCACGAGCCGCACCAGTGACTACTGCTACTTTTTCCGGTTTCATCTTGGTCTTCCTTAAATGTTGAGATTACAAATTCGCTTGTATCCCTAGCGTTTTTTGTTTTTATGCCTAGTCGCGTTACAGCTGCGCTTCTCATACGCAGGGTCTTTTATATCTTATAAAAACTATAGAAACAGTCTGGGAGTCGAATGTGAACTAATCAAGGCAACTTGATGACTATGGCAAGATCAACGTAAGAAAGTGTGTTGGAAGGCGCAAAGTTACACGATTGGAGGACTTGGATAGAAAAGTATTGGTCTGATTAATCAAATACTACTTCATCAGACCAATATTACTTGTCTCTTAATCTCTTACAAAAGCTGGTTTTGTTATTTTCACCAGAAAAGGCTGAAGCAAGAGATTAAACAACATGCCAGCAATAAACAGGGTGATCACAATACTCGCACCACTCGGTAAGTCATAGCGAGCCGATGCGGCAATACCCGATAAGATCCCAACAATACCAATGCTGATACTAGCGACAAAGAATCGAGTTCCCTTCAATGCTGCCGCACATAAAGCTGGAATAACCAACAAAGCAAATTCTAAATAAATGCCGGTTAACTTGACCGTAATGGGCATCAGGATTGCAAAGATCAGATAAAAACCACTACCGCGCATAAACGCAGGTTTTAACCAAACCAATAGCAACATCGCAGCGGTAATGAGTGCCAGAGGCCAAACGTCTGCCCAAGTCGCCCATAACAATTGCCCATTAAGAATGCCTTGAATAAAGTCTCCGCCGTGTGGGTCTTTACTCACCAGCAGGATCGCCAGCGATGCAGACACGACAAACAAGCTGCCAATCATGGGCTCTAAATGTTGCTGGTATCGTTTCTCCATTAAGGCAATCAAACCGCAAAGCATCAAAGACATCACCCAAGGGCCAATCATTTCGCCAAAGAATGAGCCTGAGAACAGCGCGTATTGGCTCAACCAGTAGTGGCTTAGTGCTGCCCCCAATGCCGCAACTTGCGCCACCGCCAAATCTATAAAGATGATCTGACGATTAAGAACTTGTTGCCCCAGAACGATGTTGCCAACCAACGCAATTAAACCACACAAAACCGCAGGTAAAAGCCATGCATAATCCGCCATACTTAGATCCTCACAGGAACGGGCGGCACTAACACATCCAGTAAATCATCAATGACCTGATCGTACATCTCATCCAAGCTTTCACCCTCAGAAACGGTCAATGGCAGTTGAATCACAGGTTTGTCAGTATGATCTTGCAACCAGTTCGCTGGACGCTGATCCTGATGAGAGGAGTAAACAATCGCATCAAAACTGTCGGCATTTAACTTGGTGAGTGATTGCAGGTGAGATGTGGTCGGTGAAATGCCCGGTTTAGGTTCGAGATCGGCAATCTGCTTCATTCCGAGCCAATCGTACAAATAACGATACGTCGCGTGATAACCGACAACTTGCTTACCCTTTAAAGCAGCCCCTTTCTCATTCCATTCTTTAAGCTTTTTACGCCAATGAGCACGAAACTTCATACCATTCACTTGGTAACTTTGTGCGTTGTCGGGATCAATCGCTTTTAGGCGCTCCGTGACTTTACGAGATAATGGAATCATGTCATTTGCCGCAAATTGAACATGTGGGTTACCGTGAGCGTGTATATCTCCCATGCTACGGTCAACGTGAGCATGAGTATCTAACATGCGCACGAAGTCCGTCGCGTAGATCATGCTCGGCGCACCATTTTGCACCGCCGCATTGCTGCTACGAACTTGCAGCATAGGTAACCACCCCACCTCTAGCTCTGCGCCCGAACACATTGCCATGTCCGCTTGGCGCATCTTCGCAATCAAAGAAGGACGAGCTTGTACGTAATGTGGGTCTTGCTTAGCCGTTGTCGCTGAATAAATACTGGCATCTGGCGCGTGGCTTTCAAGAAAGGCTTTCCATTCTGGCTCACAAACGAAAATGTTTAGAGCCGAAGCAGGCGAAGCAATGATGGCAGCTCCTGCCGCCATCATCACCAAACTGCATTTATTTAATGTCAGCTTAGAACGCATGAGCACCGTGCGCTCCAAATGTCATCACGTATTGCAGAGTGAACACGTTGTCTGTCTCACTGTCTTGGTTATCAATGCGAGTGTATTGCGCACGGATAGTACCGAAGTGAGAAGAATCCCATGCGATCATCGCATCCATTTCTTTATCATTCAGCTCAGTAAAATGCATGTGGTCGCCATGTGCATGACCATCGTAGCTTTCTGCTTCGCCGTAACGTAGACCTGCTGACCAGCTTGGGTTGAAGCGATAAACACCCGAAACATAGTAAGCGCTTAAGTTGTCTGGTGACTCTGCATCGTTTTTATATTTGCTATCTACCACACCGTCTAACAGCATGTATTCAGCCGATAGCGTGAAGTTGCTGTATTTGTAATTACCGTCTGGTGCCCATTTCCAAACAAAATCAGCACCGTAAAGGTTCGCACCTGTCACTGCTGCGCCATGATGGTGATCGTGCTCATGCTCTTCTTCATGACCGTGGTCGTGATCTTCGAATTCTTTAACCTTGCCGTTTTCGTTACGCAGGTAACTTAAACCAAACTGCCAACTTGAAGATTCGGAGAAGTCACTACCAAGCTTCAGCGTCGTGGTGTACACGCCAACTTCAGAACCATCTTCGACAGAAGACATTTTGCTACCACTGAGCGCTTCTACACCAAGTTTTACATAAAGGTCGGTTGGCAACACGATGTTTGCACGTACACCATCATCGTAGTAGTGCGAGCCAAGGAAAGTACGATAAGCAATTGGACGCTCAACAAAGCTATCGGTGTGCATGTGTTGGTTGTTCAGGTAACCAAAGTCAGATAGGAATCGGCCAGCGCGCACGTTTACACCATATGGCAATGCCAAAGTTTCGATGAATGCCTCTTCAAGCTCTAATTCTGTCTCATCACCATGACTTTCAAGAACCGCGGTCAATGCGCCGTAAAACTTGTCGTCGATATTTGATGAGAAGTTTAATTCCGTATGGCCTAGACCAAAGCCTTCTTCGCGCTCAGAATTATGACGTTGGCCATCTTGGTAGTAGCCATCAACAACAACACCAATCTGTGGGTTCGATAGTGTGTCGGCAAAAACAGGGGATGCAAAAATGCTACCGATCACGAGAGACACCAATTTCTTATTCACTACTATTTCCTTTTTGTTATGTTATAACATTTAATTTTGCGATGTTATAATATAACAATTCTCATTACACAAGCAGAAATTTAAATTAGGCTCCGATTTCATGTTCGTACTCAATCCATGAATTGGGCTATCAACAAATGAATCAATTGATGTTTTTTATACGTATACTAATGAGAATTAGTAATTAAATAAGTAACGGAATTTCAATATGTTGAATATGGATTTTTCAAAAAGAATCGTGATAGATACTGCTCAACAGGAGTGGATCGCCAGCCCTTCCAAAGGTGTGTGGCGCAAACCTTTGGAACGAGAAGCCAAAGAATCAGGGCATACCACCAGCGTCGTTAAGTACGAGCCAAATTCGCAGTTTTCGATTCATCCTCACCCTCAAGGAGAAGAAATATTGGTGCTCGAGGGGGTATTCTCTGACGAATACGGTGACTATCCTGCCGGCACTTACCTTCGTAACCCTCCAGGAAGTCAACACGCACCATTTAGCAAAGAAGGCTGTGTGATTTTAGTTAAACTAAATCAGTTCGAATCTGAGGATCTTGAAACAGTTCGCATTAATACAAACCAAGCGAGCTGGCAGAGTGGTGTCGGTGGGTTGCAAGTCATGCCGCTGCATAATTTTGAGCACGAACATGTCGCATTGGTTAAATGGCCAAAAGGTAAGAAGTTTCAACCACACCGTCACTTTGGTGGTGAAGAAATTTTCGTATTGTCAGGAGAGTTTAGAGACGAGCTAGGTACCTATCCCGCTCTCTCTTGGATTCGAAGCCCACATATGAGTGAGCATTTTCCTTTTGTAGAGCAAGAAACGATCATTTGGGTAAAAACTGGTCACCTGCCGCTCCAAGCTCCTGCTCAGCACTCCTAGTGTTTGCACACTTGGCATCGTCCATTGGAACTAAAATCGGCCCGCAATTTACGAGCCGATGATCATTTCGTCACTAAGAACCCATTATTCGCGAGTGGAGCCAGTCTTTGAGCTCAGCCCGGTTATGTTTTAACACGTTCATTTCGTGATCATCAATCGGGCTTCCTTGAAGTTCTAGTACGCGGATTTCTTTATCTAAAGCATTGTAGTTTTTAACGGTTTCAGCAAATGATGCATCGTTTTCGGTAAGCTGAGTAATGGTATCCAAATGTTCTGGGAATTCATGAGTTAATGAGTGATTTTCACCTAACATAGAGACCTCTTGGCTATTATTTGAGTACAAAATAGTGCCTAATTTTTGAGCACCACATGTATAACCGTAGCATCTAATGAGACGTTAATTCGTCGCACCGTCCACAAAAAGAACAACAAAGTTATTTTCAATTTTTCCTAGAAAGTGTTTTCTTTTTAGTCTCAATAGTCGAATGCAAAAGATGCCACTATGATCGTTCTATATTAACCTTCAACAATGAGAGCGATCATGCGAAAGACAATTCTAGTTACTGGATCTACTGACGGTATTGGTTTAGAAACCGCGAAAATGTTAATTAACCGTGAACAACACGTAATAATCCATGGCCGGAATATAGAGAAAGTTCAACAAGTTGAGCAAAGTTTGAGGGAGATGAAAAGTGGTAAAGTTGAAAGCCTTGTTGCTGATTTATCCTCTCCCAATGCGGTAAAACAGATAGTGATGGAGATAACAGAACGGTTCAATCATTTAGACGTCATCATTAACAATGCTGGTGTGTACGCAACACCAAATCCAAGAACTAAAGAGGGTCTTGATGTACGCTTCGCAGTCAACACCATTGCTCCCTACTTACTCACTAGAGAGCTATTGCCGTTGCTCGGAGATACGGGTCGTGTGGTTAATTTGTCTTCAGCTGCACAAACAACAGTAAACACTAGCGCTTTACTCGGTAACAAACCATTGTCAGATGGCGAAGCATATGCCCAAAGCAAATTGGCATTAACGATGTGGTCACGAGCAATCGGACTAAAGCTTAAGAACACTGGCCCTATGTTGGTATCAGTAAACCCAAAATCATTCCTAGGTAGTAAGATGGTTAAAGATGCTTATGGGGTTGCTGGTGGTGATATCCGCTTAGGAGCAGATATTCTAACTCGCGCTGCGCTATCAGAAGAGTTTGCTCAAGCGCATGGTATGTACTTCGATAATGACATTGAAGCATTCGCGCCCCCACACCCTGATGCATTAGATCAAAGCAAAACACAGCAGATAATTGATACTATTGAATTAATCTTAAGCAAACTCTATTAATAACAATTAAGAATTATCTTGAGGTTCGTTTTTATTCGGACCTTAAAAACAATGTATTCGATAAGTGAAACTTGTTATCACTTTTCCGCAAACTCCCAATAAGGTGGCGTACCATAGTATTCAGCAAAGTAATCAATAAAGGCACGCACCTTAGGCGCAATTAAACGAGAGCTTGGGTACACAGCCCAAATCCCAGCATCCATCGCTAAAGGGTGATCTTCGAGTACTTCCACTAGCTGACCACTTTGTAATTCTTGATAAACACTCCAAACCGAGTTGATAGAAATACCTAACCCGTTTACCGTCGCGTCTCTCATCGCATCACCATTATCAGTTTTAAAACGACCAGAAGTTCTTACATTGACCATTCCATCTTTTGTATTGAATGACCAATTATTCATTCCAACTAAGTTAATACATTGATGATTCGTCAAGTCTTGGGGCTTGTTAGGTCTCCCAAATTGTTCAATATAATCTGGTGATGCAACGATAATACGACGATCTGGCGCAAGCTTTCTTGCGACCAATGAAGAATCTTTCAACTCAGCGACACGAATGGCGACATCGAAACCTCCCTCAACCAGATCAATAATGGAATCAGAAAATCGGCAGTCCACGGTTAACCCTGGGTAACGCGCCATAAAACCTTTTAATGCGGGCACAATATGCAAGCGACCAAAAGTTGCAGAGGCGGTTATACGTAATACTCCCGTTGGCGCACTCTGCCCTGAGCCAACAGCTCCCCTTGCTGCCTCCACTGTTGCAAGGACCTCCTCCGCGTGAGGTAAAAAAGCCTGCCCTTCTTCAGTTAAGGAAACTTTGCGTGTGGTGCGATGAACTAAACGAACTCCTAAGCTGTCCTCAAGTTTGTTGATGTGCGCACTAGCGACAGCAGGAGAAAGTCCAAGCTCCTGACCAGCCATGCTGATGTTGTGTGTCGAAGCCAAACGGACAAATAGCTTTACATGATCGATGTTCATTTAATTTTCAATTATTTGTAAAAAATCACCATATAGAGCTTAGCATTTTCTTCCTTACGGATAGTAAATAAATACTCCAGTTAGAAAAAACTGATGGGCAGATAGAAGTCCAGCTCAAACGCCTCATCATGGCTAAGGAAATGGTTTTTATGATAGTGAACATAAGCGGGAGTAGAACGCTGCTTAAAGCCTGAATTCGGCAACCACTTTTCTAACACCATACTCAATTGAGGAAGAAGCTCTCCATATACCCCTGTTAAGCGAAAAACAGCATGCAAACCACCCGGAATCGTCATTTGATTCACGACACCGCGTACTTTAAGCGGCTTATCAATCGCCATACAAGCCACATAGCGACACTTATCGAGCTCGACCCAAGCGGGGTTGGAGTGATGCAAACCGTATTGAACCGAAAAGTCCCGATTCTCAGAGCTTGCCCACGCCTTCAAAATCAGCCACGCATTGCGAATGGAACGGCTATAACCCTCATGCCGCACATAAGCCGCAAAGCGTTGTGGAACCTCCATAATTTTAGGTTCTGGCAACTCGCGTTTCGCAACCCGATGATAACCCGCAGCCACTTCCGGATCTTTTAGATACGGCTTTTCTGCGACTTGTAAATCATGCTTTCGCCACGCACCAGGAGACATAGCGAACGTTGCTTTAAACGCTCGGCTAAAAGAAGATACCGAGCTAAAGCCGCACTTGTTAGCAATGTCTAACACCGATGAGCTGGTATCAAACATCAGTTGATTGGCGGCGTATTCCATTCTTGTGCGACGGATATATTGATGGACAGACTCCCCTACCACATCTTTAAAAATACGATGGAAGTGCTGTTCAGAATAGGCTGCTACATCTGCTAGCTCTTTAGCCGATAAATCTCTGCTAATGTCCTGGTGAATGTAAAACAGCACGTCATTGATTCTGGAAACTTGTTGATGGCTCACGGAGTAAACTTTCGCTTAAATAGCATAAATGGACATATTTAACAGCATAAATGGACACACCAAGCTTGGCAATTTACCTATACTATTTCTGACATAAAAAAAGACAATTACGAGAAGCACAGCACATGGAAATCGCACAGTCATTACAACAAACTAAGTCATCCTACATCCGAGAGATCCTCGCAGCAGCAAGCGATAAGAACGTCATTTCTCTTGCAGGTGGCTTACCGGACGAAAAAACCTTCCCGATCGACTTAATGAAACCGACGCTAGAAAACCTCGCGAATATGCCAGAGGTGTTTCAATATGGCGCAACAGCAGGCTACGCACCGCTACTTAATTTTTTGACCGATTATTACCAGCTGCCAGAATCTCATTTGGCGATGATCACAACGGGCTCTCAGCAAGGGCTAGATTTGATTGCGCGTGCGTACGTGAATCCGGGCGATAAAGTGGTGATGGAAGCACCGAGCTACCTTGGTGCTATGCAAGTATTCGGTCTAGTGCAAGCCAACATCGTGACCGTTTCACAAACCGAGTGTGGCCCAAACCTTGAAGAACTCGAACAATGCTTTGCCACGCAGCAACCAAAAATGTTCTACGCCGTACCCGATTTTCACAACCCAACGGGCGTATGCTGGGCGCTAGAGACTCGCCAAAAAGTTGCCGAGCTTTGTATCCAATACGACGTTGCATTCATTGAAGACGCACCATACCGTGAGCTGCGTTTTTCTGGTGAAGCACTACCGCTAGTTTCAGATTTCTGCCCGCAACACTCAATCGTATTGCGATCTTTCTCCAAAATAGCTTCACCAGGCTTGCGTATTGGTGTAGTTACGGGCAAAAGCAGCTACCTTGAGCCACTTATCAAAATTAAACAAGGTGCCGATCTGCACTCTAGTATTCCTATGCAAGCTTTGCTGCATGGTCTACTGCAACATGACAACTTCGAAACGCACATTTCAACCATCTGTGCTCTTTACAAATCACGTTACGATGTCATGTTTGCTGAACTGCAAAAACAGCTGCCAGAAAGTTGCGTACTCAAACCCGTCGATGGTGGTATGTTCGTTTGGGTCGAGATTCCAGAATGCGACACCTTCGAACTGGCGAAAAACCTTCTCGCAAACTGGGTTGCTGTAGTGCCGAGCCCGGTCTTTTATCCAGAAGGTTCAAAGGTAAAAGCCGCTCTGCGTCTTAACTTTACCAATGCTACACCAGAAGAACTGACGACAGCTGTCTCTCGACTCGCGGATGTCCTCAACACGTTGTAATTGAACGCGAGTGTAAGAACCTGCCTTTGAGATTCAAAAAAAGTCTCAAAGGCAGCATCAAAAAAGTTCCCCAAAAAAATTTATATTTTTCCTTCAAATCAACTCTCTACAGTAAGTGCCTGTTTTCTCTTGAACCTCTCACTCATATAAAAATGAGAACTCAATCACGTATTTGATGGTTAGAAAAGTTACGTCTATCTTTCAGTCAAAGACATCAACTTCGCAGCGTTAATGCTCTCAATTTCAGACACTTTATCAATCGTGGCTTAGCGGTTGATAAACGACTAAAAAAGCATCTGTGGGCATACCCACTACGAAGGGTTGACCAGAACCATTCTGAATGTCGCGAGCCAATCTTTTGATTGGCAATTACGTCAGTGAATCGCACCAAATGACAGAGGGGTTATCAGGATGAATACTCGAACCACGACTGGACTCGTCACCATCGGCTGGTCCGTTACACTTTCACTTTTTACCGCATTCGCCGTGTATGCCAATACGTCGCCAAACTGTAGTGACGTATTAGCGGGCAACACAACCGCCGCATCGCAAAAAATGATAGTTTTATTAGGCGAAGACATCACCAAATCTAACCGTATCACTACGGTGATTCCTGCCGAAAACAATCCATTTGTGACCGAAGAACTGGTTTCGGTTTCTAACGACGTATCGCCAAACGGTCGTCTTTCACAAAAGAGTTTGGAAGAGATTCGGAAAGTCCGCTCAAATCTAGAGAAAGCAGCACAGGAAGTAAGCCGATTACAGGGCACTTTTGAAGTGGCTTTAATCAGTTTGATTGATGGTTACTGCCAATTTTCTAATCATAAACGTACTCAACATGCCAAAATCGACTTTGACCATTTGGAAGGCCTCACTTTGTATTCAATCCCCGCTTTAATAGCAATGGTCGATCAGTCGTACTACATGGCAAAGAATCGAATCGCTAATGAGCAGAAACAGTTAAGCGACATTGAAAAAGAGAAACAGAGGCAGAAACAGCAAGCAACTGCGGCTGTAGCCGCTCGTTACCAAGACAGTAACGTACTTGTAAGAGTCGAGAACTTTGATGGCGCTAATGTGACATTTTCCGTTACTAACATTGGTTCACAAGGATCATTGCAACCAAATTTCAACTCGTTTAATGCATATCGCACAGAAAGTGGAGAATTAATCTACAAGTCAGAATCTTTATTACACCTGGCGGATACTGCAGGTAACACACTTGAAACAATGGGTATCGCTGAGCTCTCATCACAAGGTGGAAGTGACATATCGATCTCTCCTGGAGAAACCCGAAAATTCGTTACTAGCATTGCTTCAGAAGTCGCGCCACATACGCAGTTGAGCTTAGAGTTTCCAGCCAAAGTGCTTAATACTGAGCGAGACTTTACATTGTCGTTTTCTGATACATCAGCGGTGGCGACAGCAAACGTTAATTAACGCAAAGTAGCCAGTATTTGTAGAACGCATCAAAGACAGGCGAGCAGCGCCTGTCTTTCAATTATGATCAAGCCAATAGCTACTGTTTGCACTTGTAAGCATTTGCAAACATCGTCACTGACGTAGAAAAGCTCAACGGTTGATACAAGTACAAGGTATCTGCGCCTAAATCCGCCGCCTTGATGCGCATTTGGTTTAGCGTCCCCCAAACCATGTCTTTATCTGCATGAAGCCAGTAGTCGTAAAAGTGTCCTTCTGAGCCGATCACGGTACCCATTAGTTCACAGTTTTCAATCGCATTCACATTGTCCCAAAGCACCTGTACTTGCTCAGATTCTTGCGTTGGGAAAGTCACACATCCCGTTAATGATGCCGCTAACGCGAGAGTCATCACTCGCTTTTTCATACTTATATCGCCAAAATTTTTCATAGATGGCAGATTTTATGAATGGCTGATGTGATGACTAGCAAAAACTTTTTATCGCGTGTTCAAGCAAACTTAATGGACAACGGAAAAGATCCAAAAGGTGATCATGCAGCTAGCGAGCAAAAACCTAATAATCACAGACCTAGCAATAAAGCTGTATCTGAGATACAACAGTAATGATTAAATAGCCGCGAGGGATAGAGTTTGGTTGCTAAAAATAAGCTAATTCGCTACACAGCTACGGAAGTCGCTGATGCATTTGACAAAGAAGATGAGCTCATTAAACAAGTTCAGTCCAACCAACTCTCGCAAGTGCTATTGCTTTGGCAAGTAAAAAGTCCAACGCTCGTGCTTCCCGCGGGTAAGAAATGGCCAGTGTCTAATGAGTTAGAACATGCGTTAAATACGTCTGGCTGGAAGCTCTTTTCTCGTAAAACCGGTGGTGCCCCAGTCCCTCAGGTGCCAGGTATTATCAATCTATCCCACATTTACCACTGGCCAGAAGGCGAGCCTTACAATATCAAAAAAGCGTATCTCGATTTATGTGCGATATTAACGGTTTTCTTTAAACAGCTCGGCGTGAAAGTGGATGTTCATGCTACGCCTTATTCCTACTGCGATGGCGAGTACAACCTCAACATTGGCGGGCAAAAAGTCGTGGGAACCGCGCAGCGTGTTTTACTTAAAAAAGGCGGCGGACAAGTGGTATTGTCACAAGCATGCATTCTGATTGATGCCGACGTCGAGAAGATTGTCGAACCAGTACGAATGTGTAATCAGCTTTGCGGTCACAGCGATGATATTCGTGGTGATGTCCACACACCGCTCTTCCATCATGTATCCGACCGCCCATCGGGAGATTCGCTCTTTCAGCAATTGACGAGTGCGTTTTTAATGCATGCAAAAGCGGAGTAATGAAAGGAGCAAGCCTCCCCCACACTCCGAACAGCATTTGATAAACTAAAACTGCATGCCGTGATAACGATGTAAGAATGGGCATCGCCAACGTAAAACCATTCAATCGATCGACCAAACCAGTTATCAGTTTTGCCTGCCAAAAAGAAATGAGATCCAGTTCAAATATTTATCCATGACGGAATTAGTTGAAGCCTGCGCGTAAAAGCCTCAGAATGTCGCACTTTTCGCACCGATTTGTTTTCGGCGCGTTGTTATCTAACTCTACAATTGAGAATCATACATATGGGTTTTACCTCGTTAGGTCTATCTGCTCCAATCCTTAAAGCTATTCAAGAGAAAGGCTACGACACCCCTTCGCCAATTCAGGCAAAAGCAATTCCTGCTATTTTGGAAGGGAAAGACGTAATGGCAGCAGCGCAGACTGGTACAGGTAAAACTGCAGGCTTTACGCTACCGATTCTTGAGCGTTTATCGAACGGCCCTCGCGTTCGTGCTAGCCAAGTTCGTGCACTTATCCTGACGCCAACACGTGAGCTTGCAGCTCAGGTGCAAGAAAACGTATTTATGTACGGCCGTCATCTTCCACTAAGCAGTGCGGTTGTTTTTGGTGGTGTGAAGATCAACCCGCAAATGCAGCGTCTTCGCAAAGGTGCGGATGTGTTGGTCGCGACACCAGGCCGCCTGATGGATTTGTACAACCAAAATGCAGTGAAGTTCGACCAACTGGAAGTGCTAGTACTGGACGAAGCAGACCGCATGCTAGATATGGGCTTTATCCGTGACATTCGTAAGATCCTAGCTCTGCTACCTAAACAGCGTCAGAACCTACTTTTCTCTGCAACTTTCTCGGATGAAATCCGCGACCTTGCGAAAGGCTTGGTGAACAACCCGGTTGAGATTTCCGTTAACCCGGCAAACTCGACGGCGAGAACGGTTGAGCAAAGCATCTACCCAGCAGACGTGAAGAAGAAAGCACCGATGTTGGTTAAATTGATCAAAGACGGCGATTGGAAGCAAGTGCTGGTGTTTACGAAAACGAAACACGGCGCAAACCGTCTGGCGAAGTTCCTGATCGAACAAAATCTACCGGCTGCTGCCATCCACGGCAACAAGAGCCAAGGCGCGCGTACCAAAGCACTGGCGGATTTTAAATCGGGTGAAATTCGTGTGTTGGTCGCGACGGACATTGCTGCGCGCGGTATCGATATTCCGCAATTACCGCAAGTGGTGAACTTTGAGCTACCGAAAGTGGCAGAAGACTACGTTCACCGTATTGGTCGTACTGGCCGCGCGGGCGAAGTAGGTAAAGCGATTTCACTCGTGTGTGCGCTAGAAGCATCTGAATTGTTTGCGATTGAACGTTTGATTCAAGAAGTACTACCACGTAAAAAGTTGGAAGGTTTTGCGCCAACCAATGTGGTGCCAGAATCTAAACTGGATACGCGCCCAATCAAACCGAAAAAACCTAAGAAGCCGAAAAAACCAAAAGCGCCAAATGCTGCAAGTGAAAATGCCCCAGCAGCCGAAAAGAAAGCAGGCAATGGTGCAAACAAACCCAAACGTCGCTTCAACGGTGGTAGCAACGGCAACAAAAACAGCACCAACCAAGGCGGTGCAGGCAAGCCTAAAGGCAACCGTGAAGGCCAAAGTCGTGCAAACAGTAAACCAGATGACCGCAAGCCAAACAATGCTAAGCCTGCAGGAAACAAACCGTCAGGTCAGCGCCGTAAGCCTCGTCCGCAAGCTGCAAACTAACCTGTAAACGGCCACCGATAGCAAATACAACAAAGCCGCTGATAATCTCAGCGGCTTTTTTTCTTAAAACACAGTTTTTTTAGAATACAGCTTTGTTAAAACAGTCTACATTAAAGGTGTGATTCGAATATCTGCGATTTGCGCTTCGTTCTTTTCACCCTCAATACCACCAGCGTAAATGTAGGTTTCATTCGATTTGAGGTAACTCATATTGAAGTGGTCCTTCAGCGCGATCTGATAGGTTTTTCCCTGCTCCAACGCTACTTCAATTGGCGTTGAGTAACGCATACCTTGGTTTTCACCAATATGGCCCATCTGCAAGTAACCTTGGCCAACCACCTTACCTGCATCATCCAATACCTCTAACAATTTCACGGTGTTCGTGATGCCAGTATTAAGTTGCCCTAGGTTATTGTTGTACCAAGCATCGAACTGGTAAGTGCTCGTTACAGGCGCTGTAAACGACTCTGTACCTTTTACGATGCCACTGTCTTTACTCACCGTAACCACTGAGACATTGTCTTTGAGTGGCTGATATTCGCCATCGAGTTTGATGCGGATCTCTTCACCGACACAAACAGGTTGGCTTGGGTTAGAACGGAAGCCTTTATCGTTAATGCTTTCAGCCAAATAACAAGCAAAACCTATTGGCGTATCGGAATAAGATTGAGCAATCACGTTCTTTTGAATCAGCTCGCCATTGCGATACAAGTTCACGTTGTACTTACTTGTCACGTCAATCGAAACCGAATTATCAACGCTTTTTACCACCAATGTTGGCTCTTGCGGAGAATAAACGCGACTATCTTCACTTGCGTACGGTTTCACACCAGAAACTAAAGTAATGCTGCTATCTACATTCACAAGCGCGCCCAATGTCACGTGGAAATGCCCCTCATCGTCCATCGTGACATTTTCAACTGGGTAGTAACCTGTGTCATCTTTGCTTACTTCAGGCAAGTCAATCGTTACCGAGTAGTTCTTTCCTTTGAAGGCAAAGTTTTCCAAAGTGATTTGTTCAGACTGAGCCAACAAGTTATTGCGCACCCAACTTGTGATAAATGGCTGCACTTCCAACTTACCCGTTTCGGTATGAACGCCGAATAGGGTCTCTACCACCATGTTCAAGTAGCCACCCACAGACCAAAGCTGACGCTGAGAGTTAATCACTGGGCCATCCATGCTTGGATCTTCACCATGATCACTATGGATGATGAATGACTTACCAGAAAGCCACTCTAAGTTTTCCATGTTGGATAAATTAGTTGCCGTGCCACGAACCAACGATTGAATCGCATTGTTCGCCGCAGCCACGTTCTGTGTTTGATGCGCGGCGCGCAAGCTGTACGCGGTAACAAATGGCCAAATTGCGCGGTTATGGTACACAGGCACATCCGGTTGTTGAGGGAAGTAAACCGGCACGCCAAACTCACTGTGTGGATAATTGGCCATGATTTGTTTCGCCTGCGCATCACTTGCCACGCCACTGATGATCGCAAGTGCTTCGCCCAACATGTCGTATTTGTCGACCGCGATGTCTTTGCCATTGTCAAACAAATAGCTTACGTACATACCGCGTTCGGCATTCCAAAACTGCTCGTTGATAGCGGTTTTTAACTGCTCAGCCCACTCGGTGTATTTGACCGCGTTGGTTGAATCGTACTTCTCTGCCAACTTAGCCGCGAGCTGAGTCGCGCGGTAGTGAACCACGTTTGTCGATAACGCTTTGCTGCTACCAATCGCATTGACATCGTTTGGCGTCCACGTTGAGTAAGTTTGCTCACGCCAATCGAGGAATGATTGCTCACCAGTGTATAAACCGGATTTCGCATCAAAAGCCGCCAGGCGATCGGCTTCAAGTGTATTACTGATAGCGTTATATGCGCGCTCGGCAAACTGGTTGTACTCTTCCCCATTCAATGCCGAAAGTAAGCGTTCTGCACCAAGCGCCCAAGTCGTGCGGTCGGTACTGATTGGCCAGCTGCCGCCAGTGCCCGTATCTTGCACAATCTGCTCGCCATCATATTGCTGATCGGTCGTGTCGCGAAAAGCGGACAATTTGAAATTCAAACCATTTTGCACGCGAGTTGGATTCATCAATGCAAGCGAAAGGTCTGCTGCGTACGCCAAATCACGCGTCCATACGTAATGCCACTTCGCGCCCGTTTCAAAAACTTCCGCTTTGATTGGGTTGTTGTAGTTGTAATTGCCGTCTTTGATTTCAGAAACAGCAAGCTGGCCTAGCTCTTTCATCGTCAATGCAAACAACGCGTCAAACGCGACATCACCCGACACCACTCGCGGCCCTGTTTGCTCATTAATCACTAAGCCTTGGTCGAGCGCATCACGCAATTCTGTCGTCGTTGAAATACCAAATTCACGCAGTTCAGCTTTAGGATCTTTCACCGAGAAAATCACGGTATCACTCGAGTCATCGTAATTGGCGAACAGTTTCACTTCTTTGCTCTGATGCCCTTCATGCACCATTGCAGGGTCGAGAATCGCATCAGAGTAGTATTTTTCCGCTTCTTCTTGCGTTGCTTTCGTCACAGTCATTGTCGCGCGACTTTCATCGGCAAAGCTCACAGAAAACTTGTAATACCCTTTGTCTTCAAACGTGATCTCAGAGTTGCAATCATCGTTCATACACGCTTCATTCGTGTCTGGTTTTGGCAGGTACTCCTGAGCTTTATCGAACGCCGCGGGCTCCTCAAAGTAGGTGTATTGGATCTGCCAACCCGGATCAGCAATCTTGAACTGATTGCTACCTCGAGCGACGCGCAGTACGGTTTCGTACTCGTTATTACCCAAATAGTTTAGCTTGGCATGCTCTGCCGTGCCCCAATCCCCATTTAAACCACGTAAATATAAGTCGGCTGAAATAATTGGTTTGTCGACTGACACTGGCGCATCAGAGGAATCTGACCCACATCCAGCAAGACCAATACAAGACGCGACAGCAAGCGCAATAAAACTCGGTTTCATGTTCATCCCTTAGATTGTTATTTTGGCGACAGTCTAAAGAACACCTTTTTGAGGGGAAAATAGGAAGTCAGGAGCGAGCTATAGATAACATCTATACGTCAGACCCCAACAGTGATGTAGATCTATGAAATGCGCATAATTTCAATCAAATGAGATTACAGATTTGTGATTTATAAATGAAATTGTGCAAAATACCCCTCGTTCTTAGAGGGGAAAGAAAATGGACAAATCTCTGCAGCAATTTTTACTGGTTGCACGCTGCCAAAGCATCAGCGCTGCGGCAAGAATGGCAGGGTTAAGCCAGCCAACGGTAACAAGCAATTTAAAGAAGCTGGAAGAGAATCTCGGCGTAACGCTGTTTGAACGTCACCCTAATGGCATGGTGTTGACCGAATACGGGCGCATCCTCTATCGCCATAGCAACGCGATGCAGCATGAATACAACCAAATGATGCAAAGCATTGATGAGCGGAAACAGTACCAAGTCGGAAAAATTAAAATGGGTACTGGCGATGCGTGGTGGCCGCTGTTCGTCAAACAAGCACTCAATGACCATCTGACCAAGCAGCCATCGGCATCTACGCACGTCGAATTTGGCAACCACTTAGGCTTGATGGATTCATTAATCAACGAACAGATTGAATTCTTCATCGGCCACGAGATTGTCGGCTTGTCGTCTAAATGTGATGTTACGTTTATTCCGCTATTTCAAACGGTTGATGCCTATTTTGTTTCCCCAAACCACCCACTTCTAGGGAAAACCGTCACCGAAGATATGCTGCACGAATACCCCGCTCTTTCGGTCACTTATGACGCTAAGAAATTCGCTCACGTCATCGATAACCCAATCCCGAAACAAAATGAACGCGAAAGGCAGCAACTGGATGACAGACCGACTTACGAAGTGGATTCTCTGCTCGCCAGTATTGATGTACTGAAAGAAAGCGTCGCGGTGATGTCTTATACCCGCCATCTGCAATCGTATTTGGAATCCTTTGGCTTACGATGCTTAACCATGGAAAACGAACCAAACCCTGGCACCGTCGGGATTTATCGCCACCGCCGAGAAACCTCGGAATCGCATCTAGATCTGATTGCGGGCATCACTCAGCGCGCTAAATTGCTCAACTAGAAAGTCCAAAAACAGGCGAACTCTTTTCGGTTGATATTGACGGCTTTGATAAATGACATGCAGATCCGCTTCAGCGCCTTGCGAGAAGGCGCTGAAGTTTTTCATATACCCATCCAAAACCGTTACTAAACGTTGTTGTTTGAGGTCTTGCTGAATATCTAAAATCGATTTCAACGCAATCCCCGCACCGTCCAACGCCCATTGTCGAATTACTTCACCATCATCAGAAAATCGCTTTGGCGTGACCGTGATCGTTTGGTGAGACTCTTCATCTTTAAAGTGCCACGTTTTTAATTCTTCATTGCTGCGCACCATCGCTAAGCAGCGATGATCCGCGAGATCTTGTGGGCAGTTTGGGACACCTTGCTTCGACAAATAATCAGGTGACACACACAGCACACGTTGACTCGACGCCAGCTTGCGCGAAATGAGATTGCTGTCCGCTAACTCACCGTAACGAATCACTAAATCGAGCCCCGATTCAGCCAAGTTCGATAAATTGTCATTAAGATAAAGATAAGGCGTCACATCCGGATATTGCTCAGAAAAAGCCGACACCATCGGCGAAATAATTTGTTTGCCAATATCTCGTGGAGCTGAAATTTTCAACGTTCCGCGCACTTCCGAAATACCCGTTTGCAGTAAGTTTTCCGTCTCTTTCACGCTATCAATGATGTTCAGACAAGCTTGATGGTACATTGCCCCTGCGTCCGTGAGTGATACGTGGCGTGTGCTTCGGTTGAGCAGCTTTACGCCATAGCGTTCTTCTATCGCTTGCAGCCTTGCCGTTACCGTCGCCGGAGACAAACCTAACTCCCTTCCCGCCGCTGCCAGACCTTGATGTTTAACGATGCTGACAAACAACGTCATATCCGAAAACTTATCCATCTTCGCGCCCTTATTATTTGAAAAAACTGAATAATCAATTCAGATATTACCCAATTATCAAATTAAATCGAATCCATATACTGACCCTATCGACATTGTTTAGACCCAGAACGTTATGTGACAGGGCAAAGTTAAACGCCGTAACGCTGTTCAACGCACAACAACACGCCCTGCCCAGCCAAGAGATAGGAAACAAAAATGAAACTGTACATTTATGAACATTGCCCCTTTAGCGCCCGCGTCCGTTTTGTTGCAGGCATGCTGAATATTCAGCTCGACGTCATCAACATTGCTTATGACGACGAGAGCACCACCACAAACCTCATCGGCGCAAAACAAGTTCCTCTTTTGATCAAAGACGATGGTGAAGCCATGGCGGAAAGCTTAGACATCATCAACTACTTCCTTGAATTGGCATCTTCCAGCGAAAACAGCCAACCCTCAACACCGGTTTTAGACTGGCAAAAACAAGCATTTTTACCGCTACAAAAAGTCGGGTATCCGCGTTGGTCAAACATGACGTTACCGGAATTTGTAACAGAAACCGCTAAACAAGCATGGCGTGCAAAAAAAGAAACCGAAGCGTTAAATTTTGAAGCTTTGATTAACGATACACCTGCGATTGCGAAAGAAGTCGCCGCTTTGATAGAACAAACTAAACCCTTGCTCAACCTAAGTTCAGAAAAGCAAACGTCACTGGTTGATCAAGCCATTATGTTTTCCATTCTACGCGGCTTTTTCAGTGCGCCCGAAGTGCAATGGGATCCAGCCGTACTTCACTGGATGGCAACCGCTCGTAAAGCGACCAACGTGCCAGTACTTATCTAAGGAGCGCATCATGAAACAAAGAACAAATAAGCTGTTTGAACCAGCTCAACTGAAAGCGTTGTCACTACAAAACCGCATTGTCATGGCACCAATGACTCGCGCACGCACCACTCAGCCGGGCAACATCCCGAATGAGATGATGGCAACGTATTATCAACAGCGCGCTTCTGCCGGGCTGATCATTTCCGAAGCCACACAAATTTCGGACGATTCTCAAGGCTATTCGTTCACCCCTGGCGTTTACACCGATGCGCAAGTGGCGGGCTGGCAGGGTGTGACCCAAGCGGTCAAGTCACAAGGCGCAGCGATGTTTTGTCAGCTATGGCATGTGGGCAGAGTGTCTCACCCAACATTCCAAAATGGTGAACAGCCTATCGCGCCATCTGCGCTCGCTCCGGTAGAGACGCAAGTTTGGATTGCAGATGAACAAGGCAACGGCAATATGGTCGATTGTGTTGAGCCACGCGCCATGACACAAGCGGATATCAACCGAGTTGTCGGTGATTTCGCGAACGCAGCCAAACGCGCTATTGAATCGGGTTTTGATGGTGTAGAAATCCACGGCGGGAATGGGTATCTGATCGATCAGTTCTTAAGAACCAACTCAAACCATCGAACAGACAACTACGGCGGTCCACGAGAAAATCGTATCCGTTTTCTTATCGAAGTAGTGGATGCAGTTATCGCCGCTGTTGGTGCGCATCGAGTTGGAGTGAGATTGGCACCATTCATTACGTTTAAAGATATGGACTGCCCGGATATCGTGCCAACAATCTTGGAAGCATCAAAGCAACTACAGGAGCGCGACATTGCCTACTTGCACTTGTCCGAGGCCGATTGGGCCGATGCACCAACGATTCCTGAGACGTTTCGAATCGAACTTAGAAAGCGCTTTCGCAACGCTATTATTGTTGCAGGTCGCTACGTTCCTCAACGAGCAAACGAAGTGTTAGAGAAAGGTTACGCGGATCTTGTAGCATTCGGACGGCCATTCGTAGCAAACCCAGACTTAGTCTCTCGCTTGCAACATCACCATCCGTTGGCAGAACTCGATGGCTCAACGTTGTTTGGCGGAAACGAACGAGGCTACACCGATTACCCTGCTCTGCAACATGAATGCGCAGAACAGGCCTAACAAAAAAGCCCCAACCTAGCAGCTACGGTTGGGGCTGTCACCAAACTAAAATTGGTTTTAGCTAGCTTAATCTGGCTAAGAGTTAAATCACTTCTAACGCGCCGCAGCGCCAAGGTTCGATAACGACTTTGATGTGGTCATTTGGCGTCATTAACTGTCTAAACGCGTCTTCGACACCGTCGATTCCCACTTTGGCGGTGAGCATTTTCTGCCAAGGCAACTTGTGTTCGGCAATCGCTTGTAGGCATTGCTCAAACTCGTGCGGTTGGTAGTAGTAAGAGAATCTCAAGTCGAGCTCTTTTACCGTCGCGTAAGCGTAGTTAATGATTGCGGGTGTCGTATGGATACCCGAGATGACGATTCGCGCTCGGGCAGGGGCGCGGCGCATAAAATCGTCAATTAATGTATGCTTGCCCACACACTCATAAATGACCAGACGTGAATTCATCGCGTACTGCTCACCAACGGCGATCTCGTCTTCCTTGGTCGGGTTGATCAATCGATTTGCGCCAAACTCACTAGCAAGTAGCAACTTCTCTTCCTGAAGATCGACCGCAAGAATATTGCTGACGCCACGTTGTTTCAGTGCAGCAATCACAGCCAGCCCTATAGGACCGCAACCGACAACCAGCGCGGTTTCTTCCGTTTCGATTTCACTGCGATTGACCGCGTGCAAACCGACCGCTAGTGGCTCAGTCAGTGCCGCCGCCTCAGATGGCATTCCGTCTGGGACAGGTAGCAATAACGCTTCATCAAGCAGGAAGTACTCAGAGTAAGCGCCATAAGTACCCGGAGTAACACCAACGCCCGCGCCATTTTGGCTGAGCAACATCGGTACTGAGGTGACTCGGCTACCAACGGACAACGTTTGCTGCGTATCGGCACCGTATTCGATAATTTCCGCGCAGAACTCATGCCCCAACATCACTTGAGCGTGCTCACCGGCTTCATCAGGCATCAACCCGAGCTGGTGGAATACATCAAATACCTCATCCGCGTGTCGAGTAATGTGAAGGTCGGAGCCACAAATGCCACAGGCGAGACTGCGAACCAACACTTGTCCCGAAGCGGGTTTGGGGATTTCGACTTGCTTCAGGCGGACACTACCATCCTGCATTATGATACTGTTCATCTGTTGCATGGGGTTACTCCGCAAGATCATCACTCAGGCCAGCAATCGCACCCGGTTTGATGTAGCGCGCGGTGAAGCCTTGTGCTTTCGCTGTTGCAATAACAACTTGCTCAATCCAACCTGCATCCATAATGTTGATGAAGTTACCCTCTTCGTCAAAGTTAATGTTCGCACCTTGGATCACCATAAAGCCATCTGCACCACCCGACTCTTCTGGACAGTGAAAGGTATGAATCGAACCACCTGGCTCATATAAGTAGCTACCAGCGGTTTGGACTTGATCTGGGTACTCAATGTAGTGCCAAGCGCCACTCAGCGTATAGAAATGCACCACGCCAGTGTGGAATTGCTTAGGCAGAGTGATACCCGGTTTGAACTTGGCGCGAATCACCCACGTACCATTTTCTGGGTCAAGAAACAGCGGGTAAACATCAACACCCGGTAGCGCGTCTTTAATGATCGACTCTTCATTAGTATTAAGAGTTAATAGGAAATCTTGATGCTGAATAACTTCTGGTAATGACATAACTTACATCCTCACTATTGCTGTAATTTGGCGTGCTCGCCTATTCCATCTATCCCATGAGCGGGTACTTAAAATTCTCGAAACCGTCAGATGCGCTAATGGTGCAGCCGTTGATACAGTTGGCTTTCTCGCTGACAAGAAACGCTACCACGTTGGCAATCTCTTCTGGTTGCGTGAAGTTTTGGCGCATCTGTTCTTTGCGGATGTGGTTCCACAAGCCGATCTCTTCGTATTGCCTTAACATCGGAGTATCGACACGTCCCGGAGCGACGGCACACACACGAATATCCAGAGGCGCTAACTCTAAAGCGGCGCATTTGGTCATCATATCGACTGCGGCTTTACTGACGTTGTAGGTAAACGTCATCTCGGAGGCCATTTGGGCGTAAATGGAAGAGGTATTGAGGATCACGCCCGGTGTCCCTTGCGCTTGGAATTGTCTTCCAGAGGCGAGAATACCGTAGTAGACACCGTTTTGATTGACCTTTGAGATCGGCTCAAAATCGGCAACTGGATCGTGGTCAAGCAGAGGTTTCGGTGCACCGATGCCCGCGTTGTTGACCATGATGTCAAGTGAGCCAAATAGTTCGACCGCGTACTTCACCATGGCTTCGACTTGTTGGTAATCGGTGACGTCCGCAACAAAGGTTTCCAACTGCTTAGGGGCAAAACTTGCGTACATTTGCAGTGATTGCTCTGAAATATCGACAGCAAGCACTTTGGCTCCTTGCTCTCTTAGCTTTGCAATAATAGCTTGCCCAATTCCACCCGCAGCGCCAGTCACGATGGCAGTTTTATTGATAAGTTCCATACAGCTTCTCATCCATGCGTTGTTGTTATCGAAATGTAACTTAGATCAACTCACTGGCACTCACTTGACCTTTTACGAAGTAAATTTGATATATTGCGATTTACAACCTGTTAACATTTTAAAATCGAGACATGTATATCGTACGAAGTGGCGCTGCTGATAAATTTGATAGCTTGGTTTCAGAATTAGGTCAGAATCCGCAAGAGATAATGGCCGCTGTTGGCCTGTCTGCCGCGCAGTTTCGCGATCCCGATACCTATCTCGCCTACCCTAGGTTGGCTGAATTACTGGAAGAAGCGGCTGCTCGTTGTCAGCAACCGTTGTTTGGTGCGTTACTCGCTGAGCGTAAAAACCTACAAAGCTTGGGGGACTTACCAATGCTGGTTTCTCGCGCGGAAACGGTTGGTGATGCCTTGGCGCGGGTGAATGATTTTCTCTATCTACATTCGTCAGGGGTAACTCTCAACATGACGCCACAAGATGATTGGGTACGGTTGTCGCTCAATATTGATGTGCACAGCGAACGAGGTATCGCGCAGTTGATGCAGCTCAGTGTGTCGCATCTGGCGATGTTTGTTGCGAGCTTACTTGATATTGAAGCAAGTCACTTCGCGCTACATTTGACTCAACACGCAACATTGGAAGTAGAAAAAAGCAAGTTTGCCCAGCAGAACAAACTGCGTTTCGGTGATAAGTTTGACGGTATCCTACTTAAAGCGACTCTGCTTAACGCTAAGAACCACCAAGATGAAGACGCACTAGAGCGCCATTTTCAACAGCACCTCAAAGAGCTGCAAACCCGTTACCCCAACAATCTCAGTGACCAAGCAGCAAACATGATTGGCCGTCTGCTCTCAACCGGAGAATGCAGCGTTGAGCGCGTTGCAAGAGCGTTGGACCTGCATCCGAGAATGCTGCAAAACAAGCTGAAACAACGGGCACAAATTATCGGCAGCTTTTACAACAAGTGCGTCAGGATTTCGCCGAACAGCGATTGCATGAGAATATTCAGAGTATTACCGATATCGCGTTGCAACTGGGCTATGCAGAAACTGCGGTCTTCAGCCGCCACTTTCGTCGCTGGACGGGAAAATCGCCAAGGCAATGGCGACAAGAAAAAACTCAGTTACAAACGTTTAAGCCCATCAGTTAAAAGCATAAATAACCTATCGTTCAAACCAAAAAGTGTGAGGTGGGAGGGTTGGTATCGAGAATTTCAGCAATCACAGATAACCCGTGTTTGATGTAGCCTCGGTTTGTTTCTGCTCCCAAGCTGATTCGCACGTAAGGCATTGGCTGATTAGTATCGAGAACAAACGGTTTATATCCAGTGATCTGCACCCCTGAACGCTTAGCCGAAGCAACCAGATCATCGCTATTCCACTGCTCGGGTAGTCTCAACCAAATGTGCTGTCCATTCGGGTGCGAGCTATAAACATGCCCTTCTAAAGCGGCTTTTGCTATTCGCTGCCGCTTGGCAAACTCATTGACTTGAAAGCGAATAAGTCGATTTAACGTACCGTTTTCGATCCACAAATGAGCAACTTCAAATGGTAATGGAGTCGCAGACCAACTCGTTGCCGCTAAACGACCAATCGCGTGCTGCAAAAAATGACGTGGGACCGTCAGATAGCCAGTGCGCATGCCTGGCGCTACAACTTTGGTTAAACTGGTGACATAGAAAGCTTGTTCGGGTAACAATGTGGCAAGGGGTGGGACACGGTTAGGTTCTAGTGCTCCATACACGTCATCTTCAATTACATAGATGTCGTATTGCTGCGCAATATTCGCTATCGCCTCTCGGCGTTCAACATCCATATGCGCACTAGTCGGGTTAGCCATGCTCGGTGTGCAACACAATACCTTGATTGGTTTGTGTTTACATGCCCATTCAAATGCATCCGGCGTTATACCAAACTCATCCATTTCAAGTGGTTGCAACTTAAATCCAAGCATTCTCGAGCGAGAGATCAAGCCATGATCAACCAAGTGACCACAAGCAACTAAATCGCCGTGTTCAACAACTGTGCTTAAAGCCAACGTTAAACCATGGCATGCGCCATTTGTGAGTAATATTTGATCGGCACCCACATCCAACCCTTGGCTACTTAGAAATCGTGCTCCTGACTCAATATGATGAGGCTGACCTGTTACCGGCTTTGCTTTACTGATCAAACCACGATTGTTTGTTTGCCCAGCAATCTCCATTAACGCCTGATTAAAAAGCGTAATGTGGCGATCGGTCACCACTGGATGTGCAATCGACATATCAATTTCATCCGGCGTTTCTTTCATCTCTTGTGTCAGCATGAACTCCGTGTCCGTACTTTCATCCACAAAACCTGATTTGACAAAAGTACCATTCCCAACCCAAGACTCGATCGCCCCTTTTTTCTCTGCATAACCATATGCATGGCTCACCGTTTGTACGCTGACGCCAATTTGCTCTGCAAACTCACGATGTGTGGGTAATCGAGTCCCCGGTTTTAGATAACCACTGCGGACACATTCGACAAGATAGTTACCAATGGAGATGTATTTAGCGGTGCCTGGCCGAATGATCGGGTTCAAAGAAATTGTCATGACACAATATTTTAATTGATTCATTTTTAACGCTCATTGTAACTTCCGTTTAACAAATGGCGAACTTTAACTCACAAAACGAGGTGAAATGCACAAAAATAAACCACAATTGTAATGATTGACATGAAATGTATGGGTTAAACAAACATGTTAAACAGCATCGTTCAATCCAAATACAACCCCAGAGGTAAATTGCAATCATTTTTAACGCAGATCTGGCTAGCTGGTAGAAGGTAGAAATACCTCAGCGTCTCCGAAGGCCCATAAGGCGTCGGATTTCTAACAAGGAGAAAATATGAGAGGCGTTGCTTTGCATTTTACACTGGATGAGTTCCAGGATCGGTTAACGAAAGTTCGGCAATCGATGGAAGAAAGAGAATTGGATGTCCTTATCATTCATGACCCTTCTAACATGGCGTGGCTGACAGGCTATGATGGGTGGTCTTTTTACGTGCCACAATGTGTCGTTGTTGGTCCATCTGATGAACCTGTTTGGTTTGGACGCTGCCAAGATGCCAACGGAGCATACAGGACTGCGTATATGTCGGC
>NZ_JADDYH010000054.1:40701-47008 GCF_015163595.1 Vibrio sp. OPT41 | reverse complement strand
GAAAACATTACCTACTATCCAGACCATTATGTAATGAACCCGCCGTTACACCCGATGGATTTCCTAGTCGAAGCCGTACTGGCTCCGCGCCTTTGGGATCGTGGTCGTATCGGCGTAGAAAAAGATAACTATTACTTTAGCGCCACCGCTTACGAATCACTCACTACGCACCTACCGAATGCTCAACTTCTCGATGCAACCGGACTAGTCAACTGGTGCCGCGCCGTTAAATCCGATCAAGAACTGGCGTACATGTACCGTGCCGCTCGCATTGTTGAAAATATGCACCGCGTCGCGTTCGACATGATTGAACCAGGATTACCGAAACACCACCTTGTTGCCGAGATTAACCGCCAAGCCGTGCTCGGGCATGAAGACCACTTTGGCGATTACACCGCGATTGTGCCGCTTTTGCCATCAGGTTCTGATGCTTCCGCACCTCACCTGACTTGGGATGACAGACCCTTCAAGAAAGGCGAAGGGACGTTTTTTGAAATCGCAGGGGCGCACCGACGTTACCATTGCCCACTCTCACGCACTATTTTTCTTGGCGAGCCTGACGACAAGTTCAAACGAGCCGACGAAGCCCTAACTTTAGGACTTGAAGCAGGCCTAAAAGTGGCAAAGCCCGGAAATACCTGCGCCGACATCGCCAATGCACTAAACCAGGTTCTCGATAAAGCGGGATTCTCACGCGAAGGCGCCCGTTGTGGCTATCCAATAGGTTTGAGCTACCCGCCAGATTGGGGGGAACGAACCATGAGTTTGCGAGACACCGATAAAACCATCTTGAGAGAAGGCATGACATTCCATTTTATGCCGGGGCTGTGGTTCAAAGATTGGGGGTTAGAAACAACGGAAAGTATCGTCATTACCCATGATGGAGCAAAAACGCTGTGTGACTTTCCACGCCACTTATTTGTTAAACACTAATTTTTCAAACCTTAAGCTCTGTTGAGCCAGGTCTGAGAACTAAAAGGACTTGATATGCAAAAAAGCTCGATCACAGCCACCATAGACTTTGACCGAGAAGGTGTACAGCACGGCTTTTTAACGCTGCCCTATTCACATGACGACTCCGCTTGGGGAAGTATTATGATACCTATCACCGTGATCAAAAATGGTCACGGACCAACCGCACTGCTTACTGGCGGTAATCACGGAGACGAATACGAAGGCATCACCAGCCTGCTAAAATTGACGAACTCGCTTCAGGCAGATCAAATCCAAGGTCGTGTCATTATTGTACCCATGATGAACTTACCTGCGGTACAAAATGCCTCACGTACGTCGTTTATCGATAAGGGGAATTTAAATCGCAGCTTTCCCGGCAACCCCATAGGCACAGTGACCGAGAAAATTGCGGATTATTTTACTCGTTACCTATTTCCTAAGTGCGATTTTGCGTTAGACATTCACTCAGGTGGTAAAACGTTAGATATCGTTCCGTTCGCCGCTGCCCATCGTCTCGACAATCTCGATCAAGAAGAAGCCTGCATATTAGGTGCAAAACTGTTTGGCGCACCTTACACCATGATCTTGCTCGAAATGGACGCCACCAGCCTGTATGACACTGCCGTGGAGTCTCAGGGAAAAATCTTTGTTACCACCGAACTAAGAGGAGGCGGAACCAGCACTCCAGAAACCATCGCTTATTCCGACCGTGGCATTCGCAACTTCTTGCGCTTCTCAGGCAACTTGCCCGGTGACTACGAACAACCAACCCAACCAACTAAATTATTAGATATGCCTGATGCAAGTTGTTATGTGCAAAGCCAACACCACGGCATCACAGAATACTTATTTGATCTTGGCGATACCGTCAAAAAGGGCGATGTATTAGTGAGAATCTTCTCGACCGAGCGCACAGGTACCGCCCCCGTTGAGTACAAGTCACAGCGCAATGGTATTTTCGCGGCGCGTCGTTTTCCTGCTATGGTGAATATCGGTGACACTATCGCAGTTATAGCCGAAGACTGCGGCGAGATAGGCTGATTGAAAAGCCAACTAAAGAAATCAAAACAAATGGCATACCAGAAGCAAACTGGAAAGCACCTTATAACAGCGACCAGTCATCAGCCTTTCATGAAATGATTAGTATTCTACAGGGAGACTCATTATGCGCCTCGATCGCTACGACGTAAAAATTCTACAAATACTTCATGATAATGGTCGTATCACCAAATCTCACCTTGCCGAGGCCATCAACCTATCCGTGAGCCCTTGCTGGGAGCGCGTCAAAAAACTGGAAGAAGCAGGCATCATTGAAGGCTACGGAGCAAGAGTAAATACCGATATTTTGTTCAAACGAACGTCGGTTATGGTTGAAGTTACGCTCAAAGAACACAACGCCCAAGCGTTCAAACGCTTCGAGCAACTGGTTCAACATTCACCAGAAGTCACTGATTGCTATGCCACGGGCGGTGGTGTCGATTACATCCTTAAAATTCAGTCAGAAGATATCGACCAATATCAGCGGCTTATCGACAACTGGTTAGACTCAGATGTGGGCATTGAGCGCTACTTTACTTACATTGTGACAAAAACAATCAAACGTGATGCGGGCACATTCGAAGTAAACCAAAACGCTTTGTTATAAAAGGGAAAATGCGCATCAGGCGTGAACAGAAAAAACACCATATTTAACGGCACTAAAAAGAAAGTTCTGACGTTTTAAACCTCGGTATCAGAAATTATTTCGGTCACTTCTCCATTACAGTTTCATTATGGACAACGATGCAGGGAGAAGGACTCATGACAGCACTGCACAGCTTACACGCTGAAGAATTAAAAGCCTCGCACGACATGATGGCGATAATGAAAGACGTACGTTTGGTGAGAGGTTTAGCGTACGTGAATGGCAAATGGGTAAGTGGTGATCAATTTCATCCGGTGGATAATCCAGCAGATGGCACGGTCATCGGTTACATCACTAAGCTATCTCAGCAACAACTCTATCAAGCGATTGATAAAGCCGACCAAGCCTTTCGTCAATGGCGAAAAATGCAAGCAGAAGAGCGCGCTGAAATTCTCATGCGTTGGCATGACCTGATTCTAGAATCAAAGCAAGACCTTGCTCATTTGATGGTGATGGAGCAAGGAAAAACACTAGGTGATGCTGTAGGTGAGATTGACTACGGCGCATCCTTTGTTCGTTGGTTTGCCGAAGAAGCACGCCGCTGTTATGGCGAAACCATCCCAAGTCATATTCCGAATGCACAGCTATCAACGGTGCGCGAGCCAATTGGTGTCGCAGCACTGATTACGCCATGGAACTTTCCTAATGCCATGATCACACGCAAAGCCGCAGCCGCACTAGCAATAGGCTGTCCGGTGCTCATTAAGCCCGCCAGTGAAACGCCTTTTTCTGCGTTAGCGTTGGCAGAGTTAGCAGACCGAGCTGGCTTTCCACCTGGTGTATTTAACGTGATCACTGGCGATGCGGTGATGGTGTCACAAACCTTGTGTCACTCCGATAAAGTCAAAGCGCTCTCGTTCACAGGCTCAACTCGAGTAGGCAAACTGTTGCTACGCGACGCGGCACAAACCGTGAAGAAGTGCAGTATGGAGCTCGGTGGTAACGCCCCTTTCATCGTGCTGCCAGATATGGATGTCGAGCAAGCAGCCAAAGCCGCCGTGGATGCGAAGTTTCAAACCGCAGGACAAGACTGCTTGGCCGCAAACCGTATTTTCGTCCCTGACGATAAGTACGAAGCGTTTTTGGAAGCGTTTGCCAAAGAAATGAGCCACATCGTTTTGGGCAATGGCTTAGACGAAAAAACCACCATGGGACCGCTTATTAATCGCACTGCGGTGGATAAAGCGCATGATTTGGTGCGTGACGCGCTCGACAAAGGCGCGCGATTGGTAGCGGGATACCACCAGCCCGTACCAGGCGAAAACTTCTTCGCGCCGACATTGCTAGCCGATGTAACCTCTGAAATGGCGGTGTATCGCGAAGAGAATTTTTGTCCTGTGGCAGGCGTATTGCCTTACCAAGACTTAGATACCGTGATTGAAATGAGCAACGACACTGAGTACGGCTTAGCTGCCTATGTTTATGGTCACGATATTCACCAAATTTGGCACTGCATGCGCGGTTTGGAGTTTGGCATGGTGAGCGTGAACTCCGTCAAAATGACAGGGCACCCTATCCCATTCGGCGGCGTGAAACAGTCTGGTCTTGGACGAGAGGGAAGCCGTCACGGATTTGAAGAATACAGCGAAATCAAATACTGCTGCTTAGGCGCTTTACCAACCGTCAGTGGCAGTTGAGGCACGAAATATGGATATCCAATTATTCGAGGAGAAGGATCATGAGTAACAAAACCCAACAACTTTTAGAGATCGATCGTCAGAGAGTATTTCATGCCTCAACCCACCTGAAGCAGTATGCGGCCGGGGAGCTTCCGGGAAGAATTATCTCGAGCGGAAGCGGAATACGCATCACCGATTCAGAAGGCATCGAGCTGATAGACGGCTTTGCCGGGTTGTATTGTGTAAACATTGGCTATGGCAGGACCGAAATGGCCGATGCGATTTATGAGCAAGCCAAAGAACTGGCGTACTACCACACTTACGTCGGTCATACGAACGAAGCGCTCGTGACACTGTCAGATCGCATCATCAAAATGGCGCCTGAAGGCATGAGCAAAGTTTACTACGGCATGTCAGGCAGCGACGCGAACGAAACTCAACTTAAGTTGGTGTGGTATTACAACAATGCTCGTGGTCTACCAGAGAAGAAAAAAATCATTTCGCGTGACCGCGGCTACCATGGTTCAAGTATCGCGTCCGGTTCAATGACAGGTTTACCGTTGTTCCACGCCCATTTTGATTTACCACTTGAGCGTATCAAACACACCATCGCGCCATATTATTATCGCCGTGAAGACGAGAGTATGTCTGAGCTTGAATTCTCTCAATATTGCGCAGATCAACTCGAAGCGATGATCTTGGAAGAAGGCCCAGAAACGGTAGCAGCAATGATTGCGGAACCAGTGCTCGGTACTGGCGGTATTGTGCCACCACCAGCAGGGTACTGGCAGGCGATTCGCAAAGTACTCGACAAATACGATGTACTCTTGATTGCGGATGAAGTGGTGTGTGGCTTTGGTCGCCTCGGCTCCGATTTTGGCTCACTCCACTACGACATGAAACCAGATCTCATCACGGTAGCGAAAGGGTTAACCTCAGCGTATCAACCGCTGTCTGGCGTGATCGCCGGTGAACGAGTTTGGAGTGTGCTAGAAAACGGCACCGACCAATGGGGTGCTATCGGACACGGTTATACCTACTCTGGTCACCCAATGGGAGCGGCAGCCGCGAACTGCAACCTCGATATCATTGAACGTGAAGGCCTGGTGCAAAACGCAGCCGAAGTCGGCGCTTACTTGCAGCAACGCATGGCGGAGACGTTTAACGATCATCCATTGGTCGGTGATACTCGTGGCGTTGGCTTGTTGCATGCGTTGGAGTTTTCTTCAGACAAGCTCCGCCGTGCACACTTTGATCCAAACTTGAAAGTAGGCCCGCAAATCGCGGCGGCCTGTTTAGAGCAAGGCTTAATCGCTCGCGCCATGCCACATGGTGACATCCTCGGATTTGCTCCACCGCTTATCGCGAACCGTAACGATATAGACACCATTGTCGACAAAGCGCATCAAGCGGTAAACAAAGTGATGGATAACCTCGTCACATCTAAACAGTGGCAACCATAACCCACCTAGATTTCAGTAATGCTCGCGGGCTTTGGAGAAGGCCCGCTTTGCACTTTCCATTAAAGAGATAACAAGCCAACCAAACATTTTAGACCCATAGAAAGCACTATTATTTACTACAAGTGGCAATAGTGGGTAAAATGCCCAAAATTGCGCACTAACTGGATAAAACATGGCAAAACTTACCCTTCAAGAACAAATGCTGAAAGCTGGCTTAGTTAATGAAAAGAAACTAAAGAAAGCGAAGAAAGGCTCTAAAAAATCACGCGTTCAAGCACGCGAAGTAAAAGCGGCGGTTGAAGAGAATAAACGCCAACAGTTAGAGCGTGATAAACAATTGAGCGAGCAACAAAATGCTGAGCGATTAAATAAAGAGATCAAAGCGCAGATCAATCAATTGATTGAGATGAACAAGATCGACTTAAAAGATGGCGACATCAAATACAACTTCACTCACGGTACGCTAGTGAAATCACTTTATGTAGATTCACTTATCCGCGAGCAGTTGATCAAAGGTATTTTGGCAATCGCAATTGTTGGTGAAAGCTATGTTGTCATTCCACGTGGAGTAGCGAATAAAATTACTC
>NZ_JADDYH010000054.1:0-40646 GCF_015163595.1 Vibrio sp. OPT41 | reverse complement strand
AACGTGATGAGTCCGTAATCATCGAACAAAAAGAACCTGAATCGGACATTCCAGCAGAAGACGATCCATACGCAGATTTCGTCGTGCCTGACGATTTGATGTGGTAACAATAAATTAATCGATACATCAACGAAAAGAGCCGCTAATGTAACATCAGCGGCTTTTTTTATAGAAAAATAATCTACAGAGATGATGTTTTGTTATTGCTTACTTAGAAGCAAATTCGCACCTGATGCAGCTAAAAACAACGAACATCCGCGATTGAAACGTTTCGCCATTTTTGGATTTGAAAACCAGTGTCTCAAGTACAAACCAAAGATGGCATAGATTGAAATGGCGACCATTTCTAATATCAAAAACGTCGAGCCAAGGGCAAAAAACTGCTCTTGAACGTTGGCATTGGCATCAACAAATTGCGGCAAGAATGCAGTAAAAATAAGAATCGCTTTCGGGTTGCCAGCAGCAAGCGTAAATTCTTGCTTCGCAAGTCCTGCGTAATTGCGCGAATTGTCCAAGTCAGAGATCGGACTGGACTCTGAACGCCAAAGGTTGAACGCAATCCACAGTAGATACAGCGCCCCTACCAGCTTTATTGCCAAAAATAGCATTTCTGACGTATACAAAATCACAGCCAGACCTGATGCAGACAACGCAATCATTGCTGAAAAAGCGGCAATTCTGCCTAAACTGGCCGTAAACGCGGCCCTAAAGCCGTAACAACGCGCATTATTCATTGCCAATAAATTGTTTGGGCCTGGAGCCATATTTAGAGCGAAGCAAGCAGGAATAAAAAGGAGAAGCTGCCAAATATCCATAATAAAATGGTCTTAGTGAGTGATATTGATCGGTACCCTAACATCTGTTAATAAAGTGAGTAAACCACAAACCGATCTTAAAGCAACTCAGCATCAAATCGTGCCGTGCGAGCTTGAACTAACGTGCAGTTCGTTTCAGCCATCAGCTCCGCTAAGGTGATGTTTGGGTTTTGTCTCACCAAACGTATCAACTTCACGTCCAAAGGTTCCAATTTGTCTTGGTGAGCAAGTAGAGCTTGTTCGATTTTGTTGATCGCAAATCGCATCGTCTCTGCTTCTTCGTTTTTGAGATGCTCTAAAAACGCTTTTACATCCAAAGCCTCGCCCGAGATTTGCCAGTGACGAGATCGTCTAATTCGCTTAAGATCGCACTGTTTTTCTGCTGCGAGTGTTTTCGCTCGCTTGGCATGGTCGCCCCCAATACGGTGAATCAAGGATGGGAGCGAAATCGTAATCTTCGTCTCTTTCATGGCCTTTTCTTTCATCGTCTCAGCCCTCAACCACCGACACATTCTCGCCAACCCAAGCCAACAACTGTTTTGCCGCTTTGGATAACACCTGATTTTGACGCACGATGTAGCCGAAATCAGTGTTTGGAAAACTTGGCAAAGGCGTAACTTCACGAGAAAGCTTTAATCTCGGATCGAGCGAGAAATCCGGCACAATAGCAGTCCCAAACCCCGCTTCCGCCCAGTCGATTTGTGCTTCCACACTGCCCACTTCCATCACGCGATGCTTAGGCAGATTTAGTTCAGGTAAAGACGCATCAATCAGCTCTCGGGTTCGAGTATCGTGCCCTAGCAGGATCAGCGTCTGGCTCTCTTTTCGATTGTCTTGCCACTCAAAAATGTTATCGCCAAACGCACACCAGTGAATCTGCGTGAGAGGCGTAAAATGCAGCGGTTGACTCTCTTTTTGTGCGATAACAAAGCCGATATCGGCACGCGCACTTTTCACCAAATCCACCGCTTGAGAAGATGTGGTGTTGAACAATGCCAAGTCGATCCCCGGATATTCACTTTTGAATTGCTGAAATGGTTTGATAAGCAGTAAACGTGAAACAATATCGCTCGCCGCAATAGAAAGCGTCCCCTGCGTAAGATCGTTGATGGCATTGAGATCTGACTGACAAATTTGCAGCTCATTGAGCATCCGCTGCGCCGTAGCTAACAAACGCTTCCCCGCTTGCGTCAACTGCACGGGATTTCGCTCAATCAATTTCGTGCGCGTGGCTTGCTCCAACTGCTTGATATGCAAACTTACGTTCGGCTGCGTCATGTGCAGTTCCGTCGCTGTTTTACCAAAGTGTTTTACCTCTGCAAGAGTTACGAAGGTTCGCAGCCAGTTCAAATCTAACATTGCCAATTCCGATATGAAATTCTTATCAAGTTAATGAGTATAATTAATTTCTCTTATTATGGCGAACACCTTAAGATTTTTGCATCTGTTTTTGGAGATTAAATTATGTCGTCTATCGTTGTTGTGGGTGCAAACTGGGGTGATGAAGGCAAAGGCCGCATCGTTGACTTTTTGGCAGAGCAAGCTTCTGCGAGCATTCGTTTCCAAGGTGGTAACAACGCGGGTCACACCGTGGTTAACGACCTAGGTACGTTCAAGCTGCACCAGCTTCCAAGTGGCGTATTCAACCCAGACTGTTTGGCAGTGTTAGGTCCGGGTATGGTTATCAGCCCTGCGTTGCTGTCTCAGGAGATTGCGGAAGTTGAAGAAGCGGGCGTAAAAGTGAATATGTGCATCTCTGATCGCGCAACACTGTGTCTACCTCTACATGCACTAGAAGATACGCTAGAAGAACAACGTTTAGGCGACAAAGCATACGGTTCAACTCGCCAAGGTATTGCACCTGCGTACGGTGACCGCGTAATGAAGAAAGGCATCCTAGTTGGTTGGTTGAAGCAACCAGAAGTATTGGTTGAACGCCTTCAATTCATGATGGATTGGAAACTGCCGCAACTGCGTGCACTTTACCCGACGTTCGAGTTTGAACAAACCGCTGAAGAACTGGCGAACTGGCTGCTAGAAGTCTCTGCACCTTGGCGCGATTCAATTTGCAACGTAACGCTTCCTCTAAAAGAACTACAAGCGAAAGACAAAACTCTATTGTTCGAAGCGCAGCTTGGCGCGGGTCGTGACCTTGTTTACGGTGAGTACCCTTGGACAACATCTTCTAACGTTGTATCAATGTACGCGGGTATCGGTAGTGGCCTTCCGGCACTTCGTCCTGAACGCGTTATTGCGGTTGCAAAAGCCTTCAGCTCATCAGTGGGTACTGGTACGTTGATCACTGCAATGGAAGAGCAAGACGCTTTCCGCGAACTTGCTGGCGAGTTCGGTGCAACTACGGGTCGTCCACGCGACATGGGCTACTTCGACGCAGTCGCTACGAAAAATGGCGTTGAACTGCAAGCCGCAACTGAAATTGCACTAACGAAAGTAGACTGTTTGACTGGCCTTAACGATCTGAAAATCTGTGTTGGCTACGAAGGCGACCACAGCGAAAACCCAATCTGGCCTCAAACTGCCTCTCTTGCGCCAATCTACGAGAAGATGGAAAGCTGGAGCGAGGACATCACAGGTTGTCGTAAGTTTGAAGAGCTTCCAGTAGCAGCACAGAAATACGTTCTACGCATTGAGGAACTCATGGGCGTACCAGTAAAAATGGTGTCTGTGGGTCCTGGTCGTGAACAAATGATTATGCGATAAGATGTGAATTAACACATCATTGGCAAGCGGCTTTTATCTGTTCCGGGGTAAAGCCGCTTTTTTTACACTGTAAACTTTGGAAAATTGCACGGCTAAATTCATGTTTAGTAACCTCATCACGAGACTCCTACCTCCTTTATTTATAAATCAATAAATTATAGGGCTTAACACGTTGTGCACGTTACTAGCACATCTCACTTGTTAAAGAAGCACGTCAATTAGGTTAACTGGTTGATTTGATATTCTTTAAGTGATTAGTTGATCACGATCTTCATCTGCAATTTGTTGAACTAGTACTCAAAAAATCTAACCCGCTGTTTTTAGGATAGATGAGTTCCCCAACATCCAACCTAACAGCAGGTGATTCCCATGACGAAAAATATTTTCCGCCTCAGTACGATAACCCTTGGTTTGTGCCTTAGTTCTTTGTCTTTCGCGCAATCCGATCTTCCGAACATTAAAATTCTTGCCACTGGCGGCACCATTGCAGGCGCAGGTCAATCTGCAACCGAGTCAAACTACACAGCAGGTAAAGTCGGCGTTGAATCATTGATTTCTGCGTTGCCGAGTATGACCAAAATTGCCGATATTTCTGGAGAGCAAGTGGTCAGTATCGGTTCACAAGATATGAATGATGAAGTGTGGCTAAAATTATCGAAAAGAGTTAATGAGCTACTCGCTCAAGATGATGTTGACGGCATCGTCATTACTCATGGTACGGATACGTTAGAGGAAACCGCTTACTTCCTTGATCTGACCGTCAAGAGCAAAAAGCCTGTCGTGATCGTTGGTGCAATGCGTCCTTCCACCGCAATGAGTGCTGATGGACCAGTCAACTTATACAATGCAGTCGTAACAGCCACCGATGAAGATTCAGAAGGACGTGGCGTGCTAGTCGCAATGAATGACACGATTTTCGATGCGCGAGATGTGACAAAAACCAATACAACCTCCGTCAGCACTTTCCAGTCACCCAACTTTGGTGCTATCGGCTACATTCATAATAGCGATGCCAAATATCAACGAAGCCCAGAGCGTAAACATACGACAGAAACCCCATTCGATGTATCAAAGCTTAGTAAGTTGCCTAAGGTCGGTATTGTTTATAACTATGCAAATGCCTCCAATTTGCCAGTGAAAGCCTTTGTGGATGCGAAGTTTGACGGCATCGTAAGTGCTGGTGTCGGTAATGGTAACTTGTACCACACTGTGTTTGATGAGCTAGAGAAAGCGAGTAAAGATGGCGTTGTTGTTGTAAGAAGCTCCCGAACGCCTAGCGGCTCAACCACTTTGGATGCTGAAATTGATGACGAAAAATACGGCTTTGTTGCCGCTGGTACATTGAACCCACAGAAAGCACGTATCTTACTGATGCTGTCACTGACTCAGACCAAAAACTATCAAGACATCCAAAAGATGTTCCAATACTATTAATTCTGTCTAAGGTTCATTCGATAGAGGAGGTATACATCTTACCTCCTCTTACACATAGCGACATGAGCGTCTCTTGTTAGCCAAACAAGCGACGCTTCATTCCTGCTTTTTCCAGAATACGCGTAGTAATTTCCTCAACAGACAGAGAGGACGTATTGATATATGGGATCGCCTCTCTTCTAAACAACGCCTCAACAGTGTCTAGCTCCAGCTTACACTGCTCTGTGCTAGCGTAATCACTTCCAGACAAACGATTTTCACGGATTTCAGTCAAACGTTCAGGGTCGATAGTAAGCCCAAACAACTTATGACGATGGATCTCAAATTCAGGCAACAAACGCATCATCTTCACATCTTCCGCAATGAACGGATAGTTCACAACACGTAAACCAAATTGCATCGCCATATACAAGCTAGTCGGCGTTTTTCCACTGCGCGACACGCCAAGTAAGATAATATCAGCTTGCTCCAACCCTTTTAGCGTAATGCCATCATCATGCGCCAATGTGTATTCAATGGCCGCAATACGGTCAAAATAGGTGTCGGAATCTTTCCCCACGCTGCGAGAACGCTGCAACTTAGGCTTTGGTGCCATCTGAATGTCGTCTTGCACTTTCTGCACAATACTCTCCAACACATCGTAACTGTATGCTGGCGCTTCAAGCAGCATTTCACGTACTTCTGGAACGACAATTGAGAAAAAGACCAGAGGTTTGACGCCATTGCGCTGGTAGGAAGTTTCAATTTCTTTGACTACGTCAGTAGCTTTGTCCTGGCTTTCTACAAACGGAAAGGTTTTTTCGTTAGGAATGAACGGAAATTGACCGAGAACAACATGCCCTAATGTCTCACATGTTATCGCCGTACCGTCAGAAACATAGAACACATCACGACTTTGGTTATTTATTTGCATTTCTGTTTAATTTTTCAAAATCTTTTGAGTAGGATGGTACACATAATATTAATAAATCAGTTTGGCTTTCAGTTAGGTTCACCACAGCTTTAAAAATTCTTTTGAATTTTTTTCAGCCAGAACGTAATCGTTTGCCTTTGATATCAATCTAAATGAAGCAATGTATGGTCAACGTGTAATAACAGCCAACATGCGTTTATTTAGATCGATTTAAGTCCCCCTACTAAGCTGCAATGTTTCTGGAGAAAGACATGCAAAAGAACACCCTCTGGTTCAATGGCCTATCCATGGATGATGTCGACAAAGTCGGCGGTAAGAATGCTTCACTTGGCGAAATGGTTTCTAACCTAGCAAACGCAGGCGTTTCTGTACCAAATGGTTTTGCGACAACCTCATACGCGTTTAACCAATTCCTTGACCACGAAGGTTTGGATGAGCGTATTCACCAATTACTCGATGAACTAGACGTTGAAGATGTAGAAGCTCTGCGTAAGACAGGTGCAAACATTCGTCAATGGGTATTAGAGGCCCCTTTCCCTGCGGACCTTGAACAAGAAATTCGTGAAAACTACCAAGAACTGATCGAAGGCAATCCTGAGCTTTCAGTCGCAGTTCGTTCATCTGCTACGGCAGAAGACCTACCTGATGCTTCTTTTGCTGGTCAGCAAGAAACGTTTTTGAACGTGAAAGGCATCGACGCAGTACTAGAAGCAACTAAGCACGTTTACGCTTCTCTATTTAACGACCGTGCGATTTCTTACCGCGTTCACCAAGGGTTCGACCACCGTGGCATCTCGCTATCTGCGGGTATCCAACGTATGGTGCGTTCAGATAAAGCCTCGTCGGGTGTTATGTTTACACTAGACACTGAATCGGGTTTCGACCAAGTTGTCTTCATCACCTCTTCATGGGGTCTAGGCGAGATGGTCGTTCAAGGTGCAGTAAACCCTGACGAGTTCTACGTTCACAAGCCAATGCTTGAAGCAGGCGAACACCCAATCGTTAAGAAAACATTTGGTTCTAAGTTGATCAAAATGATCTACTCAGATAACCAAGAAATCGGCAAACAAGTTGATATCGTTGATACTTCTGATGAAGAGCGCAACACGTTCTCATTGAACGACGACGAGATTAAAGAGCTCGCAAAACAAGCAATGATCATCGAAAAGCACTATCAGCGTCCAATGGACATTGAATGGGCAAAAGATGGCATTGATGGCAAGCTGTACATTGTTCAAGCGCGTCCTGAAACCGTATGTTCACAAACGGAACAAAACGTGATTGAGCGCTACGAGCTACAAAACAAAGCGGATGTTTTGGTTGAAGGTCGTGCAATCGGTCAGCGCATCGGTAAAGGCGTGGTTCGCTTGGTTGACTCTCTGGACCAAATGTCTTTAGTCCAAGAAGGTGACGTGCTAGTTACAGACATGACTGACCCAGATTGGGAACCAGTGATGAAAAAAGCATCTGCAATCGTAACCAACCGTGGTGGCCGTACGTGTCACGCTGCCATCATCGCTCGTGAGCTTGGTATTCCTGCAATCGTTGGCTGTGGCGATGCGACAAGCAAGTTAACCGATGGTGCAACCGTGACCGTATCTTGTTCAGAAGGTGAAACGGGCTACGTTTACCAAGGTGAACTTGAGTTTGATGTAAAACGCTCTTCTGTTGATGAACTGCCACTGCTACCAACAAAAGTGATGATGAACGTGGGTAACCCTGATCGCGCGTTTGACTTCGCACAAATTCCAAATGAAGGTGTTGGTCTTGCGCGTCTTGAATTCATCATCAATAAGATGATTGGTATCCACCCGAAAGCATTACTTAACTTTGATGCACAAAGCGATGAGCTAAAAGCAGAAATCACTCAGCGTATTCGTGGTTACAAAGATCCTATCGATTTCTACGTAAGCAAACTGACAGAAGGTATCGCAACCATTGCTGCGGCATTTTGGCCGAAACGCGTTATTGTTCGTATGTCTGACTTTAAGTCTAACGAATACAGCAACTTGGTTGGCGGTAAAGCATACGAACCGCATGAAGAAAACCCAATGCTTGGCTTCCGTGGCGCGTCTCGTTACATTTCTCCAGTGTTTGAAGACTGCTTCGAGCTAGAAACTCAAGCAATCAAACGCGTTCGTAACGAAATGGGTCTGAAAAACGTTGAAATCATGATCCCATTTGTGCGTACACCAAGCGAAGCAGCATCAGTGATTGATTTGCTAGCGAAGTTTGATCTGCGCCGTGGCGATCAGGGTCTTAAAGTCATCATGATGTGCGAACTGCCATCCAACGCGGTCCTTGCCGATGAGTTCTTGAAGTACTTTGATGGCTTCTCGATTGGCTCAAACGACATGACTCAGCTAACGCTTGGTCTTGACCGTGACTCTGGCGATGTCGCACATCTATTTGATGAGCGCAACCCAGCGGTTAAGGTGATGCTTCAAATGGCGATTGATGCGGCAACAAAAGCAGGCAAATACGTTGGTATTTGTGGTCAAGGCCCATCAGACCACGACGACTTAGCGGAATGGCTAATGGATCAAGGTATTAGCTCTGTATCACTAAACCCAGATACGGTTATCGATACTTGGTTAAAACTCGGTAAAGTTAGCAGCAAGTAACACACGATAAACTCTAGCCCTCACACTCCCCTTGTGAGGGCTTTGTTATTCACACGTCATTTCACAATCAGTTCGTGATTCCTCTCTCAAGTTCGTCATTTAGTCAATTTCATTATCAAAGTCTGATGACCTAAAATGAATGGTATATCGATAACTCCAGAGAGAATTTGATGAAAAAGCCTATCGCACTCCTTACTACATTGATGCTCCTGGCATCCCCTGCTTATGCCGATTGGGATGAAATTTCCAATAAAATGTCTGAGCTTGGCGACGCAGTTTCTGATACTGCACAAGATGCTTGGGACGACACCAAAGCGTTTTCAAAACAAGCGTGGCAAGATTTCACGAATTGGTCCGAGGAAGCGATCAATACCGCAGGCGAATGGACAGAAGCCAGCATCGAGAAAAGCAAAGAATGGATAGATGCTGCCGACAAAAAAATTGATGAGCTGATGGAAGGCGATACGCCAGAAGAAGCTCGCCAAGCTGTGGACTTAATGGCAGATAGCGCTTTGCTCAAGTTATTTAATGAAAAGCCGGAGGCAAAAGCTATTTACGACAACGCGTACGGCTACGCGGTCTTTGATTCTCGTAAATTATCTTTGCTGTTTCACACCAACTCAGGGTCAGGAGTCGCAGTGAATAAGGAAACAGAAGAACGCACTTATATGAATATGTTTGGTTTGGGCGTTGCACTTGGGGCTGGCGGAAAATTTTACCAACAAGTGGTTCTGTTTGAGAACAAAGAAGACTTTGATACGTTCGTCAACGAAGGATGGGAGGCCACAAGTGAAGCCTCTGCTGTTGCGGGCGAAGATTCAGAGCAACTTTCAAAACAATTTAACAGCGGCGTCGCCGTCTATCAGTTGAACGCTAAAGGTTTGCTCATCGATGCTAACGTGTCTGGTTCTAAATATTGGGTTAACGAAGAGCTCACTAACTCGCAGTAATGCATAGCAACTAATCGCTTAAATAAAACCGTTGTTATGCACCCTTATCAATAAGTTAACGGGGATATAATTCCTCAAAACTGAGCACTTACGCAACTTTCTCTATGGAAGTCACCAGAAGATGGCGACTTCCCTTTCTCGTTGGATTGCTTTTGGTTATGCTTGCGCAAAACCACCTGCAATTCGGTATCCCATGCCTGACAATAACTTTAATAATCTGCTAGCAGAAGCAATTTCTGCTCTTAACACGCCTAACTTTACTCCTAAACTTATGCGTGTCATTCGCACTCTTTTTCATTTTGATTGCGCAGTTATTTTAGGTTACCGAGAAGGTAAACATCCTATTTATCTCTACGACTCAATTGAGAACGAGCGAGAGTTACTTTTTCAACGCTACCTTACTGACTCATTTCAAAATGACCCTTTTTTTCTCAAACTAAACGAGACAAAGCAACAAGGCGTATTTACGCTCAAAGACGTGGCGCGTAAAGGCGTTGACTTCACCTCATACTGCGAGCAGTTCTATCATCAAACAGGGTGGAAAGACGAGCTTAGCATGCTAGTCGAAGTTGAATCTGGCCGTTGGGTCATGCTGTACTTCGGATATATGACTGATGGAAAATACTTTTCTCAGCAACAAATAAATAAGCTAAAGCCCTATTTCCCGATAATTCAGTCGCTTTGTCAGCAGCATTGGAAACAAACGGAATTTACCTTTTCTGAGCCTGTTTTTGCACAGAGTGCTTATTCTGGCAGTATGCGATTAGCCATTGAGCAAGCTTTAGCAACGTTTGGCGTAGAATCACTCACCCGTCGAGAACAAGAGGTGGCTTCGCTTCTCGCTCAAGGGTTTGACACCAAAGAAATTGCCGCGCGGTTACACTTAGTTCAAGGCACGGTCAAAAATCATCGAAAGCGAATTTACTCGCAATTAAATGTGTCTTCATTGAGTGAGTTATTCCAGCTTTTCCTCAATCACCTCATTCTCCATTCAAGATAAAAACTGTCCCTTAAGGGATATATCGAGAAAAGGTGTCGCGTTTTAGTCTGAATGTAACAACCACTAAGACAGACAAAAAGAATGACGACACCATTACTGCAAGATTTACAAGATCGTGGCTTGATTGCACAAGCCAGCGATTTGGAAGAAATTCAGACACTTCTCTCACAGCCACAAACCGTTTACTGCGGCTTCGATCCTACAGCTGGCAGCTTGCATATCGGCCACCTCGTGCCTTTGATTATGCTTAAGCGCTTTCAAGATGCCGGACACCAAGCTGTTGCCTTGATTGGCGGTGCAACGGGCATGATTGGCGACCCAAGCTTTAAAGCGACTGAGCGCAGTCTGAACTCAGAGGAAATCGTCTCAGGCTGGGTTAACGATCTTTCTAATCAAATTCAGCAGTTGATGAATCACCAACTGACCAAGCCGATGATCATGGTGAACAACGCTGACTGGATGAAAGCGATCAATGTGATCGACTTCTTCCGCGATGTGGGTAAGCACTTCTCGATCAATACTATGGTCAACCGAGAATCGGTAAAACAACGCCTGCAACGACCTGACCAAGGTATCTCCTTCACCGAATTTAGCTACGCCCTACTGCAATCGTACGATTTTGCCGAGCTAAACCGTCGATACGGTTGCCGTTTGCAAATCGGTGGCAATGACCAATGGGGAAACATCGTCAGCGGGATCGATTTAACTCGCCGTCAAAATGGTGAGCAAGTATTTGGCTTAACTCTGCCGCTGATCACCAAATCCGATGGCACCAAATTTGGCAAAACTGAAGGTGGTGCAGTATGGCTAGATCCTAGCAAGACCTCTCCTTACGCGTTCTACCAGTTCTGGCTTGGCGCAGAAGACGCCGACGTTTACCACTTCCTGCGTTACTACACGTTCTTGAGCTGCGAAGAAATTGCCAGCATTGAAGCGCAAGACCAAGCAAGCCAAGGTAAGCCACAAGCACAACGTATCCTCGCTGAGGAAATGACGCGATTTGTTCATGGCGAAGAAGGCCTAGCTAGCGCCGAGCGCATCACTCAAGCTTTATTCAGCGGTAATGTGCAACAACTGAGTTTGGGTGAATTAAAACAATTGGAGTTGGATGGTTTACCAAGCATTGAGAGCGCACAGCAAGATTTGGTTGAGCTGTTGATTGAGTCGGGTTTAGCAAGCTCGAAGCGTGTTGCACGCGAACACATCAGCAACAACGCCATCAGTGTAAACGGTGAAAAAGTGGCGGCTGATAACCCAAGTTTGAGCTTCCCACTGTTTGATCAATATTGGTTACTGCAACGCGGTAAAAAGCACTTCTGCCTCGTGAAGCGTGCCGCGTAGTAACACTCGAAGTACAAAGCCCATAAAAAATTCCCCTCACTGCTTTCGTGATGAGGGGAATTCAAATTTGAACGATTTTAAGCCTAACAATAGGCAAAGGCGTTGCTTATTGCGTTCTTAAACGTTGCCAGTACTTTTCGTAAATCGCTAACGTTTCTGCGCCAACATCATTAATAAACTCGCCTTTTTTCATGTCTTCTGATGAAGGGAAAATAGTACGGTTATTTTTCAACTCTTCTGGCAATTTGTCACGCCCAGCGTTCGTTGCCGACGCATAACCCAAACTGGTCACGATTTCCGCTTGGTTCTCTGATTGGTACATGAAGTTAATAAATTTATGCGCCAATGCTTTGTTTTTACTGCCAGACGGAATAGTGAAGTTGTCCATCCACAATACCGCGCCCTCTTCCGGCATCACGAACTTCAGCTCAGGCATTTCAACCTGTCCTTGGAATGCGTTGCCGTTCCATTGCATGCCGACCGATGTTTCACCGGACACGTAAGGGACTTGCGGCGCATCTGAGTTGTACAGTAATACGTTGTTTTTCAGCGCGACTAGAGAATCAAAAGCCTGCTCGATTTCTGCTTCGTCTTTTGTGTTCACGCTATGGCCATTTTTCTTCAGCGCCATACCGAACACATCGCGAACGTCATCAATCAGCATGACTTGTTGTTCGTATTGAGACTCCCATAAGTCTGCCCATTTGGTCACTGGTTGCTCAACCATGGATTCGTTGTAGCTGATCCCGGTAATGCCCCAAATATAAGGCAGCGAGTAATCATTTTTAGGATCGTGCGCTTGGCCAAGTAAACCGTCCATTGTGTCTTGCATGTTTGGCACTTGAGCGTGATCTATTTTCGAAAGCAGCCCTTCTCGCCCCATTTTTTCAATGAAGTACGCAGAAGCAAAAACCACATCGTAGCCAGAACCTTTTAGCAATTTTAGCTTGGTATACATTGATTCATTATTCTCAAAAGTCGAATAATTAATCGTAATACCTTCTTGTTTTTCAAACGCTTTTAACGATGCTTCCGGCAAATAGCCACCCCATGCATAAACGTTCAACGTTTTGCTATCTGCATGAGCAAACATGCTGAGCACAAGAGCACTCAGCCCCAATCCTTTGATGATTAATTTCATGGTATGCAATCCAACCAGTCCAGCGACGCGCTGGGATTCGGGTGCATAATTAGGTAATTGTTACCCAATTGAAAGAAAATTTAATTAATCTTTAACAGCAAAAATATTTATCGAATTTATAAAATTAACGCATGTTTTTAATAGCGACTGTGCATACCAAAATGATGAGACATTCCATCTTCCATTCGACCGCCTTTCCAGCCACCAGAGCCGAGTAAATTAAGCACATCTTGAGCGGTATAATCGGCACCAGAAAAGAAATCATGCGCCACGTCTGAGCGTATTGCTTGCAATTCTGGTTGGTTTTCCAAATCAAGATCTTGCGGATTCGCATACAACGCCAACGCAATTTTTTGTTGGCACGCGCTTAAGCTTAACTCGCTGGTGCTCGTCTTTACCTGACCAACCGAAAAGTACTCACGACTGCCGTATCCCACTATCAATCTGGTACTCATTAGCTTAATCACTTTCTTAATGCGGCGACGTTGTATAAATCTCAACATGTTTTGTTATTCCTGTATTAAGTTGGCTATGTCGTATTCTTTTGTTCGAATTAAAACACTCTGTTTTATCCGCGAAATTTCTCTAGCGCTTTTCGCGATGATCGGTTGTATAATACGATCCTGAAATATTTTGTTACGTTACCTCGGTAACCCCTGAGACTGCAACATGAACAACAGCAGATGGGTCGGCTTTATAGGCGGCACGATTGTCTTACTTAGTACCTTTATCCTCTTCGGATCTTCCGTCCACTCTGCTTGGTACCGAATCCCTGCGGAAGCCATTCATGGTATCGCCTTCACTCTGGCTTTTGGTTTAGGGTTAAACAGCCTGCTGGCGTACGCGACGGCAGTGATTACTCTTGCTGCACTATTCTACATTGGCTTTGTCGTTAGCTATCGGGTCCATCAGAAACTTAAATAAACTTCTGTCTCAACCTGAGCTTAATAACGGATACTTAATAACTAAAAAGGGAGCAAATGCTCCCTTTTTAGTTATCAGCATATAGATGTTCTATGCCCGCTTTAATCATTAAGGTGGCATACCCTCAACGACTGCTGCATACCTGAAACATCATCACCTAAATACTCAACCGTCATTGGAACGTTGACCAACAGAGTAAAACTGGAGTCACTGAACCTTCCATCAGCATCACTCTCCAAATGAACAAAAAACGCAGGCTTATCCGCAATCAATGTAATTTTCCTCCCTTCAATAGAGACACCTATATTGGCTTTCGCTATCGGCAAGGTTTTTAGCTCATGAGTACTAAACCATGTGTTGCTTATTCTGTCTTCACCGATTTGCGCTTCAACATAGAAGAAGCCTGACGTAAGTTCGTCCTTCTCGATCGATTCATCCAATTGCCACAAAATCGTATTGCTGTCTGCTATGACTGTTTGCTCTAAGCTCCAACATTGCTTTTCTTCCCCTTGCCAATCTACCCACTTGAGCAGTGCGTTGACGCTTGCGGACTCTTTGGCATCATTGAGCAAATGTAGGCTCAACTCGCCTGTATGCTCGGAAAATACCAAATACTGCGGCGCAAAAAAGCGTTTTGCATGGTAGTGCAACTGCTTCCATCGACCACTGTATTCCAAACTAGACCAAGAACTGACAGGCCAATTGTCGTTGAGTTGCCAGTACAGCATGCCGCGACAAACTGGAGAAATGGCACGCCAATGATCGCATGCAGTTTTGATCGCGATTGCCTGCTGAACTTGACTTAAATACAGCATGCTCTCAAATCCAGAGGGAAAACGAAAATAGCGCGTGAACATCTCTGTGATAATACTATTACCACGAGGGTTCTTCTGATGTTGTTCGAAAGTTGGGGATGTAATATTCCAGTCTTGCTCAGGGACAAACCGCTTAACTTCAGCAAAAGATGGCCAAGATTGAAAACCAAACTCAGAGCAAAAACGAGGATTCACGTCAAGGTAGGCACTGAATGATTTTCCTGAATGCCAAACGTCCCAAAAGTGCATATCGCCTTTACTATCATCATGCCACGCATCACCGAAATCCAGTTCACCATTACATGGGGAACTTGGCCAGAAACGGCGAGTGCTATCTTGCTCGGTAATCTCCTTCTCAATCATGCGGTTGAGGCGATCGTAGTTAACCGTGTATTTGACTTTGCTGCGCTTAGATTCGTCATACCAACCAATAGCTCCAATCACTTCATTGTCACCACACCAAAGTGCGATTGATGGGTGCTTCTTAAGCCTCGGGATTTGGAATCTAAGTTCTTCTTCTACGTCTTTTAAAAACTCGTCGTTTGATGGGTACAACGAGCAGGCGAACATCATGTCTTGCCACACCAACAAGCCAAGTTCATCACAAAGGTTATAAAAGGTTTCACTCTCGTAATGACCACCGCCCCATACGCGAATCATGTTCATGTTGGCGTCAACCGCACTTTGCAAAAGGTTGCGATAACGTGTTTCGTACTCTCGCCCCGGCATTGCGTCAATAGGGATCCAGTTGGCACCTTTAGCATTAATCGGTACGCCATTGACGATAAATTCCATTGCAGAGCCGTGCTCATCAACTTGGTTATTTAGGGTTAACTGACGCAAACCAATGTTGTGCGTTAACTTTTGCTCTCTGCAAGAAATGGTAATGGGATAGAGATACGCTTCGCCATAACCCGATGGCCACCAGCGTTGAGGCTCCAAAATGTGGAACTGGCAATGATAGTGACCACTTCCTTTTGTTTGAATACATTGACGCTCACCATTAAATTCAACCATCATTTCATGGCGTTGACTGTCCGTTTCCACTTCAACTACTACATCAAGAAACACACTCCCATCGGCTTGCCATTGCTGCTCTGTCGAGAAACCTTTGAGCCAAAGCTCATTCACAATGTCGATTTGAATGGGGTCGTAAATACCCGATACCATCAAGCAAATGCCCCAGTCCCATCCGGAATGGCATTGTGTTTTGCGGATCAAGTTCATGTGTGGAATTTGGTTGTTGCCCATTGCCGATGGAATAGGAAATGGCAGTTTTTTTGCTCTTGCGATACCTTCTAAATCCACCCGAGCAAACTCAACCCGAATCGTGTTAGTACCTTGCTTTAAATGCGGTTTAATATCCACACGTTGCTGGGTAAACATGTTGCTGCAAGTTAGTGCTAGCTCACCATTAACATAGAAGGTTGCCAATGTATCGACACGAGTTAGCGTCATCCAAATTTGCTTGGCAGACAACGTAAACGCGTCGACGTCAAACTCACGTGAGATATGCCACTCACACTCTTCAATCCATCGAACTTTGTTTTCATTATCGGCAAAATAAGGATCTGGAATCTGCTCTGCTTGTAAAAGCGCCGACACATTATCGCCCGGAATAAACATTGGAATTTCAAGATTGGGGCGCTGTGGCGAGGTAAGCATCCACTGCCCGTTAAGTTCGAAGTGAGCCATCGAGTTAAACCTTAGCTTGGGAAAAACATGTTTTCTCAATGTAATCCTGATAATCCCATGCAAAAACAAGGGAAATGTTAATTACATACGAAATGCGGTGCATTTCACGTAAAAACTCTTTCTTTTGATCTCTACCCAAAAATCAGCAACTTGGCTAACCTGTTAAAAATTAATCGAAATCTAAGGTTATATTTGCAACTTCGACATGTTAACATCATCGGCTTTTTGAACATCCTCACACTTTTCGTCGAAACGATGTGAGGGGAAATGCACGGCTTCATAGCCCTAAAAAGCGAAGTAATTATGTCAAATATGACGAATGCCGCCTCCCACACAGCGCCTATTCAGGATGCTGACTATTCTGCTATTCATCCCCCATCTTTACTCAAGCGCCTCGAACTCACCAATCCTGTCTTTTGGTTAAGTGGTAGCTTCCTCACTCTATTCGTTTTACTTGCTCTAACGAATACCGACTCTCTAACCGCAATGGTTAACACCGGCTTCGGCTTTGCTACTAAATATTTCGGAGCTTACTGGCAAGTACTGCTTCTTCTGAATTTCCTAATTGGTTTGGCTCTTGCGTTTGGTCGCACTGGTTATGTGCGCCTAGGTGGTCTAGCGAAACCTGATATTGATAACTTTAAGTGGTTGTCAATCGTACTCTGTACTCTACTTGCAGGTGGTGGTGTGTTCTGGGCCGCAGCTGAGCCTATCGCGCACTTTGTGACTGCTCCGCCTCTATACGGGGAAGCCTCACCGAAAACTGCCGCAATCAATGCCCTATCTCAGTCTTTTATGCACTGGGGCTTCTTAGCTTGGGCGATCCTTGGTGGTCTATCTTCCATTGTCTTAATGCACTTGCATTACGATAAAGGCCTGCCTCTTAAGCCGCGTACTCTGCTTTACCCTGTGTTTGGTGATAAAGCCATTAAAGGCTGGATTGGTGATGTTGCTGACGCATGTAGCATCATTGCAGTAGCAGCAGGAACCATCGGTCCTATCGGCTTCTTAGGTTTACAAATTAGCTACGCGCTAAACTCATTGTTTGGCCTGCCAGATACGTTCGTAACGCAAAGTATGGTTATTATGGCGGCGATCCTGATGTATACCCTTTCCGCACTGAGCGGTTTGAGCAAGGGTATTCAAATCGTCAGTCGTTACAACATCATTTTGTCTGTACTATTAATTGGTTACATCCTGTTCTTCGGGCCGACAAGCTTTATCGTTGATGGCTACGTGCAAGGCGTTGGTCGTATGGTGGATAACTTCTTCCCTATGGCACTTTACCGTGGTGATACAGGCTGGCTAAGTTGGTGGACAGTATTCTTCTGGGGTTGGTTTATCGGTTATGGCCCAATGATGGCGATCTTTATTGCTCGTATCTCTCGTGGTCGTACAATTCGCCAATTAATCATGTCTATTAGCATCGCGGCACCGCTGATTACTTGCTTCTGGTTTAGTATCGTTGGTGGCAGTGGCCTTGCGTTTGAACTTGATAACCCTGGTTTGATTTCATCTGCGTTTGAAGGCTTTAACTTGCCTGCAGCACTGCTAGCGATTACTGGTGAATTACCTTACCCAATGATCATTTCGGTTCTTTTCCTGATCTTAACGACAACATTTATCGTGACGACGGGTGACTCGATGACTTACACAATCAGTGTAGTGATGACGGGCTCAACAGAACCAAACGCAGTGATTCGCTCGTTCTGGGGGCTGATTATGGGTATTGTCGCTATTGCGCTTATCTCAATGGGCTCTGGTGGTATTTCTGCATTGCAGTCTTTCATTGTGATTACCGCCGTACCTGTGTCTTTCATTTTGCTGCCAAGCATTTGGAAAGCACCCGGCATTGCAAGCAGAATGGCGAAAGAGCAAGGCCTCGTTTAAACCGCCTCTCTAACCAATATGCGAAAAAGAGCCCTTCATTGGGCTCTTTTTAATTCTGCGCTTTATCCTACGCTATCAATGCGAATCATCACTGCGTCTGGACGCCAATACTCGAATTCGCAGTCCATTAAATGCCCATCTTGTTTGTAGTTTACCCGCCGAATTTTCAGAACGGGTTGTCCTTCAACTAGGTTCAACGCCTTAGCGACATGAGCAGGAGCTGACGTGGGAATCACATCAAAACGAGAGCGCTTTGTCTCGTAACCATACTTCTCACGATAAATGCCCGTCAGGGACATGGTGAGGTTCTCAAACAATATACCCTCAAACAGTGCCGCTTTGAGCACGTTCTCAACAAACAATACCGCTCGCCCATCAATAAAACGTAACCGTTCAATTACATAAATTGGGGTAATTAGCTCCACCTCTAACGATTTGGCATACTCACCTGCGGCCATTTCACTTCGCACGTTGAGTAACTTAGTTTCTGCAATACGATGCTGCTCTCGAATCATCTGATGGAAGTGAGAACGAGACAACGGGTTGTAACAGATACGCTCAGGAGATACATACCAACCCCGGCGCTCTTCTCGATAAATAAGACCTTCAGTTTCTAAAGACACCAACGCATCTTTGATAGTGATTCGAGTTGTAGAAAACAGCTCACTGAGCTCTCTCTCTGACGGCAGTTTTTGTCCTTCCGACATGATGCCGGAAAGAATCTGCTGTTTTAAGCTGCTTCTAATTTTTCCTAATTGGGTACCAAATTGTCCGGTGCCTGTCGCTCTCATTCTGATCTAGTCCAACGATAATTTGACGAATAACATAAGGCGTTTACGTAACAAAAATATGACATTAATCAACAGAACACATACTGAACGTATGAAATATAAGTGCCATATAAAATCAGCAAAACTGTCAAATTACTTGCGCTAAATCGTCACATTCCATCCATAGCATACAAAGCGAACTTACTGACCTAGTCCAGAAGGATGGAGACAATGAAAACTTTGCTAAGTCGTTCAATTACCGCACCAGCGGCAATCATTGCGGTAACACTCGCTACGCCAACAGTAGCGAAAGAAGCCGATATTGAATCTTTGGTAGCAGCAGCACAAAAAGAAGGGGCGGTTTACAGTGTGGGTATGCCTGACAGTTGGGCAAACTGGAAAGACACATGGGCTGATTTAAAGTCAAACTACAACCTTAAGCACCAAGACACGGATATGAGCTCGGCTCAAGAAATCGCAAAATTCGAAGCTGAGAAGAAAAACGCGACCGCAGACATTGGTGACGTAGGCTTTGCCTTCGCACGTGTAGCGGTTAAAAAAGGCGTCACTCAGCCATATAAACCAACAACTTGGAATGACATCCCAGATTGGGCAAAAGACGAAGATGGTCATTGGGCACTTGCTTACACTGGCACTATTTCTTTTATCTCCAACAATAACCTCGTAAAAGACGCGCCAAAAACGTGGGATGACCTATTAAAAGGCGACTACAAAGTGACCGTAGGTGACGTAGGCGTAGCAGCACAGGCAAACAACGCGGTTCTCGCCGCAGCGTTCGCCAACGGTGGGGACGAATCCAACCTCAAGCCTGCGCTCAAATTCTTTTCTGAACTCGCGAAGCAAGGTCGTCTTTCATTTACCGATCCGAACATCGCCAACCTAGAAAAAGGCGAAGTGGAAGTGGCGATCATGTGGGACTTCAATGCATTGAACTACCGCGACAAAATTGACCGCGACCGCTTTACAGTGAGCATTCCTCAAGATGGCTCTGTGATTTCTGGTTATACAACCATAATCAATAAATACGCGAAGAACCCTAATGCAGCAAAGCTTGCTCGTGAATACATCTTCAGCGATCAAGGGCAAATCAACTTAGCAGAAGGTTATGCGCGTCCAATCCGCACCAACATCACACTGCCTCAAGCAGTGCAAGACAAGCTAATTGCTAATGACCAATACAGCAATGTTCACCCAGTGACTGACTTCTCAGCTTGGGAAAAGTCCGCACGTAAGCTGCCACGTCAATGGCAAGAAAGTGTCTTAATCCACCAGCAATAAGAGTAAGTCGTTATGAGCAATAAGGTCATCCTTGTTGTTCTAGATGGACTGAACTATCAGGTAGCCCGTGATTGCATGGGCTACCTCAATGGTCTTCTAGAACAAAGTCGTTCCCAACAAGAAACTCGCGCAACGCTTTATCCTGTGCAGTGTGAGCTGCCCTCTATGTCTCGCCCACTTTATGAGTGCATTTTAACGGGCGTTCGCCCTGTAGAAAGCGGCATCGTAAACAACAATATCGTTCGTCTATCCAAATACGATTCCATTTTCAGTTTGGCAAAAGCCCAAGGAAAAGTGACCGCTGCGGCTGCCTACCACTGGGTAAGTGAGCTTTATAATCGCGCGCCATTTGAACCTGTTCGCGATCGTTTCACGCATGATGAAACCCTGAATATCCAGCACGGCTGCTTTTACCATTGGGATCATTATCCTGATGAAGCCTTGTTCCTGGACGCAGAGTATTTACGCCGCAACTATCAACCTGATTTCTTACTGATCCATCCGATGAATATCGACGATACAGGACATAAGTTTGGCCTAGACTCTCGCCAATACCGCAATTGTGCGCGAGGTGCAGACATTATTCTTTCCAACTACATCGATCAATGGCTTGCTGATGGGTATCAAATCATTGTGACCAGCGATCATGGCATGAACAACGATCTTTCTCACGGTGGGATTTTACCTGAAGAGCGAGAAGTTCCCCTGTTTGTCATTGGTGATAAGTTTACCCATCAAGATTGTCATATTAAGCAAACTGATATTTGTGGCACCGTTTGTCAATTGCTAAACCTTGACCACACGAAGCCATACACTCAGGAATTGTTAGCACTATGAGCAGTTCAGTCCTCTCCCCAAGCTCTAGCGAATCACGTTCAAATTTGGCAAGTACTTGGTTAAAGCGCTTTAAGCCAGCCATTTGGTTGGCGCCTTTCGCACTGTTTTTCTATCTATTTCAACTCGCACCGATGATTTGGGTACTGTTAAACAGCTTTATCTACGATGGCGAGTTTGCCTTCGATAACTACATTGAAGTGCTCGACTCCGCCTTTATGATGCAGGCGTTTGGCAACAGTTTGTGGTTAGCTGTATGGTCGAGCATTTTTGGCTTAGCCATTGCGACTCTGTTGGTCTCTTCTCTGCGCAGAGTCGATTCTAAAGTCCGCGACGGTGTGATTGCGTTTACGAACATGAGCAGCAACTTTGCAGGCGTACCTCTGTCATTCGCTTTTATTATTATTTTGGGCACCAATGGGGCGATTACCCTTTTTCTCAAGCAGTATGGCTTACTCGGTGATTTCGACCTTTATGGTAAATGGGGCCTGCTGGCCATTTACATCTACTTCCAAATCCCGCTGGCGGTGTTGTTGCTCTACCCTGCGTTCGACGCGTTGAGTGATGATTGGCAAGCTGCTGCTGCGCTACTGGGAGCCAAAACATCACAGTATTGGGCGAAAATCGCGCTGCCAGTGCTCTCACCAGCCTTATTCGGTACCTTTATTATCTTAATAGCCAACGCAATCGGCGCATATGCGAGTGTTTATGCGTTGACCTCCGGTAACTATAACGTCATCACCATTCGAATTGCGAGTCTGGTATCGGGAGACCTGTTCCTTGAACCTAATCTCGCCGCTGCAATTTCGGTGATTCTAATGGCGTTACTTGCCTTTATCACAGTGATTAACCAATGGCTCATTTCGAAAAGCTATGCAGGTAGGAAGTAGTCATGAACAACGTTAATACTCGATTCCATAAAACGGTGGTTTATTCCATTGCTGGGATCATGCTCATCCCGATTTTAGCGACCTTTGTCTATTCGCTTTCATCACGCTGGGGCGCCACGGTGCTTCCAGATGGTTTCACTTTTGATTGGTACGTTAAATTGCTGACCGACCCACGCTTTTTGCAAGCATTTGGGCGTTCGCTGTTTATTTGTATTGCTTCGCTAACCCTCAGTGTGATTCTAGTTCTGCCAGCGATATTCGTGGTGTTTTACTACTTTCCAAGGCTCGATAAGCTCATGAACGTATTGATTTTGCTACCATTCGCTGTACCACCAGTGGTGTCCTCCGTCGGCTTGCTTCAACTTTATGCTGACAGTGAAATCTCCCTTATCGGTACTCCTTGGATTCTAGTAGGTACTTACTTCACCATCGCGTTACCGTTCATGTATCGTGCGATTTCTAATAGCTTCGAAGCAATTAACCTTAACGATTTAATGGACGCTGCACACTTGCTAGGAGCAAGTACAACCAAAGCGTTTTTGATGGTCATTTTACCTAACCTCAAAAAAGGACTGATGGCATCGCTTTTCCTTTCATTTTCATTTCTATTGGGAGAGTTTGTGTTCGCCAATATTTTAGTCGGCACACGTTATGAAACCCTGCAAATCTACTTGTATAACATGCGTCAGACGAGCGGCCACTTTACGTCTGCCTTAGTGATGACCTACTTCCTATTTATTTTTTTACTGACTTGGTTGGCAAGTCGTTTCAGCCGAGGAGTCAAACAATGAGCTACGTAACAGCGAAAAATCTGACTAAACGTTTTGGTGATAACACCGCATTTGAGGACATTCACTTTAACATCGAGCAAGGTGAATTCATTACGCTTTTGGGCCCTAGCGGTTGTGGTAAATCGACACTACTTCGCAGCCTTGCTGGGCTTAACCCTGTCGATGGAGGCGAGATTTGGGTAAACGGAGAAGATATCACGCATCAAGTCCCGCAAGAGCGTGGTATTGGGATGGTCTTTCAATCGTATGCGCTGTTTCCCAATATGACCGTCGAAGGCAACATTGCATTTGGCTTAAAAATGAAAAAGCTTGCGAATGATGATATTCGACGTGAAGTGGCTAAAGTCATCAAACTGGTGGATCTGGCAGGTAAAGAAAAACACTATCCGCATCAACTTTCTGGCGGTCAGCGCCAGCGTGTCGCACTCGCTCGAGCGTTGGTGGTGAAACCTCGCATATTATTGCTTGATGAACCACTTTCTGCGCTTGATGCCAAAATCCGCAAACACCTTCGTCAGCAAATCCGAGATATTCAGAAAGAGATGAATCTCACCACTATCTTCGTAACTCATGACCAAGAAGAGGCGATGATTATGTCTGATCGTATCTTCCTAATGAGTAAAGGAGAAATTGTTCAAGCAGGAACACCTGAAGAAATTTATACTCATCCTGCTAACGAGTTTGTGGCCGGTTTCATGGGGCACTACAACCTTGTAGAGGCCAATAAAGCCAAGCAACTCTTCAACATTGATACCGAATGGAAAGTGGCGATTCGCCCAGAGTCTATATATGTAAAAGAGCAAGGTCGTCAATATGATAGCCACATCTCAGCGCCACAAGTAGGTACGATCACCAACCACCAGCTTCTAGGTAATGTTATTCGCTATCAAGTGAACGTTGAAGAGTGTGAGCTCACTGTTGACTTGCTTAACCGCTCTTCAGAACGCTTACTAGCGAATGGCAGCCAACTAGAGCTACTCTTTAACCTAAACGAAATTCAACCAGTGAGAGCCTAAACATGTCCAAACCTTTGTATGTTTTTGATATGGATGAAACCCTAATAAACGCTGACTGCGCAATGATTTGGAACGAGTTTATGGTTGAGAGAGACATCGCGACTGATCCTTTATTTATTAAGGAAGATCAGCGTCTAATGGCCTTGTACTCTGAAGGCAAAATGGACATGGAAGATTACCTAGCGTTCTCCATGAAGCCACTAGAAAACATGCCGATTGAAGAAGTAAACGCCTTGGTTGAAGAATGTGTTGAAAGCCATATTTTGCCTAAACAGTTCCCTCAAGCCAAAACCCTGATTGAGCAACTGTCTCGTGATGGTATAGATATGGTTATCATCTCTGCCAGCGTCACTTTTTTGGTGGAAGCCGTTGGTCGCCGTCTTAATATTCCAACCGCACTCGGAATTGATTTAATCGAGAAAAACAACCGTTATACTGCTGAAATCGACGGTATCCCGAGTTATCGTGAAGGCAAAGTCACGCGATTAAAACAGTGGCTAGAAAATCAGCCTGAGCCTTATTCCGAAATCCATTTCTATACCGATTCAATCAACGATTTACCGCTTTGTGAATACGCAAACTACGCTTATCTGGTAAATCCATGCCCACAACTAAAAGAACACGCCAACAGACCGAATTGGAGTGTGTTAAGTTGGGGGTGATCTAGCATCAAAAGGCCGTTCTTCCTAAGTAAATACTTTTCTATTTGTTCAAAGAGCAGTTCTTTCTGCTCTTTTTTACTTCTCTTCATCACAAATTAATCACTTGATTAAATACTGATTAATTTTTCACATGTCGCATGAGAAATCAGCGTCTTATAATTAATCAAATGTTTAATATTTTGAGAGAAGATTGTGACGGAAGCGCATCGAAGGGCGGGAAGACCCACAGATAATATCGACGCACGGGAAAAACTGATTTTCCACGCGCGCGAACTCTTCACCATTATGGCTTATGACAAGGTCTCTACTCGCCTAGTCGCGCAGAAAGCAGGCGTGAACGTGGCGATGATTCGTTACTACTTTGGCAACAAAGAAGGCTTGTTCGAGACCATGTTGCGCGAAACACTGTCACCGATGCAAAAGCAGATGCAGACGTTGGTATCCAACAGTAACGAGCAAAACTTTCTCGATCTAATGCGCACCTACTACCGCGAAATGATCAAGGTACCACAGTTCCCACGCTTAGTTGCCCAAGTTATGAATATGCCCCCATCGGAAACCCAACGCAAACTGCTCGAAAAAGTCTTCGCAGATATCAGCAAGCCAATGCAAGGCGTGATCTTTGATAAGTTGATCGACAGTGGCGTTTTACGAAAAGACGCCGACCCTAAACTTTGTCGCGTCTCTTACATCAGCTTGATGGTGTTTCCTTTTATGGCACCACCAGCACTGCTCGCCATTCATGGCATTGAACTTTCTGAAGCCTTCTTGAACCGATTATTCGAACACAACATACAACTGATGAAACATGGATTTTTAGACTCGGGCGACCAATATGAAAGTAAATAAAAAGCTGCTGTTCTTTCCTGCTCTTGCGGTGGGGGTCGTCATTCTGTTTTTGGCGATTAGCCTCAAACCAGATTTGCCCGTAAAACCCTCTGGAGATCGTGCACGGTTGGTCGAGACGATTCCACTTGAGCTAAAAGCCATTGCTCCAGTAGCCATAGGGTTTGGCAAGATCACCCCAAAAGTGGAATGGAAAGCGATAGCCGAAGTGACGGGTAAAGTGGTCTACCGCCATCCGCAACTGGAAAAAGGACAAGTGTTGCAAGCAGGGACAGAAATCTTGCGCATCGACCCGCTCGATTACGAGTTGAAACTGGTTCAAGCTCAAGCCGATCTCAAATCTGCCCAAACCTCTCTGGCTAAGCTGAACCAAGAAGAAGCGAATCTCAAAAGCACCCTCAAGATAGAAGCCAACCGTCTGGTTATCGCCAACAAAGAGTTAGACCGTAAGCAAAACCTACGTAAAAAAGGCCTAACGTCTCAATCGGATGTAGATCAGCAAGAGCAAAGCGCACTCTCTCAACGTAAGTTAGTACTGGATATTGAAAATCAAATTGGTTTGATGCCGGATGAGAAACGAGTCGCGGAAGCCCTAGTTAAAGTTAATGCATCAAAAGTGGATGAGGCCGAACGCTCGCTTGATAAGACCATCATCACGCTTCCTTACGATTTGCGTATTGCTGACGTAGAAATTGAGAAAAAGCAAGTGGTTAACCTCCAACAAACCATGGTGACAGGACATGGTATTGATGTCATGGAAGTGGAAGCTCAACTATCCATTCATGACATGCAAACTTTGGCGGCGAGCATCGGTGAGTTTGTCCGCGATGAATCTGGTATTCCACAACCTGATATGAATGCGATTCATGCCAACATTGAACTCAGCAGCGGTAACCTCTCTGCAAGCTGGCCTGCGAAAGTTGCACGCATCAGTGAAACGGTTGATCCAAGCCAAGCGACTGCCGGTGTGATTCTGGAAATTGAACAAGACTACCGTGCATTAAACCCAACGTCTGCGCCTCCATTGGTGAACGGCATGTTTGTGCGTGCCTTGATTGAGGGACAAGAGAACCCGAGTTGGGTCATCCCAGAGCGTGCGCTTCATGGCGATAAGATTTACCTGATGGGAGATGACAACCGTCTGCAAGTCGTCACGGTTGAAGTGTTATATCGTCGCAATAACCAAGTGGTGATCGATGGTGAACTAGAGCAAGGTCAGAAGCTGATCATCAACGATTTGCTGCCTGCGATTAACGGCATGCTATTGAAAGAGTCACCTGAACAGTCAGAAACGGCTATTGAGGAGTCTGATTCATGATCCGATTCTTCGCCAAGCATCCAACAGCAGCCAACTTGCTGATGCTAACGCTGCTGATATTGGGGATTTCTTCACTTTCCACGATTAAGCGTGAAACTTTTCCTGAGTTTGATCCGCCCTACATCCTAGCTGGTGTGGTTTACCCCGGCGCTTCCCCTCAAGAGGTAGAAGAGAGCATCTGTATCCGAATGGAAGATGCTGTCGATGGCCTTGCCAACATCAAAGAAACTCAGTGTGAAGCGATTGAGGGTTCTGCGCGTCTTATCTTAAAACTGAATGAAGAAGCCGACATCGGCCGCATGCTGGTTGATGTTCAAACCCAGATCAACTCGATAAACGACTTCCCACAAGAGATTGAATCTCCTGTGGTCCAAGAGCTCGATTTGAACGAGCCAGTTGTGGATGTCGCCATCACCGCAGATACCACATGGCCAGAGCTAAAAGCGTATGCCGAACAGCTTAAACGCACGTTAAAAATCGATTACGATGTCTCTTTGGTTGAAGTTGCTGGCTTCTCTGACCACCAATACCGAGTAGAGTTAGACACTCAAGCTATCCGACAACTTGGTTTGAGTGTTGGTGATATTGCGGACCAGATTGGTCGTCAAAACGTCAAGTTGCCAAGTGGTAATGTCGAAACGCCAGATAAGAACTTTCTGATCCGCTTTGACGAACGACGCGTGACGCCGGAAGAGCTTGAGACTATCGTCGTGGGCTCTGGTACAAATGGCTCAATCATCCGTCTAAGAGATATTTCGACGATTACCGACGGGTTTGAATTGGACGAACAGAAAGTCCTCTTCGATGGTCACCCTTCTGCCCTACTAAAAGTCAGCAAAAACAAAGAAGACGATGCACTGCGCATTAAAGAACGTGTTGCTCAATTTGTCGAAGAACAACAAGCCATCGCGCCAGACGGTGTGATGCTACAAATGACCAATGACCTTTCATCCGTGCTTTGGGATCGCCTGACCATGATGGTCAAAAACGGTTGGCAAGGTATCATTCTGGTCTTCGCCACCATGTGGTTGTTCTTTAGTTTTCGCTACTCTTTTTGGGTCGCAGCTGGTTTACCTGTTGCCTTCTTAGGTGGGTTATTTTTGATGGCGCAACTTGGCCTGTCCATCAACATCATGTCTTTGGTCGGGTTACTCATGGCCATCGGTATCATGATGGATGACGCCATCGTTATTGCCGAATCGATTGCCGCTCACCTCGACCGAGGAGAAGAGATCGATGATGCCGTGATAAAAGGAGTGAAAAAGGTACTGCCGGGGGTCATCTCTTCCTTTTTAACTACGGTGTGTATTTTCGGTAGCTTGTTATTTTTGCAAGGTGAAATGGGTGCGGTACTTAAAGCGGTTCCTCAAGTTCTGATCCTCGTACTGAGTTTAAGTTTGGTGGAAGCCTTCTTGATTCTACCTAACCACCTTTCTCACTCACTACACAAACAAAAGCAAGAGCGAAAAACACCGAAGTTCAAACAAAAGCTGCTCGCTTCTTTTGAAAACTTCCGCAACACCACCTTGGTCAACGCAGTGGATAAAGTGGTCGAGTATCGCTATGCCTTTATGGGTGGCGTGGTTGCCTTGCTTCTTATCTCCGCGGCCACGTTAGTAGGTGGTTTACTCAAGTTCCAACCCTTCCCTGAATTGGATGGCGACATTGCAGAAGCGCGTATTATTCTTCCTCCGGGTTCTTCTCTGTCTCAAACGGAAGCTGTCGTCGATAAGATCGTCGCTTCCGCTCAAAAGCTAGATAAAGAATGGACAGAGAAAGTGGAAGACGGCAATCCATTGGTTCTACACATTACCAGTCAATTCAACGCTAACGCCGACGCGAATGAATCTGGCCCTCACATTGCCACGGTACGTCTGGATTTGCTGGGCGCCGAGAGTCGTAACACACTCATCGATGAATTTATCGACGCATGGCGTGAAGACATTGGTGAACTTGCCGATCCTATCTCGCTGGTATTTAAACAACCGACCATGGGGCCGGGTGGACGAGCGATTGAAATTCGAGCGAAGCATGATGAACTGGATGCGCTCAAAGCCGCCTCTATCGACATTCAACAATACTTAAATGAGTTTGACGGTGTCCATGGCGTGTTGGATGACATGCGTATGGGTAAAGAAGAAGTCTTGGTAAAACTGCGTCCGGGCGCAGAAGCTTACGGGATTAACGGCCAACTCATCGCCAATCAATTGCGTGCAGCTTTCTTTGGCCAAACCGCAGACGAGATCCAAGTTGGGGTAGAAAACATTTCAATCGAAGTTCGCCTCGATAAAGCACAAGCCGGTGACTTACAGCAATTGGCAAACTTTCCGATTATCTTGTCCGATGGCAGTCAAATCCCCCTCGCAACCATTGCGACTTTGGATTTCCAACGTAATTACGTAAGAATCCAGCGCATTGATGGCTTGAGGACTGTGAGCGTATTCGGCGATATCAACAATACGAAAGCCAACTCAACCGCCATTATTCGTCAGTTCCAACAGGATGAGGCGCCAAAGCTTATGCAAAAGTATCCTGGTCTTCGCTTTGATTTTGAAGGCGAAGCCAAAGATACCGCTGAAACTGGCGCATCAATGGGTAAAGGCTTCTTGCTTGGTTTATTTGGCGTGTTTGCGATTCTGAGTTACCAATTCCGCAGTTATTTGGAACCATTCGTCGTCATGCTTGCGATTCCACTCGCCTTTATTGGCGTGGTATGGGGACACATCCTACTCGGTCACTCATTAAGTATGCCGAGTATGATGGGCTTTGTCTCACTAGCGGGGATTGTGGTGAATGACTCGATTCTGTTAGTTCAGTACATACGCCATCATGTCGATGAAGGGGATAATGTGCACGACTCAGTAGTCAAAGCCAGTCGGGAACGCTTTAGAGCAGTATTCCTGACATCAATGACCACTGCAGCAGGTTTGCTTCCGTTACTGACTGAAACCAGTTTGCAAGCACAGGTTATCCAACCACTGGTTATCTCTATCGTGTTTGGTATTTTCGCATCCACTCTGCTGGTGTTGTTTATGATCCCTGCTGCGTATGCCATTTTAGCTGACTTCGGCCTAGTCCATAAGCACGAAGAAATCTAAAACGACTGATAAGTAAACTTATCAAAATGCACAAGAGCGGCTTAGGTCGCTTTTTGTTCAATACCAATGCGTTAAAAAACACACAATCACTTAACAAACAGAGGGTTATTGTGTCTCATTAAGTGTGAATATGAACAGTTAAGGATTAAGTATGTTGAGTTTTATATAACCAAATCAAATAACCAACACAAGATTTATAATATGTCTTATTGTCAAAAACGGAATTTCACAGAGTAAAAATACACGCAGGCAACACATTCACAATTTAAACTCACGATAATGAAAACATTGATTGAAGAATTAACATTTTAACAATCATTACAACAATGTTAACTTTAGCCTCGTTGGTCGTGCTGGTGGTAAGCCTCTCACCAAGCCTATTGTCAGTTTTATATGGACGTTCGACCACCTCCAAAATGAATAGACACCCAATTTGGTGCCCTTTTTTCGCCCGTGAAAGCATTTTTCGCGGGCTTTTTTCTTTAAGTTAAGTATGAACGCTCTGGATCAACTTTTTTTTGTCAACCTTTCGGATTTGGAGGTAGTATGTGAATCAATAAGCGGAGACAGTGCTAGCAACTCTAAAACATTTTTTTCAAAGATTTCATCCGCGTGTCTTACCCAATCTAAAAACTTTTTTTGAGCAAACATAGGCTCGATTTCATATAAAAATTCAATACTAAAGTAAAACTCATTTTTGATAGGCAAATTGTACACTCTTCGATAGTCTTTTTTATACTCCAAATTTCCTTCTACATATTTTGAAAATGTATTTTCACCAATCTTGATATCTTGGCATTTGATTGGAGGGTAACCACGAAGAAACTCTCCTACAAGGAACTCTTCTTTCGCTCTCTTTTTTTCTTCGTTTATCGGGTCCATTCCCCAACGATGATTTGCGTACGCAATGGCATCATTCATCAACTCTGTATGATCACCTTTTCGAGAGCCGTCAGGTGACTCTACAGCATGATAAAAATCCACGTACTCTTTCTCTATAAATGAAGATAGTTCATTAACACTAGTAATATATTTATCTGAAGATTTAATCCTTAACCGAATATATAAACCACCTTGTTTATTGATTGGTAATAGTGGATTTATTATTTTATTTTGAAAAGAGAAATAAATCGTGGCCAATTTTATAAACTTTTCATGCCGCTCTACTTTTGAATCAATATTGAACCGTTGTAATTCAATAAAATCTTGGTATACATGACCTTCATATATGTTGTTCGGACACTCAAATGACAGCACTAAGTCATCTATCTGGAATACATTATGTAACAAGTTTGCAAAATCTGGTTTCCCTCTAAACCCATCTTTAAGGATTTTGATAAAATTCATATTTATATCTCTTGTTATTTAAATATGTATTGATATTTGTGATAAGCTCTCTACTAAATCCATTGGCTTTATATACGCCATGGCGTACAAAGGTAAATAGACATCCAATTTGATTCATTTTTCTCTCATGGCTACATACTTTGCTAGCTTTTCTTGACGCTGTGTTACTCTGTCTTAGTTTTTTCGTTCAATCCCTTTACCGCTTTGGCTATATACGAGTCGATGAGCGGAGACAAATCCAGTAATTCCAATACTTTTTTTTCAAAAGTTTCATCAGCACTTCTCACCCAATCTAAAAACTTTTGCTTAGCAAACATCGATTCGTACTTATACCAAAACTCGATGCTCAGGTAGAATTCATTTTTTATGGGTAAATTGTATACTCTTCGTAATTCACTCTTATACTTAATATTACCTTCTGAGTATTTTGAGTATTTGTTTTTTCCAACTTCAACTAGCTCACACTTTATTGGTGGATAACCACTTAAGAAACCTCTAATTAAATATTCTTCTTTTTCTCTTTTTCGGTCTTCACTTTCTGGAATTTCTCCCCATTGTTTATTAGCACGCTTAGTCAATTCTTTCATCAAGTCTGTATGATACCCCCTCATAGAGCCTTCACTTTGCTCCGGGGCATGATAAAATCATAATATTCTCTCTCTAAAAATGAGGACAATTGACTAATATTATCAATATCTTCTCCAGTAGATTTAACCCGTAGACTAATATATAATCCACCTTATTTGTTAATAGGAAATAAAGGGTTTAATATTTTCTTCTGAAACAAAAAATATACCGTAGCTAATTTTATAAACCTTTCATGCCTCTCTATTTTTGATTCAACATCGAACTGTTATAAATTAACAAGATCCTGGTATACATGTCCTTCATATATGTTGTTCGGACACTCAAATGACAGCACTAAGTCATCTATCTGGAACGCATTATGTAATAAGTCAGAGAAATCCGGCTTTCCTCTAAAACCATCTTTACACATTTTAATAAAACTCATATGTCTATCTCTTACTCTTCAAATATGCATCAATACCTTTAAACGAGAGCCTGCAATATGAGTTCTAATTCAAGTAAAGGTAAGCCACATACTAAGGTATTATGAAGGTCAAAAAGGAGATCGGATCTTTTCTAAATTTTAAATATCTAACATCACCTCCACTTTACTGAAATCTACACTTTTGAAAGTTACATCCGCTCCATCCAGCAATAGCTCATCAAACACGCCAACTATTGATAATAAGCTTGAGGATCTGATCTCCACCCATGAAATGAGAAACAAAAAAGCCAGCCTTAAAAGGCTGGCAAGTAGAGCAACAAGGTCAGTGCTTACTGCTAACTAACACCGAACTCGTATTGGATTCATTTTCGTCTGTTAGTCTCTTTTAGCGGCGTTTATGACTTGCTTGCTTTCTCTTTGTGGCACGTTACCTTTACTAACTGTTCTTGCTCATCTTTAATGTTTTTCACGATACGCTCATCACGTGCGTGAATGGCATCCATGTTCATTTGCTGAATATCTGCTATAGCTTCATGTTTCATCTCAGAAAAGTCCTGACGTAAATCTGAGCTCCACTCCTCTTTGTCTAAAGTGTTAGCAGCAGCGATTGGTGATGACATTACAGCAATAAGACTTAGAGTAGATAGAAATACGCTTTTCATAATAAGCTCCTTGAGGATTAGCAGTTAATTTTAATTACAATTTATATATTGCACATACGATGCCAACTTTTATTTTGTTATTTTTCAATAACTTAAATCATGAGCCATATTCAGCGTTATCTTCGTCTGGTAAATTTCGCTAACCAAGTGTCAAATTAACCATGCGAATTCAATACATTAAAAACATACATATTAGAAATGCTTTGTCAGGCAGTTTTCTCATCAGATAATTACGTAACTGCCCACTAAAAAATCGCTTTGAATCAAAATGCGGAAACAAAAAAGCAGCCCGAAGGCTGCTCCTAATCGTTAACATCAAGCTTGTTAACTCGATACGCTTGCTTCAACGCTCGACGTCACTGGCGACTTTCTGAAACGATTAATCAAACGATGGATAAACCTCTTAATCGATCTGAAAATATTTTTATTATCTTCAAGCATTAAATACAAACAAGGCACCAACACTAAAGTCAGAACCGTTGCGTACAACACCGCAAAGCCCAAAGCGACAGCCATCGGTATGACAAAACGCGCCTGCAAACTCGTTTCAAACATTATCGGCAATACACCCGCAAACGTCGTTATTGAGGTGAGCGTGATAGCTCGAAAACGAGCACAACCCGCCTCAACAACCGCTTGTTTGATGTTCATACCCTTTTCTCTCACTTGGTTTACGTAATCTGTCATAACCAGAGAGTCGTTGATAACCACGCCAGCAGCGGCGATCAAACCAAATGTCGACATCATACTGATGTCTAAACCTAGCCAGAAATGGCCCCAAATCGCCCCCGTCAGACTAAACGGAATGACGGACATTACAATCAAAGGTTGGGTATAACTTTTTAACGGTACAGCTAACAAGATGTAGACGATGATCATGCCTGCAATAAAGAACAAAATCTGTTCATTACGCTGCGCAGCCTGCTCTTCAATATCACCGCCCAATTCTGTTTTCACAGTTGGGAAGTCTTGCTTCATGTCCGGTAAGATATTGTCGTCAATGACCTTCACGATTTCTTGAGGTTCAACCAATTCTTCGTCTATCGAACCATAGACATAAACGGTTTGATACCCGCCTTCACGTCGAATGCTACTCACGCCCGGCTGCTCATTGATCTTCACCACATCACCCAACATGACCTTCTTACCTGCTGGTGTTGTAATCACGGCGTAACGCAATGATGAAAATGCTTCACGCGTCAGTTGCGGGTAACGCACCATAACTTTAATTTCTTCACCATCACGAATAATGCGCTGTGCTTCGCCACCATAAAAGCTGCCACCAACTTGCTCTGCGATCATGGTGAGATCCAGACCGAGATCGTACGCTACAGGCGCAAGAGACAAGAGTACTTCTTTGCTTCCAGAATCAATAGAAGATGAAATATCATATAACCCTTCTTCCTGCTGTAAACGCTCTATCAAGTAACGCCCAGCCTCGTTGAGCTCATTGATGTTAGAGCCAAACAACAAGTAGCCAAACTCATCTCTGTCACCACCACCCGCACTCTGCTCACGGATTTTGATGCTCTTCATACCTGGAATAACAGGCATAGCTTCACGCCAACGTCGAGCCAGTTCAAATGTATTGAACGGGCGTAACTCTTCATCAACCAAAGGTACTAATACACGACCTTCGGTGCGGCTTCTGTTGTACGACAGCACGTCACGAATCATTCCTTGACCATGTTCTGCAATGGTCTCAGATTCGATCTTTTGCATGACACGTTCAATAGTCTTGAGTGCACTGATTGTCTGCTCACTTGAAACGGTATCATTCATTTCAATAGTGATCGCAGGATAGTCGGTCGGCACTTTAGGGTTAGGGATCATCCGAACATAATTCGCGTTGATCAAAGCCGCGCTGATCAGCAGTAAACCACAGAACACCGCAAACACTGTCCAGCGCCAATGGGTGCATGTTGTTACAAAGTTACGATACGGACCGTTTACAAAGCCGAAGAAACGTTGGTTGAAACGATCTCGCCATCCACCAGGTTTGACTGGTTTAAAATGGGTATGCGCAAGGTGTGCAGGAAGGATCAGCTTCGATTCAATCAAACTGAAGATCAAACAAAGAATCACGACCCCCGCGATGCCATAAAAGAAGGCACTATCAATACCGCTAGACAACAAGAAAGGGGCAAACACAGCAATTGTGGTTAACACACCGAAAGTGGCTGGTGTGGCAACACGTTTTACACCACGAACCACGTTTTCGACGCCACCACCTTTTTCTTCAATTTCGCTGTAAGCGCTCTCTCCCATCACGATGGCGTCATCCACCACAATTCCGAGCACCATGATGAAAGCGAACAGCGAGACGATGTTCACTGTAATACCCAAAGCTGGCATCATCATCACCGCACCAAGGAAACACACTGGTAAGCCGATCATTACCCACATAGCCAAGCGGAAACGTAGGAAAATGGTCAGCATAATCGCGACTAATGCAGCGCCTTGCAGCAAGTTTTTCAACATCATGTCGAGACGCCCATTTAAATAATAAGTCGTATCAACTAAGACTTTGAGCTTAACATCCTGCGGCAATGTCTTGTTTTTTGCTTCAATATAGTTACGAACGGACTGTGCAACAGGGATAATGTTCTGGTCACGAGTTGCTTCAACAGACATGTAGATCGCATTTTGCCCTGAGTATTCAAAATAGCGCTCTTCTTCCGTAAAGCCATCTTTTATCGTGGCAATATCTTGCAACAGAACCTTTGCTCCATTTGCGCCAAGCTTTACTGGAATATTTCTAAACTCATCACCACGGTAGTATTGGTTTTCAATCCTTACTGCAATCATCCCTGAATTTGTTTTTACTTCGCCCGCAGAAAAGTTAGCTGAATAACGGCTGATCGCGCTGCTGATATCGCTCAACGTCAGGTCGTATTTACGAAGAACAAGTGGGTCAACTTCAATCGCTATTTCTTCTTCTGGCGCACTCAGATACACCAGCATGACGTTTTCTAACTGAAGTAATTCATCTTCGATTTGCTTAGCAAGCGGTTTAAGCTCCTCGAGCGGTCGGTCCCCAACTAACCCCATTTCGATTACATCTTGGCGCCATTCAACTTGGTAGACATTGATTGGTTCCATACCCGCTGGTAAGTTAGACAAGGTATCAATACGTTGGTTTACATCATCTAAGACACGCTTGATATCGGCATTAACGTCTACCTCGATGGAAACATACGCGCTACCTCTAGAGGCCGTTGAGACTGCTTTTTTAATCCCGGTGACGTCTTTAATCGATTCCTCGACCTTAACGAGAATACTCTCTTCTATCTCTTGAGGAGAAGCGCCAGGATAAGTCGCACGAACATCAATGTAGTTCACCTCAATATTCGGAAACATCTGCCTTTGAATAAAGAGAAAACTCACCACACCCATGATAATGATGAACACCATCAAAAGGTTGGCAGCGACGGGGTTATTCGCAAAATAGGCAATTAAGCCCTTTTGTTTAGTATCTTCCATGACAAACTCCTACTTACTGTACGACGGTTTCGGAGTCGTCACTCTTTTTTGCGATTTGTACCGCCATGCCTTTTTGAGGGTACTCGGGCAAGGTCAGTACCAACTTATCACTTTGCTCTAAGCCTTCGCCCACCAGCAAAAACTCACCTTCTGCTCTCAAAACCGTGACAGTTCTGGGTTGAAGTTGATTATCGCCATTCACCACCCACACGGTACGGTTTTTAACTAATTCCTGTGGCAAGCGGTAGATGTGCTTAAGTTCCTTACCAGTGAAGCTCACTTCAACGTAGGAGCCGAATTTGATTGGAGGCTGCTGGTTATCGACACCGTATGGGTCCGCGATTTGAATGACCATGTTAATCATTCGGGTAGCGCTATCAATCATGCCTAAATCACGAACTACTCGACCTTCTCTAGTGGTAGAAAACACACCTTGCTGCGTCACTGTCGCAGTGAGTTCACCAATGGATTCGGGTAAAAATGCACTATCAAAACCGGCAATGGGTACGTGCACCTCTGCCACTTCGATGTTGTTTAACGTGGCAACTCGAGAACCAGATGTAACAAATTGACCAACACCAATATCACGCTCAACAACCAGCGCATCGTAAGGTGCAACGACTTTGCAATTTTCTAACTCTCTTTTTGCTCGTTTGAGTGCCGCTTGAGCCGACTTTACTTGCGCTTGTGCGCTCAAAACGTGAGGCTTGCGTAAATACAGATCCGTCACTTGCTTATCGCTCAGTCTCTTTGCCTGACGTTTTGCCACTTCGGCTTTCGCTTGTTCCTCAATCAAGTTTGCGAGTGCACTAGCTAAATCGGCTTCAGCTTGTAAAACCGACGCTTCATAGTTGTCACTTTCAATTGTGAAAAGAACCTCTCCTCGTTTTACGATGCCACCCGTCACAAAATTCGGGTGCCAACTCGTAACTTCACCACTAACTTGCGCGGAAAGGTGTGTTTTTTCAAAAGGGACTAATTCACCGTGACTGGTAATCACCACTTTGTGATCAGTAGGAAAAAGAGAAGAAGCCTGAACAGTAGGTTCTGTAATTGCATCTTTGGTTGACTCTTTTTCCGGCGCAGTTGCGGCAATTGCAGCATATCCTGCATAAGAGCCTCCAACGACGACGAAGGGTAAAAGCCAACGTAATATGGGTTTTGCTAACATCGAAAATCCTTTTTTATTGTTGTTTTCAACACCACACTTTTATTCAGTCCATTGCTCCCGGTAAGCATGGTGGTGAGAGAATTGAATTTGAATAAACATCAAAGCGGCGCTTGCCTAGTCTTTTAAGCAGCGAACTAGATAGTTATTGCCAATTCAAAGTTAATAAAATTAACAAAAAATTAACCAACTGCGCAAGTTGCTCTGACTTAACTTTTATTCTAAATGGCAAATGACATGCCAAGCATTTATTTATTAAAAATCATATGGTTATATAAAAATCATTATTTTATCCAGTGCGCTATTGGTCATAATCACCAGATATTAGTGATTATGACCAATACGGCCATAATGATAATTAAAATAAATGATTATCTGCGCTTTAAAAGTTGAACTTAGTTCAGGCTCTATGGCAATTCATCGATTAATCGCTCGTTATCAAACGGTTCTGGGTGCATGTGGCGTCAGCTTAAGTCTATAATTTGGAGTAGGTAACACTCTGTAAGACAAGGAAATGTGCTTTGTTACAAACGCTCGCCAAGTTGCTCTTCCCCTCGCTGCTCACTATTTTATCGGCATGCTCATCCGTATCGTTGAATGACGCCAGTGAAAAGTCCACCAGCTTTCAGCTCGGTTATCAAAAGGATTCTGTTCTTGCGCAGTACTTTGAAGCTTACGGGAGAGACCCCAAGTCCATAACTGGCTTTGCACCGTTAAATCAGGGACACGATGCCCTTCTTGCTCGAACCTCTTTGATCGAGTCCGCCCAGAAAAGCCTTGACCTTCAATACTATATTTACCGTGGTGACGAAACGAGTCAGCTAATAACGTGGCGCTTGTATGAAGCGGCAAAGCGTGGTGTTCGAGTAAGACTGTTGCTTGACGATATGCAAAAGCGAAACGACGATGTGATGGCAGCCCTCAATGCACATCCTAATATAGAAATCCGCTTATTTAACCCGCATCAGTATCGCGACTCCCGTTGGTTCGCTCTTGCTAGCGATTTTGAACGCCTTAATCGTCGTATGCACAATAAGTCTCTGATTGCAGACAGTGTTTCCGCCATTGTCGGAGGTAGAAATATCGGCAATGAATACTTCTCTTTTGAATCGCAAGTTGAGTTTGGTGATTTTGATCTTCTGCTCTATGGTGAGGCGGTACAACAAACTGCCGATCAGTTCGACCTCTACTGGAATAGCGCCTATTCGATACCAATGGAATGGATTACACCGAATTCACAGCAAATTACCGACCAAGCGATTCAAAAGCAGGTCAATAAACTCCGGTTAGAGGAAAAGTTTTCAACCGGCCGCTATGACTTCACTCAACTGGATATGTACCAAGATCTAAAACAAGGCAAACTCAAGCTCTACTGGGGAGAAGCGAAAGTATGGTTTGACCTGCCCGATAAAGTCGCGACCCGAGAGAGCCAACTTATTGATAATTTAACGGAACTGGTTAAAAGTGTTGAGGATTCATTTGTGCTCATTTCTCCCTATTTCGTTCCAACTGAAGCAGGTACTCAAGCATTAAGTAACGCGGCCAAGCGAGGCGTTGATATCACGATTGTGACCAATAGCCTCGCGTCTAACGATGTGTTTGCCGTGCATGGTTGGTACGCAAAATATCGAAAAGATCTACTCGAAGCTGGAATCAAGCTTTGGGAAGTAAAAGCGAGCGCGAAACTCAAAAGTAAGTGGAGCCTCACGGGGAGTAGCAGAGCAAGTTTACACGCTAAAGCAATGACAATTGATAACAAAACACTTTTCGTTGGTTCGATGAACTGGGACCCACGTTCGGCCGCTTTGAATACCGAAATGGCCGTTGTTATCGAACAGCCAGAATATGTGCAAATGTTTCTAGAACAACTGCCAAATCAACTGTCGAGTAACGCCTACGCCTTAACTCTGCGCGACGGGGACATTGTCTGGACCGACGTAAAAACAGGCGAAGAATACGACTCCGAACCAGAAGCAGGAGTATGGCGAAAAATGGGCGCTTGGTTCTCCGGAATATTACCGATTGAAGATCAGCTATAACAGCTGCCAATACTGCAAACCTCCCCAGTCAAGCAAAACAAAATGGACGCTAGTTTTGGGCAGGGGACACAACCAACATAAGGAAGTTCAATGCCAGCGCAATGGAATGAATACTATCAGAAAATTTTAAGCCAACCTCACCGCCCAAACGTGGAAAATGCCCTGAACCTACTTAAGATAGAAGGCAAAGTCGCTCTCGATATTGGCTGCGGAATAGGTCGAGACAGCCACTTTCTCCTCGAACAGGGATTTAAGGTTCACGCATGTGATAGCAATGAAAATGCAGTAAAAACTTGTTTAACACGCTTTGAAGGTAATAAACGATTTTCGGTTTCGCAGTGCTGTTTTACTGAATTTAATTACCCTAAGTGCAGCTTGGTTATCGCAAATGCCAGTTTGTTCTTTTGCCCTGACACAGGCTTCAAACAAGTCTGGACAAAAATAGACAGCGCATTACAACCGGGCGGTATCTTCTCCGGCGATTTCTTGGGAGTGAAAGACTCCTGGGTTACCTCCGAAATGCACCCAAACATTACCGCATTAACAAAAAAGGAAGTGGAAAGCTTATTCGAAGGTTACGACCTCATTTCATTGCATGAAAGAGATGAAGACGGGACCACTGTAGTAGGAAGCCAAAAACATTGGCACATGTTTAGTGTGACCGCTCGAAAGCGCTAAAAATGGTCTCTCAGTAAAGAAAGCAGCACTTCAAATCAGTGCTGCTATCAGAGATTAATTGACGGGATACACCACTTCAAAACGCTCTAAAACCAGCGTACGTTTCTCATGCCAATCGATGTTCAACTCATCGCATTCAGCTTTAAAAAATGCAGTATGAGCATCACGCCACCAGTTTAAGGTTCTATCACCTTCGCCTTCTGCGAAGGCAAACTCTGCGGTTACATCCTCATATTTGCATGTACTTACGTCAGTAATTCGTATCACGCAAACCGGGTCCCCATCCCAATTCGTCACTACTTGTAAATGACCGACTTGGGGCATGATTTCACCATGCTCTCGATACCAAAGCTCCAAACTGCACGATGCAGTTTAATAAGATGGTACGCCCCACACCTGCACTACACTCAGCTATGTCGCTGAATATTGGGAGGTGCCATCATGTCGGCAATCAAAGTTATTGGAATCGA
>NZ_JADDYH010000053.1:59163-91190 GCF_015163595.1 Vibrio sp. OPT41 | reverse complement strand
ATGCGAAGCTGAAATCGGCAAAGAGACGCAGAACTATAGAGAGAAAAAAGGCGTTAGAGAGTTTGATTAACGCGCACCGGGAAAAGCAGTTAAACGATATGCAGTCTGTTGCATGCAACATCGCAGCTGTTGTGGAAAACAGTACACCAAACTCATATATAGTGAAGCACCAAGACATTGGGGTTCAGATTCGAGAGCTCACCAAAGCTAGACGATATTTTACAGTTGAGGAAATAGATCGACCAAGAGTTGCAAAGACAAAAGTCAGTCTACATTCTAAAGATTCGATCATTCAAAAAGCCCTTAAGCAGGCAGAAGAGGAGTATGGATTACTTGCAGGAATAGATCACTTAAAGAGCTATGATGCTAAGGAAGACCCGTACCTAAAACACCTAAAGAAGAACAAGCGTTCTATCTTAGGTTTTTAATAACGTGAACATAAAATAAACGGCTAGTTTGAGTTATTCTCGCTAGCCGTTTTTATTTTCAGTGGAGCGTTACCTCTCCATACGTGAGCTAATCCGTTACGTTCTAATTTAGTAATGTAACTGACAAGGTTTTGTCCAGAACCTTCACAATTGGCACTTCGTAGCACAGAAGTGCCCCATTGTTAGGTAGAGTAAATACTCATTCTCACGCTGTTAATGTACGTTTCCCATACTAAAAGTTATCCGAACCCAGCAAAACTCAAAATAATGCTACACGAGTAATTTAACCAATTCTCTTTTCACTAACCTATTGATCTTATGTTGAAGCTGAAAAGGGAAATAGCATTATTTCATCATAAAATACGTGCTGTCGCCGTATAGAAGGCTTTAAGCTTTTCTTATGGCTTCATCCACCTCGTAAGAGAACTCCGTAAGTTGTTCAATCAAGCTTTGAACACTTTCTGCTTCTTTCGACAATGTCTCCTCAAGGTTAAACTCTTGTCTAAAAGCGAGAAGTGCATTTAGCCTTGCTTCAAATTCCTCTTGTGGTGATGGTTCGTTAACAATAGGTAACTCTTGGATTGTTTCTGGAAACAATCTGCGTGGGAAGCCATCTTCAGGAAAGCCCATAGACCTGAAATTGAAGCCTGGTATATCGGGTTTTTGGTCAATGATGTCTGCGACTCTGCAGATCCAATTTGAACTAGGACCAATTTTTTTTAACAAAAACCAGATAACAGCAATGATTCCATAGAATTTGCTTCTTTGGTCCTGGCCCAAGTCCAAAAGGTTAAAATAACCTTTTCTTGGTATGGATAGAGTCCGTGGGTTTGGTCTATTACAAAGCCTAGCGTGGTGCGCGCACCTATTTCTGATACCATTTAGGTTTATCAACCAGTTATCTAACTCTCTACGGTTGTCTAAACCTAGCCTGTTGCAGATCAGATCTTGGTTTTTGCCTGATAGTATGCTGTAGAATTTTGATAAGGCACCAAAATCCCAAACCTCAGCTGCGACCCAAATTGGAATAGGTTTTCCTTTATCCCGATGGCTATCAATACTTTCTTCTTTGCTGCCTTCAATCAATTTATTGTGACGTGCTAACCAGTCATCATAATGGATTTTTGCATCAGCCTTAAAAGCGTCACGTGAGAACTGTTTCCGGTCTAAGTAAGCTAGAGGTGCTATTCTACCAATCTCATGTGCAATGATTGTTCTCAGATAGATCTCTATCCTTTCCAATGCATCGGTAAACTCTATTCGCAACCGCTTATCGAACAGGTAGAACTCAAAGATATCTTCAAAGCATGTATTTACTTGAAATTCGTTGAAGTACTGGATGTCACGGCCATTGCGTTCAAATCTTCTAGACGTATGCCAATAACCCGACAACCTATAATACCCAACTTGAGTTAGTTTTCGTTGGGCACGAAGCGGGTCTTTAATTAACATACCTCTATCAGTTAAACGCTGAATGAGTTCGTCATATTCAAAAAATGGTTTTACTTCAATGGGTTGGGTCATTTCATAAATTTCAGGTAAAAAAAAGGCCAAGACGTCACTGATGCTAGATCAGGAGGGGACATTGGCTCTGTTGCCGCAAATTCTACGCCTATATGAACTAATGTCAATAGAAAATCTGTCCCACAACATAACCCCATATCGCATAAGAAGATAATGAAGTGTATACATTCTCAAATTCTAGTTAAATGTAATGATGTATAATCTTGCAAACTTGATTGCATAAGCAAGCATCTACATATCTAAATTAATCTATTGAGCAATAGAGTGAGGAGACATAGTGAAACTCGATAAATTACGAATCTCACGTTTTCAGAGTTATGGTTCAACACCTACAGAATTATCTTTTGACGATCTAACTTTTCTAATTGGCCCCAATGGCTCAGGAAAAACGGCTGCTCTTCAGGCACTTTGTAGAATGTTTGCTTTTGACCCATCTCTACGACGAATAAAGAAATCTGACTTCCATGTTCCATGTAACGAAACGGAGCACCCTGAAGAGCGAACACTTTGGATTGAAGCTGATTTTCTATTCCCTGAATTGCATGAAGAGGCAGATAGCACAACAGTACCACCGCACTTTGCTCATATGAGATTAGTCGATGGGGAAGATATTCCTCGAGTGCGATTTCGTCTAGAAGCATCAATGGGTATTGACGGTGATATCGATGAGTCATTGATATATGTCTTGGAGCTGGATGAAAATCAGCAACCACATATTACAGCTAAAGTTTCTCGTATAGATCGCAATCAGATTCAAATACATTATCTTCCGGCGAGACGAGACCCAGCTGAACATATAACCTTTGGAGCCAATGCTTTATTAGGACGTATGTTAAGAGCCGTTAATTGGGAGGTAGAGCGAGAAGCTGTAAAGGGGCATACAGACCAAATTAGTTCGAGCCTTGACGCCAACATATCGGTAAATGCTCTAAGCACAAGTATCCAAAAGTCATGGTCTTGTTTACATAAAGGGCAGTTTTTCACGCAACCAAAAATTACTTTTGTGGCGAGCGAAATTGAATCGCTACTTCGCCATCTGTCTATTTCATTTGCTCCAGGACACGATGAAGCTAACGTTGACTTTTCACGGCTAAGTGATGGGCAAAAGTCGATGTTATATTTGTCTCTGGTCCTTTCATCTCAGGCAATTGGTCGTTCAGTGTTAAAAGGAGACGACTCTTTTGATCCTGATAAACTTCGCCCTGCAGTGTTTACCTTAATTGCAATAGAAGAACCAGAAAATAGTTTATCTCCGCACTATTTAGGAAGAATTGTGAGTTCTCTTCAAGAGATGCTTGGTCACGGGGATGCTCAAGCTCTCATCGCAACTCATGCACCATCTATGCTTAGACGTATCGAGCCGAAACAAATACGTTACATGCGTTTGAACTCGGACAGAGAAACAACTATTGCTAGCATTAACATACCTGATGAGGAGCATTATGGCGATGCCCATAAGTTTGTCACTCAGGCGGTAAAAGCCTTTCCTGAAATATACTTTTCACGCTTGGTTATTCTTGGTGAAGGTGATAGTGAAGAAATTGTCATACCACGATTATTAGAAGCTAAAGAAGTGCCTGTTGACGCATTTGGTATTACCGTAGCCCCTCTTGGTGGACGGCATGTGAACCACTTTTGGAGGCTTCTTGAAGGACTAAATATCCCGCACATTACACTCTTAGACCTTGACGTGGGTAGATATCAAGGTGGTTGGGGGCGTATCAAAACAACCAATGATCAATTAATACTACATAAACCAACTCTTCAGTTAACTGGTGGCTTTACATTTATCCCAAGATGGGACGATTCTGACCACAAAATCAGAGATTATCATAATTATTTAGAAGAAATGGAAAAGCGACGGGTGTTTTTCTCTTACCCAATGGACTTAGACTTTGCAATGCTGAGAGCCTTTCCTACAGCATTCAATATCGAAATTGATGATCAAGTTGAACCAGAACTTCCACAGATCAAAGCGGTGTTGGGCAAGTCTCGTACCGAAGCATCGGAATACGACGATGAGGAACGAAAGTTATTTATTACATATCACAAGTTATTCAAAGTCGGCAGTAAACCCGCTGAGCATATCAGTGCTCTCTCTAAACTATCTGATGAGCAACTTTTGGTAAACATTCCCCCATCCTTAGAGCGGTTGGTTGAAGCTGCAAAAGAAATATTGTTGGAGCTTCCTGAATGATTAAAATAGAAAACTGGCAACCAGCTGACGGGTTAGTTCTGGAACCCAACGCCTATCGAGCAGCTAAGGAGCGTGAAGTTAGCTTAGCCTTGACGGCCGGCCCAGGTGCTGGAAAAACAGAGATGCTTGCTCAAAGAGCAGATTTTTTACTTCGTACTGGTTCATGTCGATACCCTAGACGCATTCTTGCTATTTCATTTAAGGTAGATGCGAGTAGCAACTTAAAGGAACGAATTAAGCGCAGATGCGGTATTGAACTATCATCTCGTTTTGATAGCTATACATTTCATGCTTTTGCTAAGCGCATTATAGAACGCTTTCGTCCAGTATTAACTGGGGATGAGGCCTTAGAAGCGGGCTTTACAATTGGCCCTAAAGTTCTTCATAAGCAAATTGATTTCACGGATCTAGTTCCGCTTGCAATAAAAATATTAGAGGAGTCCCCTTTAGCTAGAAATGCGTTGAGACAAACATACACAGATGTTTTTTTGGATGAGTTCCAAGATTGTACGAATCATCAGTATGAGCTTATAAAAGTTGCCTTTCAAGGAACGAATATTCGCCTTACGGCAGTCGGTGATACAAAGCAAAAAATTATGGGATGGGCCGGTGCACTTGACGGCATTTTTGAAACCTTTAAGGAGGATTTCCAAGCTGCCCCACTCAACATGTACCGAAACTTTCGTTCTGAGCCTAAGCTTCTTCAGTTGCAAAATGAAATAGTCAAAATTCTCGATCCTGCTTCAGTTATGCCCGAAGAGCAAGTCGCTGGAGACGAAGGTCACATCCAAATTCACCCTTTCGAAAACTGCCAAGAAGAAGCCGATTATCTTTCTGAGAAAATCGACATATGGATAAATGAAGAGAAAGTCCCTCCTGCTGAGATAGCCATACTCATCAAAAACCAACCTGACTTATATGCAATGAAGCTTATGGTAGCGTTGCGTGAACGAGGTATTCCATATAGGAATGAACAACAGTTGCAGGATATATCAGTTGAGCCAGCAGCGCGCTTAATCGTAGATTTTTTATTAAGCACTTTTGGTAAACAAGAGCCCTCTGCATGGATTCGCTTGATGGAAAAACTAGTTCCATTCACTGAGGAAGATGATGAAAGAGGAGAGCTAGTCCAAAATTGGCAACGCTTCATCATTGAGGAGAAAAAGGCAATAAATCAGAATCCGATAACTCCTGAAAATGCCAACAGATGGGACTGTTTGAAACGTTTTGTTGAAAAAGTAGGATTTCAATCACTAATGTCTCTGTCACATGACTATGAAACCGAATCACGTTTACGTGAAGTACTCAATGACACTTGCTCAAAGGTTGATCAGTTAATGTCAACTGGACTCTCTCTTCTGGAGTCTTTGAAACGCTTTGAAGATGATCAAGCAGTTAGAATACTCACAGTTCATAAGAGTAAAGGCTTAGAGTTTGACTCTGTAGTGCTACTAGGTGTTGAAAATGAAAGCTATTGGGGAAATCCAGATGAAAATTTATGTACTTTTTTTGTCGGGGTTTCAAGAGCAAAACGAAGGTTGTTACTGACACATGTTGGCTTTCGTTCTAGACCTGCTGACCACTATGGAAGGTGGAATACCCACAGGAGCAAACAGGAAAGATTTCTGGGGTGTGTAATATGATAACAAGGACTGTATTTGTTATTAACTAATACGTAAGAAAGTATCGCGAAAGTCGGTTTCACGCGATACTTTTCCTAATCTACCCAGCATGAATTAGCGTCACCAACCTAACTTACTTTTGTCCAAAAGTGAGTTTCGGTCTTTTTTGTCCATCGACAATAACAAAGTTTAAATCGCGTACCCTATTAGTTTGAGTTAAGATTCACCAAGCCTATCCCCTATCTCAAAATGCGCCGCCACTACCGGAGCGGCCATGACACCGATTGAACTACTCGAAGACGTGAAAGCGAGATTCCCTATCTTGCTGCACGACGACGAAAAGGCGCTGTTAAGCCTACTGCGTAAAGCGCTGGCCAAGTACCAAGAGATTGCCGGGTTTACCACTAAAACCCGCATCCAACAAAGCGACTTAGCCGATAACACTCAGTTTGAATTACCGTCCGACTTTGCTGCAAGACTGGTGGTCAAAGATGACCGTTTCCGTTATGTGCGTAGCGAGGTTTGGGGCAACGTTCTTGAGCTGAAATTAACGGGCGTAGAAACATTCCCACTGACATTGATGTACATGCAGAACGTTCTCAATGAGCCGTTTGATTCGTTCCAACTTCCAACGCCGTGCATTAGCTTGCTTGGCGACTATCTGGAATTGCTGATCACCATCCCGAACGCAGAGCGTCAACGCCGTATTGCCATCGCTGGCAAGTTGGATGTGACCGATATTGCTGCCGAACCTGATCTAGCCGCACGTAAAGCCGAGATTGAAAACTCAATGCGCGCGAACCGTGCCATTGTTCCACCAGTATCGTTGCTCTAAGCGAGGTGGCCATGAATCCATACATGCAGCTCGCCAAACGCGCGACCAATAACTTTATGAATAAGCCGTGGCTGCAAGGCTGGCAATGGGCGGTAGAAATCGACTCGCCGGACGCGCCAACGGACTTTGATATTTACGTAAAGGATATTGATTTTGGTGCTGGCTCTATCGATGCAGATTCATTCCAAGTCGGTTCAGGCTCTATTGCGCTGCCTACATACAGCAGTGTTGGCGAGATCACGCTAACGGTTCGTGATGACCAAAACCTGACTGTTTCTAAATGGTTTGAAAGCCGAATAAAGAAAGTCAGAAACCAAGACGGCACACTCAACATCCCCAAAGAGTACGTGTTCAAAATCAACATATTCACGCTCAATGAGGACGGCAAAAAGTCACTCTATAAGAGCTATCAAGTCTTTCCTACCAAGATTGGCAACGTGATGTTTTCACGCGAAAACGGCAACCAGATCCAGTCATTCCCACTCATTCTCCAAAAATTTATGTCTGTAGGTAACAAGGTACTGTAATGCACATTCCATCATTTCCACTACCAAGTAACATTTCAGAAGTGATTGAGTTTCGAGTCCCAACCGTGGAAGACGCTCTATTGTTCTGCGACCTCAACGAGTACCAAGAGGAAGCCAACACAACTCGCTATCTGAACCACATGCAAGACACCAGTAAGCGCCCTATGAGTGATAGCGGCCTATGGACTGGTGAAGATCGCCGCGCAGCATTGTGGTGGATTTTTATGTCCACCAGCGAGCTAGGCACTATTCCCTTTAGCTATGAGTGCGAGCACTGCAAAAAAACTCACTATCTCGATCTCAATATGGGCGAGCTAATGGAATCGGCCAAAGCGCTCAATGGATTGCCAAAACAAGAGATCACCTTAAACGTGAAAGGCAAGTCATACCTAGCGAACGTGAAACCACTAACCGGTTACGAAGCGGAGCAACTTGAGAACATTCGCAATGAGCGCGACCAGTACGAACCGGACAGCGCTGAATGGAAGCAACAAGCTAACCGCATGGCGCTCACTGAGCTGGCCTACTGCCTAACGTTCGAAGATCAACCCAAAGACCAAGACGATCCCCTAGTGTGGAAAATCGACCTATTGAAATCGATGTACCTCAACACGGAATTTCGTGTGGCCTTTGCCAAGGTTGAAAAGTGCCTACGCAATGCGCGTCACGGATTGCTTACTAAGTACGACGAGGGGCGTTACTACCTAGTCGCCACCATTCCGCAGTGCCAGAAACTTATCGAGCAAGGAGGTGAAGCAACTCGAACGTTGCTCTTACCCTTTCGGAATAACGACTTCATTACAACGTTTTGATTACGTTGGTTGGAACGTACTGATTGAGAACTTAACGATCTACGGTGGCCAGCCTATCGACGCGGTATTCAAAACACCTCAAACGATGGCCATAAGCCTAGATAAAGCGCTCCAAGACAAGGTGAAAAATGGACAGAAACCAACAAGAGGTTGATCTTTCACTGGTTGTTGATGCAGTGAAGCGAGCCAGTGACAAAGAGCTGACCGTGCTATCTGAGATTAGTCGCAAACTCGATGGCAAGACTCTACCAACGAGCCAACAAAAGGCCGTCCTTGCAGTGGATACTAAGGGCATCGAACAGGCGGTGACTAAGGGCGTTTCCAATGCCTCTCTTAACGTATCCACTATACCGAGCACTAATCCACAAAAAGAATTAAAACAACAATCAAGTGACGCACCTAAACCAAGTGGAACCAAGACCAAGCGAACAGGTGAAATTGAGCTGTCCTTTGCGCCTAGCCAGCCAACAGAGACACAAGCCAAGCCGGATGCTAAAGCGGTCGAGCAAAGCAGCTTTGTAAGTGGCGTAACGTCGATTGCTGACACGCTGAAAAGCGAGGACGTGCACGAGCCAGTAAAACAAGCGCCCGTTGTCGTGAATGTAGAAGCGCCAGAATCGAATTCTGAGCGTTTGGACACCTCAATCCTTGATGATGTAACAGAGAAGCTAGAAAAGGTCGTCTCTGACGCACTGGCAGAGTTTGAGGGCTATTGGGAAGACGCTAACGGCAAGCTTCGACGCTCCGATGGCCGCTATGCGAGTAAGCAAGAGCAATCGGCTTACAAGAACGCTCAGCAAACGGCATTAGAGCGCCAGATTGAAAAGCAAACCGACACGGAAAAGGAAAGCCAGAACGTTTTTGCCAAGGTGGCCACCAGCCTTAATCAACTGGCTATCAATAACGTGAAAGAGTTCCTACAGGAAGAAAACGACGCGACCGATGCGGCTGGCGCTGCGGCTGGTGGTTCGTTCTTCTACTCCGCTAAAGAGCTTTATCACTTAGAGCAAGACGCTAAAGAAGCATTGGATAATGTGACCGAAAAGGCCACTTCAACCAAGGACAAGCTTAAAGAATCGAAACTAGGCCGACTCTTTACCCGAGGCAAACAAGCGCCAGAGGCAGACAGTCAGGCCGTCACAGCCATAGAGACAGTTAGCCATGAACAACTATCAGCGACAAAAGATTCGTTCGAGACAAGCCATTCAACGCAAATTACGCCTAGTGATCGACCTAACCGTGATGGTGCTAGGGGTAACGATCCTGTCAATCTTGCTAGGGGCGATTCTAGCCGGATAAGCAAGGCCAGTGAGCTAACAAGCACCAAAGATCAGAGCTACCGAGCAAACATGCTTGAGGTATTGCACGAGTCCAGTGCTGACCGCGAACGCCAGTTCGATGATGTGCTAGATAAGCTTGATGATCTGATTTCGGCAACCAAAGCAGCGGCGAACGATGGCCAAGGCGGTCTATTAGATCTCGCTGGCGATATGTTTGAACGCCGCCGTGGGCGTGCTGGTGGACATACTGGCCGTAAAGCGGGTGGCAAACGTGGCCGAATCAAATCGGTTATGTCAGGCATTGGCAGCAAAGCCTCAAACGTGGCCAGCAAGGGCGTATCGATGGCGGGTGCTGCCTTTAAAGGTATGTCTAAAATCGGCTCTGTTGCTGGCAAGGCGATCCCTTTCCTTGCTCCGGCCTTAATGGCCTACGATGCGTTTAGCGAATTCACTGACAAAGACAAGCAGAAAGAGACGTTCAACCTCAAAGATAGCCAAGAGGCGACAACTGGCCAGAAAAGCTCAATGGCATTGGCGAACGTGCTCGATTTGGGTGGTCTAGTCAGTGGTGGTGCTGGTTTGCTTGGTGCGGCGCTTGGTGCGTTCGGTTTTGATGGTGCTAAGGAAGCGTTGACCTTTGATTCTGGTGATATGGCCAAGGGTATTTACAAGCTGTTTGGCGGCGAGATCGAGGGAGAAACAACGGCTAAGAGTTCTAAATTCGAAAGCGAAACTAATCACTCTAAGAGTGAAAGAGCTCAATCAGAGAAAGAAGAACACCTTAAAAGCGCCGAAGCCTACCACACTGCTAAAACATCCAATGATAGCCAAGCCATGCGCGAACTTGATGCGAAAAACTCAACTCAAGTGACCTCCCAAGAGGTATCGCAAAAGGCCAGCGAGCAAGGCATTAGCTACAAAGAAGCTTACCTTGCTGTGAAAAGCGAAAAGCAAGATAGCCAGGACAAACGTGTGAAAGTGGCCAAGGAAACGGGCATGGATATGTCCGGCATGGTCGAGCATCCCGACCTTGGCCAAGTCTACTCGCCAGAGAAGAAAGCCGAGCAGATTGCTGCCGTCGATGCGGAGATCAAGCGCCGTAAAGAGGCCAAGGCAGTAGCCGCTCTAACCAAAGCAGCGAACAACACGAAAACCAACAGCGTGACCACAGCCAGCCATGAATCATCCATCAATACCGAGCTAAGTAACCAGAAAACGGACACGTCATCCGTGGTGAAAGTGGACACCGAAAACACCTCGAATAAGACGGTTGCGACTCAATCATCCATCCAACGCAATGAACGAGTTAGCGAGCTGCAAGCACAGGCAGCAATGAAAGACCTCAAAGAGAGCGGCAAGCCTCAAACCGTGGAACTTAGCAAACATTCACTGGATGCCATTGGGCGCGCGGTTAGCGGCAGCGATGCAACCAAACCAACCACTATCTTTGCAGCGCCTAGCAGTAGCTCAAGCAAAGACAAGCCAGCCTCATCCACTAAGGCTAGTGGCTCTATTCCTCTCAACTTTGATGACCGTTCGTTACAGCGTCAAAGCGCTGATATGGAGTGATAAATGAGCCAAGAAATTGATTACTTACTACGGGTCGATATTGATGGTGTAAAAGTAGCCGATGAGAAACACGCGATCGTTGCGCGCGTATCTGAATGGCTCGATACACCTCAAGGCCAAGTTTGGGGCGCTCCAAAATGGGGCAACAGATTAGGGGCATACAAGCATGAACCAATAAACGAAACCACAGCAGCAGCTATCGAAAACTCAATCCTATTAACCCTCCCAATTGACGTGAAAGACGCGGTGGTTCAAGGCATTGCCGTAGAGCCAAGCGTGGACGGTATCGATGCCTACAAATTGACGATCGTTGTGAACGGTCAAACGTTGGAGAGAGGTATTACGTTTTGAGCAAGTTAGAAGAAGTCAAAAAGACCTTTAACGAGGCGATTGCTAGTTCAAGCTGGTGGTCGCGTCATATAGGTTCGCAGTTCGTTGACTACCTTTGCTTATTTGTGGCCAAGATTGTTGAACGCATGGCAGCAATCAGTAGCCGTGCATTGCAAGAATCCTACCTGACGCTAGCCACTAAACGCACCTCCATTTTGGCGGGTGCTGAAACTGAGGGCTATGTAGGGCGAAAAGCAGCGCCATCGAAAGGCTGTGCGCTAGTGACCAATACCGGAACAAAGCGCGTTACCTTGCCGAAATACAGCCAATGCGTGGCTGACAATCAATTGCGCTATACGCTAATGGAAGCCATTGATCTTATGCCGCAAGAAAGCGCCGCAGTAGAGGTGCAACAGTTCGAAGTGTCCAAGATGAACTACACGGTCGATGAGGGAAAAAACTGGTTGGCCGTGGCGTTCCCTCAAGAGCTGACTAAGCGTATTCATAACATCATCGTGCGTGTGAACGGAGAAGAATGGACGCACGTCTTTAAGTTTCGTAATACAGACGGCAAATCCAAAGCCTACATGGAGTATTACAAGCCAACCGACCAGCTAGGCGTTCGTTTTGGTAACAACAATAACGGTCGTGCGCCAGCGACAGGTGATGTAATTGAGTTTGAGCTATGGCTGACTAATGGTGTGACTACCCTACTCGATGCGCAGTATTTAGAGCTTATCGATATGGGGATTCAAAGCGCCTATAAAGACCAGCTCTCAATCAAAACTTCCACCAGCATTATCGGCGGTGCAGAGCCGGAAGACATTGAATCAATCCGAAACAACGCCCTTTACTCGCCAATCTATGACGAGCAGATAGCGTGGGACTCGGATTACATGACCTTTGTTAAGCGCAATATTTCTGGTGTTACTTGGTTGTCGATTTGGGGTGAAGCGGAGCAGGAAAAACTCACAGGAACGCCGGACGTTCGCAACATCAATACGATCTTTATTTGTGCTTACTCTGCCGATAAAACCGACGAGATTTTGAATCAGGAAATCCAAGTTCTATTCGCTGGCCGAGAGGGCTATAACGAGCGCTATAAGCTGGTGGAGCGTAAGGACGTGCCATTTACCGTGACGGTCAAAGGTAAGCTTTACCCAAGTTCAAATCCAGAATGGGCGACAAAGGTACTGGCCGATGCGTTAGATGAGAAATTTGGCAAACAGACAAGTCGCAATGAGCGCATTACCAAAAACCAAATTTGGGATGCCATCCAAGAGCTCAACGTGACTTTGGGTATTAAAGAGTTTGAGGTTGAAGTCGTTGGGATTCTTGACCGCATCCCGATTGATACTTACCACTATTTAGATGTGAATGCGTCAACCATTCAACTGAACTTCGATTACTCATAGAAGTTTTCGCACGGAGCAAGAAAGACACGGATGTTTTCGCATGCGAGAACTTTAAAGCACAACATACTATATAATTTTCGCATGCGAAAACTATTACACCAATAAGGCGAAAAACATGGCATTTGGAGACTTCAGAAAATGGCTATCTGGCCAGCTAACCAAGGCGCGTCAAAAGGAAACCGCTTGGGTAGATTTAGCAAGCGCGATCGCAGAGTCAATTGAAACTCACGTAGAGTCATACATTGAAAAGCTTAAAGCGCGTTCTTCACTGTACGAAATGGACAAAGAATCGCTGCTAGAAGACATTAAAGAGCTGCGAAAAATCTTCCCACTAGGCGAAGTGGCCGATGAGGACTTGCCACACGTTGTGATGCAGCGTAAGGACGAAATTCACTTCAAAAAGACCATTTATCCACTTATCTCAACGCTCGCGCGTGAATTTAAAGGGTTACGTGTTAAGTGGGAACGAATCTACGCGCCAGTAAACCAAGAGCGATTTCCATACGGCACGTTCTTAGTTCCCGAGTCAGAGTTAGAGCTGCAAAACGGACTAAACCCGAGCGACTTTTTTCTGACTAGTCGCGGTGCTATTCGCATCCCTTTGAACGACATTGCAGGTGAGGACGGCATTACCGAGGAAGCCATTCGAGCATTCGAAGCGAAGATTAAGCGAGTGGTGCATCCTCTTATCCCATTACGAATTGTTTTAGATGGCCAATTGTATTCTATTGAATTTGAAGTCATGGATATGGTGGAAATACCTAACTATTCTGACCATGTTACGGTTGGAAAACAGACCACGACCGATATAGAATCAACACCGAGCTATAAACAGGATTTCGTTCAAACTGGAACGACGACACAGGAAGAACGCCCTGTTAGCCCTATGTATGGTACACCTAGAATGGATGCGATCCCCTTAGATGCGATCTCCATTGATAGACGGTACTATTAACCCTATTCCTATTCCCCATCCCATTAAAGCGCCACGACTTATACGAGGTCGTAAAGGTGCTTACACAAAAAGTAGTCCTATCGCAGTGTGAACTGCTTAACCGTTATTACGACGAACGCGCCTTGTCGTCGTTGCCTACCAATGGTACTGAGCCTTATTTCCAATTTGGCGATCTTGAATGGGGTTTTGACCTTATCCAAGAAATTGAGGGCAAGCCTAGCTGCATGCCTATCCCACTGGATAAGACAACCGTTGAAAACGTGTTTTACCGTTCTAAGGCGAACTACGCCTATGTGAACGGCAATATCGTAATCACGGCAAACTTGCCAGCGGGTACGCTAGCAGAAGATGAACAATACCAGTTCTCTTGCGTCGGCGTGAAAGATGCGAGCGGCGGTCTGATTCTAGTGGCTGTCACTCAACCAGTTTGGATCTACTCTGACCGTGGTCTATCGATAGAAATCGTGGTTAACACGGCTCGCACGGATAGCGCTCAATTGGCGCAGGTAGGTGCCTAATGAGTCGCCCAAACTTCGAAGAAACGATCATCATCCCGCCACTGCTAACGGACTGGCAAGCGCTACCGCTTATCACCGATACGCAGTACCTAGAACCACTGGCCAGTAACAGCCTAAACCGTAAGTTTTACGGCATCGTTCGCGCTGGTATTTTCCGTGGTTTTGAATGTGCTCCGGCTGGTGGAATGAAACTGCGTGTGAGCAGTGGTGAACAATTTGGCGTGGCGTTGGTTGAGCGCGACGACTATGTGTTAACCGTTCGACAACAACACGATGTTGATGTGGAGATTCCGGCTGGTGCCACTTCTTATGTGGTGCTCGAAGCGTTCTATAAGTTTGGCGTAAAGACAAAACAAGTCGATTTAGCGTCAGACATTGAAGCGTCCGAAATTAAGGTGCTTCCGCAGGAAGCGGTTGAAGATCATCATTTGATATTGTGTCGCGCTACCGTGCCAGATGGCGTTACCCAACTCAAAAGTGAACACCTTAACTTTGATGATCGTGAACAAGGCGGTTATGACCTACAAGGTCACGTTTCACATCCCGATCCACATAAGCAATATGCGATGCGCGCCGAAGCCAATGCGCACTACGCAGACCGTGAAAACCCGCACCATGTAACCAAAGCGCAAGTTGGCCTTAGCTTGGTAAACAACTGGGACGCAACCAGTCAGATAAACGTAGATAACGATCAGCTTTATGCCACTGCGAGAGCCATCAAGTTGGTTCACGACAAAGCTGCTGCTGCATACAACAAGTCGGTTGAACATTGGCCGTACATTGCGTCTGGTGGCGAAACAAAAATCGCATTGCCTTACGAAGTGCCGGAAGTAGATTCATTGTCTATCCAAGGTATCGTGCAGACCAAAGACAGTGCTTGGCAATTCTTGAAAGACACTAATGAGGTTGAAGTAGCCGAACCACTTGAAACGGGTGATGAAGTGGTGATTACTCTAGGTGTCCCATCTCTAAGCTCAAGCTCTATCATTGCCGAGCTTCAAGAGCATATCGATAACCTTGAAGCCATCATAAACAGCGGTATCGCTGGCGCGCCTATGGAAGTATTCCATAGCCACTTCGCTAGTACGTCGAATACTTTCACTGTTCCACCAGTCTTTGAAGAACGCGCGATTAAGCTGGTGTTCCTACAAGGTGTGCAGCAATCAAAAGATATTGCTTACACCATCTCACCGGACGGTGATGTTATCCAGTTTGTTGACGAAATTGCAGCAGGAACGGAGATCACCTTGGTCGGCTAATCAGTTTTCAAATTCCCCTAGCCCTATTCCCCATAAATGCCCTTTTTACTAACAACGAAATTGGATTTTTTATGGCTACACAAAATAAATTAACTCGCATCAACCGTCTTGTGTCTGATCTTTCAGCGCAAGACGTTGGTGCATTACCAGCGGGCGCTCGCGCAACAGACTCATCAAAACTAGAGGGGAAAACCAAGGCACAAGTTGTCAGTGAAGCGCGCTCGAATCTTGTCCCAACTTCTCGCACTATCAATAACAAACCACTAACGGGCGATGTTACTCTGACTCACTCAGATGTGGGCGCAGCGCCAGCAAGCCACACGCACGACTACATCCCTAACAACAAGAAAGGCGTTGCAGAGGGTGTGGCTACGCTAGATAGCACTGGTAAGATCCCACAAGGCCAATTGCCAGCTATCGCTATCAAAGAAACGTTCCCTGTTAAGTCAGAAGCGGAAATGCTTGCTCTTACAGCGCAAGAGGGTGATATGGCAATCCGTTCGGATCTGCGTAAATCATTCGTTCTAATGCGCCAACCAGCGAGCACACTAGCGAACTGGCAAGAACTATTAACACCGACTGACGCCGTTTCGTCGGTTAATGGTCAGCGCGGTAACGTAGTGCTTGAAGCGGCTGACGTTGGTGCGGAACCAGCGTTTGAGAAAAAAACAGCATTCAACAAAGACTTTGGTACTGCCGCTAACACAGTGATGCAGGGTAACGACTCTCGCGTTGTGAATGCAGTGCCAAAGACTCGCACCATCAACGGTCACGCGCTAAGCGCAAACGTCGAGCTAACCGCAGAAGACGTGGGCGCACTAGACGCTGGTGCAACTGCCGTTAACGCAGCGAAGCTTGAGAACACCACTAAATCGCAAATCATTTCACAAGCGCGTAGCGGTCTAGCAGCTAGCGGCGCGTCATACACCAAAGCGGAATCTGACGGTAAGTATGCCACCAAGGATAGTCTAGGCGCTTCCATCAAAGACGCGATCCGAACGGTGGATATTACTGTCGAATCTGCATCAACTACGGTGGCTCTGCCAGCGGGTACAGTGTCAGCAATCCTTGTTCTAAGCGTGTGCGGCGTAATGCAGAACGCAGGTGTATGGAGTCTATCTGGTAACACAATCACGTTCGGTGAACAGCTACAAGCTGGCGACATCGTGACGGTTATCGGCTTCAAGTAAACATGACCTTTCCTTTGCTACTTCCCCATTAACGATGTGCTCCGGCGCTTTGTCGGAGTTGCTGGTCATTGAATTGAGAAAGGCATATTTCTGAATGGCATTAAAAAAATTGACTCAAGTTGGTGGTAGTCCAGCTCGAAAATTGCGTGAAGAAATCACAACAAAAGTGGATGAACACGCTAGCAATAAAACGAACCCGCACGGAGTCACAAAGGCACAAGTAGGCTTAGGTAACGTACCAAACTATCCGGCCACCAGCTCGGTAACAGATGCGTCCAACAGCAAACTTGCGACCGCTGGTGCTGTTAAACAGGCATACGACAAAGGCATCGAGGGTTTAAATCGCGGTAACGCAGCTTATGACCGCGCAGAACAAGCAGAGACGAACGCAAATGCCCACACTGACAACCGCATTAGTGCTTTGATTGGTGGTGCGCCAGCAGAAGCGCTCGATACAATCAAAGAGCTTGGTGACGCGCTCATGGATCAAGAAGATGCGGTAGCGGCCATTACAACCAACATTGCTCAACACAAATCAGACAACTCGAACCCACACAAGGTTACGAAAGCTCAAGTTGGTCTATCAAACGTGCCGAACTACGCATTCACAGCAGCGGTTAATGATGCTAGCGATGTGAAATTTGCGGCGGCAGGTGCCGTTAAGAAAGCGTATGACCTTGCAGCCTCAAAGATGACTCAAGCGCAAGCCGATGGCCGCTACCTAAAACTGTCAGGCGGTACATTGACTGGCGGCCTACTCATCGATGAGGGCGCAAGTAACGTCTCACAACTTCATTTAGGCCATGCAGGTAAGCGATTCCATGTAGAAACGAAAACCGATGGCACCTTTGAGGTTGTAGAAAGTGACGTTTCAAGTCGATTAAAGATCCGCAAAGGTGGTGAATCAACACTATACGGCTCCCTAAACGCTACAGAGTCGGTATCTTCGAATCGTAGTGTTGAGGTGCAAGGCACTCGCGCTGGCAATAACGTTCCATCGAGCGAGCAAGTTAAGCTGGACGGGTACGGGTTGATTGGTAATCGTCGGGCGGTTTACTTAACGAACGGTTCTAATTCGTCGGATGCTTACGTTCAAATCGCGGTGGGTGGTGCTCATAATGGAGGGGACGCCAAGTTAGACCTGACTCGGTCAAAGCTTAGTTCCAGTGTCCCTATCGAAGTGCAAGGGAATAAAGTAGTTACAGAGGCGTTTAACCGTACTGAGGTTGTGCGCACCTCTTTAGGTAGTGACAACTCTTGGTGTCTGGTTGCTAACGTAACGATGCCTCAATCAAGCTCTACTGCGGTTATTGAGTTCTTTGGTGGTGCTGGCTTTAACACTGACTTGCACTATCAGGCGTCACGACATCAAATGATTCTGAGAGCCAGTAACGGAAACCCTAAAGGTCTAAATGGTCAGGTTATTACAGATCATCCTAGCGGCTTGCCATTTAGTGAGTTTGGTTGGGTAAATACTAGCGGTGACAATTACGCCATCTATGTAAAAACACGTAGTGCCTACAGTACGAACATTCTTATTCGATACATGTGTAGTCACACCATTACGCCATACGTTAGCAATAAGGGGGCAAGCCAGCCAGCGGGTATTGTCAAAGGGCGAATGGTCACTAGCTATACGTCTTACAATAAAGACTTAGGGGCAATTAACTCTGTTGATGGAAAGGGTTTAGAGCTTGATTACTCGGCAAAGAAAACTTGGATTGGTTCTCGTAATTCATCTTGGTGCCACATGGAGACTGAGGCCACAAGCGGCTTTTACTCTTACTCCGCGTTCACCTTTGCTAAAGGGATGGATGTAATGCTCAATCAGAGCATTTCATTAGGTGGGCGAGCTGCATTTCGTAACACAGACGGCAACTGGCTTCGCATCAATGACTTAGCCAAGTTTACTTCTGGTATCTATTTCGGTAGCTCACTGGTTCGTACTGATGGTGAGTTTACTGCGGGTTCTTGGAGTGGTTCGAATGATGCCGTTCGTATGGATAATAGTTTTATGGATTCATCATGGGCGACGAATGGCCGTGCTGGATTCAGTATCAACTGTAAAGATAGTTCAAGTGCGCATTGGGCGTTAGCCTCGTACTATGATGGCACCAATATCCGTTCTGGCATCCAGATCCTATCTAACTCAGAGGGTCGGATGCGCTTCTACACTAACCGCCGCAGTAAGTATGTAGACATTAAGGACGGCAATGTATATGCAGGTTCGCCTCAGAGCTCGGCTGGTAACTCTCTCGCACGTAAAGACTACGTTGATAGTAAGTTAGCGGGTGTTTCATCACGCGCTGGAGAGGTTGCCTTGGGCTGTAATGCGGGGCTAAGAGAGGGCAACCTTACGATAGATGGCATTACATGGGAGTTCAAGAATTGGATAGGATGTTTCCTCGATCCGTTTGATTTGATTAACTACAACGCTCCGGTTGCTGGTTTTGATGTTCGTGTTGAGGGTTATTACGAAATTGAATGGACTGCGATACGACGCCGTAATGCTTCAAACTCATCGGTGGTGTACTCTGCCATCGCCAAAAGCAATAAAATTATAGCGGAGGCTCAAAGTTACTCTAACGACTTCGATGCCGTGCCAACGACTTGTCGATGGGTAGGAAAATTATACTACGGTGAGCTTATTCAATTCTTAGACAGAGGTGCATCCACGCCTATTCAGGGTTCGCATTTCTCGATCCGCTACATCAAGCCATAACCATCAACCAAAGGGACACGATGCTGTCCCTTTTTTGCAAAGTTTTCGCATGCGAGAACTTTAAAACATGGCATCCCCTAAAGTTTTCGCATGCGAAAACATGGGCGCATATTGATGCGAAAACCAATATTTATATAATCTTCCTCGTCAAATATCGATTCGACTCGACTATCCTCGTTGGAAGTTTTGTATGCGTTTCCGCGCAACAAAACGCTTGGATTAGCCTCTCACCAGCCTTTTGGGTGAGAGGCTTCTTTTTTTATATAGGCTATTGAAATCTAACTTTTTTCCGCAAAACAGCCCTATTTAATACCCATTCAAAAGTAAGTAACGCCCGTCTATTGAGCAAAAGCCACCATTCCGAATACACTCGCTAGGTGATATACAAAAGGGGGATTTAATGCCAGTGTCAGTTGTTGGTGAGAGCTTTGCGATTAGCGTACTGGCTCTATCTGTCCTCAGTGGTGTTGGGTCATATCTCCAAGGCATACGCGAGCAACGTCTAGCTGGTGGATTCCTTGATTTTTTAACCGAGCTAACGCTGGCGTTGGTGGTCGGTTTGATAGTCGCTTACTTGTGTGAAAGCGAGGGTGTGGAGGCTGGTTATACCAGCGCGCTTGTCCTCATTGCGTCGAACAACGGAGCAGACTCGATCAACTTTATCCGCAAGCTGGCTAGCCAAATGTTAGCGAGATTTTTTAATACCGGAGGGCAAGGCAAATGATGGAATTTGCAGTAATTGGCCTAGCCATTGCTGACCGATTTTTGCTTAAACGAAACGCAGTAAAAATACTGCATGCAAACCAGATGGACGATCCCGATGTGATTCGATTCGTTCTTGGTTATCAATCTCAGCGAGCCATAACGAGTGGGACTTTAACCTATTCGTTGCGCAGTAAAAAACGACCAAAAGCCGTCATTACTCGCACACGTAAGCTCGACTTTTCACACGCCGGACATAACAGCGAATACCTGACGTTCGATCGCAAGTTACTCGAACTCGAAGCGGGGGAAAAGCTGCATGGCGAGTGGATTCTGGACGTTAAGATTGAGCGCTCCTGTTCCCTAATCAATCCGCTATACAAAATCTTTCCTACCTGTACGACATATTCAGAGGAATTTGAAATTGCGTAACAACAGTAAGTTTGCACTAGACCAGTCACATAACTATGTGGTGGTCGATTTTGACAACGTGACCGAACGCGGCCTTAAGAGTCTGATCACTGCGTTAAAACAAGCTGGTGCAACTGTTACAGACGTAGAAGCCTCGAACAAGAGAACGAGACGAGACGGCGAGACAGTTAAACGCGCCAAGTTATTCTTTGATAATGGCCAGTCAATGACGCTGTTTATTGGTGATGAGGGTGATATTTTCCAAATGACACTCAACAGCACTAAACAGCCTATCCCTAGCGTGAAAAACGAGCGTGAGCTTGCGCGTGAAATGGTTCGCCTAATGAAGCGCAACCAAAGCAAGTTTGACAAGCAAGTTGCACGTAAAGCGGCTAAAGTCGTTAAAGACACCTCAGACATTCAACCAGCTACACGTTCTGTTGCTAAGCGACTTGAAGAAGCCAAAGCGGCTGAACAAGTCGCTCAGTCCAATTACACCAATGCCCTAGCCGCTCGGGATAGCGTTCGCACTAAGTTGGAAGAAGAACAACGCCGCATAGCAGATCTCGAAACTGCATTAGAGCAAGAGAAGCAAGAAACCAAAGAACTTGAAGCACAATTAGAGGCGGCAAAGTCATGATGTTTACCAGTCAAAATCAAATCAAGATTGTGGATCGCATCGACCATCTGGCCAAGAAACTCACGCCGGAGCAGATTGAAGCGGTGCTGCAAGGTAAAAACGCCGATCAAATCCTAGAAGCATTGTCACTTGAGGATTTGGAGAACACCTACTTGTATCAGTGCAAGCCTGTGCCACAAATGATGTTAGAGGCGTTCAAATCGAAAGCCTCAAGGCTTGAATTGCGTGCTCAGCAATTCGGTAAGCACTTGGAACGTAAAACCCCTACTCTATCGGTAGAGGCCGTTGAAGTAGGCAAACCGCGCAAGTCTGGTGCGGTTGCTGTCCAAATGGTGAAAATCCCGTTTTCAGATGGCCAGAGCATTTCTATTGCGTTCCATGCGCCGGATAACGATCCGCTAAAAATCAATCCAGATGACACGTTAATCGCGTTCCGCTTTCTAATGAACTCGCGCGATATTACTCACGTAGTCGCGCCAAAGGGCAACATGGATTTATCCCTTAAGGAAGTGACCAACAAGCTAGCGCAGTTGCTTGAAAACAACAGCGAGAAATTTGTCGCTGCTAAGGCCAAGAAAGACGCTGACAAGAAAGCATTGGAAGAAGCGCAACAAAAGGCACAAGAACTTGATGAACAAGCTGCGCAACTAGGCGAAGAAGCTACCGACTTGGAACAAAAGCTCGATGAGCTGGCCAAGAAAGAGAAGCGCTTGGAAACTCAGATCGCTACGCATAACGAAATCCAAGAAGAACTACGCAAACAGCTTGCTGCTATCAAGCCAGCAGCAAATACAGCAACGAAAAATGTAAACGCTGGTGGTAGTTCATCTCAAGTGATCGAGCAATGGGACGCTTCATGGACTAAGCAAGAGAAACGCGACTTCATCATTAACCGTGCTTTCAATGACGATCTTGATGCCTTTGTTAAGCAGCTAAGCCAAGAGTTTCAAGACTCATTAGAGTTTGCAGGTGCAGCAAATCAAAACGTTCCTAGCACTTATTCAGAGTCGTATATCAATGATGTGATTTATGACCTCGATAAAGGTGCTATGACGGTATCAGAGCTTGCCGAGGCTAAAGAATACATTCGTGATTCAATTGAAAACGATTTTCCTCAGTTGTCAGACGAAGAACAGGAACGAAAAGCGAATATCGAGCGCAAAGAATGGCTATTGGCTCTTATTGGTCGCAAGACCATTTCTAAGGGCTGGAAGATGGATAAAGGCGAAGATAGCGAGCCGTTTGTCTACTTCGAATCGCCTGACGCGAACGACGATGATAGCTTTGGCCAGTACATGATCCACGCGCGCGATAACCAAACCTTGGCTGTCACTTACGGCGAGGGTTCACCGCTTGCTGGTGGTGACGATCTACAAGGTTGGGAAGCTGCTAAATCACTTATTCTGGCTGACTACGATCGCGAATCTAAGTTGCTTCAAGATACCGATGACAACAACGAAGAACCACAACCAATTGAGAACGACGAGCCAAACGCGAACGATCAAGACAAAGACGAAACCACGGATAACCTATTCTGGTATGGCCTACGTCTACGCCCTTATGGCTTGGGTACAACGCCGCCACAACATCAAGTGGCTAAGTACCTCGATCCAGAATCGGCTAAAGAGCAATTCGCTGACGCTGGTAATGGCATTCGCCACGGTGCGATCGCTTATGACCAAAAACTGCCACCAGAACTAGTAAGCAACTTTGACCTAGAGCCGCTATTTGGCATGGTTGAGGGCGACCTAGAAGAAGCGGAGCGCATCGCAACCGAAGCGCTAGGCCAATGGGTTGAGGACAAAGGCGTTGATGAAATTCCTCAGTCTACGCTCGATACCCTAAAACAAGTGGGCTTCAAAGCAGCGTTCGCTAAGCAGCTACGCCAGCAACCAGAAATGAAGAACCGCAAGGAAAATCCAAACGCGTACAAGCTATGGAGCGCATCGATTGACCTTGTGACGCCGGACATGATTCAAGAGATTGCCGAAGACCTAATGCTGGTTCAAAGCGATGCTGAATTACAGCGCCAAGCAGAACACACGCAAGGCCGCATGCGCTTCCAAGAAGCAGCTCTATCCCAACTTAAGGATATGCAGTCAGTAAACCCAAGCGATCGCAAACGTCTTGTTATGCTAGCTGACCTAACGCTAGGTACTGGTAAAACACTAAAACGTGGCGAGAAAGTGGATGACCAAGCTAAGCGTATTTCAGAACAAGCGCACCTAGTGGAATCACTACAAGGTGAAACCCTAGCGTCACTGGAAGCGCAATTTAAGAACCGCAAAGAGATCACTGATTTCCTAACGGCTCATCGCATTCCATTTAACCGCCGTGCGAAACGCGCTGACCTACTGCAAGCTATCTTGAACTACCGTGACGGATTCTTTAGTGCAACGGCGAAAATGTTCGACCTACGCGCGCTACGTGGCGACCTATACGAGAAGTTTGAGAACGGCGAAGCGTTAGCACTGGATGACGTAGAAAAAGCGTTTAGCGCGACTACGGTTTACCATGAGGGAGACGTAGCTTACACCAAGGCAAAAGGTGAAACCGTCATTCCAGCAATGGCAGACCAAGGCGAGGACTACCAAAAAGTTGAGCGCTTCATTAAGGCGATTGATGACGGTATCTACCCTGACCTATCCGAACTAAGTTCAGATGAGCTCTTTGCTCAGCACTATGCAATGGCAAGTGTTACCAACCAAGACATCCTGGCAATTCATGGTTTTAGATACTTGGATAACGATGAGCAGATCGACAATGAACAGATGGCGCGCGCTATCCATAACTCGGTCATGCCATTGTGGTACACAAAAGCTATCGAAGCGGAATACGAAAGCCGTGGCTTCCCTAGCCTTGCTGCGTTGCCTGACTTGAACCATAAAGGTCAATTCAAGGCGACACGCGAGAAACGCTACGCACCAGTTGGCACTATTGGCCAATCTGATTTTAGCGTTATCGATACGTACACAGGCAAGGTGCTAGAAACTGGCCTAGAGAGCGCAGCAGCGCAGCAAAAAGCGACTCAACTAAACGACCAAGCAGTGAAAGAAAGCACTATTGCAATCTTTAACATGCTTAAGGACGGCAAAACGCTTGAGCAAATTGCAGAGACGGAATACAGCGCACCACTAGAGCCTGTCAGTCCGGCCATGTTCACCACAATCAACGGCTTTGAATCATTGTATTCAACGTTAGCCATTAACGGCTCGGGTTCGCTTCACTCGCGCCCAACACTACGCGAGAACGCCGACAAGCTACTGGCTAAGGTGGACGCTGACGGCAAGATTAACGATATTGCGCTAACCGAAGAACAAGAGAACCAAATGGAAAATACATTTGGCTACAGTTTCTTCTCTGCGAAGTCGAACAAGGGTAAAGAGCTACGCTTTATCGCTAACACCAATTCTCGCAGCTACCTAACGGTTGACGGTGCTAACAAACTGCTTGAGCTATTGGGTGCTAAGAACGCCGTAGAATCTGACACAGCAGATGAAGTGAGCAAGGGTGCATCCGAGGAAGAAAAACAACTTCTCGCACTAGACCCAACTCAATATTCATTTGGCTCAATCTATAAGAGCGAGGGCATTCGAGATACGGGTGAAATCGCTAAGCGAACCCGCGCCTTTATCGCTCAGCTTAAGAAAGCTGGCAAGATCAGTAATGACGTTAAAATCTCAGTACGCAAGCCTCGCTACGGCACACTAGACCTAACGCTGACTGACTTGCCAAGAAACGTCATGCTCTGCAATCCAGCTTACCTACAGTTCGAGATTGATAACCCTAACTCGCCAGCGCCACACGGTATGAGCCGTTATACCGAAGCAGTAGATCAGCTGATCGAGTTCGTTAACGCTTATGTAGGCCAATACGACTACAACAACAGCGACACGATGACCGATTACCACGATCGCAATTTCTTTGGTGGCCACCTAACCGTGGACTTTGATTTTGGTAAAGAGCGCAAAGTGGTAGAGCTCGCGTCTCTAACTGAAATGCACCAGCAAGGCGAACAGGCAGAGGATGACGCATTAGACGTTACCTCATTCCGTGAAAGCCTAGATGAAGAAGAAGCGAAAGCGCTTGAGCAGCTAGAAGCCTTTACCAACCTAGAGCTAAAACTTGGTAAGCAGGAAGTGACTTTCCCAACAGGCCGAGTGAAGTCGATTAATGCGAAAGATGAGGATGGACTAACTTACAGCCTAGACGTTCTATTCGACATTCTAGCGACCGACTTAAGCGAAAAAGCGAAAGCTCAACTTGAGACGATTAAGGACTGGCAATCTTCGGATACCTACTACAACGAAAAAGGCACATTGGTACAACCAAGTGTTGCGGCAGGTATCCACTCAGTAAATGGCTCAGTGCCAGCGAACGTGTACGCTCCGCTAATCGCCCGTTCATGGTTAAATGAAAGCCACGCTGACATTTATCCGATCGCTAAAGATGGCGAGTACAAGTTCGCGCTATACCAAGGCAACGACTTGATCGGTGAATTTGACGATACAGCGGAAATGGAAGCGCTATTAGTGAAAGCGTTCAATCTAAGTAGTGAAGCGCCTCAATCTGAAACAGAGGGCAATAACGAAGAAATGGAACATGTAGAGAAACTAAAGGAAATCCGAGATTTCACTGGTGAACCTACGCCGGAATTGGTTGATGAGTTCCAAACCGCACTAGAACAGGCTTACGCCCACTTCGAAGCTAACGACCAAATAGCAGAGAACGAAGCGTTGATGGATGCCGCTCTAAGCAACATCACAAGCATGATCCAAGCGCAAATTTAATCACAACCAAGGCCGCCACTTCGGCGGCCTAAACCGGAGACAATCAAGTGTTAAGCTTAAGAGAAAAAATGACGCTCAACCGCGATGCTGCGGGTTTGTTGAAAGAGCTTAAGAGTGGCCAGCTATCGATTGGTGAACGCATCAAAAAGAACCGTGAGCTGGTGGAAATTCTTAATAAACTGACTGGCGCTAACCAAAAGGTTGAGCAGGAGCCGGTATCAAGTTCGGATGAGCCAATATCGGTAGAAGAATTTTCCAAGTTAGGCCGCTCCGATAAGATTGAAAAGCTCAATGAAGTGCTACTTCTGCCTAACTGGTACGAATACGAAATGGCGTTTTTCCCTAACTACCAAATGGTTGAAAAGGGCGATAACTACGTTGTGTACAAGGATGGCGAAAACTTCCAGTTTGGCTACAAAGGGCATATTGCGCGAGGTTTGGACTACTGGAAAAACGATGCGGGTTCAGCCAAGAAAAATGGTGGTTTTGGTAGCTGGTCGCGCGCTGACCGTAGCAAGGCTATCAAGACCATCACTAAGCACATTGAGCAGAATGAGCGCGACAATGGCGAACGTCCAGTTGAACAAAGCGAACTGGTTGCGAGATTCCTTGCAGGGGAGTTTAATACAGCCAAGCCATCGTTGTTTCTTGATGTAATGCGAGACGTTCACTCAGAGGGCTTGGAGCTAGATAGCATCAAGCAAAAAGCGATTGAATGGTTCGAGCACAATCCTGACAAACTGGCCGCTTAAGTTTTCGCATGCGAGAACTTTAAAACATGACATTCTATATACTTTTCGCATGCGAAAACTTTTCAGAGAACTTGAGAAAAAAAATGAATGTTTTCACTAAAATCCGAGCAGACTATTACTACAAGCAATCTCTAAACCTTGCACTGGCAGCCAGTGAGCGTCATAACTACTCCAAGGCGCTTTTCGCATTGCTTAAGAGCCATTAATCCTTTTCCCTGTCCCAAAAGTTTTCGCATGCGAGAACTCGCCACTCCCAACCGGAGCGGTCAAATTGAATCAACTCACATCAATTAACGTCGAAATCAAAGAGGCGAAAAACATCAATGACCTAGCCGAGATTGTTCAACTGTACGCAACAGACAATCCAAAACCCAAGCTAGGTCGAACCAGCTACGTTGTGACAGCAAAAGGCGACGAAGTAGAAACAGGCTTTAAAGTCGTGGAAGCCAGCGACCTTATTCCATCGAACGATTTGGACGGTAGAATCAATCCGAATTTCCCACAAGAGCTGCAACCGCGCGACCGTACTCGCGTGTCCTCAAAATTGCAGATCTCAAAAATAGCCAACGATTTGCGCCCACAACAATTGACCGATTCTGGACTATCTAGCCACGGCGCACCGATTGTTGGCTCGGACAATGTGGTGGAGTCGGGGAACGGTCGAACCATCGCTATCATCAAGGCGTATCGAGAGGGCAAGGCTGATAAGTACCGCCAGTTCCTAATCGACAATGCGGAGCGCTTCGACCTATCACCAGAGAAAGTTGAGAGCATGCGCGAGCCAGTGTTGGTTCGAGAACGTGTCACCAAAGTTAACCGTGCTAAGTTTACCCGAGACTCCAACCTCTCTGACTTGCAACAAATGAGCGCCGCCGAGACGGCTTGGGTTGACGCAGAGCGCATCGATGACCGCATGATTGCCCTTTTCCAACCGAGCGAAACAGGCAACCTTTTGGCCAAGTCTAACCAAGGATTTATAAACAGTTTCTTAACTGAAATTGGGGATAACTCAACCGCCGGACTACTTACCGAAGATGGCCGACCAACCAAGCAACTGATTGAGCGCATGCAAAATGCCGTGTTTGCCAAGGCGTACAAAAACGAGAAGTTGGTGAAGCTGGTAGCCGAGGAAGCCGATCCCGAAATTCGCAACATTTCGAGCGCGCTAAACGGCGCAGCAAGCGCGTTTGTTGAGATGCAATACCTTAGCGGGGAGGTGCATAAAAACACGTCTGGAACGCTGGCAGAAGCCGTGGAAATTAACGCCTCACAACCTGACCTCGCTAAGTCAGCACTTGACTCACTGGTGCAAGCAACCGAGCTAGTAAGACAGGCCAAAGATTCCGGTCAGCACATCGATGAGCTATTGGCTCAGTCCGGTTTGTTTGGCGACAACGATCCCGAGGCCGAAGCGCTGGCGAGATTCATTGCTGCTAACAACCGAAGCGCAAAACGCATGACACTGGCATTTAAGGCAATGGCCGAGGCAATCAATAGTGAATTGCTTCACCAAGGCCAAGCGCTCGGGGATATGTTTGGCGGTGGTGGTGCATCGCTTATTGATATTCTTGGGCGTGTAAATCAAGAGCTGGAAAACGAGGGGGTACAAACAGGCTTTATGTTCGAGTCCAGTGTGCAACTGGACGAACTTGCAAACGCTTCGAGGCATGCTATAAAATAGTTCTTGGCATATACTGCCTATACAACCTTTATAGACACACAAAAACGCCAGATTTAATTGTCAAATCTGGCGTTTTTGCATTTGGGGGTAGGGGATGTTTACTATCAGGCATCGTTATCACTACGGGCTAATCGACATAAACGAAGACGGCGTTGCCGATGGACATTCAGTCGCAGGGAATGAGATCCCCGCTTTAAGGAAAGATGGCGAGTATATCTACAGACCATTTAAAGGGGCGCTAGATAATATCTATCTGCTGCATGTCCAAAAGGTAAAGCTGGTGAATATCGTCGCTTATTGCGATGACGAACTAGGGCTATTTGGCTGGCAAGACGTGCCACTCGATCACTATGTGGTTGGTGTCTACCGTGACGGCGGGTATTACGTTCTAACGAAAAACGGGCAGCTAATTAGCCACCCGCTCTAAAAAAGTTTTCGCATGCGAGAACTTTACACGCGATAACCGACTAATTGAGCTTCCCCAACTGGCACTTGCTCAAGTTCGCCATCATCAAACAGTACCGTTAGCTTGTCGCTATGCTTACCAGATGCGAACACCAAACCATGACGACCATTAACCATGACACAAATACTGGTAGGCTTTTGGTTTGCTGTAGGCTTTTTGCTTACTGGTGTCTTATCGGTCTTTTCTGCTTTCTCGAGTTCGCTAGGTTTAGGGGTAACTTCCACCTCGCTATCTAGCTCGCCAGTACGCAGTTTTACACAATCTTGGCGCGTTAGCTTCTCGCCGCTTTCCAGTGCTTCACGAACGCGCTCAGAGTTATCGATGCTGGCTTTGCGTAGTTCGTTGATGGACTCAACATCACCAATAATCCCTTTTTTGAATGCTTCCAAAACAAAGTCAGGGGCTTTAAGCACATTTAGGTATTTCGAAATGTAGCCGTCTGATTTGCCAAGGCGCTTAGCTAAGCCACGGTTATCAAGATTGTGCTTTTTCTTAGCTTGGTCAAACGCCTTACCCAACTCGATTGCCGTTAAATCTTCACGTTGGATGTTTTCAATAAGCTGGCCAAAAATATCGCCCTTTTCACGGACAATACATTCAACGTGAGTCAGCTTGTCGCTCAACATAGCGGCGCGCCAACGTCGTTCACCCTCTTGGATTTTGTATCCCTTGCCATCGAACGGGTAAACAACGACAGGTTGAATTTGGCCGTTTTCTTCTAGGCTTTCGCATAACTCAAGTAGTGATTCATCGTTAAATTCTTCACGAACTTGCTCAACTGAATACAAAGAGTCTTTAGGGATAGCCAGCACTTTCGCTGCATCGCGGATTTCTACCGCTGATTCATCCAAGAGATTATCTAGGTCGCTAAGCTTGATTCGATCTCTTAAGCTTTTGGTCATGCTGTCACCTCTACCATGCGCTTGCAAAGCTCATCACAAACCGCTGTAAAGCCGAATTTATCAGCCGCTTTAGGGTTGGTTTCAATCAGTGCTTTGCCTTGGTTTAGAGCTTCACTTACGCGCGTTGTTTTAATCAGTTTGTTTTCAAAAACTAGGTTGCCGTACTCTTTACGAAGTTCCGCTTCCTGTTCGCGCTGGTCGTTTGTAATGTTGGCTTCAATAAGGTTTAGGACAATGCCTAACACTTCCAAGTCAGGGTTCATTCGACGGATTTGGCGCGAGGTCTTAACCAGCTCATTAACGCCTTTGATCGACATTTTTTGTGCTTGGCTAATGATAAGTAGCTTGCTGGCCACAAGTAGCGCTGCATGCTGTAGCGCGTTCGCCGCTGGTGGACAGTCGATAAAGATATAGTCGTAGTCGTCTTTGATAAGGTCGATAGACTCAGCCACGTTTAAGATTTGTGATTGAGTAATGTTGCCCATGCGCTTATCGCCGCCAATAACGTGTACGTTTTCGCTGACTTCGAAAGGTTTAGCCTTTACTGGATTTTCGAAAAGGTTGTAAGCGTTGTGTAGGCAGCTCGCAGATGTGTACTCTGGATTCTCGACCATTTCCGGTGCGATTGAACCGCCTAAGTTGTTTTGTGGGTCAAAGTCCAGGAATAGACATTTGTTGCCTTGGCTAGCGATGCTAATGCCAAAGTTGTAAGTACAAGTTGTTTTACCAACGCCGCCTTTTTGGTTGGCAATCGCCATGATAATGCTCATTAATTAATTTCCTTTGCTGGTGGAATTTGTTTGCTGTTTTGGTTTGCTCAGTGCTACCTCAAGATCCTCGATATAGCACTGAACTACGTAATCAGTTGTACCGCCGCCGTGCATTGCTTTGTAAATAGCAGTGTGGCAAGGGCTTACACCCTTAACGCCATCAATGAGCTGCTTGGCTTTTCTGGTACTTCCTGCCTTTTGGACTAATTGATTTAATCTTTCGCATCGTTCCTTGGATGCCATATCAATGCCTCTCGATTGTTGTCACTGGCAACAGGCACACACTATACGTTGCCAGTAGCAACAGCACAAGAAAAAAAAGTAACAAACAGAACCGATTGCACAAGTTTTCGCATGCGAGAACATTAGATAAATTGTGAGATTTATTCCATGTGTTTTCGCATGCGAAAACTTTTTGACAATTCTATTACTTAACTAGGTTACAAAGAGCAGCGTCAACAGGCATAAGAAGGAAAAAGCACCTAGTTGCATAATTCATTGTTTTTAATAAAAAATATTGAAAAACCTGTTGAATGTGAAAATTATTTCATATAAATTAAATTACAGATAGGCGGCAACAAAACTATTAGGGGTAGGATTGATTGCATCAAAGCTTATCTGTTCAACGTGCAATCCCCGCCATTTGTTCAGTGGCGGGGTTTATTTTTTCTATCTCAAAAGTTTTCGCATGCGAAAACTTAACGCATCGATTTGCTGTTAACACTCCACGCTTCGAGATTCACGTCCTCGATAGAATATTCAAATTCTTCATCATCGACGTAGTAGGTATGTAGGTTTGCTTGCCAGTAGCCTTTATCAACTTGCTCTTGCTGGTACGCCCACGCAGCACACAACAAAATCGCAGGGTCTTCGAAATTGAAGTGTTGCTCTGTGCTCACTTCTGAATCGCTGCCAAGGTCATAACCATGCTTGGCCATGAGCGATTTAACCGCCCACCAATAAGCGCCATAGTGACGGTACATGAGCGGATTGGCTTTAAGTGTTTTGTAAATGCCATCTACTTGAGCTTGGATAAATGCTTCTTTGCTTTGCGCTGTTTCTAGCGCCTCATCGAGTAAGGGCTGTAGATCTTCAACGGTAGGCAATTTCACTTGAGTAATCATTGTTGTCTCCAAAAAGTTTTCGCATGCGAAAATTTGAGTTAGGCAGCTTCGGCCATTGTGTTATGAATGGTTAATAGCGATTTCGCTAGCAATTCCAAATCCGCTTTCGCAGAGATAAACCACCAGCCGCCATTAAATTCACTGCTTGCGTTTGATGCGAAGTCAGCGCCGTACTCGGCCTTAGCTTCCTTGTCACCAGCGAACATCACTTTAAGCGAACCTTTAAGGCCATTGTTGTCCATCAAACCAATGCGCTCGTATGGCTCTACAACAATCTCTTTTCGGTTGCGACCGCGCTTAGGCTTCCAGCTAATTGGTGAAGTCACCATTTTAACGTCGATGCCAATGCCTGACATTAGTTCGCTAAACTTCTCGATGCTCTCTACGTTAATGGCAGAGATATTATCGATTTTCACTTTCTGCGTTTCGGTCACTTTAACCTCGGCCTTTTCCGGCTTATCCGCATTTAGGTACTTCTCGATAAATTCCTCACGCTGTGCGCTGCGATAAGTGAATAGCGAACCATACGCACCTTTCATGCGATTCAATGACCAGTCATCCGAGAAGATTAGGCCATCACCGGATAGGAACTCACGTTCGCCAATA
>NZ_JADDYH010000053.1:46559-59115 GCF_015163595.1 Vibrio sp. OPT41 | reverse complement strand
GCGTGTAGGTCAGCACATACCTTAAGCATGGTTTCTTGTGAGTTTTCGCCGTAAATCGCATCGACCTTTTTCAGTAGGTGAGTATCGGTCGTTGGTTTGTATTGCGTCATCCAGTACGCGATCTGTGATAGACGTTTCGCACGGTCAGGGTCGTTAGCCACCAGCTTAGTGAAGTCAGCGAATAGCTTATCTTCCAGCTCTGTGCGGTATTCGCTAGAGCGTTCGGTCAGAATATCGGTGTAACGAGTGAACTCACGAGCCGATAGGCGGCGCGCTTCGTGTGTGTTGGTGTAACCTGTCCATTTCAAATTGCTTAGATGGTTATCTAGCTCTTTAAGGAAAGTGATAGACGTTTTGTAAGTCGTCTCTGCTTTCAGTAGCGCTTCTTGATAAAGCTCAGGGTATTTTTCCTCGAATGCTTTGATCTCAAGTGTCACCAGTTCAACAACTTCCTGTTCGCTCACTTGGTTGCCGTTTTCCATCGCCTGTTTGTCCCAATCGCTACCGATAAAGAAACTTAGAATGTCGTGTTCCAACATCACGCGACCTTTATCTTCCAATTGCTTGGTTACTTGGTCGAGTAGGGCTTTCACGATCGCTTTATCGCTCGCATCTGGATAAATCAGCGTTTGGTCTGGTTCAACATCCAACCCCCACGGCGTAGAGAATGAGCCGTCAGCATTGCGCACCAAACAACGGCGGCTGTTACCGTAGGCTTTCATTTTCTTTTCTGCGACCAGTTCAAAGAACGTCTCACGGTCAAACGTATGAGCGACTTCACTTAGTGGTACACCTTGGAGCGCTTTTGCTTCTAGCGCAGCTCTATCCTGATTCACTGGCGCAATTTCAATAATGCGCTCAACAGGTAGATCGACATAGTTGCGTGACGCTGGTTCGCCGTCCATTTCAGTAATAAAGCCGTCCACCGTGCCAGATTTACGGTCGAAGTTGGTGATCATGATTGTTGCTTTTGAATCGTACTCGGCGCTCCAAGAACGGCTCTTAACTTCGGCTTTGTAGGTGTAGCCATTACGCACAATCACACCGTTGCGAACAATGTACAACTCTGGATGAGTTAGGAAGTCAGGGTAATCCTTTAACACACCGTCATTGATGGCCAGCTCCATTGCTGGTTTCAATTTCTTGATGGTATCGCTCGCTTTGTCGCGGTTTTTGATCGCTGCCTCATAGGTTTTGATTTGGCTTTCTAGCGCAAACAGTCTGCCTTTGGTGCGTTGGTAGTTTTTGTGCTGCCAACTTCCGCGCTTCTCGCCCTCTGCACGTAGGCGATCTTCTTCCACCTCTTTGCGTAGTGGCTCTAACTTCTCGCGTAGTTCGGCCAGCTCGCCCTCAACCGCACTCACATCCAAAGCAAGCATTTGGGTGGCTTTGATGTACTTGCTGACGTTAATACTTGCTAGTCGGCGTTCCTCTAATTTGCGCTTGCGCTCAGCTTGACGCTTAGCCGCTTCGATACGGGCTTTCGCTTCTTCTGGATTTGCTGCCAGCATGATTGCAGTTTCGTCGGCTGCGTCTGCATCGGCGTTCGCAATGTACTTTTCATCACCTTTGAACATTGTCTCAATCCAAGTGGCTTTGCGTTGGATTGTGGCCAAGCGGAAATCATCGAATGAGCCTTTCGACGTGTAGTAGTGAACGTTCACGCTGTTTTGTTTAGAGCCAACACGCGCGCCACGGCCATTACGCTGTGTGATACTCATTGGAGTCCAAGGTAGCGTTAAGTGGTGAATATCGGTTGTGCCATGATGCAAGTTGATGCCGACTTCGCCTTTTTTATTGAGGATCATGAATTTGTATTTCGAGGTGTTGTAAGCATTGGCCATTGCTTCCAAACCCGCTTCCTCATCGTCCTCAGTCGCTTTAGAGCCTTTCTTACCCGCAACGGTATCGCTGTTCAAAATACCGATTTCAGACAGCTTACAACCAACAAAATCCGCAATGATTCGCGCGACTTTCTTGTGCTGTGTTTTTTCTTCGGTGAAGACAAGCTGCTTACCGCCAGCCAGATAAATCTCGCGCGCGTTCTCAAGGAACTTGGCGTACTTAGGGGAGACAGGGTGCGTAAATTTCAACTTGGCCTTGTCACAAATGTTTGTGAATCGGTCATCAAGTTGCTGGTGGAGCTGAACCACGCAGTGATCGCCCTCGACCTTAACGCTCTTATCAACCTTAACTTGGATTTTGCTTAGCTTAACCGTGCCGTCTGGTGCCACATCCTCAAAAGCGACCGTGACGGTATTTGGTAGCTTAGCTACTGCCGCCTCAACCTCTTTTTTGTTGTCCTTGGCGAATCGGTAGGTAACACGCTCATAGTACAAATCAAGGTCTGTACTTACCTTGTCCATTTTACGGATTAGGCCGAAAACCGTGTCGTTAGGGTATTGCTCGACAATCTCTTGGTTTTCGTCTTTGTCTGGATTACTGATTGCGTCAGCACGCTGGCGTAGTTCCTCATATAGCGCTTCCTGTTCGCTATTCATTTGGACAACGCTTTGCTGGCTAATCAGGTCAGGAATGTGAACGTTGGCACCAACGGATTTAGCATCCTCGATCGTCATGTAGCGGTTAACGATGTTTCGAAGTGCGTCTAGGTTTTGGAATCCGAGTAGGGCTTCACGCTGTTCAACTTCGCCCGAAATCTTAGTAACCAGCGCTTCGCCAGTCTTACCAAACATGCGGATAAAGTCGTCGCTGTCAAAGATCCCCATCTTGGCAAACGTGTCTGCCGGAATGATGTGGGACAGCATATTGAACATATCAACAGGGCTGTTTACGGTTGGCGTAGCTGTTAGGAAGTAAACGCCTCGACCGTCATTGCGAGCCTTAATGACGTTGTTCTTAAGCTGCATATCGATAGCGCGATCGGCTTGCGCTTGGCTAGGCAAGAATGCCAGATTGTTTCGGTATGAGCCGCCCTTGTACGAGTTGCGGAAATCATGCGCCTCATCGACCATCACCGAATCGAATAGCAAGTCCTCAAAGTACGGTAGTTCTTCGTTTTTGGCCGTACCATCGTCAGCATATTTCGCTTCAAAGCGCGCGTTCTTCGCTTGATCTGTGTGGCTTTCCGCTTCCTTAACTAGCTTGCTTGAACCAGCAATCAAACCAGCATCGCGCATTTCAAGCACGTTGGCCGAAATCGTGTCCGGCTTCAATGGAATGCGGTTGTACACGTCTTTTGTCATTACCACGATGCGAGCGGTTGACTGTGTAAGCTGGTGGAGCTGTTCTGCTACGCGCTTGCCGTTTGTGTCTACGGTCAGTTTGGCGCGCAAGATAGGATCGCCTTTCTTGTCTAACTTCGGTTCGCCCGTTTCATCTAATACCGGTTCCCGAATGATTTTTCCGTCATCGTCTTTGTGAACTTCAAGGCCGATAAATACCTTGTCAGATAGATTGCTTTCACCAAAGAACAGGTCGGACTCATAGAACCAGTTCTCTAACACGGATTTAGGAACAACGATGGCCACACGGTTGGCGCGTTTGGTTTCTAGGTTGTGCTGCACGAGGCCAAGGCCAGTGAGCGTTTTACCCAAGCCAGTACCAAAGGCAATAATGCCGTTACCGTCTGCACTGTGACGGCGAATCGTTGAGTTTTGGTAAGGTAGGAACTCAATCGCACCAGATACGCCATTTAGCGTTAGTGGTGAGTCATCAAACTCCGGCTTAATCCAACCGTTAAACGTATTGTTGTAAACCTGTTCCAAGTATTCTGAATGGTCAGATGATGCAATCCATGTAGAAAACTCATCATCGAGGCGGCGCATTTGTTCACGGATAAGTGATTTATCTTCGTTCTTACTACCGCCACGAACCGCACCATAGTTGATGTACGATTCAATTTGACGCTCAAATCGCTCATCGCTGTTCGCTGCTTTACCTTTCACGCCATTACGAGTTAGGCCATCAATCCATTCGCCATCACGCCAACGGTAGCCAGTAAGGTATTGGCCGGATTCGCTTTGTACGAAATCCTCAAAGCCGTCCTTATCCTCGGTAAAGTCGCCCAAGATAAATTCCGTGTAGCCACGGTCATGCAGGAACTCAAGCATGATGTTTTTAGGAATCCACTTATCGGTAAGCTTCATCTTCACATCGGCAATCGAGATCTTGTTTCGCTTAGATTCGATGGCTTTAATTTGGCGCATGATGTTAGCTTTCACGGTATCGCTGGTGGTCGATACTAATTGTGTGGTCAGCTGATCCATGCGCTTACCGACTAGGCCAGTCGTCGCTTTATGGAATGCCGTCACCGTGCCGTCAGGGTTTACCGCTACCTCATCCATGTTCGCTAGGTAATCAAGCAACTGCTCATCGCTCATCGCATCGATACCGCTTGCGGTGTAATACGTGCGAACGTCATTCAGTGTCAGTGTGGTTATGCCTAGTTCACGGTCACATAGATGGAACACGTCACAAATGCGAGACGAACTGTATTGAACGGTCAGCTCACGCTTAAGGTCGCCTTTGAGTAGGTCAGACAGTTTGCCCTTAGAATCGATCGATGAGTGGTAGTAATTCCATGCAGAGACGTACTTCTCGCTTAAGTTGCTTAGCGCTTTCTTCGATACCTTAGAACCGCCCATTAACGCGTTCAGCTCTAACACTTCGCCGCTTAACTTCACGCGATATTGTTCGGTCTGGAAGTCCTCCGCGCCCATTGCTATGTTGGCCAAGTCGCTATTGGATGTCGTTCGGCTACCAGCAACCAACGTTGCAAGCGTTTGAACTTTCATGCCAAGTAGAATGCCTTTGTAAGCGTGTTCTTGGCTTGCTTTTGGCAGCTTGGCAATCTCGCGCATTAGGGCTTTAAAGTCGTCATGACACAGGTAACCGTAATCTTCGAAAAGCTTGAGCGCTTGGCTGGCCGATAGCTTAAGCATCGATTCAGTAGAGTAGGTGATAGAACCGATCTCATCGGTGTTATCTACGCCATAGGTCGCCTTACTGATAACGCCTGTTTTCGCATTGCTTTCAGATAGCTCCCATTCGCCATCAATCATTTCGTACTGCTGGCCATTGCGGAAAATCGTGTCTCCATCGGAGTATTTCGCGCTCACTGGCTCGCTAACCGCTTCATCGAGTAACATCCAATCAATGCGACTGTCAAAGCGGCGCATTAACGACTCTTTAATATCATCGTTAGAACGGTTGCCACGCTTCACGACTTTGCGCGCAAACTTACCTACGCCCTCAACAGTCTGTTCGCCGTTGATGAATTTCTTACCCTCGCGCTCGAACCACTTACCTTTGAGCCAAGTGTCCCAAAGTACGTTAGATTCAATCAGCGTGTCGCGGTCGGCGCTATCAATCAGTGCTTTCGCTTGGTCGCTGTGTTTTCGCCAGATAACAAGGTCAGTCACTACGCCCGTATCAGAGAACGTGCCCGTTGGTAGTCGGTGCGCGCCCAAAAACTCCGCTTTAAGCGCGAGTTGTGTACGCCACTTCTCAAGGTTTTTCGCATCACAAATACGAGTTGGCAGCACTAGGGCAATCAAGCCACCAGCTTTCGCCTTATCGATAGAACGAGAAACGAAATACTGATCAGCGTACTTAATGTCTTTGTACGCTTTGTCTTTCATCGCGCTAGCGTCTCGAACACCATAAGGCGGGTTGCCGATTACTAGGTCAAAGTCGCCAATGCCAGGATTAGTTGCTACCGCTTCGAATGCCGATTGGATTACATGGTCTTCGGGGTGAAGAATTTGGTTGATGGCCGCTGAGGTCTGATCCATTTCTACGGATGTAGTCAGGGTGCCTTTAGGTTTGGTTTCGCTAAATACGCCCACGCCCGAACTTGGTTCAAGTACGCTACCGCCAGTAAAGCCATAGGAACGAACTGCATCCCAAGTCGCGCTCGCCAGCCATTTAGGCGTGTAGTATTCGTTGGTGGAGCCACCGATGCCGCCAAAACCTGTGTAGTCGCGCAGAGCTGCTTTATCTTCGGGTGAAACGTTGGAGTAGTCGCCGTTGTACTTGGCGAGAATATCTTTGGCTAGTTGGTTAGCCTTAAGGCGCTGGTGGCCTTTTGGAGTGTCGCTAATATCGACAGCGAGCAAGGCTTCAAACTGGCGTACCAGTTCATCGATTGTTGTCGCCTGTTCAATACTGCGGGTTAAATCAGTGTTCATTGAACGTGCCTTTTATTCTTTGGATAAAAGCCAAAAAAAAAGTCGAGCTTTCGCCCGACTTTTTCCTTTCCTATTCCCCATCCCAAAAAAACGCCACTATCAATATCAATTTAAGTTAATGAATAATCTAAAATATCTAAGGAAGTAGATTTTTAGGGACAAAAGAATTATTCCGAACACGACCATTATCATCAAGAATAAAAATTAGTGTTTTTGGTGAGTAACCAAGATTCAAAGGCAAGCAATTGAACTTTGACTAAAAAAAATTAACGCATAGAAAATCAATGATTTATTAGCGTATTGGTCACATTGACGCGATGCGCTATCATCCAAGATCATCCCCATCCCTGTAAAAAGCGCCTCAAATTACCGAGGTCGCACATGTCGCAAAATAAGGCATCAATTGGGCTAGCGGCAGCTTTAAAACAAGCGTTCCCTTTCTTTAACGAGAATGACGATAAAGAGAGTGGGATAAGTTTTGAATCTGGCGCTGGATACACGGGATCGCCATTCCACGATCGCGAACACCAATTAGATGAAAGCAACGGCGCTCTGACCAATGACGGTCGAAAAAGCTCAGACCGCTTTTTTCTGCACAAGCTGCCGAAAGATCGCTTCATGCTATATCCGATACTCAAGGAAATGGCCGAGGACAGCACGATTGATGCCGCGCTCAATCTGCACCTTGGTCACGCTCTTTCGGTATCAAACGACAATGGCATGGCTGTGTATCTTCATCCAACCGATGAGAAGTACGCCGAGTACGTAGGCCGTCTTAACCGAGAGCTGCTAACTCCAATCAACGAAAACCTAATGAACTGGACGTATTCAACGCTGGTTTATGGGGTTAACTATGTTCGCCCATACACGAAAGATGGCGTGGGTATTACTCACTTTGAGGCCAACTACTACACGTTGCCAAACCAAATTCGTGAGTACGAACGTTCGGGCGAGCTAGCGGGATTTACTGCGGAATATCTACAAACCCGAGCGAACGGCGAACAGGTACGCCTTGCCGAACCTTGGGCGCTTATCCCACTAAAAATGCCAATCTGGCGGCCAGATATGGATATACCGCCAGTTAACTACACTGGCCAGCGCTACTCACTTTATGACGATGCGTATTCACGCATGCCAATCGAGACGCAGAACTACGGCACATCCATTCTTCTTACCTGTTTTGAGGCTTGGTCGATGCTTCGCCAGTCCATTGCAGCGCTCGGCGCAAGTCGTGTGAATGCTTCACTTATCGATCGCATGGTAGCGGTAAACACTGACGGCTTAGATGCGGCCGGAGCTGCGGAATACATCAACATGGTCGCTGACCAGATGAAGCAAGACCGTCAAGAGGTGGTAGACCGTTCCCGCAAGCTAGGTTTCATTCCAACCGTCATCAACACGCTATTGCCCTTTATGGGCGGCGCTAAAGGTGGCTTGCAGATCGATACCTTTACCACTGACCCGAATATCTCCCACATCGAAGACATTATGTTTCACCTTAAACGCTTAGCCGGAACGCTTGGCGTAGACCCATCCATGCTTGGGTTTGGTGATCTTCTTTCTGGTGGACTAGGCGAGGGCGGCTTCTTCCGCACATCGATTCAATCTGCACTACGCGCCAACCAAATCCGCGCAGCCGTGGTGGCGTTCGTTAAGCGCGCTATCGATATTCACACCATCTACCGAGACGGCAAGGTGTGGAACGATAACGATATGCCATTCGAGATCCGCTTTAACTCTCTCAATACCGCTATTGAGCAAGAGAAAGCCGATGCAATGGAATCTCAAGCGAACTACGCAACCATGCTGGCCACCGTGCTTGACCTTATCGAGCAATCCCCAATCGGCAAATCCGAAAAACTCAAAAATCACCTTTACACGTCTGTTATTGGCCTCGATTCCGAGCTGGCCAAGGAAGTCATTTCCGAGCTGGCCGCTCAAGTCTCTAAAAACGACAAAATGATGGAATCCATTGGCATGACTGACCAAAGCGAAGCGGAACGATTCGTTAGAGACGTAGTTCTCGACCTACTAACCGAAATCCAAAGCCATTAATGGAGAAAAGAAAGTGACAGCAAAAGCACTTAAACAAGTATCCGACCGTTTCAGCCTATTCAATGACGGTCGCAAGCTTAGCGCCAACAAGCGCAATTACATCATCAAAGCCGTTCAAGCGATGCTCAACAGCCCACGAACTCAAGAGCTATTACGACTCGGTGAAGCGTATGGTTACTATGGCCATCAATCCCGCCAGCGAGCGAATAAGCTCTCAATCGGTGAGACTGAGGTGATCATGATTAATGGTCGTCCGGTTGTGGTAGAAAACGTGCCATCTAACCGCACAATCTCTATCACCTGTTCAGATGACGGTATTGTTGAACACACTCAAGAGTTTTTAGATACCGACACAGGCCGTATTGCTTTAGGTTTGCACAATAGCCGTGCTGGTGGTTGGAGCTGGGCGACTGGTGGCCAAGATACACGCGAGGCATCGATCACGATTTCATATCACGGTATGGACTACGTATTGCAGCCGAACTATATCAGCCTAGACCATCCGGCCATGATGATGGAAAGTGCGAACAGCGAGCAAATGATCCTCGAATCGCTACAGGAACAAGGTTTTGATGAGGAATCCGCGCGTAATATCTACGCGAACATGACTCAACAGACTAATGTTGAGCTTGTCGGTGATCTTACTAACCAGCTTATGTACCTAGAAAGCGTGAACGCAGAGTTGCGTGAAAAGGTAGAGCAAAACGCTAAGGCAACCTCGATGCTGCTTGATGTTGTGGACTCTTTACCTATCTATGTGACCGATGCGCAGCGCAAAGCGATCGCCAACATGGCCAGCAAGGAAGATCATCAAGTGGTGCGAGCTATGTTTGAGTCGCTAGGTTCCCGAAAAATGGCGACTTTACCGACAAATAGCTACGTTCCAGTAGAGCAAAAAGTGAGTGTTGCGCCTCAAATTAAACAGCAGTTCGTCAACTTCGGATCTTCGGCACGAAAATTCCAATAAGTTGATCAATTAAAAAGCGCCACCAGCGATTAGTAATTAAGTACAAAAAACACTCAATAAAATCGAAAATACTGGTGGCCAATTCGGAATTTTATAAATCACTAGGCGCGACAGGACGAAAATAGAGTTTATCTTTCTTGAAGTGCGTTGGTCGCCAGTCCCAACCAGCGATAGATACGCTATCTCGCGCGCCAGTAATATACGACACTGAGCGCAACACATTGACACCCTTATCAAAGTTAATCGCCTTATCGGCCTTTAGAACGAGTCTACCGTCTTTTTGGCTATGCAAACCAAAGGTGCAACCTGAGATTGTTACTAACAAATCCAACGGTAGCGCTGGGGCGTTCTTTTTCGGGAACTGTCGGCGCTTAAATTGTTGTTTTAATTGGTTAACTTGAGTTTCTAATTGCTGTTCAGCACTTGGTGGAGGAGTAAATTTCATCACAGAGCTATCCACAAAATTTGATGTGTTCGGAATATTAACACGTCCAAAAGGAGTTTAAATAGATAAAATTTTTGGTAAACTCTAGCGCCAGATGGTAACGCACCTTGTTCGGAATCGCTTTTATACAGAGACTTGTTTGATCAACCATTTACGATCAATAATAGGGGAGTTTTTCTGTAATTAGATCATGGCGATACCGTGATAGAGAGAAAGTGATTCGATTTCGGGCAACAGAAAATAAAAAAGCCCGCTTTGGCGAGCGGGCTTTCTTACTGAAATCGAGCTTTAAGCGGCTAACTTAAAGCGTCACGACAAACGAGCTTAAGGAAAGTCATTATGCCGTAATGAATTAGACCGAAGCCTAATCAGGCGAGACATTTAGTTGGCGACTAATGCCTCAAATGGTTAGTAATTAGTTTAACAGTTTAGATTGAGCATCAATCTCAGCGAATGTTAACACAAATTACACCACACTAAAGCAGGTGTAAGTATAACGTTCAAAGAGATCGGTGGCAAATTTTATGCAAAACACACCGCTTTTACTGCATCCTTGCTACTGGAAGTCAGGATTCAGAACCCAAGCCTCCAATATCAAAGCCAATAAACCGTCGGCACAACGTAAACTTGCTTGCCTACTAGAAACTATCTCAAGCCATATTCTTAAGCATGGCCATACCTGCTTTGCATCAACTACTCGATTGGTACAGGTCTACAACGAGAACTGCGATCGCTATGGTTGTCGTCCAACCACTTTTGACACTCTCAAAAAACAACTGAAAACAGCAGAAGACTTGAACTTAATTGTCCGAGAACAGAAGCCAAACAATGCAACAGGTCAGAATCTACGTCACATCACTCTATGCGTAGACGCCATCCAAGAAATGTTCGCTGGCGCATACAAATACGCGCTACAAGCTGCACAAAAGCGTTTTAATAGACAAAAACGGCACTCAGGGGGGGCTTCTGTGGAAAAAACTCTTGAGGCCAGTGCTGACAAGGCTTGCGAGCAATCAGACAAAAACAAAAATGGCACTATAAATACAAAAGATCTCTCTACAGAGAGTAAAAATAAAATTAATAACGGTATCCCGTCTGATTCTTGGTTTTTGAAGATCTTCAAACGTGACGCTGACGAAGTAAAACAACTTCAACTAGCAGCTAAGCAAGGCCGCCTATCAGCTAGTGGAGCTCGTCGTGTTATCAAGCTGTACAACAAGCACCAACAGCCTTTAGCGCCTAAGTTCGTGTCATACCTTAAGTTTGTGATTGCTAGCTGGCACAACAAGGCTGCAAGCGCCGTGAAAGCTAGCGTGAACAAGGTTCGTGATACAGCCACCATGTTAGCAGAGTACATGAACACCATTTCCGAGAAAGAGTCTCAAGGCTTAGTTGAATACTATCGTGACGCAGTCGGGCGAGTACAAGTCAGGTATCTGTAATCACTGCTTGATGTGAGTATTTCTATACATGCGTGACCTAAAATGTGTCATAATTACCTAAATCTTGTTATTTATGGATGTGCATTTGCATGAGTGATGAAGAATATTTCTACCCTGCGGTAAGCGATAACCTCCCGAAACATATCAAAAAAGGCCATCAACTGGTCTTTAGTCGTCAAGATCTATCCGCTAGGGAAGCAGATATGTTTGCGTTGATGATTGCACATATGAAACCAAGTGATTGGGAGCAGAAAACACCACACTATGAGTTTACTTCACATCAATTATCAGAGTGGTTAGGTGTTGAGTCTAAACATATCGGTAGCAACTTAAGTCCAGTAGCGAACCGCCTAGCTAGTCGAAAAATCGGGATAAAGGTGGAAACCCCGAAAGGTGATATTGAATTCGACTATAGACCTCTTTTTAAACATATAGCTTATAAACACGGCATACTTACGATGGTTCCTAACGATATGCTCAAATCAGAGTATATTGAATATAATCAAGGATTTGCTCTGATTAATACTCGCAATTTCTTTGAGGTAAAGAAGGAGTATTCTAAGCGCTTGTACGAACTGCTTAGTCGCTTCAAAGACAAGGGCTTTGAAATGCATGCGCAAAAGCTTAGTGAACTGAAAGGAATATTTGGGCTTTTGGACGAATCAGGGAAGCTGAAAAAAGATAAAAGTTCCTTCAAAAACAACAGCGTATTTATGAAACGTTGTATCAGGGAAAGCATTAAAGAACTTTCTGAACACCCTCAGATTAGCAAAGAGCTTCTATTTTTAGAAAGCAGCCAAGGTGATAAGGGTTTTGAGGTTGTAAAGAAAGGTAGAACCATTACTGGAATCAAGTTTCTCTTCCGGTGGGTTAAACTAGGTTCAATTGATGAACTAAATCAACACGATGCTCTTAAGACAATTCGACAACTTGAATTGAAAAGGCTTCAAAACCAAGTCAGACTCACCGAGTCTGAACTAGAATCACTTGCCATCGCGTACCGCTATGTGGGTAAAGAAGACCACGCTCTTAAAGTTGAAGCTAGCTTGTCAAAGCGACACTCAGAAAAAGAGCAACAAAAGCATGATGATGGAATGCATGAATTAGAGTCGTTAATGGAAAAGATAGATACCCTTTCAGAACTAACCGATACACACGATTACTGATAGCTAACAAGTTTTAGGTCATGGGCTCGATAGATGACATTTTCTAGGTTGAAATGAGCTATGTGACACATTTTAGGTATATGGGAGGGAATTCGACGTGATCATTGACTCGAAAGTAGAAAAAACCGGACAAGACTCCTATACAACCATCTCACACACCTAAAATATGTCATTTAAGAACAGAAACACCTAAAACCTGTTATCCAATCACCTGATATATGATCACTTTCACCTAGATTATGTAGCACTAAAGCCTATAAGAAGATCACAAACACCTAATAAATGATCAATTAAACCTAGATCTTGTTACTTAAAGACCTAAAAAAAGA
>NZ_JADDYH010000053.1:24636-46512 GCF_015163595.1 Vibrio sp. OPT41 | reverse complement strand
TCTTTAAGCGAGTTAAACCGCATTAAAATCAATACGTTACGGTTCCTATAGATCTTATAGTTCTATAGTTTCCATAGATTGATATAGTTAAATATAGATCTTTATAGCGTATGTGGATAACTGGAAAATCAAAGATTTACACAGTTTCCCACATACACAACAAGTTTTTGTTGTTTAGATGACTTAATGATCCTAGCTATAGACAACGGCATGCTACAACGAATAGCGACCGCATTTGTGTGAGTTCTTGACAAAAACACGAATTGACAGGAAATATTAATTATTGGATAGTTGTAAGTGTGCTCTAGAAGCAACAATGTACTTCTAGAGCAGCAGCGTTGGTTAACCGAATAGTGCTTGCACTATAACGGCGACGAGATTGATTATCGCTATAATCAGTTCAATTAAATTTACCATTTGTTCCCCTGATAAGGCTCATGGTGAAAGACAACGCACAAGGGTTTTTGATGGTGGCCGCCATCGTTTACCCGCATACACGAAGTGAAGCTTTCTAGCTGCTTCGAGCTTGGTTGGTGATTACATAATTACCTCCTAATTAATTAAAGGTTGGGTTCTTCGAATCCAGCCTTTTTTTATATTCTTCACACAATCAAGGTTATTAGGGAACGTTTTGTTCCAAGTCTTGCAGTGCCGAGTATTCCAGACTTTTTGCTAATTTTGCAAACGCCCAAACGAGTTGGTTATCTCTTTCAGGTTAAGGCGTATGAAAACTCCCAAGTCCTTATGTCCCATTGTGATCAGATAATTCCCCTTTCATAAAGAAACGCTTTGAAAAATATTCATTTCTCTACATGAATCGGGATATGAGCAAGATTTTTATCCAATAATTCATGTTCATTTTCCCTTTCTGCTTGATGCTAACCTCAAAAGAAAGTTGCCGCTTCCAGCAGATGGGTTAGCGCATTCAATATATTGCTGTTAACTCATCTTATCCTGTTAAAAACAAAAATGCTTCCCCGTACAACTTAAGTGGTTAAGCTTCCTATCATTTTGGCTAGTTTTTGCCCACTAATTTCTAATTAGCCTAAGTGTTGGCAGTATTAAACTCAACTATTTGACGTCGATAAGATGCTAAACGATCTGGAGTCATGGTCACGTAAGGCATCTGTTTTTTACTATACCGTTATTTAATGATTACGGAACCTAACGGACGAGGTTTCTTGATGAACCAATTCAAACTAGCTTTCGCGATTGATGCTTTTTCAATCCTTCATCTATATTTGTAACGCGACAGTATTATTGTTTTGTTTGGTTAGTATTGTTTATTTTTGTTGCTATTTTGTGTTTTCTGTTATTCCGAATGGGAAATTATTTATCTATGATTTGTAACTTTATATATACATTAAATTTTTGAGTATTCGGATTAGATATTGGATAAAAAAAGCTTCTAGTTTCCCCGAAGCTTTCCATTACTCTTATCCCGATAGCTAAACGTATCCGTCTATGCGAGGTGGACTTCATCATCATCCACTTTGAAAAGAGAAGTGTTTAACTTGCTAAGTAGCTTGTCTACTGGGATTTCCCACATTTTACACAATTCATTTAGGTTGTTCTGACCGCTCTTAATTGCATTGGCCAAAGCGAAGCCTAAGACGCTGTTAGAGGTGTTGGTCATGTACTCCTTAACGTCTTCTTGGATTTGGTTGTGAACTTTTTTTCTGCTGTTCTCTGATACTTTCTGATTCATTATATTATTCCGTTTTCCTGTTTTCTGATATAAAAATACATCATTTCGGTTTTTGTGTTGGTGATTTTTGAATTGTTTTTTAATCGGGTTTATACTGAATTAAAAATTTACTTGTTCGGAATTGTTGATGGGTGAAATAATTTCTGAAATTAAGCGATCTCAACTGGAACAACGGCAAAGAGAGCGAGACAAAAGCTCACCATCAATCCTGGATACATTCGAGGGCATAGAGCCTACGGACGAACGCGAAGCTCTGGCGAACCGGTTACAAGATGCCGATGTGACATTGGACGACAAACCGGATCGCTGCCCGACTTGCAATGGCACAGGTTACACCAAGTCGTTATTTAGCAAGTGGGAGTGCTGTAGCTGTTTTGGGACTGGTTACGACCTTTCCGATCCGGTTGCCGTTATCAAGTGGCAAAAGCTCTGCCTCGATTGGTCAAAGAATCGGTTATATGAATATCGCGTTGCATTGATTAAGGGGACTACAACCGAGGAAGAACGACTAGCAAGTGAAGTGGAGAGCTTCTATGAAAATGCGAGACGCAAAGACTAAACAGGCCGCTCGAATCCAATCGCTTGAGTATAGACAGCAACGTGCAGCGCGAATCAAGCGAGCGAGACGGCATGCAGATTTAACCATACTCGAAATGAGCAGGTTAATCGGGTTATCACCAGACACTTATCGAAAAATCGAGAATGGCGAAGTGAACCCAAGGGTGCAAAACCTAGAACTGATAGCTGTCTACACAAGTACAGACGTGGGTTATTTGTTCTTTGGTGATGCGATTTCTAACAGAGACGAAGCGGTAAAGAGAGATACCGGAGAATAACGAATGGCTTCAAGAGGCATTAACAAGGTCATTCTGGTTGGTAACTTGGGGTCAGATCCCGAAATCCGATACCTGCCAAATGGCGGCGCAGTAGCGAATATCACGATCGCTACATCCGAAACTTGGCGCGATAAAGCGACAGGGGAGAACCGAGAAAAAAACGAGTGGCATCGAGTGGTGTTGTTCGGCAAGTTGGCCGAAGTAGCGGGGGAGTTCCTACGCAAAGGGTCACAAGTTTACATCGAGGGTCAATTGCAGACTCGCAAATGGAAAGACAAGCAAGGCCAAGACCGTTACAGCACAGAGGTAGTAGTTCAAGGCTTTAATGGCGTGATGCAAATGCTTGGCAATAACCGAGCTGGTGGCCAGCAACAACAAGGCGGTTGGGATCAATCTCAACAGCAATACAGCGAGCCACCAATGGATTTTGACGATGAAATACCGTTCCAGAACGAGTTTCGTCATTACAAGATGCTGAGTTACGTGGCGGCTTGAACGGTGAGTAAGCAAAATTTAGCGTTAGCAACTCAAGACGACTTACTGATTGCATTGCGTCGAATGACCACTAAAGCGCTTATGGAAATGCGCGAGGCGGCAGGCGAAACGGATTTTACGGACACACCAAGTGCTTTTTATTTCAGTAACCGTGCAATCGCGGCAGAAGTAAACGGGTGTTCGGGTCATGTGGCCGAACTAATCCAAGACAGCTACCTCGACTACGTTCACAAAGGTAGCGAAATACTGGTTTGGCTGGATGACTTAGAAGAACGCCTAGAGCGCTTTGCTAACCAAGAATAAAACACTTTAACCCTATTCCCTTATCCCAATTTTTGAGTAGTGGAGAAATTGCCCGATGAGCGATGTTTTTACTGTAGAGCTTCCTTGGTGTGCCAGCTATCCAAGATGACTCAACCTATTGGGACGTGCTTGGAACGTTATGGAAAGCGCAAGGCTCGCACCAACATCAAGGTGTGTGGTCGTCCCTGTTTACGTGCCCGAGACGCAACAAGCACAAGGTTATGAAGTCGTCAGAGCGCAAGGCGTTCGCCAAGCTACCCAAGGTGATCACTGCCTACCGCGCTATCAATGACGAATCCGAAATCGAAACTGCACTTTGTTGGACGCTATCTGAGGACATTGCTAAGCGTGTTTTCTCTCAAGGAGGCCGCCGCAAGGTGGTATCTAAGCAATTCACCAAGGACGAGGTGTTTGCCTACTTCAACCGCCGTAAGGAGCAAGAGATTTTAGTTGTACAAGGGCTTATCTAGTTATGGCCAGAGCACCACGATTCGATCACTCTTTTCTCGCAAACCAAGTTGCTAAGCGCAAGAAGTGGAAAAGCAAAGGCGTGAAAGCTGGCCACGGCGGCGACTTCAATATCGATGCAGCACTTAACGAGATTAACCGTTCTGTTAATCACATCATCAATCCGGTATCGATAAACGTCCCAAATACTGCGCTGGTGGACAAGTCAGAGCTACCAGCCTGGCTTATCCGTATTCTTGAGAAAGACATTGACGTTGCGCGCGCTGCGACACAGAAGAAAGTGGAACTGGATTCACCACACAAAACGCGCCTTGCACAAGGGATTAAGCGCCCGAAAGAGTTTAACGACACGAAGCTGGCCGAACACTGGTTACAGGTGCGTTTGTTCTACACGTTAGAGACGCAGTACAAGGACATTTACCCGCTGGTTTTCTCAATCCCTAATGGTGGCTACCGAACACCTAAAGCGGCTTCGATGATGAGCTATGAGGGACAAAAGAAAGGTGTGCCAGATATATTTTTTCCTATCCCGAGAGGGGTGTATCACGGGTTCTTTTTGGAGGTGAAAACGGAAGAAGGTCGCCCAAGTAAGGAACAGCAGGAAAAGATAAAAATGTTCCAAAATCTAGGGTATTACGTGGTTGTGGCCAAGGGGTTTGATGAGTGCATTTGTCAAATTAATAGCTATCTCCAATTGCCAACATTTGATAACAAAACTAGACTAGCCGCATAAGTATATAAAAAGGGCTTAGTTATCTCATGTTAGCGAGTGAATACCACAGCATTGGCCAAAAGCCAGTTGATTTAGACGTGTTAGAAGCAACAAAGGTAGTCCGTAACTTCCTATGCGATTACCTTTACTATGACAAGTTGTTGCTAAGCTATGCTCCCGCAGGGGAATTTGGTAGCGCTCAAGCGTATCGTTGGCTTACTGGTGGTCATATTTGTGACTACGATGCTACTGGCGACACAATTGCACCAAGAGAGAAGATCAACTATCGAGTCATTAGAATGCTATTCGATGCTGGTCTAATCAAAGTAAAAACCAACATCCGAACGCCACATACTCGCTGCGTTATCTTTGAATGGGTTCGAGACATTAAGAAATATCGTCGTGAAATCCTCCGTACTAAAATCTTTGGCGAGAATGTTTACCTCACTAGCGCAATGATTGATGCTACAGCGGCGCAATATGGTCTGACCGTGACGTTTGTCGGTGCGAGAGGTGTCTTTGAGATATTGGATGGTAATGGCAACTCAATCCCGAACGGCCAAGCCAAGAACACCTACATATTCATGAATAGTGTTGGTGAGCCAGTAGGCCGACTACGTGATATGTCCTATTGGGAATGGGAACAATACTTATACGACACAGCGACACGCGCCAAGCTGCGCAAAACGCCTCTCAAAGTTCGTGATGGCATGCGCAGCCACTTTTCGGAGTTCAAACGAGCTTAACGCCAATCCTTGATCATCTTTCCACAAATGCCGCCTATATGGGCGGTATTTTTTTGTATTAAAAACAGAAATTGTGTTCGGAATGTTTACGGTGTGTTCGGAATGGTTATAATCGTCTAATGGCAGGACGTAAACCCAAGAAAAACGCCTTAACCCCTCAGCAGCGCTGGAATCGTCATCTTGCCAAGATGGCTAGGTTTGACATTAAACGTCAATACTACCGCGCCAGCGCGACACAACGAGAGCAAATTAGGCGACTCCAAATAGAACTTGGCTGTAGCAGTCGAGAAGAACTGGTTCTTTACGCCATCAATCTTCTAGGCCAACAGCACGGAATTTATCTGAAAGATATTCAAGAGGACTTAGCGTGTCTAAACAAAAAGCCGTAGGTAAGCACGAACTGATCTCAGCAATGAAAAAAGAAACGGGCGCATTACGTGAAGAATGCGAGCTGGTTTTTGATGCCTTTATCGAAGAAATCTCAACTCAAACCATGATTGAGGGCAATGCTGTATTGCTTAGTGGTTTCGGTACGTTCGCACCTCGCCTTAAGAAAGCGCGAGCTGGCCGTAATCCAAAAACGGGAGCACCAGCGATTGTAGCTGCGCGAGACAAGCTGACTTTTAGTGCATCGGATGTATTCCGCGATGAGCTGGCAAGCAAGGTAAACGAGATCAAGGGGGCACATTAATGAGTACACGCTTAAACCGAACTGACATTGAAAGAAACATTTCTAAACGCCTTGGCTTAAAGCTTACTGGTGATGATGCAGAGCTGGTGGGCGATTGTCTGGATGCAATGATCAATCACATTCTGGTTGAGATTGCGAAAGGCCGTGAGGTGCAAATTCGAGGCTTTGGCCGTTTCCGTCACATAGAGCGTGAACGCACAACCATTAATCCGGCGACGAAAGAGCGCTTAGGTGTCAAAACCGAGCACAGCGTATTGTTCTCTGCTTACAAGGACATGGTACGCGTCCATGAATGATAGTAAGGCAATTGGGCTACGTGTCTTTATCGGCTCCGTTCGGCTACTGGCTATAACCATTGTGTTAGCGCTGGTGGCTGTTGTCGGTATTGGCACATACAGCTTTTATGGATTGGTGGTCTATCCAAAGATAGAGCGAGTGAAGATTGATTTGGACGCAGAGCGCATAGAGCGCATTACTGTAGCGGCCAAGAGTGGGGAGAAGTCAGAGAATGGCGCACCTAGTCAAAAGTAAGACCGTCGAGGGCGCAAAGAACAAATGGGCGACTCGTTGGGACTATTTCTTTGATGCTCAATTCCTCTTTCGACGTGATACCGGAAAACAGTTTGTTTTAGACGTGGCCGCCGAGCCACAAACCGCCAAGGCGAACCGCTTCTACGTGGCTCCTGACTGGATTAACGAACAGCCGAGCTTAAGCCAAAACACAAGGCAGCTCAGCTCCTAAACCCTGTTTGTGTTGGGTTCGATGGCCTACAAGGTGAATGGGAAGATGGCTGGTGGTGCAATCCTCCGTTCGACCTTAAGTTTGAGTTTCTGGAAAAGGCGCTAGAACAAGCCAGAAAAGGCCGTGACGGCATGATGTTGTTACCACATGAAGAACTCACAACGTGGTGGCTGGACTTGGTTGAGGGCTACGCCTCTTAACGCGCTGTGGTACTTCTTTCTGATAAAGATTGGCTACTATAAAACACTCAAGAAAGCCACCAGAAAAAAGCGACAGAAACAATCTTTAAATGGGTAAAAATCACAAAATGAAATGCAAACTAATATTGTGATATGTTCGGAATAAGTTTAGTATTATTCCCGTAGGACAGTGACGGATACGACTTCCTATACGGTGCGCTTGTCTAATAAGGTTGTGCAAGCGTTGTAGGGTAAAACCTACAGGCTCCCAAAGAGGGCAAAGGGTTGATCTTCGAAAGAGGGTTAGCCCTTTGTTCTATCTATCCCCTACCAAAGAGCGCCTATATGAGCAGGCACTATGAGAAAAGTCCACGAACTATTCTGGCATCGCAAACACGACCGCATCCTTAAGCGAGAGCTGGCCAAGGATAAGCTGTACACCAAAGAGCTGGATAACTCCTTACGCAAGATGATTCACGAAATAAACAATCACCTTAAGCAAACTGAAAGCGTCAGCTAGATTGAGTGGAGTAAAGAGCATAGTATTAACAAAGCGATGCACTACAAAAGGTGAAGCATGCGTACTCAAGCACAAAAGAAAGGTAAAACAGTTCCCAAGGCGACTAAGAACAAAAAGAAACGCTCATTGTTTACAGAGGCAGAGCTATTGAATGGTTTAAATGCCCACACGGCACATAGTGATGAGCTAGCCAGTGTTTCTAGTAAAGAGCTAGGCGAGTAGCTAGGTAAAAAATACTTGAAACTAGCATTCCGAACGGATAAATTTATGTATACGCGAGTTAAATAGTTGCCATTGTGACGACCGTGTTTTCCTTTAAAAATCTTAGACAACTGTGCTCAAGCGCCTTTGGTTATTCCATTGGCGCTTTTTTCTTGATTTTTCGAGGTAAGTATCAATATAATTGCCTTGTTTTCGTGTGAAGCGTACAGCTTCGGCGAGTGATTCAAAGAAGGTTTGCAAAAGAGCTGGTAGAAATACTGGCTCTTTTTATGTGTCGTGTTTCAACCTATTGAAGAGGCATTTTTAGTGTTCTATATTTACCTCGCTCGCAAGAAAATGGACGTGGATACTCCAAAATATAGATGGCCAATTGATTGGTTATTGAATTACCTGTTATTGACAACTCCTCAAAATCAAAAGGCCACGGTAAAATGTGGCCTTTTCTTATGTTAAAAACATCATTTTTAAAAAGTCTATTCGGAATTATAAAGGCCGTAAAAAACCAACTAAAATACACGCTACCGAGAAAATGAATACGCATGTGATTCGCTGGTGGCTCCCCGAAGCGAATAGATTCAAACAGTACCTATCAAATGGGGTAAAAATCGGCACTGGTTGGCGGTTTAACACATCCCCAAGCCAATGCGACACACAACCGCATCCAAATCCACACAGAATCGCACCTAGAATCGTGCTGGTGGCTTCTAACGCCTCAATGGGTATTAATGTGCCCCCTATCGCTAAATGATAGCCATAAACCGTTGCAGCGAGCCATATCGAAAGGATGTGGGTGTAAGTTCGGTGCGGGATTCTGTCAAATTCAAGCCAGTCCGGTGCGCTCGAACCGCTTAAGCAACCAAGAAATGCCAGGATTGAATGCAGTGGTGTTGTGTCTGCCATTAAGGCGAGAGGAACGGGCGCAAAGCACAGTGCGCCCCAAGCGTGTCCAGTTCGGCTCATTCAGCTTCGCATCGAGCGCAATACGCATAGACGATGGCACTCATCGCTATGGTTCGATTGCGGTAGTTGGTGGCCAATTTCTCAAACGTCTCTGCAACTTCGGGGTCAATCCAAGGACTGATTTGGCGTGCCCCTACTAGGTCGCCCTCGATTACTTCGGGGTGCTTTTCTGGTAGTTGGTTTGGATCAGTGTTGTTGATGGCCAACTGATACAGCTCGGTCAGGGTAATTCCGTTCTGTTCGCATTGTTCGCATGCTTTTGCGTGAGCAAGGCGTGAAATTCGCACTTGAAGTAGCGTTAATCCCTTTTCCCGTTGGCGGGTTCTAAACATGGCTTGTCGTGCTTTGGTTTTGGCTTTGTGTCTGAATTTGATGCGCTCGGGTGCTTTCAAGGGGGTATTCCTTTCGTCACGTAGCGCGTTGTCTTGGGTATGGGGGAAGGTGGCTAGTGAGATAACGCAGCCAATTACTATATCGTGCCGCAGAATCAATTGTACATGAGTAGCGTTACTCACTAGCTGGCCATGATTATATGCAGAAAATCGTTACTGTAAATACTATTTAGTGTCGCGTTATCAAATTTTGTCTTTAAAACATTATTGACAATTAAATTATTTTTTAACTGGCCTAGTTCGTGTTGTTGTCACCTGTTTGAACTCTGTATTATTCCGAACGTAACAAAATGAATGGGGTTTAACCGTGTCCGGCAAGATTGACTATCAGGCTCACCAACAGCAGTTTTGGGAGCAGTTAGAGAAGCAGCCGACTTTGACGCTGGCCGAGTATTGCGAAGCCAACGGATTGAAGTACGGCACCGCTAAGCGATATATAAAACGGCCAGCCAAAACGGGCGGCAAGTTCCAACCGTCCGTTATGCCAAAAATCAAAGCGAAAAAGACCAGTCAGGGCAATGACTGGCATTCCCTTTTGAAAGAATTTCTCGTGCGTGGCGCTCAAAACCCAACGCTCACGATGGCCGCTTTTGCGAAAGATAAAGGGGTGAATGGTGCGACATTGCGCCGCCAGTTTAATTCCATGCGATCGCTGCCCGAGTTTGATCGATTATTTGATCTTTACGATGAGCAATTAGCGAAATTTCAAGAAGCGAAAAACGACAAGAAGAAAAAAAGAGCTGATAAATCAAAGTCCAAAGAAGCGGGGGCAACTGCGCAAGCGCAAAGTGCGCAAGGCGATCGCGCGAAAACAGGGGGTATTGGATCACTGCGCAAGCCGCGATCAGTTGAGGGACTTTCGCAGTATTCCAGTGCTCAAGTGGGTCGCCCTGTTGTGCATGGTGGTTATGCCCGTAGTGCGGGTATTACTGGCGAAATCATGGATATTCTCATGGATACCGATCCGCTTTCGGTTTGCAACGAACTGATTATTGCCCGTTCGCAGTATTACCGAATGAATGAGACGTTAGCTAAACGCCTTAAAGAGATCGATGAAATGGAAGAAAGCGGAGACATTCCGCTCGATGACGAAAACCAGCCAGTAGACATAAACGCCATGCGTGACCGTCTCATCTTTGGCTATGGCACCAGATTGCGTGAACTGGAATTGAGTATTTCCACGATGGCCAAACAAGAGGCCAAGCGCTACATCGATTTGCGTAAACAGGAATACGCTGAATTGATGATGCCACACTTACTGCCAGCGGAAGAAACCAGCCTAGTAATAGAAATGCTTTCTCTGCGCACTAAGAACAACTGGACAGCCTTAGAGACGTGTCAGCAAATCGAGAAGTTAGGCGCACGTCCACCAGCAACGCTATTGCATGAAGCTAAGGTAGAACTAGCGAACCTAGAGCCAGAAGTAGACGACACTGGTATCAGTGAGCAAGAGCTGGATGAGCTGTTTGATGACTACACGTTAGAGCAGATTGAGCAGCAAGATAACTGGCTACCTGCGCGCAAAGAAGAAGTAAACCGACGAATCAAAGAAGCCGAAGACCTAGAGAACGGCGTAGAACCTACCCTATCCCCATCCCAAATACAAAACGAAGCCGCTAAAGAGCAAGCCTATGATGACCTCGATAACGAGGGAGTGTCGGGGTTTGACGATGTAGACAGCTTCGAGGTACTTGGTGGCTAGAAGAATAAAGAGCGTAACACAAGATCCCCGTTACCCTGCCCTAGTTAAGCGGTATCGCTATGACTGGAAACGCCTCGCTGTTGAGCTAGTCGGTAAGAAGCCGAGCTGGCAGCAGCGCAAAATCATTGATAGTGCTCAGCGTATTGGTGCGCGAACGACTGTCAGCTCTGGCCACGGTACAGGCAAGTCAGACATGACCAGTATCATGATCATTGCTTTCATGCTCTGCTTCCCCAATGCGCGTGTTGTGCTAGTGGCGAACAACGCGAGACAGGTACAAATCGGTGTATGGAAGTACCTAAAATCCAACTGGAACACGCTCTTACAAAAGCATGGTTGGTTGCAGCAATACTTCACCATTACCGAGACAGCCTTTTTTGAAAACTCAGCAAAAGGTATCTGGCAAACCAGTGCTAAATCGTGCCGTATTGGTAACGAGGAAGCGCTAGCGGGTGAACACGCTAAACACTTGTTTGTTATTGTCGATGAGGCGTCAGGCGTCTCTGACAAGGCTTTTGGTGTGTTAGCGGGGGCATTGACCGAGAAAGATAACCGAATGCTGTTATTGAGCCAGCCAACGCGCCCTAGCGGCTATTTCTACGATACGCATCACCGATTAGCCGAGCCTAGTGGTCGATGGCGAGCCATCAGGCTTAACTCCGAGGAATCTCCGTTCGTAACCGTGGAATTTATCCTCGATAAGCGATTGGAGTATGGCGGTCGAGAGGCACCGGAATACCTGATTAAAGTACGTGGGGAGTTCCCAAGTTCCATTGCTGGCATGCTGCTTAGTCGGGATGCGCTGGACAAAAGCGCAAGGCTCAACCTCGATATGCCCGATGGTTGGGGTTGGGCTGCGCTGGTGGACGTTGGTAATGGTCGTGACCGCTCGATACTCAATATCTGCAAGGTTTGGGGTCAACGCATGGAGCGCATCGTTAAGAGCGTGAAATTGCTTGAACAACCAAGCACGGTCGATCCGGTTCGGTTCGCTGACATTATCCATGCAGAGTGTAGTGAGGACTTGTACCCAAACATCACGATAGCAGTGGATAGTGACGGTGTAGGTTATGACACGGCGACTTGCTTAGAGCGCTACGGACGGCGCGTACAGCGCATTCGTTGGGGTAAGAAGATGCACTCCACCAGCGATAAGCAGCGTTTCTTTAACCAGCGTGCTTATGCCAATGTTATGGCTCGGGATGCGATAAACCAAGGCCGCATGCAGATAGATAAGAACGTCAAGACGGCAGAACAAGGCAGTAAAATACCTTGTGCAATCAACGAGTCAGGCCAATGGGTAATGATGCCAAAACCGATGATGAAAGAGAAAATGAACATCCCATCACCTGACCGTTGGGATACATACTGTTTTTCTCAATTGGTAGATTATGTGCCGCACGAAATGGAAGTAACAGAGAGCATGCTAGAGTCTCGCAGTTCAGTAGAACAATGGGTACTGGAAGCGCTTGAATCGGACGATGCTTAATTCCGTTGGTGCCAACATATAAAAGTAATATGAAAAGGTGGCGATACCGTTAAATATCGCCACCAAATCACCAATCAAAGCGGAACAACAATAATTTAGCTTAAAACCTTAGTTCACTAATCCATCGAACTGCGAACGTGCTTTGCTTTCGTTCTTGCTTCTAAGCTCTTTTCTGGCTTCACGAATAGCGTCAACTTCGCTTTCTATATACATATTAGCGTTAGGGTACAGTACCGACTTAAAAGCATTCGCTTCATCGAATATCGAACGTCCCTCAGTGGTGTTGTTCGTGATTAGCACATCGTGATCTTTACAAGAGCGATGCCTAATTAGAACAAGGCCACCAGCGTTAACGTGAACCTTTTTAGCTACGCGAGAAATGCCACCATTGTTGCCATCATAGGTATGGATGATAGCTACAATGTCATTGTGTTCTTGACCGCGCTTTCTAAACTCAACGTCTGCATTGTCTTTGAAGTATTTCAATTCATTCAATGCAGTGTTTTTATTGTTAGTGAGCTGTTCTTTCTCATCTTCTGGAAGATCGTAGGAGAGTTTACGGTCGAGGTCGCGTAGGTATGCTTCAAGTCTTTTGGCTAGACGTGCGCCAGTGACTTTCTGGCTGCTAGCTGCTTTATTAATTGTGATGTTAACGCGACGGACGTTCTCAATTACGGTCGTCTCTTTAAATGAGTTAGATGAGCTGTTGAAGTATTGAGGTGCGCGCTCTAAAAGCTCTTTATTGGCTGATTTCGCGGCCTCAATATACTCAAGTAAACGAGTGGTTGGATTACCACGTTTTACTACAGCTACGATGCGATCATTGAATAGTCCACTATCTTCCTTGCCATCTATTTGTTCGGAAAAAGTCGCGCGGTGCTTCAAGGCACGTTTTAGGCGCGCATCTGCCGTTTGTTTATTTGCAAGTAATTGATTAAGTGTTTCTATATCAATAGCTTTTAAATCTTTAATTTCAGTATTTTTTTTATTAATCATGGTGAACGGTTGCTCCAAATTACATTGGAGGATAAAGGTTACACTCCATCCATGAGCGTATGCGAGTAACGAAAAACCCTACCTTTATCCTTGATGCGTAGCATACCGTTTTTGTGTTCGGAATTAAATAAAAAACGAACAGAAGAACGTTATAAGTGTTGCTTTTTAAGCGGAGAAGTGATCTCGAACGAAGTTTAATACGTCATCACGATTAATGGATGAATTGCATAGTGCGTTCGGATGCGATTGGATAAGATGCATCATGCAAATGTCGGTCGCGTCATCAAGGAACGAGCTGCTAAATACATCTAGGGACAGGTCACATTTATCTAGTATTTCGAGTGGAATTAATTGATTCAACGTGCAGTGCATATCTATATCTCTTAAGCCAATTGACTGGATAGCCAATACGTATATAGCTCTGATTTGGAAAGAGTTTAGGGGATTCTCGCCAACCGAGCTGATGTTCGCGGAGTATTATGAGACTGTGATCTTTGATTGTCTAGATATGCAAAATAATGCAAACATATCGTTACTAGCAGTTAGGTTTTGAGAACGTGACCTATACCGCATAATAATTGAGGATATGCATATTTGTTCGTGTTGCGTGACGGTGTAACACCGTCATTATATTACCACAGGCGGGTAATTGTCGTGGCGAGTTTCAAAAAAACCTATTTTAGTTTCAGTTCTAGACAGAACTGAAACTAACTTATCCAATGTTTTGTCGCTGGTCATCGACGCAAAAAGACATAAAATCCAATAAAAACAACAACTTATTAAATGTCTAAGATTGCTTTCTAATCCTGGCATTTTGTGTGAATGAACCTAAATATTCCATAGGAATATTGATAAAAAATGACTTCTTGCTGGTGGTGTTTTGAGCACTATTGCGTTATTTGTCAAAAGTTGATTAGTCGGTCACTTCTGGAACCCTTCGTGCTTTTAATGTAAGTATTCCGAACATAGTTGAAAAAGATATTCCTTTGGAATATATTGTATTCCAAGCAAACACTGGCATTTTGCCAAAAAAGGATCAGCAAAAATGTTTAAAAAAAATGAATTGGTGTCGCTTTCGGATGAGTGGGCGAGTAAACGCAGTGCCATCCAAGAGCGCCACCACGACCTTATTCTTATCTCTTTGGATGAGCTAATTAATGAATGTGGAGGCCAAGAACAAGCCGCCGCCGTCATTCGCAATTTCTACGGTTTCCCTTGTGTGCAAGGCACGATCAGCAAGGCTCGAAAAGGTAATAATGCGCTAAAGATTCGCTCTCAACTTCGCTTTGCCATAAACACAATTAAAGAAGCTCAAAGCATCCAAGCACAAACCAAGATGATCAACCACTTTGGCCGCTTACCTATTCACCACGACTTCGTGCGTGTCGATGGCGAACTAGGCTTATTCTTGGGATTTAGCTTGTTATCTCGAACCCTACAAATTCAAGTGTTCGTTGGTGGCGAGTTTAAAACGGTTAATGCTAATCACGTGGAGTTGATCTAATGGCTGCTTTCCCTGCGCGTGACTTAGACGAGTTGGAAAAAATAATCCGTTTAATGGATGACATTAACCCACTTATCTCTATGATGATTGAAATGGAGGTTCGTACAGGTTTACGTTATTGCGACATTTCGAAGCTAAAATTCAGCGATGTGATGATAAATGGCGTGATCCGGTCTTCATTTAACATTGTTCAATCAAAAGGTTTTAAAGGCCGTATGGCCCGAGGTAAGAGCGAAAAAGCCGCTAAAGAGGCCGCTCGAATCACCATTCACGTTAATGCCGAACTGGAAGAACTAATTAAACGTATCTACTTACACAATGGCCATAATGAGTTGATGTTTCAATCTAATCACCACTTGGCCAAAAAGGGCAATGCGATCAGCATCCAGTATATCAACCGAGCGTATAAGCGCATAGCAATGGAGTTGAGATTGCCATATCAGCTATCAACACACTCGATGCGAAAAATGTACGCCATGCTCCTGCTTGAAAAGAAAGCCTCTTTGAAAGTGATTAAGGACGCGCTTGGTCACTCTAGTGTTGCCGTGACTGACCACTACTTAAGAACGTTCCACGACGAAGCGAAAGAGTACACAACAGGCATTTCATTAAAACCAAAGGCAGAATAGAGGGAGGGGAAATTATGTGTAAGGCTCTAATGAACGCGAACTTACGAGTAAACGAATTTAAGCTTCGACAACAGGAACTTTCCCGAACCTCAATTCCGAATGACCTTAAACCAAAGGTAAGAGAATTAATGAAAAAAGGGTTCAGCAAAAAGGCAATCAAGCTGGTGCTTGGTTGCAGTTATGACGACCTAAAGACTATCAATCTGTCGCATTAATTAGGAATATAAGAAAACATAGTTACACTGTAACGTTATCCATTTGGCCAAGAAAGGGCAACAATGGCCAGCCAAATCCAACCGAAAGGAATTACATGTTTTGTTTATTTGAGGGTTATAGAGTGTCAGAGTGTCGTAACGCTTATGCTTATTTCGTATCTAACACAGGCTATCGATTCATCACCAAGAAAAAGACCTGTTATGCCGTTAGTGTGCCTAAGCCGGAAGGGGGCTATATTCGTCGCTCTGTCGGGTTTGTTCGCATTGGTGAAAAGAAAGGTCTACGCAAGGCAACCAAAATACGCAACCAAATCGGCAAGGAACTATGGGGGCGTTGTTGGGATCGCGTTCGTAAGCAATTCAACTTGCTGGCGCGCTTGCCGAAAAGTCTTGAACCACGGTTAACTACCATCGATGGTAAGCAATACTACGTAGCGCGGTACACCAAGTACGATGAGAACAACCAGAAGCATGAGCATTCCATTAAGGTAAGTGTGAACGCTTATGGGAAATTGGCGGCATGGACGATTGCTAAGAGAAAGTTACTCAAGGCTCACAGCGATGTAATGGACGTATTATTACACATTGAAAAAGTTAGTAGTGTACGGTTAAAGTAATATTCTATTCATTTAGAATAATTCCGAACACTAGTTCCTAATATACTAATATTCATTAGTTAGTGACAATGCGATGAGGGGGCCCATAGAGACATATATGAAAGTACGTATTCTCGGTCAAATGTTTGCGGCTACTGTAATTGTGCAACTTAGGCTTTATAGGTCCAATTTCATAAGAAGTTAAACATCTTCAATGGTAACGGGTATCACGATTTGTGAAAACAGTGTAAGTTATTAATCTGTTGTGTTTTTTGTATTTAGAATTGGCCCCATTAAGTATTCTAAAATGGTCCTCTTTCCGGTTATTATGTCAACTGATGTTGTCATTCCTGGAATGATTGGTAGATCTTTATCACCGAGATTAGTTTTATCAGTACGTATACGTACTACATAAAAGTCGTTACCTTCTTCATCCTGGATTGTGTCTGCACTAATGTGTTCTAACTCCCCTTTTAAACCACCGTACTTACTAAAATCATAAGCGGTAAGCTTGACAATAACAGGTAGCTCAGGACGTAAAAATGCAATATCTTTTGGTGCTATTTTTGCCTCTATCAGTAGAGCGTCTTCGGTTGGCACAATTTCAACGATATCCATACCTGGTTGAATAACTCCACCAACTGTATTTATGCTCAACGTTTTAATTTTTCCCGTTACTGGTGAGTAAACCACGGTTCTATTGACTTTATCTTCTAAGTTAACTGTAGACTTTACCAAAGAAGATAGTTGATCTTGGGTGCTATTAAGTTTTTCTTGTTGTTCAGATCGGAATTGTAGCGCGACCTCTATTCGTTTAAGCATGAACTCTTGAATTAATGACTCTAATACGGGAATTTTAAGCTTGCTAGATGTCATTTCACGCCTGCTATCATTGGCTTGTCGTTGTAATTTAAGTAATTCAATGCGTGGAACTATACCTTCGTCAGCTAGAGGTTTGGTAATATCCAATTCCTTTTTTGCATATTGATAACTCCTACGTAAGTTTTCTACTCGTGCTTTTATTTCAATCAAATCCTGTTGTTTCTGTATGACTTGCTGATCAATCACTGATATCTGGTTGCGTATATTATTTAAGTTTTCGAGATACTCTGCTTTTTGACGTAGGATTAGTTCAGGTTGAGTTTCTTCTAAAAATGATGGGAACATTAGCTGGTCATAGTTTAGTGTGACATTTTGTCGCCAATCTTTAATGTCAAAGTCATTGTTAACTTGAACGCTATTTATCGAGGCTGTCAATTGTAATACAGATGCACTCAAGTTAGCGACTTGTTGTTCATGCTCACGAAAATCTGAACGAAAGAGCGTGTCATCGATGAGAATTAATGGTTGACCTTTTTCGACTAATTGACCTTCTTTTACTAAAATTTCTTTAATTAACCCGCCTTCCAAGTTTTGTATAACTTGAACCTGTGAGGAAGGAATGACTTTCCCTAAACCGACAATGACTTTATCTATCTCAGAAAAAGATGCCCAACCAACCATCACAATTGAAAGACTCACCATTATCCAGAGCAACAAACGAGCACTCCTAGGACTTGTCAGGAGTAAGGCTGCGACCTTGTCATTAACAAACTCTAACTCATCATCGTTAAGTTTGTTGTAGTTCTTTTGTTTCATGTTTGCGCTCATTTATAATAATTTAGTTTTAGTATACCAACTTTAACACCTTGAAGACTGAAACGACCTAATATGAAAAAATCAGTACGATAGACCGAGTACAGAAAACGGCCTTTTAACTCATATAGGTTGCTCTATGATTATAGTAGGATGATAAGGAACAATGCTCCTCTTGGGTGTCAAAATGTTGCTTAAAGCATTCTATAGCGGCTCATATGGCGCGCTTTCGGGGTCTGTAACGTGCATTATTAGTATAAAAATAGAAAATAAAGCTATCTTTAATTTTTGAAACGTGTATAGTTGATTTTGCTCTGACGAAGAGTTGTTTGAAGATAAAAAATATAAAGTAAGTTTTCCAGTGTCATCCCTAGCAAGTTTTTCTCTGTATCTCCCTTAATTCTATATCCTTAAAATAATACTTATGTTCAGTGCACCTTAATTTTAATTTATATAAGGGGCATAATATGTCTAATCAAGTAATTGGTACAGTAAAGTGGTTTAATGAAGCTAAAGGCTTCGGTTTCATTTCTCAAAATAACGGCGACGACCTATTCGTTCACTTCCGCAACATCGTTGGGGATGGATTTAAAAAACTTATTGAAGGCGACAAGGTTTCTTTTACCGTAGGTAAAGGTCCTAAAGGGCTTCAAGCAGAAAATGTAACGACGTTGTAATAGTCTTACAAAACTTAGCTTCCTTATCGCTTGTAATCCAGTGGTAAGGAAGTAGTAGCTCTGATCAATAGTTGTTTCAGATAAAAAAGTATAAAGTCAGTTTTCCCAGCGTCATCCTTAATAAGTTTCTCTGTAAGCTCCCTTCATTCTATATCATAAAATAACGCATGTTCAGTACACCCTAATCATTAAGTAAGGGGCATTGTATGTCTAATAAAATCATTGATTTAATAAATGTATCTAATAATAAAAAAATCAGTAAAAAGAAAAAATCAAATAGTCAAAAATCAAAACTTGACCTACTTCAAAGAATAACAAGTGGCCAAAGTGGTGTGGTTTTGGAGGTTTTATTTTGAAGAATAATGGTAGAAAGAAAATTTGGTTTAAATTAAGAAATAAAAATAAAATTTTTGAAAGCCAAACTCATAATTAATTTTTCTTAACGTATTTTATCTTATCAATAGTAACTATTGACTCTGGAGTGGTACGTTAACGAACATCGCCAGTTTTTGAGCCATTTGCTCATCAACAAGACCATTCTAATAGCTCAATCCAAACACCATTGAAAGGCGAAATAGCTCGGTGAAGTAGTCTGCTACCTCACTACATTAACCAAATGTCAGGTAACGGATTAAGCTTTACCCGTAGTGCCTTGTGGACACCGGTAAAGAACACAGTAAAACGTTGATAACTGACTCATTATCCGACTAATCCTAATCTTCTTGAGCAGTTTGTTCCATTTCTTGGACGAGACTGAACTTGTCCATTACTTTCTCTAAACGCTCTGTCGAAAACCTTGCTCAGATCATCAATCTTGTCGCGCCGTTTTTTCTTGTAGGCGATGTCGCAGCCGGTAATTGGCGGGTTAGTTTCTGTTCTGTAAGAAGTGAAACTAAATTGACTAGATTCCTGACGGGGCACTATTTCAGTAATTCGGCCCAACCGAACTACTGGAATAAGTTATTTAATGTTGATACCTAATCGAACTGATATGCCTAGAACGTTGGCCAGCCCGATAAGTGACGATAAAGAAGGGTTGTCGCGCGGGTGTAAGGTGTTGTCCATACCCTTAACTTGTGAAACAACTGCTAAGGCATCGGCGATTATCGCTGGTTCACCAGTGCTTGCTGCTTCATCAATATAGGCTTGGATAGTCTGTTGATCGGTTAAGTAATCGGATGGGTTAAACTCTTTGATCGCATTAGATGGCTTGCAAAGCGAGTCTGCATTCATGTTGTCTTGAAACTTAGCCACTATTGAAAAATCATAGTCTTTCAATTATTGATCCTCCTTTTAAGCAATTACGATACGCATAAAGAAGCTACCAGCTATACGCTGATGGCAGCTGAGACTTTATGACTTTATGGGAATTATTAGGTTAGTTTGGATATTGATGAATAGGTTTGCGTACTTATCGCTATTCTTCATCAATCTGGTCTCTAGATGATGGTTAATTACATCCATCAGACGAGCGCGTTCTACTAGCTCCATTGCTACCTTGTTTTTTTTGTATAGCCAATCTGCTATGTCGCTAAGTCTCCAAAGAGGATCTTTCTTTGAAGCCTTTCGTACTGGCACAGGGAAGCCACCGCCGCCAAATGTACCCTTTTTGTATTTTGCTAGTGTGCTCTTCTTAACCCCGGTGAACTCCGCAGCTTCGCCCAAACTCACAAGGTCGCCCTCAATCGAGATAACTTGTAAATCGTAGCCCTCGACCGATTCTACGTCCTTAATTGCTTGTGTAACCGCTTGAACGAACGTTCCTGCCTCTCGTTCAAATTCGATATACAGCATTTCATCAACAGACATTACCACAGCGTCAGAACAAGCGCCCTCGTATAGTTTGCGTGACACATCAAGTAGATCGTTGTCGTTCGTGATATTGATGTTGCCGATGTTTAAGGTGAACTCATAAATGCTCATTGAACTCTCTCTGCACTCCATTTATGTGTACAATTGTGCCTATACTATACTATCAATTTGGCACAAAAAAGCCACTGTGCTGGTGGCTTAATGGTTAACTGTTCTCTCTCTTCTCAACGCAGCGATAAACGGCCATAGTAATTTCCCAACCGTTTGTAATCGTACTTTCATTGACGTAATCCTTGTCTTACTTGGCGCAATGCGTGGTAAATTCGCTTAGCATGGCCTTGTAATTGGTCATTGACGAATCATAGTTAACCTGTACATAGTCCTCATTTGCAATATCGATGTTATAAGATTGTCCCTAAACAGCGACACAACCAAACAGTAACGACGGTAGTAGACAAGCAATTTTCCGCATTTCTTTTGGTACCTATTATTTTGATGTTTCTATTTTTGATGTTTAGATTGCCTAATAATGATAGCGGCATGAAATAATGGTTATCGCCTGATTATCCACGGCATAGACCAACCTGTTCGTATCATCAATACGGCGCGACCAAAATCCTGACAGGTTCTCCTTTAGTGACTCAGGCTTCCCTATCCCCTCAAAAGGGAACGTTTAACGTCATTAATCAACCTATTGATGCGCTTTAGGGTGTTTTTGTCTTGCTTTTGCCAGTGCAAACCACATCAGTCCAAGTAAAGCGCTTAGGTCACTTCGTAAGATCAACATTAGGTGGCGAACGTCATGAATGTCTCGAGCCAATTTTCAGTATTTTTCGTATTCTTGGACCTGGCCAGAAGCAACACCATCATCGCTTCCAAATGTGATTTTAAACGTCACGTAATACTGTGAGAGAGTAATAAAGATTCATACTACACAGTGGCAGCGATCACATAGGTATGCTGCTATTTCTAAAATGTTTATGCCCAAGGTGTGCTGACGGGATGTGTAACACAGAAATGCCTCGAAATGAGCTAGAGTAGGGTTGAACTTTGTTGTAATCATCGTAATTTTGATTACCTTTCCTTATCTAACTATGTGGGCAAATCCACTATACATTGCTCATATTACGCGCCACGTGGGATCGTGATGCGCTTAACATGTTTTATAGAAAAGTTCTTGTTTAACAGACTGTTAACCATATTTCTAGGCCTATTCTGATATGTTGGTACTTTCTCAGTCTTCTAGGAATAATAGAAAATGTCAGTCGATGTAAATGGATTTATTAAGTCTCAGCTCAAACAAGCTGTTCTTCATAAGCGCCTTGCTATCGCCCCTTTCACCGATGAAAAGCTTGAAAAGAAGTTGGATAATGCCATTGCTAGCTACAAGCTAGATCTCGATCCTAATCTGGTCGTAGCGTTGTTCGACATGACTGTGTTCAACAATGGGAAAGATGGCTTTCTTGTTACGGGTGAATCTTTGTATGTGAAAGGGCCATTTGAAGCGGCTCAGTGTATCAAGTTCGAGTCAATGCACTCTGCCGAATATGTACAGAAAACCGTAACGAAAAAAGATAAAACCAAAGAAATCGGGTACTTACTCATCACTTATGGGGATGATGAGGAGCTCATGATCGACTGGAGTGA
>NZ_JADDYH010000053.1:0-24586 GCF_015163595.1 Vibrio sp. OPT41 | reverse complement strand
TCTAAAAGGGCACTACCAGGGACTTGCTGATTTTCTTACGCAGTTAATCTCGGAGTTTGAGGACTTTGAAGAGCAAGAGCAGGTCGTGCTGTTATCAGATATGAGGGAAACGGTTAAGGCCGCATACTGTAAAGTCGCTATCAATCTCGCCTTTGCTAATGACAATGAGATTGATGCGAAGGAAACCGCAGAGATTTTGTCCTTGATTACTCGTGTTGAGCTCAACCCTGAGAAGCGCTTAGATGTTCGTTCGTACATGTTGGATCATCAAAACACCATCAGCGCTGATGAGCTATTGAGCACTATCAAAGCAGAGATCTCCGACACGCAATATGAAGCGCTTTGCCTGACGTTGATGAAAGACCTCATTGGTATATTTGCCTTCGGAGGACAAGGAACTGTTGACGAAGCAAAAAACAGCCCTCACCTTCAAGAGCTAAAAACGAAGCTCGGGATATCTGACGAAAAACTCGATGTTATGGTCGAAGCCGTCAAAAATGACCAGCTAATTTTAGGTGATCACATCGACGACAGTATGCTTGAGCAGAAAACGAAGCAGTTAGCTCAAAGCGTTGCCGCTGTTGGTGCTCCGATTGCTGCTGTATATATGTCGGGGTCGGTTATGGGTTTGTCGGCTGCAGGTTTAACCTCCGGCTTGTCAGCTCTTGGCGTTGGTGGTGTTCTCGGTTTTTCAAGCATGGTAACGGGCATTGGTGCTGCGGTTTTGATTGGCGTGGGTGCCTATCACGGCATGAAGAAACTTACGGGTGCAGACAAACTGGACAAGCACAAACATCGCGCTTTTTTGCTTACCAAAGCCGTTCAACACACTCAAAAGACCATTTCAGTTTTAATGGAAGACATCAATTTTGTTACTGAGAAAATGAATGAGCTAATCAGTAAGTCACTGAATCAGAATGAGGTAATCCACAAGTTAGCAGCGAAGCAGCAGCAGCTAACCATGCTTATCAAGTCGGGTAAGCACCTTGAGAACAAGAGCAATGAATATCAAGCCAGTGAACTTCGGTCAAAATGTCCCATCGAGCTAGATAAAGCTAGTTTTCTCGAGCTTACATCAGAGCCATCAAAGAAAAAGCTTCAAGAGCCCGTGCTGTCTCATTACGAGTGTGAAGAGGGAGCTGAAGAGGGTGTTCTGACGCTTAAGCAAGGAATTTCAGTGAAGGCACTAGAGCAATTAGCACAGATATTTGAAGCTATTGGCTACTTCGATATGAGCAATATGCTCGGTGCAAAATCTAAGGCCTTGGGTAAAGCTGCTTTAGGCAAGCTGCGTAGCTAACAGGAGCCTAATGTGCCGAAAGATAAGGATATTCTCGAGCAGAACATAAAGACGCTAACTGCAGCAAACCATCAGTTATCTAACGCTCAAGCGCATCTTGTTGATATGCGCTCATCGTTGGAACTGGTTGATGACTTGCTCTGTGAGGGTGATGATTTGCTGAGTGGATTGATTGATAACGCGGACGAGCTCTTAAGTTGGTGTGGCACAGAACCAAGCGAGGGGCTTGATACCAACCATGTTGATATGGATGCATTTCTTGTTGGGATAGAAGTGGAGTTGACAGCGAGCATTGGGACACTGCAAACCCCAGATTTTGTTGAAGTTGATAGCTGTACTTCTGAAGAAGAATATATGAGGCAACTCGATGCCTATATAGAGAGAAACCTGATACAGGTAGACTATCAAGGGTTGCGATGTGTGATGTCTCAGCAGCAGTTAGCAGAGGCGCAACGCGAGTTTCGAGACTCGTTTTTCTCAAAGCCTGCGCAATGCGACTCCATGGACTACATGATAGCGGGGACTTGCGGGGCTATTGCGGGTTTAGTCGATGTGTTATTCGTTGGTACTCCCACTACAGGCCCACTTACCAAAGTTGCCGATAACGTTGCTGAGGGTGCAGTTGAGAAGTTTGCTTCAATGCTTGGTTGGCAGGGGCCAAGAGGTGATGCCAACAGAACGAGTAGTGCAATAGGATTCTTAGAGCGCAAGTTTAAAGTTAACTACGATCAAGCAACTACCAATGGAGAGAGAAACGGCACTGGTGGCAAGGTTAAGAACCTGTCCACTAAGAACCATCATCTAAAAAGCCTCAGTCATAGCCCCGATATTGTCGGGCTGTTTTTTTCAATTCTGAATCAGTTCACGAATACCTCCTCATTTGTTAGTGAAGGCCAGATAATCACTATCGAAACGGAAGAGTTTGAGCTGGTAGGGCATAACTTTGTTGCAAAGATATTCGCCGGTGTTGCTAATTGGTTTGGGCACATCATGTCAGACGTTTCTGGCTCTTCTGGTATAGATCGTAAGCAAGCTGACTATGGGCGAGGCTCGGGTGTGCCGGTGCCTTTCTACAACCTCACGCAGTTAATGAACTTCGGTGCTTTTGAAGTGAAAACAGGCAACGTTAAGAAAGGCAAAGAGGTTATCAACAAGCAAACCCTAGCAATTGTGTTTAGCAAGGTGTTTGAGCAGGGATACGATCTTAGACACGGTGCTGCAATGGCTATACCAGTGCTTATCTCCGAGTTACTCACTCGGTTAAGCTGGGCTGTCAATCAACATGTGTTGCATAATAAGCCTTGGAAGGAGTGTATACCAAAGGGCTCAACCCCTGAACTTCGCCGCATGTTGTTGGTAAGCCATGGAACACTTTGTACCATTGACGCAGCAGATGCCGCATTGCGCTCAGGCGGCTTAATTGTGGAGTTCTTTTTGAGGACCAACCTAGTAGCTTGGATCCGATTTGGGCATTTGGCCTTAAAAGAGCTTCAGATAGTCCTGTTTGATGCTCAAGATAATGATGCGATTGATAAAGCCATTGAAGAAGATTGTAAGCGGCTGCTTCTCGGAGCCTAAGTGCGAATTGGGTTCAACTCTATGAACACTATTACTAGATTTGGCTTCGAAGCATGCTTGCGTCAACAGCTTGTTCTGATTTTGGATACAGCCCGAGAGTTGTTTGATCAATGCTACTGGGAGTTTGGCCAGTTAACCTGAGGCATTTGAAATGCCTCAGGTTATCAGTTAAATGCTAATTTAGCGAAAGCTGTAGCTTATTTTGTCCAAAAGTGATTTACAATCGTTCTTCGTATCTAGCTTTGTGAAATAACATCTAAACAAGGTGCTTTGCTTTCATCCACTTAAATCGCGCCATAACTGCTTGATAGCGAACAGGCCACTCCATAGCCACTTGGAGATTGAGGGCGTAGAAAGTGCGTAAATCTCTAGGGGTGATAAGCTCAAACAAAGTCATATTTATTTAACTTGATCTCCTTTTGATATTTCTATCACCGTTGGCGTTCATCTTTAAGACAACGTCGTGTATCCTGGCAAACTACGAATTAATTCGGAAATTTGCCTTAATAAATTCGTCCAATGGGTAGATCGTCAGCATCGTTAAAACTGTTCTGCATACTGCTTTGTCATCTTCAAAAGGTGGCTGATATTGCGTAGCTGTTGGTCGCGAGTTGCTTGCGTTTGATCATCATCCAAAACCAATGACTGATTGGTGACATCACAATCAATGCCCTCTTTCTCGATCAAGTAAACCGTATCAGCTAGATAAGTTAAAAATTGATATTGGGAATCAATATCTGTGTAGCTTTCTTTGGCTTTGTAAGTAATCTCATCAAATAAGCACAGAGTGAACCCCAAAACTTAACACTGCTACTTGCTGTCGCTTTCATCTCACAAATATGACCAACACGTAGCTTGATGTCAGTGAAAAATCGCTTTATCTGGTGGGCGTATGTGCCTCTCTGCATTAGCACTATACCAGGGTTAATTAATGGGTTTTACCGAAAAATTCATGAATTAAATTCATTTCTTAAACGGCTCCGATTGAGCGTAATCTAATCCCACCCCAGGATTATGGTAATCCTTTTTATTCCGAACATGAAAATTTATATCAATGTATATTTTTTTGATATTAAGGGCTAAATTAGTTATTGCATATATTATTTTTGATATGGTAGTCTCACCAACCCATTCCGAACACACTTAATTCTTTGTAGAAAATGACCGTAAAAACGTTCAATGCCAGCAAAGGCACTATTGTCCTGTCTAACCACGGAGCAACGGTGTCGATGGCCATTAACCGCGCCGCTGTCGCGGTAGCGAACGTGTGTGTGAGTTAGGTGTTAGGGAGTGTAGATGAGGAGAAAGCCTTTATTGAGGACGCAGACGAAAAAGCGATACGAAATGAAATGCCTCGCTTTTCCATGTGTGCAGATGTGGTTAGACAACTAGACAAGGCACTGACCAATGGCAATTCCAAAAACCAATTGAGCCTAATCATAGAGCTAATGGAAGCGCTACCACTAGATGGAACGGTCTACGAAATGGCACAACAAGTAGAGCTTATCCCGCACGATGAAATCTACATTGGATTTTTCGAGACTACCATCATTGACCGCATGCAAGGGCTAGGAATTATCACGTTATTAGGGGGCATGATGATGAGCGCCAAGCCGTCAAACTCAATGAGCGTGATGATTTTCTAGCAAGTTGGTCGGCGGGAGTTAATGAGGCTCGCAATGGCTCAGATCTGCATTATGCAGACTACAACAACAAATATGCGTTTACTGCCGGATACGAGCATTGGCATAACCGCAACAAAAAGGCGTTAAAGGGAAGACTTACGCATTACTCAACAAGTAGAGAGTATTTATGTCATGGATTTATTGACGAGGATACGGGTGAAATTTGGCATCAATAACAAAAGGTAACTAACTATGAATTTGGGTAATCTACTTCTAGCAATTCTTGAGCAGAGAACACAAACAGGCTATGACCTAACAAACCGAACAATGCCTGAATCAGGCGCATGGCAAGCCAGCCACCAGCAAGTGTACCGCGAACTCGGTCGCATGACGGAAAAGGGGTTAGTGTCTCACGAAATTGAAGCGCAAGACGGTAAACCAGATCGCAAAAAATACAGCATAACTCAAGGCGGCGAACGTGTTCTGAACCTTTTACGCAACGAATCTACATGCGATATCCTGTCTATCATTCGTAGTCCGGCATCAGTGATGCTGGAAATCGGCAGCGAGACTTACTTCAAGTCGTACATTGAAAAACTCAATCAAGAAATCACTCAACTCAAAGAGAAGTTGAACGCGCACCAGAAAGAGAAAGGTGTGTTCTGTGACAACTTCACACTGCATGTAGAACGCGACATTGATGTGCGCAAAGCAGAGCTTAAGTTTGCCGAACGTTCACTATCTATGATCACTTCCTCAAACATTGCTACGGAGAATGCTGCGTGAAACCTCGCAAAGCCGTTTATCTTTTAGTTGACTCGCCAGCGCTTAAACGAGCCAAAGAGTGTTTAACTCGAAATCAGCCTTGGGACTACGAGGGTAAGCTCATGAAGATCGTCAGCTTGGGGTAACGGATGCGTAACGATGAAGGCAAGCCATGCCATCGGGTTTTGATTGAGAGTTACTTTTGATAGGTACAAAAAAACCGCGAATAAACGCGGTTTTTTTGCGGCTGGCCTTAGCAAACAGTTCGAATCAGCAAATTCGAGTTACCAGCCTTTTCATGTTCCACCAGCAAATGTGAAACAAGAGCAAGCAAATAGTAGGTGTTTTTAATGGCTTTGACAATAGCAGAGAAACTTCAAAGACAACGAGAGAAGCAAAAACAATCAATGGAACGTCGCATGCGTATGTATTACCCTTGTGTTATTATCACCACAATATTCCGAGCATTAATTAATATAAATACTATTAATAGGGCTAAAAAGCTTGGTTGATGGTGTTAAAATGACCAAGACTCCTCATCTTAAAAAGCGCACTTAGAGGTCACAACATGGCACGAATGCGCATAGCTGTACTTACTCTATCATCTGGCCAGCCACGGCTTATGCTTGCTGGTGTGAATGATGGTCAACTCCATATCATCGAATGCCAGCAATTAGAGCGTTCATTGATGAGTCTTAAGCTGACTTTGCCCGAGAAGTTAGAAAAGCTCAAAAAAAACGGTTTTATTGTGCTGGTGGACGAGGTTACTCCCTACTTTTCGAAGTATGGGCGCGCCGTTCGCTTGTTCGAACTGGACGCAAAAGGCAGACCGATCATTGTGTCGGCAGTGGAAGCCTATAACTATCTCACATCCCTAAATGCTATCACCTACCCTCCTAACGCTGGTGGTCGCTTCGAAGTGTCGCCGTCCATCGTAGAAGAAGTGCGGGGAACGGATGGTAAACCCACGTACAACATTGACTGGTCAGAACTACGTCCTGATACCTACGCGCTCATGTTTGTGGTCTATGCAGCTACACAAGACAGTATTGGCGACACGGTAACACTTAAGAGCTTGTTTGGCTTGTTACGCAAGCCTAAGAAAGAGCCAGAAATGGCCTCGCGCGCAATGGGATTATTCAAGGCCAAAACGGGGCTAATCGCAGACGGTAATTATCGAATGGGAGGTGCTAATGAGTAAGTTATCCCGCCTCTCAGCAGAGAACATCGAGGACGACATTCTACGGGCGCATTTCTTTGCGAAAGTCATGGAATACGTCAACCGTTCGGGCAATACCGATCTGTTTGAGTACACCATTCGACTTGATGAAACCTACCGTGCCGATCTGGCCTCTTATCGTGCCTATGGCACGGTTGAGCTTGATTGGCTAGTGAGTCTGGTTTGTGACGTAGATGACCCAATGAATCCGCTACCCGTTGGCCAAACTATCAAGCTGCCACCAGCAGCGTGGGTACGCCGCTCTATGCGTCAATTCATGGACGAAATGGGGCTGTAACCTATGCCGAAGAAGTTTGTAGCGGAAAAACGGGATAACGGCTCATTTGCCAGCCTTGGCCTCAATGAAAAGCAGTTCAACCAGCTATTCAACAAAATTGAACAGGCGCAAAAGAGGAACCGCCGCAATGCTAAGCGAACACTGACCGCCTCAACGTTAGCCAAGCCAACTAATACAGCATTAAAGGCGCTAGGCGAAAAGGCTAAAGGGCAACGGTTTACCAAAGAAGACCTAATCAAGTTCGACAAGGCTCGCCGGCGACACAAAAAGGTCTATGACAGCAAGACAGCGGGTATTACCTATGCCTTTTTGGTGAAGAACTCGCGTCAAATGGACGTAGACCGTGCTAACAACCGTGTCGATGACGGTACGGGCATTCACAAGGCCACGTTGATCGGTATTAAGAACAATGTCGCGCTTATTCGTGTCCGAGCCTCAAGCGTGTCTAGGCATGAAGAACACCGAGTAAAGGTGCGTTTTGAGCAGTGGGATGAACTACTACACGAATCGCCTAATGGGGATTACAACCAAGCGGTGCAACTGGCGTGTGCTGGCCGTATTTCCTTTGATTGCGACTGCGGACGTCACCAGTATTGGTATCGATACTTGGCCACTATGGGTAACTACTGTATAGCACCGCCTAAAGAGTTTGCATTCCCGAAAATCCGAAACCCTGAATTGTCTGGTGTGGCATGTAAACACGTCCTTAAGGCAACAACCATGCTGCAATCACTGGCATGGCAACGCATCTTGGCCAACCAAATGAAACAGCAAGCGCGCCGTGTTGGTTTTGGCTCAGATAACAAAACGTACTTGCTCAACGAGAAAGAGAAGAAAGCCGCCGCTCGCAACCGTAAAACAATGGTGGATAAAGCCGCAGCTACGCGCGAACACGCGAAATATCTACGTGCTCAGAACGCAATGGAAAAACAGATCGCCAAACAGAAACGGGAAAGCGAAACTATTAAGCGCCAAGCGCGCAAACTGCGTCAGGAGTCCAACGAGAAGAAAGGTTATATCGATATGATTAAGGTCGGCTTCCAGAACTTCCATGACGGCTACAAGCTGCAAGGAAAGACTAAGAGTGAAGCTCTGACCAACTTCGCAAAAATGATGAACGTAACACCAAGCAGATTAGAGAGAATCATCAAATGAGTGACGCAGTTAAACCTGTAGTAAGAAAGGCTCGATACCAAGGCCATGTGCCCTTTAACCGTGTTTTAAGGGATGATTGGATTAAGGCCATCAAACTATCACCTGATCACTTTGAAGCGTCCCTGTATCGTCCTATTGAGCCAGAACTGGAACCAACGGATGATAATTACCAAAGCGAGTCAGTGCTAGAGCTAGAAACCAACCAAGACACGCTTACTTATCGTGAGCCAGAGCTGGTGGCTTTATTAGCTTGTCCAGATGAGCAAGAGAACTTTTTCATGATGGACGATGGCGACGAAAACCTTGGCGAGTCCTTAGAGCCGCTAATGCTGCGTATTGCTTCGCACCATGTTCCTGTTGGTAGTGTACTGGAATGGGATGAAGAAAACGCCGAGGGATTACGAACCGTGTGGTGGTACGTACATAAAGCCGTTGGCTATGGCACAGCGAATGTGGGCGTGATTTATATCTGCATACCAATGCGTGATTTTAACAAATTACTTAAGTAGAAAATTCACCACATAATGCAGCACCATCTTTAATGGCTAGGGTGCTCCCTGCGAAAGAGCAGAGAGGGGAATACAACATCTTAATACATAACATTTGCGATGTTATTTAATTTTCTATCCAATAAAGCAATGGGGATTGGACGACTTAAATAGAATCCTTGAACTAGCTCACAATCTAACTCTTCTAGAACACACAACTGTTCAAGGGTCTCTACCCCTTCAGCAACGACTTGAATACCAAATCCCTTTGCGATGTTGACTATGCCGGAAGTGATCGCTCTTGAGCGATAATCAATAGCGATGTTTTTAATGAAGCTTCGATCTATTTTTATTTCATCGACATCCAACTTATTGAATATTGCAAATGAGGTATAGCCAACACCGAAGTCATCAATAGAGAACCTCACACCAGATTTCTTGAGTTCTCTGACTAGACTTGCGCATTGTTCTACATCGTTTAACGTTGCTGTCTCTGTTATTTCAAAGCAGAGGTATTGTGCAAAGTCAAGGTCTTTTTTTAAGTAATTTTCGATACGATGCATATCTTCAATGCTATTTAGCTCAGTAGCAGAAAGGTTCACTGATACCTCTTGAATGGCTCGTCCTAGAAGCTGCGTTTCTCTAAGTTGCTTTGATGCTTGCTTGAGGACTAGTTCTGTTAGAGCACTGCAGAGATTGTTCTCTTCTGCCAGTGTGATAAATACTGCAGGAGATATATCTCCATATTCGGGGTGTTTCCATCGAGAGAGCACTTCAACTCCAGCGACTCTCTTATCTTTAAGGCAATACTTTGGTTGAAATACAATCTGTATTTGGCCTTCTCGTATTGCGTTACGTAAGTCTGAAGTCATCTGTTGTCTCTGGAGCTCATGTTTAGCGAGCTCTTTGTCGTGGTAGCGGATAGTGTTTTTCGTAATCTTTGCTTGAGCAAGTGCATATTTAGCTGACGACATGAGCTGTTTCACACTTTCCCCATCAAATGGATAAATCGCAGCACCGATGGAGCATGTCAAATCAATACCATGACGTTTTGAGTTCTGCTTAAACTGCCTTTGAATAAGTGCTAAGTGCATATCAACTTGACTTTCGCTTTCCATGCGAATCAAACAAGCAAATCCATCAGAATGCACCCTTGAAGAGAAAAGTGGAGAAACGGTAGAAGAGTTAATCGATTGTGCGATATCTTTTAGAAACAGATTGCTCTTTACAAAACCGATTCGGTCGGAAACGGGCTTAAAATTGTCTATATCGAGAAGAAATAAAACATAATGTTCATCCTTTTTTGTATTACGAAACTTTTGTTCCAAATAGCGAAAAAAGACATAGGGGCTATGCAAACCGGTTACATAATCAATGTCATTGGCCTGTTCAATATACCTATTGTTCTTCTTTATCAGTCCCCACAGCAAAAGAGACGTGAACACAACAAATAGTATTCCCTTTAATGACTGAACCAAAGTATATACTTGTTGGTTGTTAGATAGGAGCTCTACCGCTTTGTCTGAGAACAATACCCACATTGACGCGAATGCAAAGTAGGACAAAACGAGCTTAGCGGAGCTGAGAAAGTTTTTTTTCATATAAACCACAAAATACTCGTGTACTGCCCAAGGTTAAGAGCATACTTAAATAAGTAAACTATCACCACATTGCATATCAAGCTAGCAATATATCAATTAGATTTTCAAAACAACATATTAAACACATGCTTTTACGGATTAAGTTGACGTTTCGTCGTAACAAGAACCTCTAATTGCCCCCATCCTAATATTGTTCAGGTCTAGAGCTTAGTTGCTGTATGTTTACCATCTATGTTGCTTATATGAGTTTCAAGAAATATATAAGCTAATAAGGAAGTTGCATATCAAACATGGCTGAACTGTCAAATCTGTTCAAACTGGATTTAATCGATTTACAGTTACGAGTAGAATCACTTTTAATAGACCAATGGATGACTTAATTTATGGAATACCTGGGTGAATCAAAGCGGCTGAGAGATAAGTTAAATTTAAGACAACTGATACTATTTTTAAGCATCTTTAGTATGATGGTCACCCTTCTAAACGCTTTTTACTCCATATATCATGTTCAACGTGAACTAACTGTCACTAACACCATTGAATCCAATCGTGTTTATGCTGAAAAAATGGCCAGAATGACGGACACTTTCATTGAATCAGCACTATCACAATTGGAGTACAGCGCACTTATGCTTAGAAGCAAGGTGCGAGATACAGATGAGTTGCAACAAGAAGTGGATCGGTTGAGGCTCCAAACCAATGCCTTTAACTCTGTAGTCATCGTCAATGCGAAGGGAATTATTGTTGCCGTTTCACCTGAAGCAATACAAGTGAAAGGTGTCCAATTAACAAGTGAAAGTTCGCTACAATCATTGAAAGCTAAGTCTCCAATCGTGACTGATCCCTTCGTATCTCCTGCAGGTAATTATCTGATAAGTATTTCCCACCCTATTTTCTCCGAACAAAAAGAGTATTTAGGATATGTCAGTGGCTCTATTTATCTCGATAAGAAGAACATGTTAATGAGCATACTTGGGCAACATAGCTATAGAGATGGGTCATACCTCTACGTTGTGGATAAGAATCAGACATTGATCTATCACCCTGATCGGCAAAGAGTGGGAGAAGTCATTGTTAATAATGACGCGATAAATGATGTTATTCAGGGAAATAAAGGTGGTAAAGCCATCATTAACTCCAAGGGTATTGATATGCTTACTGGGTACGCACCAGTTAATGCTTCAGGTTGGGGGATAGTTGCACAGAAATCAGAAGGCTTAACTTTTTCTGTACTTAACGACCAAATGTGGGATGTGCTTGTAGAAACTTTTCCAATTGGAGCCATCACGCTTTTAGTTATTTGGATATCTGCGGCTTTTATCTCAAAACCGTTGTGGCAGCTAGCTAATGTAGTCAAAAGCTTTGAAAACCGTACTTCTGCTATACGAGACTTAAATGAAGTTAAACCTTGGTATTTTGAAGCTTCACATCTAAAGTGTTCATTTCTCAGCGCATTCAACATTGTATCCAACACCATTGACCAACTGCATATCGATACTTTAACGGATTCAATGACTGGGCTGTTAAACCGTCGAGGTTTAGATAAAGCCATTGATAACTTGCGTATACAAAACACTCCATTTTCTGTGCTCGCTCTGGATGTTGACTATTTCAAAAAAGTCAATGATACCTTTGGCCATGATGCCGGTGATGCCTTACTTGTCAGTGTGGCAAATATTATCAAGGCTCAGGCGAGAGAGATGGATATTGTCTGCCGCTCTGGCGGAGAGGAGTTTATGGTCTTTTTAGTTAAAACTGACATACGTCAAGCTGAATACGTTGCTGAGAGAATCCGAAAAGCCATTGATTCAAACGAGTTTGATACTGTAGGTCACGTGACTATTTCTATCGGCATGTCTCAATGGTTTGCAGAAAGAGAACCGATCAACGCTATTCTTAAAGGTGCTGATGATGCGCTTTACCAGGCAAAACATAACGGTAGAAATAGAACTGAGGTGCATAAGGTCAACTGACTCGATCAATTTAATGTGTCATTTACTTTAGGTTCGTTGTAACTTAAGTCAGACTTAGCGAACATATAAAGTTCACAACTTCAAGATACCTTTACTCTTAAAATTCAAGTGTATTAGGTTGAGCTGTCTCATAAGAATTTTTTTGTCAAGTCAAGCAAGCGAAACTTGTTACCAAGCTTCGTCTATCTCGTAATCCAGCATGTAAGTAGTCTCGATGTAAAAAACATAATCTTTTACAGGTTAGCTCATTTCTCGTTCCTCAAGTTGCGAGTAGTAAGAAATGCTATCTGCTTCTAAAGCTTTATTTTACTGGATTGAGCTCGAACCCAATTTTAAGAGTAAGTAACGTAATATTGCAGCACCTTAATTATAAACATCAAACGCATATGAAATTGCCGCGTGTGCCGAATCATTCTTGAGCGATTGATTTTACGAACAAAACAAACCTTAGCAATATCATTTACATGAACTTATCTCGCTCATCCAAACATTCATCTGAAGCCATTTCAAACTCGCGACATATCCAAGGACGATTTTCATAAATTTTGCACATTAAACTGTCTCTATCTAAAGCAGCACACCAACCATCACTTAGACGCAGCATTGACTCACTACCATACTGATCACGTTTTATATACTGTTCTGGTACTCCCGTATCAGAAATGATCATTACCTCCAGTCGGCAACAGCATGCTTTACAGTTAGAGCAAGATATTTTTGAGGGATAAGTCGGTGTAGAAAAGGTGGGTATGTTCATAAGTAGCTACATTTTGGTTAATTACACATAATACCGTAATTTAGTACAAACTACTTACTTCTGATGTTCGCTATCTTGTGGATCATAATGCCCTGTTAAGGTATCAACGACGCTAATACCTTAGTTAAACAATTGTGCCATAAACACTAAACTGGCTTGGGGTGAAAGCGCCAAGCGTTACGAAGCCATCTCGAACAGTTTGTTAGCAGATTTATCAAAGCGATCCTATTTATTGTTTCCACCTTGCTTACCAAAAGCAGGCTTCAAATCATATGATATTGCATCTTCAATGAGCTGAAGGATCTCTATTGGAACATCATATTCAAGAATTCGAACCTCATAATTACCATCGAACCATTTATACATGTGTAATGAGTACGTTTTGTCAGGACAATAAATCAGATGTTGTCTTAACCTTTTTCGTAAACCAGTAGTTGAGGAACCGACATATAGAACATGTGATGGGGTATTTACTTTGCTACATGCTTTAAGCTTTTTCCGCTTAAAATCTACGAATGATTCAAACGTACTATCTGCGCATCCGCCAACCTCTTTGATGATATAAATCCCTTTATCAAGGTCTGGAATTTCATTAAAGCTAGAAACCCTAAAATCAGATTTAGGTTTGGCTGCTTTAGCTGTTTCACAGGTTCTAATTAATCTATCCAAGTATTCCATTACTGTCGTTTCTATCCTATTCTGCTAACGCCCTGTTGAGATGATGAGGTGCACGTACACCACCTTAAACACTAATTGCAACGCCACGCGTTGCGAATTTCTCTTAAATAGTTGTTATGTGCGTACTGTTTGTAGCAATTGCTCTGATAGTTCAGAAAATTGTTCAATTAACCAAGTTGAGCCATCATTCATATTGCACTCAAACTCATCTATAAGTGTTAACTCTCGGGAATTTAGGTCTTGCTTAGCTACATTTTCAATTGGGTAATGCTCTATATCCCAGCCCCTTTTTTGAGCATTAGCTAACACAAGGTGAACGTATCTGTATTTCAAGTTACCTTGTGATTGAAGAGAGCCATCTCTTTTTAACACCGGTCGTCGAGACTTTCCTTCGAGAATCTTTACCACGTTAGATTTGTACTCATTCAGTCTCGCTTTATTCGAAGCTTTACCAATATAACGAAACTCCTTTTGTTCAGCAGAGATCTTAATGAAATACAGATATGGTTGAGTGAGATCGATTTGCTTAGGATTTGTCCAATTAAACATTAAATCAGTCCTTGATAGTTTATTGTTGCCGACACCAAGATTAACAGACATGCTCATCTAAAGTTTGAGACTTTCGCCAAAACACATAGCGCCTTGTTAAGGTGTGAGGCACGCAATACCTAAGCTTCCCATACCACCTTAACCACTGAAACAAACGCATAGTTAAAATGCCATGCGTTGCGAATCCCTCTTGAGCAGTTAGCCGCTCATTCCCAAAGGTTATTGCTTGCTCAATAGGAACTTACGTAAGTTTCTCTCAGCACGCATAACAAACAGAATAAATACTTTATCGCCGTCTTGTTTATAGAAAATACGGCATGGATTAACTACAACTTCACGATAACTTAGATGTGCTAGTTCAGGCGGAATGCGACCCGATTCAGGGAAAGCCTCTAAGCGCTCGACTTTAGAAAAGATCGCTTGAACCAATTGTTTTGCAGCTACGATATTTTCAAGTGCGATATATTCAGCGATATCATTGAGGTCAGATAACGCTGGCTCAGTCCAGATTATTTCAGCCATTTTGACATTTTGTCCTTGGCGTCATCGTGACTCACCACTTTACCGTCAGCTAATGCACGTTCACCTCGTGCAATCCCCTCCAGAATCGCCAAGCGATTTTGCATAAACTCGTAATCATCAACATCAACCAGATATGCCGATGGCTTACCATGTTCAGTAATTAACACTGGTTCTTTGGTGTCGTGGAGATCGGCGAGGATTTTAGTTGCTTGACGTTTAAGTGATGTAACTAGTTCTACTTTCATGAGAGCGGCTCCAAAGGAATACTAAAGTGATACTATTCTATCACTTTTAGTATAGCAAGCTCCATGACGGCTAACGCCGCGTTAAGTAGTGAGCAACGTAATACCGAAGCTTCCGCAAGCCACCTTAATTACTAAACTCAACGCATAGTGAAAATGCCACGCGTTGCGAATCCCTCTTGAACAGTTAGTTGCCCATCGTAAAGGCTAGCGCTAACATTTGTACACACACCAAAAAGGAATACATCATGGACACTAGAATTCAATTTCGTGTTGATGAAGAAACAAAACGCCTAGCTCAACAAATGGCTGAGAGCCAAGGTCGCACACTAAGTGATGCTTGCCGTGAACTTACTGAGCAACTCGCTGAACGACAAAGAAAAACATTATCTCACGATGTGTGGCTAACTGAACAAGTAAACCTAGTATTTGAGAAGTTTGACTCAGGAAAATCCGTTTTTGTTGAGCACCAAAATGCTCAATCTCGAATGGAAGAACGCAAAGCCAGAATTCGTAATCGAGGTAAGCAGTGATTTTATGGGAAGAGAGTCACTTAATGATCGTGAAAAGATCTTTGAGTTTATCTATGACTTTAACCCTGATGCGGCAGAAAAAACTGACAACCCCATTGAAGCAAAGGTAGAAAACTTGCTAGAGCAGTCTCTTATGGGTGTACAGCGAGACGGTGTTCGTGGACGATTACTTATAATTCCTGAGATTTCGATGATCGTCTCCTATTGGATCGAAGGCGACATTATCCGAATCATGCGCGTACTCCACCAGAAACAAAAATTTCCTATGGATTGATTGCTTCCTCTGAGGAACTAACACCCTGTTAAGGTTTGAGCAACGCAATACCGATGCCAAAGAAACCACCTTAATCACAAAACCAACGCATAGCAAAAATGCAAAGCGTGCCGAATCACTCTTAAATGTTTGTTAGATGCCAGATAGCTAAACCTGATTTAGTAGTGGTAACGACACGAAATTATCGTTATCGCTTGATCATCGACTGCGTAAACAAGCCTATTAGTGTCATCAATACGGCGAGACCAAAAACCAGATAAGTTCTCTTTTAACGGCTCTGGTTTGCCGATGCCCTCTAATGGAGAGCGTTTAACATCATTGATGAGTTTATTGATGCGCTTGAGTGTTTTCTTGTCTTGAGTTTGCCAATACAGGTAGTCATCCCAAGCGTCATCAGTCCACGACAGTAAACGTTGACTACTACTCATCAATTAACTCTCGTGCTGTTGTTTTACCGGCACGGTACTGTGCAATCGAACGATTTAGGTGTTCAGCGTTTTGAGGAGAGCGTAGTAAGTGAACTGTCTCCATAAGGCTATTGTAGTAGTCTAAAGACATAACCACTGCATCTTCAGAATCACGGCGTGTAATAACTGTTGTATCAGCATCATTAACTACACCGTCTAAAACAGCTTTGAGACTATTTCTAGCTTCAGTAAAAGATACGATTCTCATAAGAACCTCCACATGTACGTTTAATGGAACAAGTATAGTCTTCACCACTCTACTTGTACAGTAAATTGAACATGAGATATTGATAAGGAAACTAACGCCGCATTAAGGTGTGAGCGACGCTTGGCTATACTTGAGAGAAGCGAAACTGCAATCACTCTTAAATGCTTGTTAGCCGCTCATTCCCAAAGGCTATTGCTTACCCAACAAGAACTTACGCAAATCTCTCTCTGCACGCATAACAAACAGAATAAACACTTTTTCACCGTCTTGTTTATAGAAAACACGACATGGATTAACGACAACTTCACGATAACTTAAATGTTCTATCTCGGGTGGAATACGACCTGACTCTGGGAAAGTTTGTAGGCGTTCGACTTTGGGGAAGATCGTCTGTACTAACTGCTTTGCAGCTACGATATTTTCAAGTGCGATGTATTCAGCGATATCATTGAGGTCAGATAACGCTGGTTCAGTCCAGATTACTTCAGCCATTTTGACATTATGTCCTTGGCTTCATCATGACTTACAGCTTTACCATCAGCTAGTGCACGCTCACCTCGTGCAATACCCTCAAGAATAGCTAAACGATTTTGCATAAATTCGTAGTCATCAACATCAACTAGATACGCAGATGGCTTACCATGCTCAGTAATTAACACTGGTTCTTTGGTGTCGTGGAGATCGGCGAGGATCTTAGTTGCTTGACGTTTGAGCGATGTAACTAGTTCTACTTTCATGAGAGCGGCTCCAAAGGAATACTAAAGTGATACTATTCTATCACTTTGAGCATAGCAAGCTCCATGACGGCTAACGCCTTGTTAAGGTGTGAGGCACGCAATGCCGAAACCTACGCATACCACATTAATCACTAAACCCAACGCATAGTAAAAATGCCACGCGTGCCGAATCACTCTTGAACAATTGTTATGTAACGGTATCGATGCACTTGCTACATAAAACAAGATGGCTTAAGCAACTCTATAAATTTGACTGCTCACATAAATACCAATTATCAGGCCAGTCCCAAAATTGTTTATCGTAAATCGAAACCTTGATTTTATTATTTACAAATCGCTCAACATTCCCACTTAGTTGTAGCTCTACATGGCAAACCGTCGCACCAACTTTCTTTACATCCTCACGTGTTTCTTCACTTAGCTTTTTCTTGTATGCAAATAAATTTTGGTAAACCTTTAACTCGTCGAGGTTTTTCTTACTTTGAATCTCGAATAACTGTTTTTTTGAATAAATACCCTCCGTGTTTGCAAGGGAAAGTAGATTTTTTCTATAGCGACTCTCATTCACACCAATATATACCGCATCATAACTTTCATCTGAATCTAATGAGTTTTGTACTACAACATAAAACAGAGCAAGGTTACTCTTTGAGGAAGTACAAAGTATTTTTAGCTTCCCAGCACTTAAGTTAGTTGTATAGTTCACTAATCCATCAGCATTGGCACAAATAGACCTGTAGTCTTCGAGCACTTTAAAAGGACCATCATAACTCCCGTAGCCAAATGGAATCACCTCATATATTTCTGGGGAAAGATGGCTATTTACAACATTTGAGACATCAACATCCTTCTCCATCTCATAACCCAATTTAACTGTCTGACAGCCTATCAAGAGTAATGTTAACACCAGAGAAATATACATCTTCATACAATATCCTTTTTATCAAAACTCCACAGTTACATAACGCCCTGTTCTTACGAATCCCCTCATAATTTCTATATAAAACAATGAGTAGACGCACATCGCTCATTCTGATCTAATGAATTTCGCCAAAAACACACCTGATTAAATGGATTTAATAGGGAGCCCTAACGATGCGCGACATTCAAATTCTACAGCAAACGATTGAGAATCAATGCCCTGAAATTCACAAAAAACGACTTAGATCTCTGATACTTGCAACCAAAGCGGTTCTGGATGGCTCTGATCTAACACTCACTAAAATTGGAAGAGCTCTCGACACTGATACCACCGTGAAACATGCCATCAAACGTATCGACCGACTACTTGGTAATCGCAATCTACACCGTGAAAAAGAGTCCATATATAAATGACATGCCTCCTTTATTACCCGTGCTAATCCTTTTCCCGTGGTCCTGGTTGATTGGTCTGATGTTCGAGAGCAACTGCGCTATATGACATTACGCGCTTCGGTATCTGTTAAAGGACGCGCCGTCACGCTTTATGAGCAGGCATTTGAGTACAAAAACTATAACTCACCGAAGAGCCATCAACACTTTCTCGATAAGCTTCAGTCTTTGCTCCCAGAAGGTTGCACACCTATCATTGTCTCCGACGCAGGCTTTAGAAATACTTGGTTTCGGCAAGTCGCCAACAAAGGTTGGTTCTGGCTTGGACGTGTACGTGGCGAAGTCTCGATTAAATATGGTGAACACTCTTGGCAATGGAATAAAGCGTTTTACCCTCAAGCAACACATAAGCCGCAGTTTTTAGGGGAAAGCCAACTGGCTAAACGCTCACCGCTTAAGTGCTTTGCTTACTTATACAAGAGTCATCCCAAAGGCAGAAAAGCCCATCGACACAGCCGAACGTGCCAAAAACACTCGGCAGGAAAAGTGTTCCACAAAGGAGCAAAGGAGCCTTGGCTTCTGGTCACGAACATCCCCAATCATGTACTTAACAGCATTAGAGTAACCCGTTTGTACGCCAAAAGAATGCAAATTGAAGAGTCATTCCGAGATCTAAAAAGCCCAGCCTACGGGTTGGCGCTCCGTCATAATCGAACACGTTGCACCAAACGCATTGATATCTTATTGCTTATGGCATTGATGGCCGAAATCATCATGTGGTGGAATGGCTTAATCGCCATGCAGGCCAATTGGCATTACGACTTCCAAGCCAACACCATCAAGCATCGTCGGGTGCTCTCAATTCCTAGGCTTGGTAAGGAAGTACGTTGTCATCGGAGGTACCGAATACAAGAGTCCCAATATCACTGGGCAATGGTGGAATATCAGCGCCTAACGCATACCTGTGGGTTGGGAGAATTATGAGGGGATCCGCCAGCGCCCTGTTAAGGTGTGAGCAACGCAATACCAAAGCCACCGCATAGCTACTTAAACACTAAAAGCAACGCATAGCAAAAATGCCAAGCGTTGCGAATCACTCTTAAGCAGATTGTTAGATGGATTTAGCTCGATATTCAATTTCCAATATTGCTTTAGTTAAAGCTGCGATACTTATGGCCTCTACCATAGTCAATGTCGGTGTAGCCAAACTACCATGTCCCGCAGTTGGTAAAGTATTTCTGACTTTATATATATCTAATACTGCATCCATTAATGGCTGTGGTAATTGTGAGCACTTTTTAAACTGACTAAAAAAGCCACCTAGTGTTTGATTGGCGACTTTAGGGTTATTAGTAATGTCTTTTGCCATAGTCTCTAGAATATTGGCAGCTGCATGAACTGCTCCTGCAGGATCCTGGTTATCTAAACATCGATCCATTCGACTAACTAATTGAACTATATTAGGGTGAAGATGATTTAAATAACTTTGCCCTAACTCCTCGTTGTAATACTTGACCCGCTCGTAAACCTCACAATCTAGATAGAACTTTGCACTAACTGACATCCAAGAATATCGCCAATCGTCAGCTAATTTATCTCTATTGGCACATCGTTCACCCACAGCCTGATCAATTTCATCAACGTATTTGCACATATAATCAGCATAATAACCAAGGTACTTAAAGGAAACTTCAGGACAGAAATTACTTACAGAGCTCAAGCTACCATTTTGATTTTTACGAATTGATGGCACTTCCTCAGCGCATAACGCTGAAAAACTGGTATTTGCCCACATCTGATCTAATTCATCACTTTTGTTTTTTGTCAGCCCTGCAATCATATTGATTTGGGATAGCAAGAAAACACTTTCGTAATACCTAGGGCAAGTATGTGAATTTGCATAAGGGCATGATTTTAAAGAGCTTCGCTTACTGCTCTCCTCTTGCCACCAATCTTTATTTGGAATAATCATTTTATTGTACTCACAAATGTCACTAATCCAATCTAACGCCCTGTTAAGGTGTGAGCAACGCAATACCGAAGCTACCGCATACCACCTTAAACACTAAACGCAACGCATAGCAAAAATGCCACGCGTTGCGAATCACTCTTAAACAGTTTGTTATGTTTATGCTACGTTAGCCCAAGAACATATTTCGTCCGCCAAGCCACTAACAGAGGTGTGTCCACCAACGGAAATACCTTGCTTATTCATATGCCAATCAAATTTATCAAGAGTATTTTCAATTGAAACTATTTGTTCTTTGTTTAACTTTTCTACTTCATCGCCAGGCATCAATATAAAGACGGATGCTTTATTTCCCTTGCCTAACTTAACCGCCGATTCAACATCTCTAGCCGCTTTCAGTAGATTAAGTTCAATTCTTTGAACGTTAGAATAGACTGTCGAAGCGAGCCCTCCAACAAGGTTTTTGTTATCTCGAAACGGTACGAAAAGTTCATGTGACCCCAAGTCATCCTCAATGAAAATTGAACTATCAGCAGGTACAAACTCTTCAAATTGTAATGCAGCTTTTATTTTTAACTCATCAACCAAGCAGGTATACAGTTTATCTGTGTTAACGGAGTTAAAACGCTTTGTATTACCGGGAACACGGATTTTTTTCTGCAAAGGAACAGTCTGTTCAAACAGACTGGTTAAAACCTCATCAACAGAGAAACCTTGAGCATAACCAGAGTTATCGTATGCAATTTGTGGGATCGGTGATGACTTTTTATTTTGACGTAAACTTTCACCGACTATTGAAGTCACCAACTCTGCATGATAAATACCACGTTCACCATACAGGCACTTTACTCTTTCGAAATAGCTCAACAGCCTGCTATGGACTCGCCCATTTTCGACAAATCCAACACCAATATTAAGTTTCTCGCCAGTAGCTAAGTCAGGTGTCCACCTGATATTAAACCACTCACCTTTTACTAGGCTTTTCTCAGTATTTTGTCCTAATAGCTTTTCAAGATTGTTCATTTAAGCCACCAGTAGCCCCGTTTTATCCTTAATCCTCGATACGCTAAGATGCGCACGAGCTTCAAGGAAATGCTGAAGGTGTGATGAGCAATCTTCATCGAGTAGTGCATCACACCATTTAATTAATTCTTGGTGAGCTTTTCTAAAAGCCTCTGGGTGCTCTTTACTCGACTCAATTAAGGATGCAGATAAAGGCAGTGGGTAGTTGTTATCTTGGTACAATCCGTCAAGTAGCTTATTCTCATACACACTTTCCACCACTAAATGCTCTTTAGTCCACTTTTCCGAAACAGGCACATTGCCATGATCAATGACGTAAAAGTCATTGTATCCTTTGACTGTTATATTTCCTGTGTTCCTATCTTGATTTGCAACCCAATCATCGAACGCAAGCATATTAGGGAATGACTTCCACTTTTTTAACTGCTCTAAGCATTGATTAAACGCCAACATATTTTCCATCTTCAGATATGTATTGGGAGTCGTCCCAGACTCTTCGCTAGCCCATCCCCAATAGTAGTCACCAGAACATTCAAAGTCACCTTTGAAATTATTTTCTATCACTTCTTTAGGGATTTGTATGACGGCGACTTTCTTAGGTTGCGGTATACCAGAGGCGTGCGCCACTAGGTAACCAGTAATTTCGTTGATTAAGCCACGAGGATGACATTTGGGATAAACTTTTACATAGAAACGACCAGCTTTGTTATCTATCCACTTAACACTAGCCAGGTGTGTTGCTGCCATTCGACCATCAGACGTATGCTCCAGAGGAGCTATATATTTATCAAACGATAAAATCTGTACGATATCGCTCATTTTATTTTCCTTTTTTATACTTATATAGCTGCCTGAGCCATACAAACTAGCCGGATTCTAACACTTACCTATTTGGTTGCATATTGTTTCGTATTAGATGATTGAGGTAGACCTGACAATAAACATAACGCCCTGTTAAGGGGTGAGCAACGCAATACCGAAGCCGCCGCATACCACCCTAATCACTTAAACCAACGCATAGTGAAAATGCCACGCGTTGCGAATCACTCTTAAACAGTTTGTTAGGCTTTTAACTGTTCTCGCGCAATACTTGGATCTACTATTGTCAAGTCGAGTTCATTTTGGGCTTTATCTCGCATATCTTGAGCCATATATATTTTTGTATCGTAGGTCACATATAGCCCTCTGTGATTCAAGTAATGATGTTTGAGTGAGTCATAGTCACCTATCCAATTTGATAGATTCTTGCCCGTTTGCCTTGGATTAAGTGTTTTGGGGTCTGGCCCAAACACACCGATAAACTTATCTTCTAACAAAGATGTATGAATACTTCCCAAACCCTCTCTAGGTGTTTCATCATGAACTGAACCCAATAACGAAGCGTTTAGTCTAAATTCAGCCTGGTCTAATACTACTCCATATTCATCCATCAGCTTTCGAATATTGCTCTTTTGCTCGTTGTCCATTTTTGTAGTGTCAAAACTGAAAACTCGAGAAGAGCTATAAATCTGTATTTTATTTTTTTTACAGTGTTCTAGTAACTGGAAAATTTCTTCTTCATCTTTTCCATCAATAAGTCTTACCCACACACATGTATCAACAGTAATGGAATTCATTAATCCTCCAGAAGCCTAACGCCCAATTAAGGTGTGAACCACGCTACCACACAACTCAGTTTGGACGCCGTAAACACTGGACTAAACCCAAACCAAAAATGCTAAGCGTGGTGAATCACTCTTAAATTGTTTGTTATATCTTGTCGCTAATGAACCCTTCTGACTTATACACTTCCACAAATAATTTGTACTTGTTGATTAGCATCGTGGCATGATCACTTAGGCTTGATTGCAATTCTCTGTAACGGGCTTCTGAAGGTCCATTTCTCCAGTCAAATGGAGGGACAACCATCAAAGGCTTACGTTGCGGATGGTCGACTGACAAAAACGAAATACAGATTTCATTAAAGCTATACACAGCATTTAGGAACTCTTCCTTGGCTGCTTCCACTTTTGGATTGTAAATCTTGTACTTTGGTCCATTGAAGTCTTCTGCTCTATCAAGAGATCTAGCAAATTCATATGGCATACCGGAGATGTATGAAAGATCTACATGGTGTAACGTATCTTCGTAAGGCAGCAGTTCAACGATTTTTTCTATAATACGAAGATCATGTGACTTTTTTGCTTGTTCTTCCTCATGCTCAGATGAGTTAATGCTGCCAATCGTTACATTCATATCTCCACCAGATTGAAACCCATTCCCTGAGCCAACATTCAAAGTCTGATCATGATTCTTACTGTTATCAATTTTATTAACTTGATTATTGAACTTGAGATTAATAACTTTCGACCCACCCCAAAAAAGCCCAATAATACCAACAAAGGTTCCTATATATGTTGCCGCATCTGCTCCGACATTCTCATTGAGCCAATCTATCATTTTGTTTCCTATAAGCTAATTGGGGAATTTAGCTATTTTAATACAGCTATCGGACTGTAGAAAGATATAACGCCCTGCTAAGGGGTGAGCAACGCAATACCTAAGCCACCGCAAACCACCTTAATCACTAAATTCAACGCATAGTAAAAATGCCACGCGTTGCGAATCCCTCTTGAGCAGTTTGTTAGCTGTGTTTTACAACACGAGCTTTGCTCCCAACATACCAAGAGCTGCGATAGCTACCATCGTAAACCAAAGGTAAATCATAAAAGATAGGTATAACGAAAATAAACCTCTCACAGCTTTATCTAAGTTTGCACCTTCAACGTGCTGTAAGAAGTACGCTAGTTCTGCTGTAGGTATTGACCCAGCAAAGCTCTTAAATTTGAACTTTACCATCATCAAGCCCATTGAGACTGGAAGACTAGATACTAATAAAATGATTCCCACCGAAATCCAGACATTCTCAGGGGATTCATTACCTAAAACTACTGCTGCCCCGATCAACACTAAAAGCATTCCCAGAAAGCCCTTAAAAGATGACAACAATGAGTCTCTTGTTTTTATATACAGCCAGAATAGCGGCTTATCGAATTTTCTCATTTTTTCCTCAAACAGCTAACGCCGCGTTAAGGTGTGAGTAACGCAATACCGAAGTTTCGGCATTGCGCCTTAAACACTGAAGTTACCGCAAAGCAAAAATGCCACGCGTTACGAATCACTCTTAAACGCTTGTATGGATAATAAGTACTCCAATCGGGTAAGGTGAGACCCAGGCTTTAGCTGCAACTAAAGTTCTTCTATCTGGTAGTTCGATTGAACGATGGCTCCTCAATTGAGAGACCGGTAACAAGTACGAACGCCAGATAGAACTC
>NZ_JADDYH010000052.1:0-205 GCF_015163595.1 Vibrio sp. OPT41 | reverse complement strand
TTGTAGCACGTGTGTAGCCCTACTCGTAAGGGCCATGATGACTTGACGTCGTCCCCACCTTCCTCCGGTTTATCACCGGCAGTCTCCCTGGAGTTCCCACCCGAAGTGCTGGCAAACAAGGATAAGGGTTGCGCTCGTTGCGGGACTTAACCCAACATTTCACAACACGAGCTGACGACAGCCATGCAGCACCTGTCTCAGAGTT
>NZ_JADDYH010000051.1:0-227 GCF_015163595.1 Vibrio sp. OPT41 | reverse complement strand
GAAATTGGATCTGAGCCGTCGGAGCCAATCGTCGCTAAGTCATCTTCATCCACGCGGATTGCGTCTACGTCAGTGATGGTTGGTTTATCATCAACGATGGTGACAGGTAACGTCTTCGATGAGGTGTCGCCATCAAAGTCTGTTGCGATAATCGGGAAGTCGATTTGCAGACTGTCGCTATTCACCGCATGGTCTAGTGGGCCCTGCAGAGTAAAGGTGTAGCTGCC
>NZ_JADDYH010000050.1:0-202 GCF_015163595.1 Vibrio sp. OPT41 | reverse complement strand
GTTTGAGCGTTACGAAGTTTTGTCAGTTAGTACAAATCTCTCGCCAAGCTTATTATAAGCAATGCCAAACTCAATCTCGTTGTGAACATCATGAGCATACTGTCATTGGCTTTGTCCGTGAAGTCAGGCTGAAGCAGCCACGCATTGGCACGCGTAAACTGAAGTTCTTAGCAGCAACAAAGGGCATTCAAATAGGTCGCGA
>NZ_JADDYH010000049.1:0-342 GCF_015163595.1 Vibrio sp. OPT41 | reverse complement strand
AGTTTAGAGGTGATCAGTTGGCTGAAATAATTGCCAATTTCTGTTTGAGCTTCTTTCTTGTCATCATAAGTTTCGGTAATAAGCGTTTCCAAACCTTCCGCAGATGAATTGTACTGATAGAAGGTCTTCATATCAGAAAGATCTTTTTTCTTACGGTCAGCACAAGATGCAATAAGTTCCTCGAAATCGGCCTTTATTTTAGAAGCCTGCTTACGAAATCGCGCATCCTGTTCATTGACCTCATTTACACGGTCAACACTTGATTGCTCTTTGTCTTTCAATGATTCAATAGCAACCGCTAGAACCTTATCTGCTTGAGAGTAAATATTCTTGATATTTTGC
>NZ_JADDYH010000048.1:0-864 GCF_015163595.1 Vibrio sp. OPT41 | reverse complement strand
GCTTCTATTGACTCAGAAATTGGGGGGCTTGATATCGATGTTTCTGAATTTAACTCCCGCGCAGCATTTGTTGGTGGTATGGCCGGACTAGGAAGTCTAGGTGCAATGGCACTATATGTATCTACGATTGCAAGCAACTTAGGGGCTTACATCCTAGTTGGTAAAGCTGCGGGTGTACTTGTTTCGTTAGGACTTGCCAGTAGCGTAACCTCAGTTACATCGTTCGTGGCGGCTCTTGGTGGCCCGATCACTATCGGTATTGCTATTGCAGCTGCGATTGGATATATGGTTTATCGTTTAATGGGTAGTTCATGGCAGAAAAGCCTCGCTAAAAAGGTTGCTGAAGCAATCAAAAAGGAAAACGTTTGGGACCAAATTGAAGATTGCATTGCTAAGTTCTGGAACAATACTGAGACTGCAATTCAGGCTGGTCTAGATGAACTGGTAGAACAAACCGAAGAGTACATCAATAAGCTGAAGGAAGATGCAGCTACAGAATATGACATTGATGAATTAAAGCGTTCTGTTGAAGCTCTAGTTGAGATTCGTGACTTACTAACTGGAAAGTTTGAATCTAAGACGGCTTAATCATTACAAGAGGGGCCTGTGTTCATTGCAGGACCCTCTTTCAAGTTTAAAGGGTGCAAAACAATGGCTTTATGGTTGGCGGTTATACCATTAGCGTATGGCGCAAAAAAATTATATGACGCATATAAGGAAGATGATGCGCCATCAACATCTAACTCCAGCAAATCTTATGACTCTAATGCGAAGCTGAAATCGGCAAAGAGACGCAGAACTATAGAGAGAAAAAAGGCGTTAGAGAGTTTGATTAACGCGCACCGGGAAAAGCAGTTAAACGAT
>NZ_JADDYH010000047.1:0-303 GCF_015163595.1 Vibrio sp. OPT41 | reverse complement strand
TTTTAACTAAAACGCTCGATGTACTTCATCGGGCGTTTTGTATTTTAAAGCCGTATGAGGCCTCATTTGATTATAGATATCTACGGACTCTGCTACCATCGTCCTTGCTTCTTTCAGATCTTTCGGTTTCTTCAGCAAGAGCTCCATTTTGAGTATCCCATTTACACGCTCAGCTAAAGCATTCTGATAACAGTCATTCCCGTCTGTCATTGAGCAAGTCACTCTATGTTTCTTATGGATATCTTGATATTCCTTCGAACAGTATTGTGAGCCTCTATCTGAGTGGTGTATTAGCTTTTCTTC
>NZ_JADDYH010000046.1:0-244 GCF_015163595.1 Vibrio sp. OPT41 | reverse complement strand
TCGTATCATTGAAACCTAAATTGTTTCCGAAGAAACTATTTGGATTATCATCAACGAGTGCCCACACAGATTGATAGGTCTATATTGTTAAAGAGCTTTCCTGTTGAGCTTTACTCAAAACAGGACGGCCATTTTAGCGAGTTAAAGTTTAGTGTCAATCACTTTTTTCAAACTTTCTTCAAGCGTTTCTGCTTGGCTAATTTGGCTTGCTAACTTGGCTTCTTACTTTCGAAACTTAAGCTTC
>NZ_JADDYH010000045.1:0-392 GCF_015163595.1 Vibrio sp. OPT41 | reverse complement strand
GCATAGTAAAAATGCCACGCGTTGCGAATCACTCTTAAACAGTTTGTTATAGCGCTTTGCCGTTTACAAGTGACCAATGATGAGGCATTAATTCTCGTATAGTCTTGAAAACCAATGCATTCCCTGAAGTCGTAATTGCTGCTTTGACATCCCCACCCCAATGGACGAGGCGCTCTTGGCAAACTCCGCATGGTGACAAAATTAGAAATTCATCGTTCTCGCTCTCACGACACAGGCATAATGAGTGGGTCACTCGCTCATTGAGTTTGTGAGCCTCTAAATACGCTCCCACCTCCATGCATAGTGAAAGAGCATCGTTTTTAGTATCAGGAGCAATGCTTGTTAATATTTTTCCTGACTCTGTTCTAACAGCCGCAGCTCCACCCCAACCA
>NZ_JADDYH010000044.1:0-247 GCF_015163595.1 Vibrio sp. OPT41 | reverse complement strand
TTGTGCTTTTTTGTCACTCTAACACCATAGTCACGTTCCATAACGTTCACGACAGCTTCAAAGAAGTCGGCTTTGAGTTGAGCATCTTCGAGCTGCTTTTCAAGCTCTTTAATACGTTGCTCTGGTGTAGGAGGTGAGTTGAACTCGGTCATAGAGTCTCCTTTGGACATAAAGTTAGGTGTCCCTTTAGACCAATCTAGTCGACCATGCTTACGAAGCCAAACCAAAACCGTAGAGCAACCTTGGA
>NZ_JADDYH010000043.1:0-435 GCF_015163595.1 Vibrio sp. OPT41 | reverse complement strand
AACAAAGGGCATTCAAATAGGTCGCGATAAGCTCTTTGAACTTCTCAGAAAGCATCGGCTGTTAGTGAGAGCAAGACGAGCCTATCACCGAACGACTGACAGCCGTCATCGATTTTTCTGTCACCCAAACAAAGTGAAAGATGGGCTGACACCAACGAAGCCAGAACAACTGTGGGTTGCTGATATTACTTACTTGCCAACTCAAAATGGAGAGAGTTATCTCAGCTTGGTTACAGACGCTTATTCAAGGAAGATTGTTGGTTTTTATGTGGATGACAACATGAAAACTCAATCAGTTAAGCGGGCATTTATCTCAGCTCTCAGGCAACGGCAGAGTGAAGAAAAGCTAATACACCACTCAGATAGAGGCTCACAATACTGTTCGAAGGAATATCAAGATATCCATAAGAAACATAGAGTGACTTGCTCAATGAC
>NZ_JADDYH010000042.1:0-6942 GCF_015163595.1 Vibrio sp. OPT41 | reverse complement strand
CACGACATTCTTCGAATGCAACTACCTTAATTTCAAAATGATCTATCACTCTCGATCCTTTAGAGTTGGTTACAATTTTCCTTAAAGTACATAACGCCGCGTTAAGGTGCGAACAACGCAATACATAACCCTCTGCAAAGCACCGTAATCACTCAACCCAACGCAAATCAAAAGTGCCACGCGTTGTGAGTCGCTCTTAAACGCTTTGTTATACCTGTTGCCAAGTATTAGTCCCACCGGTTTTTTCAAAAACTTGATGATTATCAAAATGTTTTATTAGGTCAGTTTCGAACAATGAAACGGTAGCGTTTGGGTTATGAAGAAATAGAATTTTACCCGTTTTCACTGAAAGTACAGCTATCGCACTGATGTACTTCATTCTATTTGTCAGCAAACCTGGATGCCTTTTTATTTCTTCGAACGATCCATCTCGATGAGCATAATATTCAGCTTTACCTAACATCGCTTTCTGGATACTCGGAATGAATAAGAAATCCATTGTTGCGAAGTCTCGGCAATCACATAAAACAATGACCCTACTAGCTTTTGATTCTCCGTAGTTTTTTAGCTGTTTAGCCGCATCTTTAATACTGTTTACAACACGATCGGAGTTCACTTGATATATGCCCAAACATTCATCTTCAATGTCACGTAATACTTGTTTTTCAGATGGGTTTTCAGTGAGTTCTTTAATCTCCCAATAGCTTAGGTGATTACCAAGATAAACTTCATAATCAGGTGTTTTCCCTTCAGACTCAGGGATTTTTCGAAACTTAATATTCTTAGAATAGAGTGTTGCTTCAAATTGGCTTTCTGACTCTGTCACAATTCCTCCGAAGGTATAACGCCTTGTTAAGGTGTGAGGCACGCAATACCGAAGCTCCCGCATACCACCTTAACCACTAAAACTAACGCATAGCAAAAATGCCACGCGTGCCGAATCACTCTTGAACAATTTGTTATACATTTATTCCGCCGCCTCTCGAAGCCAACTATCTAAGGACTCACGCGGATTTAACCTATATGCTCGTTCAACGTTTGTCGCGTCTGGCGGCATGATTTCTGCGTTGATATAGAGCTTATCTCGACAATTTAAGCTATCTAAATAACCTTCAATATACAAACGCTTAAGAGTCGACTCCATCGCAGATAAAAGAACTGTCGTAGTCTCTTCACTAAAACCACATTCAGCGCTCGCATTGTCCAAAAGCAGTTCAACACCTGAGAAGTATTCATCGCAGAAACCAAACAACGGTGAGTCTGCATATGACCATTTTATTTCTTCTCGGTCTTCAAAGGATGAAGCTTCGGTTTGCAATAGTTCGTCAGACCAAGCCGAAAATATAGGTCGATGCCCCTCTCCAGTTGTGACCAAAGCTACGTAATAAAAGTGATGCTGCGGAAACTCAGACGACAACCTTACTATTATTGATTTGGTCGCCTTGTAGAGCATATTTTCTAGTTGCTTAAGTTTCATATTGCTCCAAATGTATAACGCCGCGTTAAGTGGTGAGCAACGCAGACCACCCTACCTAAACCATTGTGCCGTAAACACTGAAGCTGAATCAAACCGAAAATGCCGAGCGTTGTGAATCCGTCTTAAACGCTTTGTTAGCACGCTCTCAACACCTGATTTCTATAATAGTCACTTAACCCAAATTTAATCGAAAACGCCTGTTCAGGAACCAATCTAGAATACTTAACCGCATTTTCGAATACATTTCCAAGTTCATCGGGCTTTTTTCCTTGTTCTGTTTTAGAAAGAACAATTCTAAAGTTACCCCAATACATATTCATATTTTCGGACATGTCATTTACTTCTTCACTTAAAGTCGGAACATACAGATCAACGAGCATTTGCAATCTAGAGCATTTATCACACAAAATACGGTATTTCGCATCGTAGTCACTCATGCTTAAATTTGCCTCCCAATCTATATTGAGAAACGTAAGCGAAAACTCTCTTCCTAGTTCAGATACTAATACATGTGCTTCTTCAATTTTTGTTTCTAGCTTATCGAACAATACTTTTTGTTTTTCTTGTACCAATTCAGCTTGTTTAGCTCGGAACTCTAAATTAATGCGTTGTTCCAGAAGCTTTCGCTGCCCCCAAAAAGTAAATACAGCCCCAAACGAAGCGCTAATCAAAGCTAAAAGCCCACTGGATATATCCATTATTCCTCCGAAGTGCTAACGCCCTGTTAAGGTGTGAGCAACGCAATACCGAAGCCACTGCATACCACCTTAAACACTAAAACCAACGCATAGTAAAAATGCCACGCGTTGCGAATCACTCTTAAACAGTTTGTTATAGCGCTTTGCCGTTTACAAGTGACCAATGATGAGGCATTAATTCTCGTATAGTCTTGAAAACCAATGCATTCCCTGAAGTCGTAATTGCTGCTTTGACATCCCCACCCCAATGGACGAGGCGCTCTTGGCAAACTCCGCATGGTGACAAAATTAGAAATTCATCGTTCTCGCTCTCACGACACAGGCATAATGAGTGGGTCACTCGCTCATTGAGTTTGTGAGCCTCTAAATACGCTCCCACCTCCATGCATAGTGAAAGAGCATCGTTTTTAGTATCAGGAGCAATGCTTGTTAATATTTTTCCTGACTCTGTTCTAACAGCCGCAGCTCCACCCCAACCAGAAGGATATCGCATATTTACTAGTTCTATTGCTGCTTGATAGAGCTCTTTTTCGATATTATCCATATTCAATTTTATCGTGCGCTATAACGCCTTGTTAAGGTGTGAGGCACGCAATACCGAAGCCTACGCATAGCACCTTAACCACTAAAACTAACGCATAGTAAAAATGCCACGCGTGCCGAATCACTCTTAAACAATTTGTTATGTAGCCGACTTTCAGCTTAGTGCTTTCTGCCCAATTAGGATTTTGGGGGCAATACCAGCTTTGCGATACAAACCTAAAGCAGATTCATTGAAGGAATATACTTCTAAAAACAGCTCTTCTCCGCCGTTAGAAATAGCCCTTTTCTCAAATGCCTCTATTAGCGCCAGTCCAACGCCTTGGCTTCTAAAGCATGAATCCACTACTATTTGTTCAATGCTCGCGATTTTTCGCTGTTTGAGCGTCCAAGACTTACGAACCCATAGCTCACCAAAAACAAAACCTACTAACTGCCCTTTGCTTTCGGCTACCAGAAAAATCGAGCTTTCACTTTCGATTATCTTGTGTAGGTCTATTTTTTGTTCAATTTCTTCCGGTGATAAGAAGTCATCAGGTAAATTTGCTTGATGGTACTCATTAAGCTGAAACTGTAGTTTCTTGATAACACTGATATCTTCAATGCGAGCTTGGCGAATATTTAACATATATAAATCCTTTTAACTTACCGTCCTCTCGTGGCTACATAACGCCGCGTTAAGTAGTGAGCAACGCCACCACCAGACTTAAACATTGTGCCGTAAACTCTAAATTCAAAGCAAACCAAAAATGCCGAGCGTTGCGAATCTGTCTTAAACGCTTTGTTATGCTCGTACTTAAAGAAATTGAAGGACTAAACAAGCAATAAACGCCGGTAGACCGGCTATGAAGAAAACTAAGCCTGTTTGGTAGTTCATTCGATAGTGCTCTCGTTCGTCCTTTTCGAAATCATGCCCTTCTACCATTTTGTAAACTTTATCTCTTCTAGGATCATCTAACCGAGTCGTCTTACTATGGACACCACCTTCCCACATTAGCTTCGCTAAAATCCATATGATGATGACAACAAAGAAAAGAAAGTCGACCAACCGAGTCGTAGCAAAGAATGGAACAAACTGAGCTAGAGCGATAACAATAAGAGCCGCTGAGAGGTTAATTAGAAGCACTTTTTTGAATAAATCGAGCAAAATTACCTCCTAGAGCATAACGCCCTGTTAAGGTGTGAGCAACGCAGTGCCGAAGCTCCTGCATACCACCTTAATCACTAAAACCAACGCATGATGAAAATGCCACGCGTTGCGAATCACTCTTAAACAGTTTGTTAGTTGAATTGTTTCACCGCTCTACACTTGGGAAAAGTTGAACAACCCCAAAACTGTTTACCTATATTTTCACCACGCTTGGTTTCACGCAACACCATTTCAGAGCCGCAACGGGGGCACTGATTTGAGCTAACTTGGGATGCAACAACTCCTTTGACATGTTTACGATGCTTTAAATCCGTAATGACTCCGCGCTTTAACTTTAACCGGTTTATAGACTCTGTTAACCGAGCATAATCATTGTCAGAGAACACTACATCGTTAAATTGCTGAATGTATCGAATACTTCCTCGAGCGTAGGTAACGTTTGGAGGCATTTCGGTTTTAAAGGTACTGTTGCCGATGAAAACAATAACTGAATGCAAGTGTTCTTCACTGCAACCTAGCAAGGTTTCCAGAGCTTTTATGTGCTTGTAATTCTGATGCAGTGGGTTCTGAAATTTAGAGGAATGACGGTAAATCTTTTGTGTCCACTGTTTCTGGCGAGCTGAACCAAATATCCAACCTTTCATATTCTTAGTTTCAACGACGAAGATGCCATATCTAGAAACCACAATATGGTCGACTTGAGTTGTACCATCGTTAGTCGGCAACGTTACGTCTTTTATTAGTGTGTAATCAGACTCTGGTAATTTGGACAAAAGACGGTTCACGAGAAACTCACCGAATACACCTTTTAGCCACCTACTTTTGAAAACGCTAACAATGAGCAATAAAGGCACTAGATACCAGACTTGCGCAAGCACATTAAGAAATGCTTCAAAAATATTCACGGATTTTCCCTATTCAACTAACGCCGCGTTAAGTAGTGAGCAACGCTAACCACCTAACCTAAACCATTGCACCGTAAACACAAACCCCAACTTTGAATGCAAAATGCCAAGCGTTGGGAATCTGACTTAAACGCCTTGTTATAACGTTTCAAAATCCAAGCGCAAATCTAATAAGTCGCTTGTTGCATGAAGTTCAAATACAATTTGTGTGCAACCTACCGTACCTGTTTTGTGAGTAGCCGTATCTTTACACATCTCATACGCGACAAAATTTAGGTTTTTACAAGCTTTAAGTAAATCTACTTCACGAGGAAGCTTCAGTAAGCGTGCCACTTTTGAATAGAATGGGATTGCTTCTTTTTTTTGATAGAATTATAGATATAATCTGGCGCAGTTCATTTTGATCATCTAGAGAAGCATTTGCATTAGTAATTTTTGCACGATTTTTTAAGCAAAATGCTGACAATGAGCCAAGAGCCTCTTTAAAGGAAACTATCGGCTCTAGCACTAATTTCAAAACAAACTGCCCTAAAACAAAAACTAAGAAACCTGAAACTACTGTAAGTAAAACTGACACTTTAAACCCTCTAAGTTATAACGCCCAATTAAGGTGTGAAGCATGCTACCACGATACTTAATTAGAACACCTTAATCACTAAACTTGACCCAAGCCAAAAATGCCAAGCGTGCTGAATCACTCTTAAATTGTTTGTTATAGCGCATTAGTTCCAATCTACTCTGGTACCTATATTTGGATACTCTCGGCTCAAGTCATCAAAACAACTTTTTAAAGATTCGAAACTCTCTGGGTGAGCTGACTTCAAATGACTAGAACCTACAAACTCTATGACTTTAGGCAAATCCGAATCACAAAGGCAATCCCAAAAAGCATCCCAGTTTTTTCCATAATAATCTGGAAAACCAAAGCAATTAGCCATTAATTCATGAAGTTGATTTTCGTTCTCGATCATTATTAAATCAATGCGCATAATCCCTCTTCTGATAAATACCGCTGCGCTATAACGCCTTGCTAAGGTGTGAGTAACGCAATACAAAAGCTACCGCACAGCGCCTTAATCACATAAGCCACCGCAAAGTAAAAATGCCACGCGTTACGAATCACTCTTAAGCAATTTGTTAGTACATGCGCTACTTCTATTTATGCGCTCCAAGATATTGAAAACTGAGATGATATGAAAGGCTTTGAACACTGAAGTGAGACGGGCAGCTACAAAACTTTACCCCGATTGAAAGACGAAAGTTGGCTAGAAGAAAAACGCATTGAACTGCCCTACTTTCACTTGCTTCAAATTAGAAAAGGATTCTTTCCTCGTACTTCAACAGCCACAACAAAAGTGATCAAGGTTCTCTCAAAAACCACCACGAAAATAAAGAAGCACCAAAGAAATAGGATAAGAGTTAGAAGCCGTAAACGATGAAATCAAAGCGAACACTTCGCATATAGTGCCACCGGAAAGAACGTGAAAGGCACTAGCTGAAAGGTGTAAATACGAGCGCCAAAACAGATAAACACCAAAATTTATGACCTTTGATGTCAAACCCGTACTAACGCCCTGTTAAGGGGTGAGCAACGCAATACCAAAGCTGCTGCATACCACCTTAATCACTTAAACCAACGCACAGTATAAATGCCACGCGTTGTGAATCCCTCTTAAACAGTTTGTTAGCTGCGTACCAACATTTTTGCCACATCAATTGCGACAACTTCAGTACCACAGAGGTTTGCATCCCAATTGAGACCCACAAGATGTCCATCGCTATGAATACCTTTTAGCCAATTATCAACGAATGAATCTAGGTTAATTGGACTTGGGACATACAACTCCCAATCACCAATTGCGACCCGACTTGCGTATGCTCTATCTGACCAAAAAACATAAACTGATGCGTCTGGATACTGATTCGAATTACAAACTGCCCAACCACCATCAGGATGCTGAAGTCCCCAAACAGTTCGATTTTCGATTACTCTGTCGATAAATCTTATGTAATTGGAACTTGATGTAGCTTTATCTTGGATCTTCATTTTTCCTCTAAGCAGCTAACGCCTTGCTAAGGTGTGAGGCGCGCAATACCGAAGCTTCCGCATACCACCTTAACCACTAAAACCAACGCATAGTAAAAATGCCACGCGTGCCGAATCACTCTTGA
>NZ_JADDYH010000003.1:0-51744 GCF_015163595.1 Vibrio sp. OPT41 | reverse complement strand
GTTCAATCTGAGCCATGATCAAACTCTTCAATTTAAGATTTTGTCGGCTCAATGAATACTGAACATTACATAAGTAATGTTTGAATTGACTGTGCTGAGTCCGAAGACTCAATGGTCACTTCGTTTCATTGAAACCTAATTTGATACCGAAGTATCGAATTGGATTATCATCAACGAGTGCCCACACAGATTGATAGGTCTATATTGTTAAAGAGCAACTCTTCTTTGTGATTGACATCACTTCGGAAGAGGCGGCCATTCTAGCGAGATAATTTATCGTGTCAAACACTTTCTTCAAATTATTTCGTATTTCTTTTCAGCCTTATCAACTTCGCTTAAACCCTTCTGAGCCCTTGCCCTGTCGACGAGGAGGCATTATAGAGATCGCGCTCACATTGGCAAGTGTTATTTTTCAAAAATTGCAAAAACAATGGTTAAACGATGAGTTTTCGATCAAACCTTTATTTATTCAACTTTACCCCAAACTCTCACACAACTTATCCACAGATTTGTGCTTTGAGACGTATTTTTCAAGTACCATAAATAAAGAAAGCTGCTTTATTGCAGCTATCTTTATTAAACTTAACCTAAACTCTATTTAAAGAGTATTATGGCTATATGCCAGACCCATCTTGTTCAGAGCCATCATCTTCGTGTAGGCCACATTCTCGCTTTAAGCCAAAGAATCGAGTTTCTTCCTCTGACATTCCCGGCTCCCATTTACGAGTGGTATGTGTATCACCAACTGAAAGGTAACCTTCATCCCACAATGGGTGGTATTTAAGGCCGTGTTGTTCTAAGTAGTAATGAACGTCTTTATTAGTCCAATCAATTACTGGTAGAAATTTAAACACACCGTTCTGAATTGATAGAATCGGTAAACCTGCACGAGATTTACTTTGCTCTCGACGCAGTCCAGAGAACCACGTTCCAACATTAAGCTCTTTTAACGCTCGACGCATCGGCTCAACTTTATTGAGCTTGTTGTATTTTTCAATTCCCTCTACGCCTTGCTCCCATAATTTTCCATATCGAGCTTCTTGCCAATTCGCACTTTCCTTGGCTCGATAAACTTTTAAATTTAGGTTGAGAGCATCTGTCAGCTCATCGATAAATCGGTACGTCTCAGCAAACAGGTAACCAGTATCGGTTAGAATGACGGGGATGTCCGCTTTGGCGCGAGTAACTAAATGAAGCATAACCGCGGCTTGAATACCAAAACTAGAAGAAACCGCGAACTCGCCTTCTAGATTATCTAAAGCCCACGCTACTCTCTCTTGTGCTGAAAGCTTTTCGAGCTCGACATTAATTTGAGCAAGACGGAGGATTTGCTCCGTCTTTGTTAATGTCAGTAACTCTGTGAGCTCCAGCTTGGATGCTACAGAATCAAGCATGAAAGTCCCTCTTTGATACGAGCACTTCTTGGATAATGCCAGCACGAATAGTGAAATCGCCAAAGGCTTCGCCTTCTTCACGCTCTTTCGACCATCGAGCCACCAGCAGATCAATCTCTTCTAAGATTTGCTTATCCGTGATGTTCTCTTTATACATTTTTGGTACTCGAGTACCGGCACGGTTACCACCTAGGTGCAAGTTGTAACGACCCGGCGCTTTGCCAACTAGACCAATTTCAGCCAACATTGCGCGACCACAACCATTTGGACACCCAGTTACACGCAAAATGATGTTGTCATTTTCTGGTAGATTGTGCTTCTCCAGAATCCCCTCCACATCAGTAACAAACTGAGGAAGGAAACGCTCAGCTTCTGCCATCGCTAGCGGACAAGTTGGAAAAGCAACACAAGCCATTGAGTTCTTACGCTGTTCACTTACGCCGTCGTCCATTAAGCCATGTTCACGAGCGATCTTTTCAATCTTCGCTTTTTCGTTTTTAGGTACACCCGCAACAATTAGGTTTTGGTTTGCTGTCATGCGGAAATCGCCTTTGTGGATTTTGGCAATTTCAGCAACACCCGTCTTAAGTGGTTTACCTGGAAAGTCTAATAAGCGACCGTTTTCGATGAAAAGCGCTAAATGATATTTACCATCAATTCCTTCTACCCAGCCAATACGGTCACCACGTTCTGTGAATTCATATGGACGGCTTTGCTCAAACTTAACACCAGCACGTTTCTCGACTTCCGCTTTAAAGACATTGCTACCTACACGATCCAATGTGTATTTGGTTTTTGCGTTCTTACGGTTTGAACGGTTACCCCAGTCGCGCTGAGTTGTTACTACAGCTGCGGCAACATCAAGTGTCTTGTCCAGCGGAATAAAGCCAAAGTCGTCAGCGCGGCGCGGATAAGTTGATGTATCGCCATGCGTCATCGCTAAGCCGCCGCCGACCAGGACGTTAAAGCCTACCAGCTTACCGTTATCTGCAATCGCTACGAAGTTGAGATCGTTAGCGTGTACATCTACGTCATTTTGCGGTGGGATAACCACTGTAGTTTTAAACTTACGTGGTAAGTAGTTCTTGCCTAGAATCGGTTCGTCTTCTTCCGTGCTTTCTACTTTTTCACCGTCTAGCCAAATCTCTGCATAAGCGCGCGTCTTTGGTAATAGATGCTCACTGATCTTCTTCGCCCATTCGTAAGCTTCTTGGTGTAACTCTGACTCCACTGGGTTAGTGGTACACAACACGTTACGGTTTACATCACCCGCGGTTGCAATCGAATCAATGCCAATACTGTTGAGCGTTTGATGCATCAACTTAATATTCGGTTTTAATACCCCATGAAACTGGAACGTTTGGCGAGTCGTCAGACGAATACTTCCATATAAAGAGTGCTCCGTTGCGAACTTGTCGATCGCTAACCATTGCGTTGGCGTGATGATGCCTCCAGGCATACGAGCACGAAGCATCACATTATGTAATGGTTCCAGTTTTTGCTTTGTGCGTTCATTACGGATATCACGATCGTCTTGTTGATACATACCGTGGAAACGAATTAACTGGAAGTTGTCGGCAGTAAAGCCACCAGTAATACGGTCCTGTAAATCTTGCTCAATGGTGCCACGTAATAAGTTGCTTTCTCGCTTCAGGCGCTCGTTATCAGATAGCGGCCCTAACTCTTCACCTAATACAACCTGCTTATTATTGTCCGTAGAAAAAGTCATTAGTACACATCCCTCTGATAACGTTTCGCTTTACGTAGGTCATTAATAAATTGTTCTGCATCGTCACGCGGCATCTTGCCTTCTTGTTCAGCAACGATAACCAATGCGTCGTGCACATCTTTTGCCATACGCGTTGCATCACCGCAGACATAGATATAAGCGCCTTCTTGGATCCACTGCCACACTTGAGCTGCGTTTTCTAAGATGCGATGTTGTACGTAAACCTTTTCTACTTGGTCACGACTAAAGGCAACATCCAATCGGCTTAGTACTCCTGACTTGAGATACTTTTGCCATTCCACTTGGTACAAGAAGTCTTGAGTGAACGTGCGATCACCAAAGAACAACCAGTTTTTGCCTTCAGCATCGCGGTTTTCACGCTCCTGAATAAAGCTACGGAATGGTGCGATCCCTGTGCCAGGACCAACCATGATAATTGGAGTGCTATCATCTTCCGGCAGTTTGAAGTTGTTGTTATGCTCAACAAATACTTTAACTTCACCCCCCTCTTCGAGACGCTGTGCTAAGAAACTAGACGCACCACCATATCGTTTTTCGTCGTTTTGTTCGTACTCAACCAAAGCAACCGTTAGGTGTACTTCTTCATCGACCTCTTCTTGGCTTGATGCAATAGAGTAAAGGCGTGGAGTAAGGCGACGAAGCAAACCAATCAATTCATCTGCGGTTAACTTGGTTTTCTTTTCTGCCAGTACATCAACGATTTGAGTATTTGCAGAGTACTCGCGAAGCTTATCTTTATCTTCAACTAACTTTTGTAGCTTCTTGCTACCGGATAACTCGGCAAACTTTGTGATGAGCTGCGGGTTAGATGTTGTGATTTCATATTTACTCACGAGAGCACTGTGGATTGACAAGCTTTCACCATCAACGTCAACAGTCTCAACCCCAGACAAACCGACCTTACCAAGAATGGCATTTGCAAGTTCCGAGCTATTTTCAAACCACACACCTAGTGCATCACCTGGCTGATACGTTAAGCCCGAGCCTTCTAAGTCGATTTCTATATGACGAACGTCTTTTCCAGAGTCACGGCCCGTGATTTTTTGACTGGTCAGTAACGTCGCAGTGTACGGATTTTGTTTATTGTAAGGAGAGTGCGCAGTCGCAGCTTGACCCACAGGAAGTTGAACCACATCCGCTTCAGAGCCAGAAGACAGTGTATCTTTTACCTTGTCTAACGCATTCTTACGCCATTCAGTTGCAGGGGCTTCATAATCCACATCGCAATCAAGACGCTCGATAAATGGAGTCGCGCCTAGCTTTGATAGGTAAGTGTCGAAGTCTTTACCGGTCTGACAGAAGAACTCGTAGCTAGAATCTCCCAATGCAATAACACCATATTGCAGGTTTGGCAGCTTAGGAGCCTTCTTCGATTGCAAAAACTCATGTAGCTCAATGGCATTGTCTGGCGCTTCGCCTTCGCCGTTAGTCGATGCCACAATAATGACATGCGTTTCTTTGGCTAAGTTTTTACCTTTGTAATCGCTTGCATCAAAAAGTTCGACTGCAATTCCTTCTGCTTTTGCTTCCTGTTCCAGAGCTTCAGCAACACCTTTAGCATTGCCCGTTTGGGAAGCAAAAATAATACTCAACTTACCTGCTGGCTTCGCTGATACGGCTGCCGTTGCTTGTGCAATTGGCGTTACCGCTGTGTTTGGTTGATTTTGAGCTAATCCCCAAAAATACCCACTGACCCAAGCAAGTTGCTGTGAAGACAACTCAGAGACAGTTTGTTGGAGTGAGCTAATTTGTTGGTCATTCAGAGGGCTTGCGATTGGAGGATTTCCTCCTTGCCCATTATTATCTTCAGACACATTCTTGTGAGAATACTCATTCTTTTGAAAAGACATTATCACGACATCCCTATTCATTGCGTGACGATAGAGTACCCACTCTCCTTAATAACAAGAAAGAATAGAAGTGAATGTTTTATAACTTTTTGGAAGTAAGAACGGCTTACTTTTTGCTCATCGATCTTCAATGCGGACTTGTTGAAAGCCTACTGCCATTGCCGATTTTGACGCAGTATCCAAATCTTCATAAAGACATTCTTCGCCGTGACTGTCCGTTAGAAAAACAAAACCACCGCGCGCATGTCTGAACTCTACAACCCAACCACCCTCTTGGATTGCAGGCTCAATAATCGCTTCGATAAGCTGATTTTCACGGAATAGATGTCTTAGTTCATTTATTGTCATCGCTATCCCTGCTTTAACTTTCACATTGCTCCTAGGTAAGCATGGTCTAAGTCAGCCAAATAGGGAGAAATTTCGATTAGATATAATGAAGTGATATAAAAAAACGCCGCTTATAAAGCGACGTTTTAAGTAAATCGAATATCTAACATGGCTGAATTTAGAACGCGTATTCCGCACTCACAAAGAAGCCGTTAGCAAAAATAAACTCTTTCCCTAGATCCGACATGAATTTATCGGACTCTAAATCAATCACACGGTAACCTCCACGAAAAGCCAGTCGAGCTTTTTCGAGCGGTACATTGTATTGAACACCTGCCATGAAATCGGTGCTTTTGATACCTTTGTTGTCACCAAAGTTTATCTCACCAATCACATCAAAGTTTGTATCCGGAACTTGAATTTCTGCGTAACCATACCAAGCCCAAATCAGCTCATCAAATTCTTCTACACGCCTGCTTGAGCCAGCATCAATGTATTTAGTGTCACTTAAATTACTGAACGTGAGACCCGCATCAAAGTGCAATAAATCATGCTCTAGAACGTGGTAATACAAGGTTAAATCGAGCTTATCGAACCCCATGTAATCCGCATCAACACTTGAGTAACGAAGGCGCGCATTAGGGACATATTTAACATCATGTTCAATCGCCGCGTAAAAAGTGCCTGCGGTACTGCTATCTCGTCTCACTTCATTAACTTTAGTGTCGGCAGCCCATACCTCTGCGCCGACTTTTGTCGATACAGAGTACTCTGCAAAAACAGGAAAAGATACTGCCAACGATAATGCAGTTAAAGCGATGTTCGCTTTATTTGTCATGTAGTATTTACTCCGAGATAGCTGATATTCACGTAGAGGACGTGAGAGGAAATATACCATATTCTCACGCCTCTCCATCAACTAAATGATGTTACTCATTATTTATAGCGGGGCTGAGCGACGTAATTCTTGAAGAACCAAATACCCAATGCAATCACGATTAACCATGGTAATAGTTTAAGTACCGCTCCAACCATTCCCAGTAAAAACATCACAACTAACGCAATACCAGTTGCTGCGAATACGGTCATCATTGTGATACCCGTAACCAACAAGGTCGCCGCAAAGACTAAAATAAAGATTAGCTCCAACATAATCACTTCTCCATTTGTTTTCAATAAACAGAGCAGTTTCCATACCAACTTACAGAAACGAAGTTAAGATTATGATTTTTAATAAAAAAACAAAGCCAGAGGCATTTCTGCACTCTGGCTTTATCATTCTTTAGTTGGTAATTTTAGCCATTCACTGGCGAATTTTACACATTCAATTCTTTTGGAATCTTAGCTAGCGCGTCTTGCAATACTTCTAGACCAGAACCTGGTTTGTGCGCATTTTCACTGATATGACGACGCCATTGACGAGCACCGGGCATGCTTTGGAACAAACCTAACATGTGGCGGGTAATATGACCAAGGTACGCACCTTTCGCTAATTGCGCTTCAATGTATGGATACATCTCTTCAACAATTTCGCTGCGTTTCTTCACTGGAGCATTAGAGCCAAACAACTCTTGATCTACCGATGCCAGTAAATATGGGCTTTGGTATGCTTCACGACCAATCATCACACCGTCAAGATGCTGAAGATGTGCTTTTGCTTCTTCTAATGATTTCACGCCACCGTTAATCGCAATCGTTAGGTGTGAGAAGTCTTGCTTCAATTGGTAAGCGCGTGGGTAATCCAATGGTGGGATCTCACGGTTTTCTTTTGGGCTTAGACCACTTAACCAAGCTTTACGAGCATGGATAGTGAACTGCTCACAGCCACCCTTTTCTGAAACAATAGAAACGAAGTCCGTTAGGAATTCGTAAGAGTCTTGATCATCAATACCAATGCGAGTCTTGACTGTTACAGGGATATCGACCACGTCTTTCATTGCTGCGACACAATCCGCAACTAACTGCGGTTCAGCCATTAGGCAAGCACCAAATCGACCGTTTTGTACGCGGTCAGATGGACACCCCACATTTAGGTTAATCTCATCGTAGCCACGCTCTTGCGCTAGCTTGGCACACGTAGCCAAATCTGCTGGGTTTGAACCACCAAGCTGAAGGGCTAACGGATGCTCTTCTTCGTTATAAGCCAGGAAATCTCCTTTTCCATGAATGATCGCACCTGTCGTCACCATTTCAGTGTACAACAGGGTTTCTTTGGTCATTAAGCGATGGAAGTAGCGACAATGACGATCAGTCCAATCTAACATTGGTGCTACGGAGAGCCTGCAAGAATGAGTCATGATATAAACACCCGTTTTTATGTTGCCAAGGTCGAGCGCAGCAGTACGCTCAAAAAATAAGTCGGGTATTGTATACCCAAGCACCTCTGGGTGCTAGTTTCAGCGAGAATGATTTGGTTGGCTGACTAGCCAAGTGCTTAGGAATACGCAGAAGTAATACGAATCTGTCATTCGTTGATTCATTCTGTGATGATTATTCCGCCTTCACACCACCACCGACTTGCTTTAATTCATGATTTTCGTTCTGATAGTGGGTAAAATGAAGCATTTCTAAACGAACTTCGTATAGAAATGATTTATCATAGAGCACGTCCGATAGTTATGGTGAAAGGTTTGAACCCAACAATCATTGAACAAATTGAAAGTATCTGCGCAGAGCGTGGAGTACGACTGACTCCGCAACGCCGACGCGTATTTGAACTCATTTGTTCTAATCGCCGCGCCTCAAGTGCGTATGAGCTATTGGAGCAACTAAAAGAGAGTGAGCCTCAGGCTAAGCCGCCCACTGTTTATCGAGCATTAGATTTTCTCCTAGAGCAAGGCTTCATCCACCGAGTGGAATCGACAAATAGCTTTATTACTTGTTGTTCTTTCAATACTCAGCAGCACTTTTTCCAATTACTAATTTGCGATAAATGTGGTGATGTCGTTGAACTCGAAGATGAGACGCTGATATCCTTGTTAGCCGAAAACGCCGAGAAGCATGGATTCAAACTGACCAACCAAGTTATTGAAACTCATGGTGAATGCCAGGCCTGTTCCTCCGAGACGAAAGAAAAAGTATAGAAGAACGTTATGCGCGCTGAATTTGTAAACCCGTTTTTAGCTTCTTTAATGAACGTGCTAAAAACTATGGCTTCTCTTGAGCTGAAGCCACAAAAACCGCGAATCAAAAAAGATGAGATCGCACGAGGTGACGTTTCTGGTCTGATTGGTATGGTAGGCCCACAAACTCGTGGTTCAATGTCGATCACCTTTGATGAAGCACTCGCCCTAGAAATCATGCAGAACATGCTTGGTGAACGTCCAAATGGGCTCAATGAAGAAGTGACCGATATGGTGGGTGAGATCACCAACATGGTTACTGGTGGTGCGAAACGCATTCTGGCGGAAAGTGGTTTTGACTTTGATATGGCAACACCGGTTGTGGTTTCGGGCCGAGGTCATACGATTCGCCACAAGTGTGAAGGCTCAATTATTATCATGCCTTTCTCTTCCCAATGGGGAAATGCCTTTATCGAAATTTGCTTCGAATAAAAGAGAAAAAATAGGTTGGCACTGGCCAACCTATTTTGTTTTTGCCTCAGGCAATAAAAAGGTCAGCATTTGCTGACCTTTTCTTTATCTATTCAAACATTAAGCTTTGAACGCTTTAAATGCGTTGATTAGACCGTTTGTTGAGCTGTCATGCGAGCTGATTTGAGACTCGTCTGCAAGCTCAGGTAGGATTTGGTTAGCCAGTTGTTTACCTAGCTCCACGCCCCACTGGTCAAAGCTGAAGATATTCCAGATAACACCTTGTACGAAAATTTTGTGTTCGTACATTGCGATCAAGTTACCTAGCGTACGAGGCGTGATTTGCTTCACTAGAATAGAGTTTGTTGGACGGTTACCTTCAAACACTTTGAATGGCGCAATCGCTGCCACTTCTTCAGCATTCTTACCTACTTTCACCAACTCTTCTTTCACGGTTTCTTCATTTTTACCAAACGCTAGAGCTTCAGTTTGCGCGAAGAAGTTAGACATCAGTTTTTGGTGATGATCGCTAGCTGGGTTGTGGCTAATTGCAGGTGCAATGAAGTCACATGGGATAAGCTTAGTACCTTGGTGAATTAGCTGGTAGAACGCGTGCTGACCGTTGGTACCTGGTTCACCCCAAATGATTGGGCCAGTTTGGTAAGTTACAGCATTGCCGTCACGGTCAACGTATTTACCGTTTGATTCCATGTTACCTTGCTGGAAGTACGCCGCGAAACGGTGCATGTACTGATCGTAAGGCAGAATAGCTTCTGATTCCGCACCGTGGAAGTTGTTGTACCAAATACCGATAAGCGCAAGGATCACAGGGATGTTGCTTTCTAGATCTGTTGATACAAAGTGCTTGTCCATCTCGTGAGCGCCATCAAGCAGCTCAACGAAGTTGTCGAAACCTACTGCTAGTGCAATTGATAGACCGATCGCAGACCATAGTGAGTAACGGCCACCAACCCAGTCCCAGAATTCAAACATGTTCGCTGTATCGATACCAAATTCAGACACGGCTGTCGCGTTTGTTGAAAGCGCAGCAAAGTGCTTAGCCACATGAGCCTGATCACCCGCCGATTCTAGGAACCAATCACGAGCAGTGTGCGCGTTAGTCATGGTTTCTTGTGTTGTAAACGTCTTAGACGCGATCAAGAATAACGTCGTTTCTGGGTTAACTTTCTTCAACGTTTCAACGATGTGTGTACCATCAACGTTAGATACGAAGTGAAGGTTTAGATGATTTTTGTATGGCGCTAGAGCTTCCGTCACCATGTAAGGGCCAAGGTCAGAACCGCCGATACCGATGTTCACAATATCGGTAATTGCTTTGCCTGTGTAACCTTTCCATTCACCGCCGATAACGCGCTCAGTGAATGATTTCATTTTTTCTAGAACCGCGTTCACTGCTGGCATTACGTCTTCGCCATCTACCATAACTGGAGTATTAGCGCGGTTACGTAGTGCAGTGTGAAGAACAGCGCGACCTTCTGTTTGGTTGATCGCTTCACCACTGAACATCGCTTCAATTGCAGATTTCAGCTCGGTCTCTTTCGCAAGAGCAAACAGGTGCTTCAGAGTTTCCTCATTGATGAGGTTCTTTGAGTAATCGACTAGGATGTCTGAGCCGAAACGTGCAGAGTATTTGTCGAAACGCGCTGCGTCTTGAGCAAACAGCTCTTTAAGATCCATATCTTGTGCAGATTCGAAATGCGCCGTTAGCGCTTTCCAAGCTTGTGTTTGCGTTGGATTGATATTTTTCAACATGGTCTTTATCCCGATGTTACAGTAGGTTCCATTCCTTACAGTCTAGCGAAAACTGTGGAATCCCCGATTTAGCAAATAGAATATAAATTAGATGTTTGGGCAAATTGCCACAAAACAAGTCTTTGTAATTTTTTTTCAGGCGCCAATTATGACCGAGAGCTTTTACACTCACATTGAGTTAGGTCACGTTCCCTGCCCTGAAATTGAACATTCATTTACGATGACAAGAATCATATCATTTACTAATGACAGGCTCTAATTGGAATAGGATAGACGCCAATTTATAAATTTCCAAAGGAACACGTATGTGGGCACAAAAAACACTGCAATTAAAAGCGAGAAGCCGCGGTTTTCACCTGATAACTGATGAAATTGAACAACAATTACCACAAATAAACGAACTTTCAGTAGGTTTATTACACTTATTTATTCAGCACACCTCCGCCAGTTTGACCTTAAATGAGAATGCTGATCCAACCGTGCGTATGGACATGGAAGCGCACTTCAATAAGTTTGTGCCAGAGCGTGCTCCTTATTATCAGCACACCTATGAAGGTGACGACGACATGCCGGCACATATTAAAGCATCACTGCTTGGCAGTAGTGTGACGGTACCAATCCAAAATGGTCGATTAGCTTTAGGAACATGGCAAGGTATTTACTTGGGTGAGCATCGAGACTTTGGTGGCGGCCGCCGCGTTATTGCTACGATTAACGGTGAGTAGATAAAACAAAGGCTAACCTTGGGTTAGCCTTTCGTTGTTTATTTGGAGTATTCCATCTCGACGCGAGGCGTTAGCTTAGTCACGAGTTCATACGCAATCGTACCAATGTGACCCGCTACTTCTTCTACTGGGAGCTCTTTCCCCCAAAGAATCGCTTCGTCGCTGACTTTATCCGTTGCGTCTGGTCCCAAATCGACCGTCAGCATATCCATGGAAACTCGACCTGCAATAGGTACTTTACGGCCATTAACCCACACCGGCGTACCGTTTGGAGCACTTCTTGGGTAACCGTCGCCATACCCTACAGCAATGACACCAACTTTTGTATCTCGCTCACTGGTCCAAATACCACCGTAGCCAACACTTTCACCCTTCTTCACTTCACGTACCGCAATAAGGTGGGATTTAAGTGTCATGACAGGCTGATACCCAAGATCTTGCGCCGTTTTGTCATCGAATGGCGACACACCATACATGATAATACCCGGACGAACCCAATCTAAATGGCTTTGAGGCCATGCCAATAACCCCGCAGATGCCGCCAGTGAACGTTCCCCTTGGCAACCAGAAGTCAACGATTTAAACAGCTCAATCTGTTGTGGGGTAATATCGCTATCCAGCTCATCTGCACAGCCAAAGTGGCTCATGTAACGCAACGGTTTCGCTACATTTGGACACTCCTTCAGCCGCGTTACAAACTCGTCATATTGTTCAGGACGAACCCCAAGGCGGTGCATGCCACTGTCAATCTTCAGCCACACGACAACCGGAGTTTCAAGGTCTGCTTGCTCCAAGGCGATAAGCTGCTCTTCACAGTGCACCACAGTTTGGATGTTGTTCGTCACAAGAACAGGTAAGTCACCAGGAGAGTAAAAACCTTCTAGCAATAGAATCGGCTTTACTACTCCACAAGCGCGCAGTTGCAATGCTTCTTCAATACGAGCCACACCAAACGCATCCGCATGGTTAGCATGTTTTGCGACATGACGTAATCCGTGACCATAACCATTGGCCTTGACGACAGCCATCACTTTACTTTGTGGCGCTTGAGCTTTTACGCGCTGTAAGTTGTGCTGCAACGCAGACAAATCAATGCACGCCTTGGCCGCTTTCATATAGCTCATGGGATTACTCATCATCAATATCGAATGCAGGACCCGCGTAGTTGTCGAAACGCGAATGTTGACCTTGGAAAGTGAGGCGAACAGAGCCGATAGGACCATTACGCTGTTTACCAATAATGATTTCGGCCGTACCTTTGTACGGACTATCTGGGTGATAAACCTCATCACGGTAGATGAACATGATCAAGTCGGCATCCTGCTCGATGGAACCGGATTCACGCAAGTCCGAGTTTACTGGTCGTTTATCCGCACGTTGCTCTAGGGAACGGTTTAGCTGCGACAGTGCCACAACAGGCACATTTAGCTCTTTTGCCAGCGCCTTAAGAGAGCGAGAGATCTCAGCAATCTCAAGAGTACGGTTATCGGTTAACGAAGGCACGCGCATCAACTGAAGGTAGTCGACCATGATCATCGATAGACCGCCATGTTCACGAGCGATACGGCGAGCGCGCGAACGCACTTCGGTCGGAGTTAGTCCAGAGCTATCATCAATGTACATATTTTTCTTCTGCATCAGGATACCCATAGTAGAAGAAATACGCGCCCAATCTTCGTCATCTAGCTGACCCGTACGGATCTTGGTTTGGTCAACACGAGACAAAGAGGCCAACATACGCATCATCAACTGTTCAGCTGGCATCTCTAACGAGAAAATAAGTACGGGCTTTTCTTGTTGCATGGCTGCATTTTCACACAAGTTCATCGCAAAGGTCGTTTTACCCATCGATGGACGCGCAGCGACAATCACCAAATCAGAGCCTTGCAAACCTGCGGTTTTCTTATTGAGATCTGTGAAACCGGTATCGACCCCGGTAACACCATCTTGTGGCGTTTTATACAACAACTCGATACGTTCTAACGTCTTTTCGAGGATGTTGTCGACGTTTTGTGGTCCTTCGTTTTCACTAGTTCGAGACTCGGCGATAGCAAAAACTTTACTCTCCGCCATGTCTATTAAATCTTCAGAACTGCGACCTTGAGGGTCATAGCCCGCGTCCGCAATTTCATTCGCGACACCAATAAGGCCACGAACAATCGCGCGCTCAGCGACAATATCAGCATACGCATTGATGTTAGCTGCACTTGGCGTATTCTTCGCCAAGTCAGCAAGGTAAGCAAAACCGCCTACATCTTCTAACAACTCGTGACGCTCTAGATATTCCGATAAAGTAATAAGATCGAGAGGTTTACCCGCTTCAAGAATGGTTTTTACACCTTCAAAAATCAGGCGGTGTGGACGACTATAGAAATCACTGCTCACAACACGTTCGGCAACGGTGTCCCAACGTTCATTATCCAGTAAAAGACCACCAATTACTGATTGCTCGGCTTCTAGTGAGTGAGGTGGCACTTTGATTGCGTCGACCTGACTGTCTGAAGGTTTGCGATTTCTGTTTTCCGCCATGACTTTGCTCGATAACTACTATTGACCCACGATTATAACCTTAACCTAGCTGAGATGCTTCCCCGAAGCGACAATTACTTGTTAAGAAATCATCATGTGAACCATCCGGGTAATAGCCTGGTTCTTCCGCCTAGCTCTAATAAAAATTAACCTACCATTGACCCAACCAAATATCTGTATCAGTATCATGCCCCTCCTTTTTGATTACGTTCGAGGTTGATGTGTCCCGATACTGGTTACTTAGCTTTAGCCTACTGTGCGCTAGTGCATCGTATGCTGACGAATCAGTACAGCCAGAGCAAAATATTGATTTACCCGACCCACTAAAAACCGAGGTGGAGTTCGGCTATCAAGCTCACACAGGTAACACGGACTCTCGTTCCCTGAATGCTCGTTTGAGTGCTGAATATACGTCAGGTCGACACCGTTCTAATGGTGAATGGAAGTACTACAACTTGTACAAAGACGGTGAAGAAGACAAACGCTCATCCACCTATTCCCTGCAGAGTGACTACAAGTTAGGCCCTAAGACGTATTTGTATGGCAGCTTTAAAGGAGTGGATTCTCGCTACAGTGCTTATTTTAAAGACTATACGTTGTCAGGTGGTTTGGGTTACCAGTTCTCCTACACTGAGAACTTCATTTTAGAGGTAGAAGTAGGCCCTGGTTTTCGCTATCAAGAGCCAAACTTAGACGAAATAGATGATGACGATATTGTCTTTCCCGATATCGTTAGAGAAGGCATTTTTCGAGGAAATGTCAACACAACTTGGCATGCGTTGGATAATTTAAGTTTCGCAGCTGATATTACGTTGGTAACAGGTAGAAGTAACACACGTACTGATAGTGAACTCAGTGTAACCAATGATATTACTGAAGATATCGCACTGAAACTAGCGCACTCTCGTCAGTATCACGATAAAGTGCCTGAAGGCTTAAGCAAAGCAGACAGCGTATTTTCCGTTAATTTACTTTTCGCTTTTTAACCCTTTTTCTCTCAGTTTTAGAAATAAAAAAAGCACCTCCGAGGAGGTGCTTTTTAGTATTTCGTCTTGATACTGAATTACTCAGCAGCAACAACTTGTAGGTTAACTGTCGCGAAAACTTCAGAGTGAAGTTGAACGCTGATCTCGAACTCACCAGTGTTACGTAGAGCACCTTCAGGAAGGCGAACTTCGCTCTTAGCAACTTCAACGCCTGCAGCTGTGATAGCGTCAGCGATGTCACGAGTACCGATAGAACCGAATAGTTTGCCTTCGTCACCAGCTTTAGAAGCGATAACTACCGCTTCTAGAGCGTTAACTTTCTCTGCGCGAGCTTCTGCAGCAGCTAGTTGCTCAGCAACTTTAGCTTCTAGTTCAGCACGACGAGCTTCAAACATTTCAACGTTAGCTTTAGTTGCCATAACTGCTTTACCTTGTGGGATAAGGAAGTTACGAGCGTAGCCAGATTTAACGTTTGCAGTATCGCCAAGACCACCTAGGTTACCAATTTTATCAAGTAGAATAACTTGCATTGCTTAATCCTCTTTCTTAATAAAATGAACCGATTACTGATGCTTGTCAGTGTACGGTAGTAGAGCTAGGTAGCGTGAACGCTTGATAGCACGTGCTAGTTGACGCTGGTACTTAGCGCTTGTACCAGTGATACGGCTAGGTACGATTTTACCAGCTTCAGTGATGTAGTTTTTAAGAGTTGCTACGTCTTTGTAATCAATCTCTTGTACGCCTTCTGCAGTGAAACGGCAGAATTTACGACGACGGAAGAAACGAGCCATGGGCTATCTCCTGATCTTAAATTTGAGTAATGTTGTCGGCGTGTAACACTAATTTTCCCACGCCATTTCGGCCGGTTTGATAAGTGACAAAACCACTTACCTTAATGTTACTGCCTTGAACTAAATTCTGAGTTAGTGCTTGTGACCCAAGCCCGCTGACGACTACCGGCATACGACAATAAACTTGTCGAGGTAAGTCAGCTTCGATAATAGTAGAGCGATGCTCCAGCCAAAACCGACAGTGTTCAATGCCACCAGGGCTTTTACTACGAATGGGCGGTTTGGCAATGGTGCCGCTCAGCTCCATTCGATTGGCCATAAGAAAACTTACTCAGCAGCTTCTGACTTAGCTTCAGGCTTAGCTTCAGAACGCTCTTCACGACGTGGAGCACGCTCTTCTTTTTGCTTAAGCATGATAGATTGCTCAGTGATCGCTGCTTTAGTACGCATGATCATGTTACGTAGAACTGCATCGTTGAAACGGAAAGCAGTTTCTAGCTCATCAATTACAGCTTGGTCAGCTTCAACGTTCATAAGAACGTAGTGAGCTTTGTGAAGCTTGTTGATTGGGTAAGCCAGTTGACGACGGCCCCAGTCTTCTAGACGGTGGATTTTACCGCCAGCTTCAGTGATTGAACCAGTGTAACGCTCGATCATGCCAGCAACTTGCTCGCTTTGATCTGGGTGCACCATGAATACGATTTCGTAATGACGCATTGGTTGCTCCTTACGGATTATTCAGCTTCCACAAATGGCTCAGTCGTCCAGAGGAAGCAAGGAACTAAAGATAATTGACTGAGTTTAAGGAGCACGAATAGTACAGAAAGGGCGTAAAATAGGCAAGTGATTATTTGCTCAGCGCAGTGGATATTTAATTTCTTCTAATACTAGAAAACACAAAGGCTGCCAACAAGCTGGCAGCCTTTAAAATCAGCGTGTTATTGCGCTGGCTTATCGGTGCTTATTTAACTTCAGCCAGTTCAGCGCGCATTTGATCGATCACTTGTTTGTAATCTGGCTCACCGAAAATCGCCGAGCCTGCAACAAACATGTCTGCGCCCGCTTCTGCAATTTCACGAATGTTGTCAACCTTCACACCGCCATCGATTTCTAAGCGGATATCACGACCAGACTCGTCAATCATCTTACGAACGGCACGCAGTTTATCTAGTGTATGAGGAATGAATGATTGACCACCAAAACCAGGGTTTACCGACATCAGTAGAATCATGTCGACTTTATCCATAATAAATTCAAGACTTGCAAGTGGCGTTGCTGGGTTTAGTACCACACCAGCCTGACAGCCGTGCTCTTTAATTAACTGCAGTGTACGGTCTACATGATCAGAAGCTTCTACATGGAACGTAATCATCGACGCACCCGCTTTTGCGAAATCAGGAATAATACGGTCAACGGGTTTCACCATTAGGTGAACATCGATTGGCGCTGTGATGCCATAATCGCGTAGTGCTTTACACACAGGCGCACCAAAAGTCAGGTTTGGTACATAGTGGTTATCCATAACGTCGAAATGCACCACATCCGCACCCGCTGCGAGTACTTTTTCTACATCTTCACCGAGACGAGCAAAATCTGCCGATAAAATGGATGGAGCAATAAGAAAATCTTTCATACCTGACCTCAGTAGTAATGAGCAAACAATCTGCGCGCAATTCTACCGAAGCCAGTGGGGAGATCCACTATTTAGATATAATAGTGTGAGAATTAAGAGCTTGATTTATCCATGTCTGGCGCATGAAAAAGCGCAAGTAGCTCATCAACTTTATTACGACCGTTACCATTACGGCTAATGGTACGCTTTACTTTAACCACATTAAGATCCGCACCGTGATACAACCGACGTGTCAAGGTAGTGTCGTGGTTAGAAATCAACACAGGAATGCCACGTTCAGTCGCTGTTCTTTCAGCAATGTCGGCTAATGCAGCTTGGTCGTCCAACGTGAAACCATTACCTGCGTATGAGGTGAAATTTGCCGTATTTGAAAGCGGCGCATAAGGTGGATCGCAATACACGACGCTCCCTTTGCGCGCACGACGAAATGTTTCAGGATAACCTTCACAAACAAACGTAGCTTTTTTGGCTTTTTCTGCAAAAAACTCCAATTCCGCCTCAGGGAAATACGGCTTTTTGTAAGAGCCAAACGGTACATTGAAGCCACCTTTTTTGTTGTAACGGCATAGGCCATTAAAACCAAAGCGGTTCATATACAAAAACGCTAAAGAGCGGTACATCACGTCATCGGTTTTATTAAACTCAGCGCGAATGTGTAGGTAGGCTTCTTTGCGGTTGTTCTCAGCGACAAACCAACGCTTCGCTTCAGAGATATACTCTTCAGGGCGTTCTTTCAGCAGGTTGTACAGATTGATCAAATCTGGATTGATATCTGCAAGTAGATAATGGTCATAATCGGTATTCAGAAACACTGAGCCCGCACCAACAAAAGGTTCAACTAGCTTTCGAGCCGGCGGCAAATGACGTTGGATGTCTTCAACCAGTCCGTATTTTCCTCCTGCCCATTTAAGAAAGGCTCGTTGCTTTTTCATCTACTGCTCTATCTATCGACCAAAAATTAAGGCTGCGGAATGTAACATATTTTTCAGGGAAGCTCAGGTTTATTTCACTCGTTCAATTTCACGGTGAACCTGACGGAGTGATTTTGCCCAAGGACTCACCGACTTAACCGAATCTGGCAAGCTTGCGACGGCATCACGAGCCATTTGAATTGTCGGATAATCTTGATATGTGATGATATACCACTCGGTGTCATTACGAACGGTAGGATAAATTCGCACTTGATTATTCAGTTGATGCTCATTGAGAAAGGATTGTACATCTTCCATTGAGGTCATAGCCGCGAGTTGTAAAGTATAAGCTCTTGGCGATAGCGCTTTTAGTTCTTCACGAGCAAATGAAAATTTCACAACAGGTTGGTTTGCCTCACCCTCTTCTGACTGAGCAGGTGCTTGCGTCATATCTTGATTCGGTTTTACGACTTTAATCAAAGGGGAGCTAGTTTCATCGGCGGTTTCTGTCTTCTCAGTACCTACGACATCATCAATCGCTTTTGTGTCTGCTGAATCAGCTTTACCTTCAAGCAATGCATCGACCACATTCGACTCAATCACCACTCTTTGTTGATTGTCATCACTGCCTACGCTCGCTACTTCTTCTGTCACTGCTGGCGGTAATGAATCAGAATCATCAACCGCACCAGACTTATCAAGACTGCTAGAGCCATCGGTTACAGGAATCAGTGAAGACTGCGCTGCACTGATTCCTGACTCTTCAAAAGTTGGAATAGCCGTTTGCTCTAAACTGCCAGCAATTTGCTGCGCTTTATCATCAGGACTTGGTTGACTAAGCATCCACCAATAGCCACCAGCAGCAAGCAACAGTAATACTAATACCACCAACGCAATATTCAGGGGTGAACCGACAATCGAGCGGATAATGATCCTTTTTTCCACTTTCATCTCTCCTAACGCCATGATGTCACCCGGTACTGGGTCGACTTTTTTAAATGCATCTCGAACCCGTTTCTCAGACTCATCATCGACGTAGCGCGCAACAAGTGACTCAAAGAAACGACGAGCTTCCACTTCGGACAACATATCAATATCAAGCTCAACAGGCTTTATCTCTTGTCCATAACTGAGACGTGCTAGCAAACCTTCTAAACGTCCAGACTGTGTAAACAGTAGGATATTGATGGTCCAATTTGGCTTATGGTGCGCCTCTAAGACCAGCATCCAAAGCTCAGAGATAAGTGTCTCACTCAATAAATGCGCATCATCTACAACAATTGCAATGTCACACGGCTCATCACCTAAAAGCCTTTCAAGGCTATCAAGTAAAGGCTCTTGCTGATTAAACAATGCGTCTGAAACCAGTTGACTCAAAATAAGGACGCGATGCTGCACATCGTCTTGATTAGAATGACAAAGTAACAAACATTGATTCTTGTTACTGGCACCCACTTCAAGGTATCGCTGCGCTAGCCAAGATTTCCCGTACCCATCATGACCATTAATCGCAATGAGATTGGAACCAAAGTTAGTCAGTAGACCTAATCTATCAAGCAACTCGATTTGAGAATCTAATTCCAGTACGTGAGCAACACTCATCTAATAACCTTAATACACTACAAGAATGACGCCCAAAGGCGCCATTACAAGGTTAAATATCGCGACCGAAGTCTATCGCCTGTTTGAGTACGTCTTGCGTCGTATCAGCAATTACCTCGGCAGTGCCAATGCCTGTAGGCAAAACCAATCGTAATTGACCAGAGAGGACTTTCTTATCTCGCATCATGTGCTTGATGAAGTCATCGAAATTCATACTGTCTGGAGTATGCACAGGCAGTTTTGCACGACGCAAAATCGCAACAATACGCTCAAATTGCTCTTCCGAGATCAGACCGCGTAGATGCGACGTTTTGGCCGCCATAACAGTGCCGGAAGATACCGCTTCACCATGCAGCCAATTGCCATAGCCAAGTTCCGCTTCAATCGCATGACCAAAGGTGTGACCTAAGTTAAGCAAAGCACGGATGCCCGATTCTTTCTCATCCTGAGCCACCACTTCCGCTTTTATTTCACAGCAACGTGCGATCGCATAAGTTAGTGCTTCTTCATCCAACGCATACAAGCGCTCAAGATTGTCTTCTAACCATACAAAAAAATCTGCATCGTAAATAATGCCGTACTTAATGACTTCGGCGATACCCGCAGCGAACTCACGTTCAGGCAACGTCGACAGGCAGTTCGTATCAATGATCACGGCTTTAGGTTGGTAAAACGCACCTATCATGTTCTTACCCAACGGATGGTTAACCGCGGTTTTTCCACCAACCGAAGAGTCCACTTGGGATAGTAATGTGGTCGGTATTTGAATAAAGTCGACCCCACGCTGGTAACAGGCAGACGCAAAACCCACAAGGTCGCCAATAACACCACCACCTAACGCGATGATCACAACATCACGAGCATAACTCCCTTCCAGTAAGAAGTTCATTACTTGATTAAATACATCCAAGTTTTTGTACTGTTCACCATCAGGCAATTCTAACAAGGATGCACTACAACCGAGCTGCTCGAGTTGCTTTAAAATTTTGTCTGCATACAAAGGCGCCACTGTGACATTACTGATCACAACAACTTTTTGTTTTGCATTTTTGTTTGAGAGAACTTGAGAGAGGTACGCCGGGTCCTCAAATAACCCGGCGCCAATAGAGATTGGGTAGCTACGCTCAGCTAGGTTGACCGTAATCCGTTCCATCGGTTTGCTCCAATTAAAAAAAAGATAAAGACTTATCTCTCTTCTAGCATTTTTACGATCTGGTTGGCTACCACTTTTGCACTTTGATCGTCAGTGCGAACAGTGTAATCCGCTACTTCTTCATATAAAGGATTACGTTCTTCAGCTAATTGCTCCAGTACTTCGCGAGGGTTATCCGTTTGAAGTAAAGGACGCTTCTTGTCGCGGTTTGTACGCGCAAGTTGCTTTTCAATCGTCGTTTCTAAGTAAACAACAACACCACGTGCCGAAAGACGATTGCGGTTTTCTTTGCTCTTAACAGAGCCACCGCCAGTCGCAAGCACGATGCCTTGCTCTTGTGTTAGGTCTTCAAGTACCGCTTCTTCACGCTTGCGGAAGCCTTCTTCACCTTCTACATCAAAAACCCAAGAGATGTCTGCACCAGTGCGTTCTTCGATCACTGTATCGGAGTCAACAAACTCCATATGCAGTTGCTGTGCTAGATGTCTACCAATTGTACTTTTGCCGGCGCCCATTGGGCCAACAAGGAAAATATTACGTTTCTCAGCCATGTTTAGCAGTAATTTACAACATTGATTCAATAAGATCGCCACAAGAAAACACAGCTAAACTGCTGTTCTACAAGGCTTGTGGCACCAGTTCCTCACAGATAATTCGTGATAAGACCCGAAATTATCCAAGCATGGTGCCACTATTGCAACTTTATTTTTGATTTAATCAGTTTTTCCCGAGACAGAACTACTGAATCACCACCTTAGGCGTGACGAAAATTAACAGCTCACTTTTGCCAACATTCTCATAACTTCGACGAAAAAGAGCACCTAATAGCGGCAGGTCGCCCAACAAAGGCACTTTGTCCACCGAGTTAGTAATGCTGTGCTGAAAAATACCACCAAGAACGACCGTTTCACCGTTATTCACTAACACTTGCGTCCCGATACGTTGAGTATCAATCGCAACAGCTTCACCAGTGCCTGTCTTCACGACTTGTCCTGGTCTATCTTGCGTGACACTTAAATCCAATACTAAGCGGTTATCCGGTGTGATTTGCGGGGTTACCTTCAAACTTAATACCGCCTTTTTGAACGTCACCGTCGTTGCACCACTTGATGATGACTCTAGGTAAGGAATCTCTGTACCTTGTTCGATATAGGCAGGTTTCTTATTGGTAGTGATCAAACGTGGGCTCGAGATAATCTCAGCTTTAGACTCTTGTTGCAGCGCAGAAAGCTCAAGATCCAACAAGGTGTCTGAACCTAACTTTGCGACCTGAAAAGCAATGCTGGTCGCATTCGGGCTGGTTGCAGCTAAGTTTACATTTAGGAAGTCATCGATCCCTACTCCATCACCGTCACCACCGTCATCACCCCCTTCTCCATTATAGAGACCGATCGTGGCGAGGTTGTTCTCAATAGAACCACCCACTGTATTACTGCCATTAATAGACGTAAAACCCCAACGAACCCCTAACTCGTCCATGTTACCTTCATTGATGGTCACAATACGCGCCTCAATTTGAACCTGTTTAACTGGAATATCCAAAGACTCAATAATTTCTCGAATCACCTCGATGTTTTCAGGTAACTCTCTAATCAATAACGAGTTAGTTCGCTCATCAATGGTCATACTGCCGCGCTCTGACAGCATGCTGATATTTCCTTCACCATTGATCATCTCCGCAATGTCTGATGCTTTAGCAAAATTAACTTTGATGATTTCAGATGAAAGCTCTCCCATTTCTTCCGTCAATTTTTGTTTTTCTAACTGCTGCTTCTCACGCAAGTCCAGCTCATCAGTCGGAGCAACTAAAATCACGTTGCCATCAACACGCTTATCTAACCCCTTAACTTGCAAAATAATATCCAGCACTTGCTGCCAAGGGACACCATCAAGACGAAGCGTGAGGTTGCCTTCTACAGAGTCGGAGACAACCAAATTGAATTGGTTGTAATCAGCAATAAGCTGCAAGACGTTTCGCACAGGAATATCTTGGAAGTTAATCGAAATAAGCTTACCTTCTCTTTCTAAAATGCTTTTATCTGGGGCTTTCTCATTGGGTTTGATCTTCGCTACTTTGATTTCCAAAAAACGCCCCGTTAAACGGTAATCATGCATGTATTCTTCATTGATGTGCGCAACCAAGCGCGTCGTCGAGGTGTCGCGAAACACTTCTACGCTCTCAACCACAGTCGAAAAGTCTTTCACGTCTAGGAGATACAATTGCTCGTCTTTTACTGAAGTGTTAAGCAAATCGATACTTAACCCTTCCTGTACACGCTTGATATCTACAATCGCGGCCGGTGACGCCAATTCGACGACAATCACGGCGTCTTTATCTTTATTAGTTCGAAAGTCGATACTTTTTAGGGCATTGGACGAAACTTCTTCAGCTGCCGCTAAAGGGGCTAAAAATACAAACAACCATAAGGAGAAGAGCCCAGTAAGTATCCTTGGTGTACGTGTTAATCCTTGTCTCATTTTCATTACTCAATATCAAAAATAAATGGGGCTATCTCAAAGCCAACTTAACTTTACGTTTTTGCCAACATCCTAAGCCGTCGGGCAACGTTTCATTAATCAACAAATAGGAGTGGCTGACATGGGTCACTTTGCCATTATTGCGTCCGAGGTATTGACCCGGCTTAACTTTATAGACGGTGCCATTGGGAGCCTGAACGAGGCCAGAAACCGTGTTATCCATGCCCATGACACCTTTCAAACGTAATTGGCTTAATGGGAATTTTTCTAATTTGCCAGTTCGCCTTCTTGAGGGCGGTTGCCAACAATCTTTTCTTGCAACTGGCTGAGTCGCGATGGTGGCTTCTTTGGGTAATTCAAAGGGTGCACGCTGTACTTCCGGTGCGTACGTGACTGCAACATACTTGTCTGCGGGCTTAAGCTTCTCGACCTCTCGACGCGCCTGTGTTTCCACTCCTCGAATAAAATCCGTCAATGATTCATCATTCGCCTGGCAGCCCATCAATAGAGAACCCATCAGTACCAGCAACAAAGACTTACTTGTCATTTTTCGTCTCCTCCGGCTTAAACTGATAGGTATTAGCACGCACCCGAAAGTGCAGGGTTTCGCTCTCTTGGCTGACACGTTGCCAAGTCACATCTTTAAACGTGATGATTCGAGGTAGCGTCGCTATTGCCTGAGAAAAATGGCCGATGTCATGAAAGTCGCCCGTTAACTCTATGTTTAAAGGGAGACGATAAAGGAAGTGCTCTGATTGTTTTTCGCCCCAGTCGATTCGGGTGAAAGTCAGCTTATTGTCGATGCCAAGCTCATTCACTGAAGCGAGCATTGTAGCCAGCTCTTTTTGCGCAGGCAGTTGCTGCAGTAATAACTCGTAACGAGTGGTAAGTTCATCCAATTGAGATTGAAGCTGAGGCAACGCTGCCACTTTGTTCGCTTTGATCTTCAATGCCACCTTGAGTGTCTGCTCCTGCTGAATCAAGTGATTCAACTGTTCGTCTTTCGGTTTAAGGTAAAACCAATAACCTAAGCCTTGAATCGCCATGATCAGAAGTGCGATTACTACAATCTGGGGCAACAATGGCCACTCGGCCATTTCATCTATTTCGAGATCCTGCCAATCAACCACGTTGAGCCTCCAATTTCTTCTCCGTTACTTTGAACATGAAAGACACTTTGAATGTTTGAAACTCTTTCCCAAAACGGGCTTTGCCGTGAACGATGGAATGCATTTCTACGTCGTTCAACTTGGCCGAGCGCTCCATGTTGTCCAGCATCGTGGCAAGTTTTGGAGTGCTATCAGAGATCCCAGAGATCTCAATTTCCAGATCATTCATTTTGATCTTGTCGACATATACACCTTCAGGGATAACGGCAGGCATTAAGTTCATGAACTCGGTCGTTTTGTTTCGTCCGTTTTGTAAACCTTCAACGACCTTTAGACGTTCGAGGATTTTGCTGTGCTCTTGCTCTGCAATTTTCATTGCTTCAATACGCTGGTCGAGTTCGGCAATGTAGTGAGTGAGGTAATCGAGCCGCTCCTGTTGTTGATCTTGTTGGTACTCAAAAAACTTTCCAATACCCCACTGGATGCCAACAGCGACCAACATGCCTAATGCGACCAAACTGATGAAACGACGTCGGTGCTCTTCTCTTTGACTCTCTCGCCAAGGAAGTAAATTAATGCGATAAAGCACGGGCTCCTCCTAGCCAATGAATGCCACGAACGGCCAGTCCGGCTGCTGTTGAGAAATGCTGCCAATCCACAGCACGACGCTTACGCTTAGACACCTTCATCTCAAATAGCCCTAGCGGATTTAGCAATTCACACTCTAACGACAATTGTTGAGACAACTCCTCTGCGAGCATGGGAGTGGAGGCCCCCTCCCCTGATAACCAGATACCCTTGATGTTTTGTGAGCCATTGATTGAGGTATAGAGCTGCATCTGGCGCTTTACTCGCTCTATGATTTGACGGTTAAACAGCTCTGTTTTCTCCTGAGCATCATCGGACAGAAAATCGACTAGAGAAGCGCTGTTTGCTCCGCGTGTGCCGTAAGCAAACTCTTTGTGAAACAGTTCACCTTGTTCGGTAAACATGGTGAAGGAGCTCGATAAGGTGCCAATATCGAGTAAGCAGTATTTGTTTTTGTCAGGAAAGCGATCGGCGGTGAGCTTCCAGATATGACCAAGGCTTTGCGAATGCACGTCCACTAAAACAGGTTTTAGTCCGGACTTTTGTAATGCATCGACTCGGCCTTCTACCACATCTTTTCTTGTCGCAAACACTTGATAGCTATCACTGCCACTCTGCCCGCCCTCAGCGCGAAGACGAACGAAGTCTAAACTCAGCTCTTCGACAGGGAATGGCGATTGATGAGAAAAGGCTTGTATCACTGCAAACTCAACTTCACTCTCTTCAAGATTTTGTTCTATTTGCAGTTTCTTGCTAATTACCGAGTTATCAGGAACTGAGATCGCAACTTTTTTAGCGCCAAAAGGCAGTTCTTTTTTTATCTGCTTGAGGGTCTTTACAATTTCTTGATGATTTATGGTGTTATTTTCAGCGACAATACCTTCCTTTAGTAATATTTCTTTGTAACCCAACAGAGCGTAATTGTTGCCTGTGGGTTTAAGTACTACGGCTTTGAGGCTGTTATGGCCTATATCGATGCCGGTAACGATTAGCTTATCCATCTCTTACTCTCGCTCCGAAATTTCTTCGTGCAAAGGTTGTTATTAGCATCCAAATAAGAGTTAATATCTCTTATGTGCTAAATTTTTGACCTAAGAGTACAAGGGTTTGCCGTTACACAGCCTCAACCAATCAGGGATTCTCCGGTGAAGTTCATAAAGCGTTTATTATTTTTAACATTGATTTGCATAATTCTTGGAGTCACCACAATATTTGGCTTCTATCAGTATGTGAAGCCTGAATTGCCAGATGTTGCAACTCTAAAAGACGTTGAATTACAAACACCTATGAAGGTGTTTAGTCAAGACGGGAAGCTGATCGCACAGTTCGGTGAAAAGCGTCGTATTCCTGTTACTTATGACGAAATTCCTCAAGACTTAATTCACGCGCTCATCGCAACCGAAGATAGCCGTTTCTACGAGCATCCTGGTATCGACCCTATCGGCATCACTCGTGCAGCTGTTGTTGTTGCGGTTTCAGGCTCGGCTAAACAGGGTGCAAGTACGATTACGCAACAGCTAGCTCGTAACTTCTTCTTATCTAATGAGAAGAAGATCATGCGTAAGATTAAAGAGATTTTTATTGCTATCCATATTGAGCAGCTTTTAAGTAAGCAAGAAATCATGGAGCTTTATGTCAATAAAATCTTCCTTGGTTACCGCTCATATGGCTTTGGTGCTGCCGCTCAAGTGTATTTTGGTAAGAGCCTTGATGAATTGACGTTAAGTGAGATTGCAACACTCGCTGGTATGCCAAAAGCGCCATCAACCATGAACCCAATTTACTCTCTTGAGCGCGCAACAAAACGCCGTAACGTTGTATTAATGCGAATGCTTGATGAGAAATACATTACACAAGAGCAGTATGACGAAGCACGCAATGAACCTATTGTGGCGCGTTATCATAGCGCTGAAATTGAGCTTTCAGCGCCTTACGTAGCAGAGTTGGCTCGTGCATGGGCAGTAAAAGAGTACGGTGAAGAAGAAGCTTACACCTCTGGCTTGAATATCTACATGACTGTGGATTCTAAACTGCAAGATGCTGCAAATACGTCTGCGGTAAATAACCTCTTGTCATACGATGAACGTCATGGCTACCGTGGTGCAGAAAGTGTGCTTTGGAAAGAAGGGGAAGCAGCCTGGGGCAATGAGCAAATAGAAAAGCACCTGAAGAAACAGCCAACTTATGGTGACCTTTACCCTGCGGTTGTGACGAAAGTCGATGATAAGACGGCGCAAGTATGGGTTAAGAACCATGAAGAGCAAACCATCCCTTGGACTGGAATGCACTGGGCGCGTAAGTACATTACCGATAACCGCCAAGGCTCAACACCAAAGTCAGCGCATGATGTGCTAGCGACAGGTCAACAAGTTTGGGTTCGCGAAGTAAGTGAAACCGATGAAGATGACAACACAACACTGAGCTGGAAACTGAGCCAAGTGCCGACAGCAAACACCGCGTTTGTTGCGATGAACCCAGAAAATGGCGCGATATTGTCGCTGGTTGGTGGTTTCAACTTTGTTCACAGCAAGTTTAACCGTGCAACCATGTCAGTGCGTCAGGTTGGTTCAAGTATCAAGCCTTTCATCTACTCGGCAGCAATTGACAAAGGGCTGACTCTAGCCACTTTGATTAACGATGCGCCGATTAACAAGTGGGATGCAGGTTCTGGTTCAGCTTGGCGACCAAAAAACTCACCACCGACTTATGGTGGTCCAACGCGTCTTCGCCTCGGCTTAGCTCAATCAAAAAACGTCATGGCAGTGCGTACACTCCGTGAAGTTGGCCTCGAGGAGACACGTCAGTACCTTACTCGTTTCGGTTTTGATATTAACCAAGTACCACGCTCAGAGACCATCGCACTCGGAGCTGGCAGCTTAACACCAATGAAAGTGGCACAAGGTTACTCTGTGTTTGCGAACGGTGGTTATTACGTTGAACCATTCTATGTAGAACGCGTGGAAGATGCATTCGGTGAAGTACTGTTTAAAGCCAATCCAAAGAGTGTTTGTCATAAGGATTGTCCGCAAATGAGCGAGCAGCCAGAAAATCGCTACGCTGATGAATTTGGCGAACAAGACGTCGCAATTGATGGCCTAGCAACAGACAATGCCCTTGAAAATGATGAACCTCAATATGCACCGCAAGTTATCTCTGAACAGAATGCATTCTTAATGCGTGAGATGATGTACAGCAACATTTGGGGTGGCGGTAACTGGCGTGAAGGCACAGGTTGGAATGGTACAGGCTGGCGCGCGCAAAAACTTGGTCGTCGTGATATCGGGGGTAAAACGGGTACAACGAATGATTCCAAGGATGCTTGGTACAATGGCTATGGACCTGGTGTCGTTGCGATAGCTTGGGTTGGCTTTGATGATCATTCACGTGCACTTGGCCGCACCACTGTTAACAGCAACCTAGGGCAAGGCCAAATTTCTGGTGCCGAGTCGGGTGCGAAAACCGCAGAGCCTGCTTGGATTGACTTCATGCGTGTTGCGCTAGAAGGGACGCCGGAGCAAGGTAAAAATATTCCAGAGGATATTATTCGAGTTCGTATTGATCGCAACAGCGGTATGCTAACGCACAAGGTAGATAGCACATCAATGTTCGAATACTTTGAAAAAGGCACGGAGCCTACCGAATACGCTGGCGACCGTTTAGAAGATAGTATTTATTCTTCAGGCTCTGGCGCAGAAGAACTGTTCTAAATCACAAAAGCACAAGGGAGAGCATCAAGCTCTCCCTTTTTTATGTCTGCTTCTTATGCTGCAGCATTCAATGATGGATAAGAAGCCAACACCTCTTTAATCTTCGCTGCTAAAGCTTCAAACCTAGCTCGTAATGGTGAGCCCGGACGATATACGAGAACGATATTACGCGAGGGTGTTGGGTTAACAGCTGGTACGTAGCATACGCCATCTTTTTGCTTCTCATTAGGGATAGAAAGCTGAGGCAATAACGTAATCCCCGCACCGGCAGCAACCATATTGCGTAACGTCTCCAAGCTGGTGGCTTTAAAACGCTCATCGTCTTTTGCACCAGCGGCAAAACAAAAACCTAACGCTTGATCTCTCAGACAGTGGCCGTCTCCCAACGCTAAAACGGTTTTACCATTCAGCTCCAACATATCAACATGGTCGAGAGAGGCCCACTCGTGGTCACATGGCACTGCGACACTTAATGGCTCTTGATACACTTCGATCTCTTTAAATGGCGCAGTTTCATCAACCGAAGCTAAAACTAAGCAATCTAGTTTGCCTTCTTCCAATTGACGCACTAATTGATGTGTTTGAGCTTCGTGCAGAAATAGCTCCAGCTCAGGAAATGCTTCTTTTATCTGCGGCAGAATTTTGGGTAGTAGATAAGGCCCAACCGTCGGGATGAAACCAATATGCATCGGTCCAGTCATGGCTCCGCTTTGACCGCTTGCCATATCTCTGAAGGTTTTCACTTCACTTAAGATGCGCTTAGCCTGCTCCACCAGCTGTAACCCTGAATCGGTAAACAAAACACGTCGGCTGCTTCGCTCTAAAAGCGTGGTCCCGAGTTCGTCCTCTAGTTTACGAATTTGCCCACTCAATGTTGGCTGGCTAACAAAACATGCCTCTGCCGCTTTGCGAAAGTGCTTATGTTCCGCAAGTGCAACTAAGTACTCAAAATCTCGAATATTCATACTTCACGCTTCGCTTCTTTAACAATAGCTAATACCTATCAAAACCATAACACCAAACGATTAGAGCTATCAAAGGATTTTTACAATAATGGGCTCAACAAAACGAAACAGAGCGACGAAAAACGCTAAGCTCTATACGCATAATTTAAAATAGTTAAAGGAAATCATTATGTTTGTATCTAAAGAAGGTCAACAAGTCCCTCAAGTTACTTTTCCAGTTCGTCAAGGTGACTCTTGGGTGAATGTAACGACCGATGAGCTATTTAAAGGTAAGACCGTTATCGTATTTAGCTTACCGGGTGCATTTACTCCAACCTGTTCATCAAGCCATCTACCTCGTTACAACGAATTGTTCCCTGTATTTAAAGAGCACGGAGTGGATGAGATTATTTGTGTCTCGGTCAATGATACGTTCGTGATGAATGCATGGAAACAAGACCAAGAAGCAGAAAACATTACCTTCATCCCGGATGGTAATGGTGAATTCACCGATGGCATGGGTATGTTAGTGGATAAAAACGACATCGGCTTTGGCAAACGTTCATGGCGTTACAGCATGCTAGTAAAAGATGGCGTAGTGGAAAAAATGTTCATTGAGCCAAACGAACCAGGCGACCCATTCAAGGTGTCAGACGCAGATACGATGCTGAACTACATAGCGCCTGACTACAAAACGCAAGAATCCATCACTGTGTTCACTAAACCAGGCTGCCCTTTCTGTATGAAAGCGAAACAAAATCTGATTGACCACGGTCTTCAATATGAAGAAGTGATTCTGGGTAAAGACGCAACAACAGTTAGTCTACGAGCTATATCTGGTCGCACGACTGTTCCACAAGTTTTTATCGGTGGCAAGCACATCGGCGGTAGCGAAGAGCTAGAAGCGTATCTAGGCTAAGCTGTCCATAGCCTACACCCTCGGTCTCCGGTGCCTTTTGGCTCGGAGGCCAACCCTAAACCACTTCTTCTACTAGTCTAGATAAGTAGTCATCTGCCAATAAGGTGACTACTTATCCAGATTCAACTATCCAATTCACTCTCCAAGCTCAATGTAGCTAGCTTGGCTTAAAACAAAAGCGAGAGTTCACGATGAAACAAGTTAATGTCGACGTAGCGATTATTGGTGGCGGGACGGCTGGTCTTGGTGCTTATCGAGCAGCAAAAGCTCATACCAACAGCGTGGTAATGATTGAGGGCGGTCCCTACGGAACAACCTGTGCTCGTGTCGGATGCATGCCGTCTAAGCTGTTAATTGCGGCAGCAGAAAGTGTTCATCAAATCGAAAAAGCACCTGGATTTGGGATACACCCGCAAGGTGAAGTACTAATTAACGGACGAGAAGTTATGGATCGTGTAAAGCGCGAACGCGATCGTTTTGTTGGCTTTGTGCTTGAAAGTGTCGATGATATTCCCGCTGAAGACAAACTATCGGGCTACGCGAAGTTTGCCGGTGACCACACTCTCATCATAGATGATCATACTCAGGTCACCGCACAGCGCATTGTTATTGCGACAGGATCTCGTCCAGCATATCCGGCAGCTTGGAATGAACTGGGTGATCGCCTAGTGATTAACGATGATGTATTTGACTGGGATGACTTACCAGAGTCCGTGGCAGTATTTGGCCCAGGAGTCATCGGCCTTGAATTGGGTCAGGCTTTACACCGCCTAGGAGTAAACGTGAAGCTCTTTGGCATTGGAGGACAAGTGGGCCCACTGACAGACCCAGAGGTGATGGCGTATGCAGATAAAGCCTTTAAGGAAGAGTTCTACCTTGATGCAGATGTAAAAGTCGAAAGCATGAAACGCATTGCTTCGTCAGACAATGACGGCGAAGACAAGGTCGAAATCCAATTCATCAACCATGATGGCGAATTAGAAACTTTCGTTGTCGATTACGTATTGGCTGCAACGGGTCGTCGTCCAAACGTAGATAAGCTGACGATCGAGAACACCAATGTGGCGCTCGATGAACGTGGCGTACCAACGGCGGATCACTATACATTGCAAACTTCGGTAGAGAGCATCTTCATCGCAGGTGATGCAAGTAACCAAATTCCACTGCTGCACGAAGCCGCTGACCAAGGCCGTATTGCTGGAGACAACGCAGGCCGTTTCCCAGATATTCGTGCGGGTCTGCGTCGCTCACCAATTTCAGCCGTGTTCTCCGACCCTCAAATTGCTATGGTTGGCGAAACATATAAACAACTAGAAACACGTCTAGGCACATGTGGATGTTTCGCAACCGGTGAAGTCTCGTTTGAAAATCAAGGACGTTCGCGCGTCATGCTTCGTAATAAAGGCATTCTGCATGTCTACGGAGAGCAAGGCACTGGACGTTTTTTAGGTGCAGAAATGATGGGCCCGAATGCAGAGCATCTTGCTCACCTTTTAGCATGGGCGCACCAAAATAGGATGACGATTTCTGAGATGTTAGATATGCCCTTCTATCACCCAGTGATTGAAGAAGGCGTCCGCACCGCTCTACGTGATTTGAATGCAAAACTACACTTAGGGCCAGAAATGGTGAAACATTGTCTTGACTGCGGCCCTGGCTGCTAACGCTTTCAGGCTTCTATCTAAATATAAAGCAAAGCCTCGTCATCAACGAGGCTTTGCTTTACTACTTCGGTGCAATGAAATCTCTCTTACGCTGCCATCATTGCATAGCGGCTGACCATACAAATCGCGACAACACCGATCATAAAGAACCCACCAGCGATACTCAGCGCAAGTTTCAACTCTGTCGACATCATTATATTTCCTGTTAAAGACTGACAGCGCACCATACATCAATTACGTGCCACAAAGCTTTTACAAAGCTAACTTTCCATTTTTGGTTGTGTCATGGCGATCTAAGCCCGTGTAAGAAACGCTTTCCACCATTTAGTTAGATATATAATCTGAAGCAACACTAATGGTTTGGAAAACACTATGACTTGTCGCCGCTGCGAAGAACATTGGTTTTGGAAAAAACTTGGACGTTGCCAACGATGCTTGGATCAATTGACGGTACTTTCTGTACTGTGTTGGATTGTATGGTGGTTTACGCTCAAAGATGATCCACAAAGCATCGAGTCGATCGCTTTGATCTTTGCCGGCTTCGCTTTCAACGTTTTGTTGTTTTTACACTTATGGATGCGTTTTGTCATCTTGCCTTGGCAGCGTCGACGGGGACAAAAAAAGGCGAATAAAAAAGAGAAAAGTGACAGATAGAAAAAAGCCCCAAAACCAATGTCAGTTCTGGGGCTCTCTTAGATTCTTCTAAGAAAAAGCAGTGGTACTTTAATAGACCGGGCTTCCTCTCAAAGGTTCCAAATTTTTTCGATTTTTTTAGCGAATACTGATGTAAGTAAACAGGAAAATGACTATGTCATTGAATGCTAATAAAATCACTCCACAACTTCAGTTCATGCCACATGCGTTTTTTGGATCACTTGCTCCATTAAATTGATCTCAAGCGCTACCTCATCACATGCATGTTGACGTGGGCACTGATCGCAATCTTTCAGAACTTTCTCCGGCAGTAATGACTTCGATGTCGGTAAAAAGCTTTGCTTCATAAAGAACTCAGGCGTTCGCGTTAGAACAAAGACTTTCTTGATCGCCATCTGGCGCGCTTTCTCAACCAAATAGTTCACAATCGCACTGCCCTGCCCTTGGCCTTGCCAGCCCGCTTCGATACCAAGAGAGCGTATTTCAGCCAACCCTGAGTCATACACATATAGAGAAGCGCAACCCGTCACTTCACCATGATGCTCAGCCACCGCGAAAGAGCCAATATCTCTCACGAGCTCATTACGAGAGCGCGGAAGATTCTCACCAAGGTTCGCCCAGTAAGCAACCATACCTTCCAACGTTTCAATGTCCGTCAAACGTGCAGGACGCACTTTCACCGCCGAGCTGTCACGCTGGCTCAGGCGCTTATCCGCTTGTTCTACCGCGTAAGCGACCTGGTGAGGCGAAACCCCCCCCAAAGCACAACGCTTTTCCAAACACGAATCGATAGTCAGAATGTCATACACATCCGCTTCAATGACTTCTGAGAAGGCTTTTAACTCTTCGATAGACAGCTCTTCTAGCGCACAACCTTTAGCAATAGCACCAACGACCGCGACACCGACGATGTGGTGAGCTTCACGGAATGGGATGCCTTTCGCCACTAGGTAATCAGCTAACTCCGTCGAGTTTGCGTAACCTTGTTTCGCCGCTTCTAGTGTGCGCTCGCCATTCACTTTAATACCGTCAAAACACAGAGCTGCCATTTCCATGCAGTCGTTCCATGTATCTAAAGCGTCAAACAACCCTTCTTTATCTTCCTGCATGTCTTTGTTGTACGCCAATGGCAAAGCTTTAACTGTCATCATCATGCTCGATAATGCGCCATAGACACGCCCTGTCTTACCACGGATCAACTCAAGTGCATCTGGGTTTTTCTTCTGTGGCATTAATGACGAACCAGATGTCACCGTATCCGCTAACTCAATGAAGTTTGACTCGCCTGAATTGTAGAAGATCATATCTTCTGCAAGACGAGAAAGGTGCAGCATAGAAATCGACGCCACCGACATCAGTTCCATCACATGATCACGATCTGAAACCGAATCGAGTGAATTACGCGTAGCACGGTGGAAACCGAGATTATGTGCTAATTGTTCGCGATCAATCGGATAAGCCGTTCCCGCTAACGCACCCGAGCCAAGTGGACAAGTGTCGAGACGCTGTAAGGCATCATTCAGACGAGAGTAGTCACGCTCGAACATTTCAACATAAGCCAAGCACCAGTGAGCAAAGGTTACAGGTTGAGCACGCTGAAGATGAGTATAGCCTGGCAATACGGTGCCTTGGTGCTGTTTAGCAACATGGACCATTTGTGCTTGTAGGCGATCTAAAGCAATCAATAATTGCTGACCTTGCTGACGACACCAAAGTTTCAAGTCTGTGGCGACTTGGTCATTCCGAGAACGCCCAGTGTGGAGTTTTTTACCTAAATCTCCCACTTTACTGATTAGCTGCTGTTCAACCCAAGAGTGGATATCTTCTGCATCAGAGCGAAGAATTTGGTGAGGGTCTTCCATCACTTCTAACTTCAGCTCATTTAAAGAAAGTTCCAGTTTTTGCTGTTCTTCTGCCGATAGCACATCAACAGAAAGCAGAGCTTTAGACCATGCGATTGAACCTACGATGTCTTGCTCAGCCAATCGGTAGTCAAAACGCAACGAATCATTGAACTCTTTAAATCTGGTGTCTGCCGCTTGGGTAAATCTTCCGCCCCATAATGCCATTGCGTCTCTCCTGATGACTATTGCTTACTCTAACGTTCTCGAATGAGTAGTAACCAATTTGATGGTCATTTGCTCACTTTTTCTTATGGGTCAACGTTACGGCAATTTCGATAAAAAATAAAGTATAAATTCAATATTTTTACATATATATTCAAGACAAATTTAGGTACCCGCTTTTAGAAACCAAAAGACCCGCCTATAAATGGCGGGTCTTTATTCAATCCAAGATGGATGTTAAGGGATTATTTCTTCTGGCTGTTCAATGCACGAATACGGCTTGATAGCGAGTAAAGACGGATGAACCCACCTGCATGGCTTTGGTCGTAAACTTCATCTTCACCAAAAGTCGCGAACTCTTCTGAATACAAGCTGTTGTCAGAACGTTTTTGCGTCACTGTCGCTTGACCTTTGTAGAGCTTAACAACCACTTCACCGTTAACGTCTTGCGCTAGCTCTTCTGAAGCGGCAAGGATCGATTTACATAGTGGCGTAAACCAACGGCCATCGTATACAAGGTGAGACGCTTTTAGACCTAGCTCCTCACGGAATTCGAATGATGATTTGTCTAGCACAAGCTGCTCTACAGCACGCAGCGCTTCCATCATGATGGTGCCTCCCGGTGTTTCATAACAACCACGAGACTTCATCCCAACAAGACGGTTTTCCACGATATCGATACGGCCAACACCGTGCTTAGCGCCCTTCTCGTTTAGGTAAACCAGTGCGTTATATGGTGTCATCACTTCACCATCAACTTCGACCACTTCACCTTTTTCTACTTTCAGCGTGACGTATTCCGCTTCATTTGGCGCTTGCTCTGGGTCGACAGTCCACACCCAGCAGTCTTCGTTTGGTGCGTTCCACGTATCTTCTAAAACGCCGCCTTCCGTCGAAATGTGCCATGCGTTTGCATCACGTGAATAGATCTTAGTAAGAGACGCAGAGCAAGGAATATTACGCTCAGCTAGGTAATCCAAACACTCTTCACGGCTCACTAGGTCCCACTCACGCCAAGGTGCAATCACTTGTAAGTCCGGTGCTAGTGCTGCGAATGCGCCTTCAAAACGTACTTGGTCGTTACCTTTACCTGTACAGCCATGACACAGAGCGTCCGCGCCCACTTTACGTGCCACTTCAACCTGCGCTTTGGCAATGATTGGACGCGCCATTGATGTACCTAGCAGGTACTTACCTTCGTAGTACGCGCCGGTTTTTAGCGTTGGGTAAATGTAGTCTGCGACCATTTCTTCTTTCAAGTCCGCGATGTAACACTCAGAAGCACCAGAGGCTTTTGCTTTCGCTTCAATGCCTTCTAGCTCTTCGGCACCTTGACCAACATCGGCAACGAAAGCCACTACTTCACAGTCGTAGTTCTCTTTTAGCCACGGGATAATTACTGAAGTATCTAGACCGCCTGAGTATGCGACTACCACTTTATTTACGTTCACTTTGCTCATGTTTTTTCTCCAAACTTAACTGGCGCTGCGCTCGGCGGTCAGTGCCAACTACGACTTCCTAATATTGAATTCTTTTGCTGATGCTTATTGAGGCAAGAATTGAGTACCAATACTTTCACCAGCGAATAACTGTGCTAATTTTTCTGGGTAACGCCAGGTCGCGACTTCAATTGGACGGCCAAGATCATTGGCGGCCTCCAAAGCAGCTTTAACTTTGACGATCATGCCATCGGTGATCACATGTCCATCGATCAACGAGTTAGCTTGCTGCTCTGACAGGGTTTTGATCAAATGGCCTTTTCCATCTAATACACCACTCACGTCTGATAACAGGACTAACTCCGCATCTAATGCGCCCGCAACCGCGACTGCTGCTTGATCAGCATTCACATTCATCATCTGGCCATCTTTGGTTAAACCAATTGAACTGATGATCGGCAGTGCACCTGTGTTTAGCACCGCTTGTAATAGTGCTGAGTCACCCGGTGATGCTTTGCCTACCGCGCCGAGTTCTGGGTCAAGTTCTTCAACAAGACACAAACCACCATCCGCAAGGCTAAGGCCCACAGCGTTAAGACCGTCCGCAATCGCTTGACCTTGAAGTAACTTATTCGCAGTGCCTGCAAGCGCGCCTGCAATCACAGGAATTTGATCGTAAGGCGTTACGCGTAAACCGTTTTTCTTAACGGTTTCAAGCTGAAGCTTTGCCATCAACTCATCAACTAGGTAGCCACCGCCATGAACGATGGCGATTTGTCGCTGTGCCGATTTTTGGTAAGCCGCAATGGCGCCAAAAAGTTGGCTTAAGGTTTGAGTGCATGATAGAGCTGCACCACCTAGCTTAATGACTAAAGGAGCTTGATTGGTTTGCGTCATCGCATTTCCCTCTTTCAACGACTACAGCAACGCTGTCAGTTCTGGGTAACCGTAATGAATATTGAGACATTGCATCGCTTGACTCGATGCACCTTTAAGTAGGTTGTCGATAGCTGAAATCACAATGATGTGTTCGCCTTGTACCTTCCAGCCGATATCACAGAAAGGGGTATTTTCGACATCCTGAATACGTGGAATACCGTCGCCTTTAAGACGCACCGCAGGCTTGCCTTGATAAGCTTGTTCAAACGCCTGTGCCACTTGTGCTTCTGTCACACCTTGCGCAAGCTTCATGGTGATAGTGGCAAGAATGCCGCGTTTAAAGTTGCCGAGGTGCGGAGTAAAAATCACATCGCAACCCAAGTGCTGAGCAATCTCTGGCTGGTGACGATGGTTAAATACACCATAAGGTTGCAAGCTCACTTCACAGAAGCTGTTAACCATGGAGGCTTTACGCCCTGCACCTGATACACCACTGGTTGCGTTGATCACTGGCCATTGGTTGGTATCGAGCAACGCATGTTCTAATAAAGGTTTGATTGCAAGCTGTGAAGCGGTTGGGTAGCAACCTGCTACTGCAATCAAAGGAGTGGTTTTTATTGATTCTTGGTTCCACTCTGCTAAGCCGTATGCTGCTTTATCTAGCCAGTTGTTATGTTGATGTTCGAAGCCATAAAAAGTGTCGTAAAAGCCTTCACTTTTCACACGGAATGCACCCGATAAATCGAATACCTGACAGCCTGCCTCCAAGAAAGTTGGGGCTAAATCATGGCTGACTTCGTGAGCCGTTGCCAAAAACACCACGTCCGATTCTTGAGCGATTTGCAGTGGATCCGTTAGTGGTAAAACTGGCATATCAATGATGCCCGCTAGCTTACCGTGCAGCTGCGCGATGCTCTTTCCCGCATCAACACTGTTGGCGGAAACGTATAAACCTGATAGCGTGAGTTGTGGGTGTTTATTAACCATTAACGCTAACTCTGCGCCGGTGTAACCGCTGGCTCCAATAATCGTGGTTTTTAGCATTGTGTAACATCCATATACTTAAAGGCTCAAATGACTATTCATATTTAATTTTTGCTTTATTTTGATTTTTTATTCATTAAATATGATTTAATATGTGTTTTACATTTTTGTGGTCTGTCTGTCAACAGGAGATTTGAAGAATCCATGCAATTACCAACTTTTCTAGAGGTCTATGAAGGACTCATCAGCACCTCTTCTATCAGCTCCACGGATCCGAGCTGGGATCAGGGCAATGCAAAAGTCATCGAAAAACTCGCATCTTGGTTTAAAGATCTGGGTTTTAGCGTTGAAGTGATCGAAGTCGAGCCAGGCAAGCACAATATGATCGCACGTATGGGTGAGGGTGAAGGTGGCCTTTTACTTGCTGGCCATAGCGATACCGTGCCATTCGATCAAGGGCGATGGAATTTTGATCCGCATAAACTGACGGAAAAAGACAACCGCTTCTACGGTTTAGGCACAGCAGACATGAAAGGCTTTTTCGCCTTTATTTATGAAGCAGTGAAGAAAGTCGATTGGAGCAAGCAGAGCAAACCACTTTACGTATTAGCCACTTGTGACGAAGAGACCACCATGTTGGGCGCGCGACATTTCACAGCAAACGCCCCATTTAAGCCGGATTACTGCATCATTGGTGAACCCACCAGCCTTGTGCCAATTCGAGGTCATAAAGGGCATGTGGCAAATGCCATTCGCGTAACAGGCAAGTCCGGTCATTCATCGGACCCAGCGCTTGGCGTTAACGCTATTGAGATCATGCATGAAGTCATGTTCGCCATGATGCAACTGCGTGACAAATTGATTAAAGAATATCACCATCCGGGTTTTGCCATTCCAAGCCCTACCCTAAACCTTGGACACATTCACGGTGGTGACAGCGCTAACCGTATTTGTGGTTGCTGTGAGCTGCATTACGACGTGCGTCCTCTTCCTGGCATTAGCCTTGATGGTTTAGAGAACATGTTGCGCGGAGCATTAAAAGAAGTCGAAGCGAAATGGCCAGGGAGACTGGAGATTATTCCATTGCATGAGCCTATTCCGGGTTACGAATGCCAACATGACCACCCATTTATTGGTGGTGTTGAAGAGATTTGCCAAACTAGTTCAGAAACCGTGAACTACTGTACTGAAGCACCATTTCTACAGCAGTTGTGTCCAACCTTGGTGCTCGGCCCTGGGTCAATCGACCAAGCCCATCAACCGGATGAGTTTCTATCCTTCGACTTTATCGCCCCCACAATTGATGTGCTTTCAAAGGCGATGGTCAAGTACTGCTGTTAATACGCGTTTAAGCTCAAAGTCTGTGCAGCTCGATTGAGCTGCATCTTTTTATCTTCACAATTTAGCGCTAGTCTTAACACTTATTTAACTTGTTATTTTGTAATTAATTTTCACTTTTTACTCTATGGCTGCCGTAAATTTGCTCTAAATCAGGAGACAGCGGAATAATTGCAAACTTAGTCTGCTTTATTTGACTATAACTGGTGCTTTTCGCTAGATTGGAGTCTTAACAAGGACAATGGATGTAGTTTTTTTACGAGGCAGGACGACAATGAACGAGAAATACGCCGCACTCAAAAGTAATGTGCGCATGTTAGGCCACTTATTGGGTAACACCATTCGCGATGCCCATGGCGAAGAAATCTTCGAGAAAGTGGAAACCATTCGTAAATTATCCAAATCAGCTCAAGCAGGGAATCAAGCAGACAGGGACAGCTTGATCGAAGAAATCAAACATCTACCTGATGAGCAGCTAACGCCCGTTACTCGCGCGTTTAACCAATTTCTAAACCTCACCAATATCGCTGAGCAATACCACACGATTTCACGCCATTGTGAAGAGCACATTTGCGAACCAGACGCGATTAACTCGCTGTTTTCTAAACTGGTACAAAACGATGTGAGCAAACTGGACACTGCCCAAGCGGTTCGTGATCTGAATATTGAATTGGTATTGACGGCTCACCCAACAGAAATTACGCGCCGCACGATGATCAACAAACTGGTCAAGATAAACGAGTGCTTATCAAAGTTGGAGCTAAGCGATCTTTCTTCTAAAGAGCGCAGAAAAACCGAACGCCGCCTAGAGCAACTGATTGCCCAAGGCTGGCATTCAGACGTGATTCGACAACAACGCCCTACTCCGTTGGATGAAGCAAAGTGGGGCTTTGCGGTCGTTGAAAACTCTCTATGGGAAGCAGTACCGGACTTCCTACGTGAGATGAATGACCGTCTAAAATCTTACCTTGGAGAAGGTTTACCCATTGATGCTCGCCCAGTGCACTTCTCCTCTTGGATGGGCGGTGACCGTGACGGTAACCCGTTTGTTACTCACAACGTTACGCGTGAAGTCTTACTATTGTCTCGTTGGAAAGCCGCCGATCTTTATCTCAATGACATCAACGAGTTGATCAGCGAGCTGTCTATGACAGTTTCAAACGATCAAGTCCGTGAACTTGCTGGCGAAGATCAGCACGAACCATACCGTGCGATCCTGAAGCAATTACGCACTCTGCTCAATGAAACCAAAGATATTCTCGATGCTAAGATCCACGGTCAAAAGCTGGCTGTTAAAGCACCACTGCAAAAAGTCGAGCAACTTTGGGAACCGCTGTATGCCTGCTACCAGTCACTAAACGAATGTGGCATGGGTGTAATAGCCAACGGCTCACTACTGGATACACTACGCCGCGTAAAAGCATTTGGTATCCATCTTGTACGTCTTGATATCCGCCAAGAGAGCACGCGTCACTCAGACGTCTTGTCTGAACTAACTCGCTACTTAGGTATTGGTGATTACGAACAATGGAGTGAGCAAGATAAGATTGCTTTTCTAACTAACGAGCTTGCATCTAAACGTCCGCTTCTCCCTCGTGATTGGGAACCGTCTGAACCCGTCAAAGAGGTTTTGGATACCTGCAAGATTGTTGCAGCACAACCGCGTGAAGCGTTTGGCGCTTACGTTATTTCAATGGCACGTACCGCCTCTGACGTACTAGCCGTTCATCTACTGCTACAAGAAGCGGGTTGCCCTTACCGCATGGATGTGTGTCCTCTGTTCGAAACGCTAGACGATTTGAACAACGCAGAATCGGTCATCAAGCAGCTTATGGGGATTGACCTTTACCGTGGTTTTATCCAAAACCACCAGATGGTCATGATTGGTTACTCTGACTCAGCGAAAGATGCAGGTGTTATGTCTGCTGGTTGGGCTCAGTATCATGCGATGGAATCGTTAGTTAAAGTGGCTGAGGAAGAAGGCGTTGAGCTAACTCTATTCCATGGTCGTGGGGGCACAGTCGGTCGCGGTGGTGCACCTGCGCATGCTGCGCTTTTGTCGCAACCACCAAAAAGCTTGAAAGGCGGTTTACGTGTAACAGAACAAGGCGAGATGATCCGCTTTAAACTGGGGCTCCCAGATGTCGCAGTAAACAGCTTTAACCTATACGCAAGTGCGATTCTGGAGGCCAACTTGTTACCGCCACCAGAGCCAAAACAAGAATGGCGCGACTTGATGGAAGTGCTATCAGAAGTAAGCTGTGAGTCTTACCGAAATGTGGTTCGTGGCGAGCCAGATTTCGTGCCTTACTTCCGCCAAGCAACACCAGAACTCGAACTCGGCAAGTTGCCACTTGGTTCTCGTCCTGCAAAACGCAACCCTAAGGGCGGAGTAGAAAGCTTACGTGCAATCCCGTGGATCTTCTCATGGAGTCAAAACCGTTTGGTACTTCCTGCATGGCTAGGCGCAGGTGAAGCGATTCAATACTCGATCGATAAAGGCCACCAAGCATTGCTCGAAGAGATGTGCCGCGAATGGCCATTTTTCTCAACTCGTCTCGGCATGCTGGAAATGGTGTACTCGAAGTGTAATATTGATATCTCTCGCTACTACGATGAGCGATTGGTGGATGAGTCGCTCCGTCCACTCGGTGAAAAGCTTCGTGCTCAGCTTCAAGAAGACATCAAAGCGGTACTGAATGTAGAGAACAATGAAAACTTGATGCAGCATGACCCTTGGGGACTCGAGTCGATTCGCTTACGCAATATCTACGTTGAGCCATTGAATATGCTACAAGCAGAGCTACTATACCGCACGCGTCAAACCGAAGAAGCTTCTGCAAACTTGGAAGAAGCGTTGATGGTGACGATTGCTGGTATTGCTGCTGGTATGCGCAACACAGGCTAATCGTTTCATTTTTAATAAAAAGCTGGGCAAATGCTCAGCTTTTTTTTATCACAGGATAATCGCAACAAAACAAAAGCAGTTAAATACACCACTAGAGACCCAAAAAATACCAAAATAAAAGAATAAAAAACCACAAGTTAACACTATTGATTATTATGTTAGTTTTTTAGGGTAATTTTGTCCTACTATTCCACTTCATGCTTATTATTTATATACTACTTGCCTGCTGAGAGCTCATAAATCCAATCATACCTGCTCCAGCCTTGATGGGACTCCCCATCTCTCTAGGTGATAAACGGCTTTAAGGTGACAGGACCAACATTGTTGGTGCTACTTATACATTAAAAAACTCAAGTGCCAGTAAGAGCGCAGCTGAAAGTATAAGTAGCTTGTTTACAAGTTTATTGACCATTTGGATTGAAGACATGTCATTACCACACGTAATCTTAACTGTTCTTAGCACTCGCGACGCAACCGGTTACGATATCACTAAAGAATTCTCTGCTAGCATCGGTTACTTCTGGAAAGCAAGCCACCAACAGGTGTACCGTGAACTCAACAAAATGGCTGAGAAAGAACTGGTTACTTGCGTATTAGAACCCCAAGAAGGCAAACCAGACCGCAAGGTTTACTCCATTACAGACGCTGGTCGCAGCGCTTTAGGAGAGTGGTTTGATCAACCAACTGCACACCCAACAGTTCGTGATGAGTTTTCAGCGAAATTGATGGCATGTGCCGTTCAACCTGCAGCTCCATTCCGTGACCAACTCGCCGAGCTAGTTGAAGAGTCTCGCAAACTGGTTTCTCACTACAAAGAAATTGAAGCGGCTTACTACGCAACGCCGTCAACTTTAGATAAACAAGCTCGCCTAGAACGTCTAACGCTTCGCCGTAACCTTCTGTTACGTGAAACTTGGATCACTTGGGCAGAAGAAGTTCTAACTGAACTTGAAGTGATTGGTTAAACTCCTTTTGCTTTGATAAAACGAAAAAGGCTTGCCACTTGGCAAGCCTTTTATCTTTTTGAAACCAGATTTACGCACCGACTACTGCGCGAGGACGAACACCCAACGTATGGCATAACGCGTAAGTCATCTCTGCACGGTTTAGTGTGTAGAAGTGAAAGTCCTTAACCCCTTCACGACTCAGTACACGCACCATATCAATAGCTTGGCTAGCTCCTACAAGCTGGCGAGTCACCGGATCATCATCCAAACCATCGAATTGTTTGCTCATCCATCCTGGTACTTTCACGTTGTTCTGTGCCGCAAAGCGAGAAGCTTGCTTAAAGTTCGATACAGGCAAAATTCCTGGCACAATTTCTACGTCAATTCCTGCTGCGACACAACGGTCACGGAATCGCAGGTAAGACTCAACGTCAAAAAAGAACTGAGTAATAGCACGGTTTGCACCTGCATCTACCTTACGTTTTAGGTTCAATAAGTCAGACTGAGCGCTTTTAGCTTCAGGGTGAACCTCAGGGAATGCAGCAACGGAGATATCGAAATCGTGGCGTGATTTCAGCAGCTCAACCAAATCCGAGGCATACATATCAGGCGCACCGCCACCTGGAGGAATATCACCACGCAGAGCGACGATATTTTCAATACCATTGTTCCAATAATCATCGGCAATATTAATCAACTCTTCACGAGTCGCATCAATACAAGTGAGATGGGGAGCGGCAACCAATCCGGTTGTTGCTTTAATTTCTTTAATGATGGAGTGTGTTCTGTCACGCTCGCCGGAGTTCGCACCGTAAGTCACAGAAACAAATTTAGGTTGAAGCGTTTTAAGACGGTGCACTGAATTCCAAAGTGTTTCTTCCATCTTAGCGCTGCTTGGCGGAAAAAACTCAAACGATACATTGATGTTATCTGATAACTCAGCAATATTCTGGTTCAAGGCGTCGATATGGCCTGCGTGCGTATATCCCATCTTACTCTCCCTGCGGCACTCCGCCACGAAAACAAATCCTTAAAATCGACGTTTAGACGTCTATATGTCTACAGAATGTATTGAATACGATTTAATGTCAACCTTGTAATTATGAATTTTTCTCAAGTTAATAATGAAGATAGTTCAAGTTTCTACTTGAGCATCATCTCGCCATTTTGCACGGGTTATGACTTCAGTATGGCACTGATAGGGGAATAAAAAACCCTGGATTAATTCCAGGGTTTTTAGGTCAATCGCAACTTTAAAATAAACCAGCCAATCGGTTGAGGTCGGATTGAATAGCGCCGGCTGTCACTTCTCTGCCTGCGCCTGGTCCTCGAATGACCAGAGGGTTATCTTTGTACCACTTGCTCTCTATGGCAAAAATGTTATCGCATGGCAATAAGTTGGCGAGCGCGTGCTCACGAGATAACGCTTCGACTCCCACCGTTGCTTTACCATTTTTTTCTAAACGCGCCACATAGCGAAGCACTTGATCGTTTCTCTGTGCTTTTGTCAGACGCTCTTGAAGTATTTCACTCAACAATGCTCCATTATCGAAGAAATCATCTAAGCTCAGTTCTCTTAATTCTTCTGGCACCAAAGACTCAACTTTAACGCTGTCTGGTTCTATATCTAGGCCCGATTCTCGAGCCAAGATGACTAACTTACGCATTACATCGGAGCCATCTAAATCAGAACGAGGGTCAGGTTCGGTTAACCCTTGCTGCCAAGCAAGATCGACTAAATCATTAAATGGCACAGAACCATCAAACTGTTGGAACAGCCATGATAACGTCCCCGAGAAAATCCCCGATAGAGCGACGATTTCATCCCCACTTTCACGAAGATCTCGCACGGTATGGTTTATCGGTAACCCAGCACCAACCGTTGCGTTGTATAGCCAATGACGACCAATTTTAGCGAATGCATCTTGAACCTGATGGTAGTACTGACTATCTGCGGAACCGGCCACTTTGTTAGCGGAAATCAAATGAATGCCTTGCTGTGCGATTTCTACGTAGCGCTGAGCTAACTCTTTACTCGCGGTAACATCAAGCACGACGGCTTCATCATAGCTTTTAAGTGCTCCCAAACGTGCCAGCCAATCCCCATTGTTTGCTATGCTTTCATCATCAAATCGTTCAGCAACACTCGCCGCCTCAATACCTTGCTCATCGAACCAATAGGTTTGGCTATCCACAACCGCGACAAGATCAAAGCTCATACCATGACGTTTTTCGAGCTCACTTTTTTGCGTCGCAAATAAATTTAACCAACTAGAACCAATATTACCCTTGCCACATAAAGCCACTGCCACGCGTTTTTGCGCTTGGAACAACTGGCTATGAATCGTTTGAACCAACGCCTCGGTATCAGTACGGCGCAAAACAGCGACTAGGCTCAGTCCTGAGTCTGTTTCAGAGATAAATTCTACCGGAGAGTGCTTTAGCTTCTGATAAAAGCCAAAGCAATGATTGGCGTTTTTCGTAACGCCTGCACCTACCGCAGCTAAGAGCGAGTAACCTTCTTTTAGCTTAATTTCTGCCTCTACCGCAAGCTCTTGCAAGTGTTTCAATGCACCACCGGCGATTTCTGCGGTGTAAGCCAAGCGTAGCGTGTGCTGATCGGATTGAGCTTCAAATGCCAGTGGCTCTAATTGCGCGCGCTGCAACGCTTGTAATACATCACTCTGTGTTTTTTCGAAGTCGTGCCCATGCATGAAAGACAACTGCACCAATAAAACATCATCCAGTGAAGTAATAATTTTAGCGCCACGACCAGATGCCAATACACGCTCAATACGAGTAGAACCCGACTCTGGCAGATAGCTACACTTGAGATTAAGGTCCATGGTACTTTGCGCCACAGGCTGAAGCGTACGACTGTGTAGCACTGGGGCAGCTAAGCGAGCAAGTTCACTGGCTTCATCCAATCGAAGTAACGGTAATAAACAAGCGTCAGACACCAAACGTGGATCAGCACTATAGACACCAGCAACATCACTCCAAATCGTGACAGTACTGACTTCAGCAAGCGCGCCTATGACCGTTGCAGAATAGTCAGAGCCGTTACGACCAAGTAGGATGGTTTCTCCTGCCTCGTTCTGAGCCATAAAGCCAGTAATTACCACACGTTTATGGTTATGCTGCGCGAGGATCTCTTTAATTAAAGGGTATGAACGAGCGCGATCAACCTCTGGTTGAGTTCCCGCTTCTGCACGTAAAAACGCTCGTGCATCTTGTGCAACCGCAGGGATAGAACGTTGAGATAATAACGCGGCCAATAGGCGAGCAGACCATACTTCTCCGTGCCCCAGTACCGCGGCTTTTTGCGCATTAGTGAGTGGTGCAGTCAGCTCCGAGAGAGTACTGAACTCATCATGTAATAAAGCTAACAGCTCTTCTTTTGCTTCACTCTCCAACAAGCTTTCTATTAGCTCAGTTTGAAACTGTCTTAAGCTTTGAAGCGCTTCATGCGCAATTCGGCCATCTTTATTTAACCCTTCCAAAAACTCAATCAAGCGGTTAGTGGTTTTTCCTGCGGCTGAGACGACCACAAGATCATTTTCTGTCGAATACTCCTTGAGAATACCCACAACGCGTAAGTAGCATTCTGGGTTTGCTAAGCTACTGCCACCAAACTTATGCAGCTGACGTTGTACAGTCATTGTTATCGTCTCCTATTACTGGGTAGCTTTAGCGAACGCTTGTTCTAAATCTGTGATGAGGTCTTGTGCATCTTCCAAACCGACAGACAAACGCAATAGTTGATGAGAGACCCCAGCCTCCGCCAGCGCCTCCTCACCCATTGCACGGTGCGTCATGGATGCCGGGTGGCAAATCAAACTTTCTACACCACCTAATGATTCAGCTAATGAAAACAGTTGGAGCTCTTTCACAAACACCTTTAACTGCTCAAACGAACCAGCAAACTCAAAACTCAACATAGAGCCAAAGCCCGTTTGCTGCTTTTTAGCGATGTCATGACCTGGATGTTCCGGCAGGCTTGGATGATAGATAGTTTTAACTAACGCTTGTTTCTGTAGGTAAGCCAGTACCTGCTGTGAGCTCTCTTCATGTACTTTCATACGAGCACCAAGCGTACGAATACCTCGCAGTGTCATGTAACTATCGAAAGGTGTGCCCGTTGCACCAATACAATTGCCCCACCATGCAAGCTCTTCTGCATGCGCTTCTGTGTTGGTGATGATTACCCCACCAATTACGTCCGAATGACCGTTGATGTACTTTGTTGTGGAGTGGATAACAAAATCCGCACCTAGCTCTAAAGGTTTTTGGTACACGGGTGTCAAAAAGGTATTGTCCACCGCAACTAACGCGCCGACTTGTTTCGCTTTTTCACAGGTAGCTGCAATATCCACTACGCGAACCAGAGGGTTTGACGGAGTTTCTAGCAAAATGAGTTTTGGTTTTTGTGCCAATGCAGCATCTAAAGCCTGTTCGTCTGATTGATCGACAAACTGAACCTTAAAATCGCCTTTGCTAGCTCGAGTATTAAAAAGACGATAGGTGCCGCCATAACAATCGTGAGGAGCAATAATGAGATCATCTGGGCCGAGAAAAGCGGAAACCCATAAATTTAATGCCGACGTACCGCAGTTAGTAACAACCGCTCCTTTTCCAGACTCAAGTTCAGATAGCGCACTTTCCAACAGTCCGCGGTTTGGATTACCAGATCGTGTGTAATCATACTTGGGCACTTCACCAAAAGCAGGAAAACCATAGTTAGTGGAAAGATAAATAGGTGGAACGACAGCATGATATTGGCTGTCTGATTCAATACCAGTGCGTACTGCAATGGTCGCAGGTTTGCGAGTGCTCATGGGTGTATCCTTTCACGGGTAATGACTTCTAAATAGGAATGCGCTATATCTAATGAGTAACATAAAGTGATCAACACGCTTCCTTTGCTGTTATGTTCACTTTACTCGTCAAAAAATGAGACGTCAACACTTCTAGACGTCTATATGTCTTTGCTTATGGCGGTAAATGCAGCTAAAATCAGCACCTAAATTATTTTTAACCGATTACATAAATGAAGGTGTGCAATGGCTGACTGGAATGGCGAATACATTAGCCCATATGCAGAGCACGGCAAAAAAAGCGAACAAGTAAAAAAAATTACCGTCTCTATCCCGCTAAAAGTTTTAAAGGTGCTAACTGATGAGCGTACTCGCCGTCAGATCAATAACTTACGCCATGCAACCAATAGCGAACTGCTATGCGAGGCATTTTTGCACGCGTACACAGGTCAGCCACTTCCGACAGATGAAGACCTTCGTAAAGACCGTCCTGATGATATTCCAACAGAAGTAAAAGCGCTGATGACGGAAATGGGCATCGAATTTGAGTCATTCGACGAAGAATAAAAAAGCCTGATAAGAGGTTTCAGGTAATAACTCTTGCCTCGAGCCAAATGAATGACATAAAAAATGGGACGCAATAGCGTCCCATTTTTTATGTATCACATCTGAAAGATATATTACTCTGCCATGTAGTTTTCAGGCATCTCGATACGAGCTACACCTGAATTAACCGCCGCCTGAGCAACCGCTTTTGCAACACGTGGTAGCAAGCGTGAATCCATTGGTTTTGGAATAATATAGTCCGCACCAAACTCTAGCTTATCAACACCTGCAGCCTTCAATACGGCTTCAGGTACAGGCTCTTTTGCTAGCTCACGAATCGCCTCAACGGCTGCAAGTTTCATTTCATCATTGATTTCACTTGCACGCACATCAAGAGCACCGCGGAAAATGAATGGGAAACACAATACGTTGTTAACTTGGTTAGGATAATCACTACGGCCAGTACCCATGATCAAGTCATCACGAACTGCGTGAGCAAGTTCCGGCTTGATTTCAGGATCCGGGTTAGAACATGCGAATACGATTGGCTTATCTGCCATCAACTTCAACGCTTCCGCTGGCAATAGGTTTGGACCAGATACACCTAGGAACAGATCTGCACCTTCAATCACGTCTTCTAGTGTGCGCTTATCTGTATTGTTCGCAAATAGCTGCTTATATTCATTAAGATCATCACGACGAGTGTGAATCACACCTTTGCGATCTAGCATGTAGATTTTTTCGCGCATTGCGCCGCATTTGATCAGAAGCTCCATACACGCTACAGCGGCAGCGCCAGCGCCAAGACAAACAATTGTTGAATCTTCAAGTTTCTTACCTTGAAGTTCGATTGCATTCAGCATACCCGCTGCCGTTACAATAGCAGTACCATGTTGATCATCGTGGAATACTGGTACATCACAACGTTCAATCAGACGCTTTTCAATCTCAAAACAGTCTGGTGCTTTAATATCTTCAAGGTTGATACCGCCAAAAGTGTCTGCAATGCTCGCAACAGTATCAACAAATTCATCGATCGTGCGGTGCTTAACTTCAATATCAATAGAGTCAAGACCTGCAAAACGCTTAAACAGTAACGCTTTACCTTCCATCACTGGCTTAGATGCAAGTGGACCTAGGTTACCTAGACCTAGAATAGCGGTACCGTTAGAAATAACAGCAACCATGTTCCCTTTTGCAGTGTACTTGTACACGTTATCCGGGTTTTGTGCGATTTCACGCACTGGCTCTGCAACTCCTGGGCTGTATGCAAGGGCAAGATCACCCGCCGTTTCCGCAGGCTTTGTCAGTTCGACAGCAATCTTTCCTGGAGTTGGATAAGCATGGTAATCCAATGCTTTTTGGCGATGTTCTTCTTCTGGAGTGGCTGCTTGGTGGTTGTCTTCAGACATGGACGTTTCTCTTTTTTATTTTTAGGTAAGGGGGCATAAATTCTATCGGATAGAAATCAAACTTCATAGGCAAGATTGCGAGCAATATCCTTAAAAAGCCGATAATAAAAGAGATTAGACCAGGTAACGGGGTTAAGCACCCGATTTTCGAGTCAGGTGCTCTTTCTTCTTACGATTATTGGAGTATGCAAACTTAGATAGTATCGTTACTCTTCGTCCACGTATTGCGCTTGGAGATAATTCTCAATACCAGACATTTCAATCAAGCCAAGTTGCGTCTCTAGCCAATCAACATGTTCTTCTTCATCTTCAAGAATGTCTTGGAATAAATCTCGAGACACATAATCTCGAATGTCTTCAGCGTAAGCAATCGCATCTTTTAAATCTGGAATAGCCGCCATTTCAAGCTTTAAGTCACACTCGAGCATTTCCTTGGTACCTTCACCAATCATCAACTTACCTAAATCTTGTAGGTTCGGTAAGCCTTCAAGGAACAAAATACGCTCAATTAGATGATCGGCATGCTTCATCTCATCGATAGATTCGTGATATTCCTTGTCTGCTAGGTGCTTTAAGCCCCAGTCTTTATACATTCGGGCGTGAAGAAAATACTGATTAATAGCGACGAGCTCGTTACCGAGCACTTTATTGAGATGTTGAATGATGATTGGATCGCCTTTCATGACAAAACCCTCCTCTTTGGCTTCATTTAAATGTAGAAGCAAATGAGAAGGTGTCAAAATGTAAGGCAAATAATTACTGCATACTTACAGCAATTAGCTGGCTTGTTTAAATTCCGTGTAACTAGTTTCCGCTAAAATTTCCTTGGCCTGTCTGATGCACTTACCACATTGGCTGCCCAATGCCGTGCACTTTTTGATTCCTTTAATATCTGTTACGCCTTCATCTATCGCCAACTTCCTGATTTTTTTGTCGGAGACACCATGGCAAAGACAAACGTACATACTCAAAAAACCTATAAAACTAATCTGTGACAAACAATATAAACAAGAATAGTTCTTGTTACCAGTCGCATTATGGTGTCCGCTCAGAATATTTGGTTATAACGATTTTACCGCTGCAGGAAAAGATCAAAGGGTTAAGAGGGGTGAGTAAAAGCGTTAAGAAACAAAGCCGGTAAAACTCTGTTTTTAAATCGAAAAAGTGACGTCTTTTATTTCAACACTTATAACTAAATGTAATCTAGAAATGAAAAAGGGAAGCCTAAGCTTCCCTTTTCGATGCGCTTTCTTCAAAAAGAAGAACAGTGCAAGATTTCGTTTAATTCGTTATGAATTAGTCGAAGATCTTAGCAACAACACCAGCACCTACTGTACGGCCACCTTCACGGATCGCGAAACGTAGACCTTCGTCCATTGCGATTGGTG
>NZ_JADDYH010000041.1:0-206 GCF_015163595.1 Vibrio sp. OPT41 | reverse complement strand
TTGTAGCACGTGTGTAGCCCTACTCGTAAGGGCCATGATGACTTGACGTCGTCCCCACCTTCCTCCGGTTTATCACCGGCAGTCTCCCTGGAGTTCCCGACATTACTCGCTGGCAAACAAGGATAAGGGTTGCGCTCGTTGCGGGACTTAACCCAACATTTCACAACACGAGCTGACGACAGCCATGCAGCACCTGTCTCAGAGTT
>NZ_JADDYH010000040.1:0-355 GCF_015163595.1 Vibrio sp. OPT41 | reverse complement strand
TGCTCCTACTGCTTGTACGTACACGGTTTCAGGTTCTATTTCACTCCCCTCACAGGGGTTCTTTTCGCCTTTCCCTCACGGTACTGGTTCACTATCGGTCAGTCAGTAGTATTTAGCCTTGGAGGATGGTCCCCCCATATTCAGACAGGATATCACGTGTCCCGCCCTACTCGATTTCACTGAACACACGTCGTCAACTACGGGACTATCACCCTGTATCGTCGGCCTTTCCAGGCTGTTCGTCTAACGCGTGTAAAGCTTAAGGGCTAGTCCAATTTCGCTCGCCGCTACTTTCGGAATCTCGGTTGATTTCTTTTCCTCGGGGTACTTAGATGTTTCAGTTCCCCCGGTTCGC
>NZ_JADDYH010000039.1:0-9124 GCF_015163595.1 Vibrio sp. OPT41 | reverse complement strand
TTGCGCAGGTCAAAAGCTTACGTATAATGCCAACCATCAAAGGGCAATAGCCCAAAGATGCCGGTGTGGTGAAATTGGTATACACGACGGATTCAAAATCCGTTGCCTTCGGGCGTGGCGGTTCAAGTCCGCCCACCGGTACCATACATAGAAAGGTCGCTTTTATAGCGGCCTTTCGTCGTTTTAGGTGCTCGTAAATATCAAAAGGAAGTTAGCGTTGCCTTCGCGGTGGCGGCAGGGATGCCAGTCCAATCAACTCTGTCCACCGGTACCATATTTTAAGACAGAGCCTCGATGAAAGTCGGGGCTTTGTTGTATATTGATCTTCAAAACAAAAAAGCGCGAGGGTATGCCTCGCGCAAACTACTACATGGTGATAGTAGGAACAGCCTATAGAGCAGTGAACAAGGTATTCTGAGTGTTCGGAGTCCAGTCTGCTTGGGACACGTGCGGTACATCAACTAGATAACGCAAACCTTGATAAGTCACCACATCGCCTTGTTTATAGGAAACATTCAGAGTCCAGTTAGTGGCTGGGTCCGCATTTGTCCAGAGGCTAGAGGTTGGAGACGGTGCCCAATCTTGTTGTGCAGTATGGTTTGTTACAGCCTGGTATACAGTACCTAGGTGTAAGACGTAATCGCCAGCGTCGTAGTTATGACCAACTTGCCAGTTCGGTGTGTAGTTATCCATTGTGTCGAAGTCATAACCCGCTTGTTTTGCTAACTGTATAAACATAGCGAGCTTAGGTAGGTTTTGCGTTGCACCCATGCCACGCTTACCATCTTCAAATAGGAACTCGTGAGTTAATACGATAACTTTATCGGCGTGTAAAGGTGTACCACATGGGAACTCTTGAGCTTTGGAGTTGATCGGGTTAATCGTTGTTGGTGCACAAGTGTTTAACGCGGAATCCACATATCCAAGAAATGCTTCTGCTTCTGTAAGGCTGTTTGCTGGCATTTCAATGCCCCAATTTTCGGGTGCCCAGTCCACATCCCAACCGTGAGTTTGATAGCCGTTATTCGCTAGGATATTTTGAACCTCGATAGCTGCTTTTACACTGTTGGATGGGTTGGATGTATCGCATACATATCCTGGTTCCCAAGGTTTCAGGTTATCAGACGTGGCACATAACCCATCTGCTTTGAAGTCTTTCGTCACGCGCCAACCGTTGGTGTAGGGCAGTCTAGCAAACTCTGTTGCCTTGTAGTTCGGGTAGCTTGTAATGTTCGGCAAATACTTTGCTAACACAGATAAGTTTTCCGTAAACATTGAGGCATCGTAAACAGGGTCTTGATACGAGTTAAGCTGGTGGTCCCCGGTCGCATTACACTCCGTAGCACTGTTCGGTCCAAATTCATCCACGCAGTTGTGCACCATGTGATCGTAACTGTGGTTCGCAACAATATGACCAGTGTCTAATGCGAACTTTAAGGCTTCTAGGGAACGGTCTTCATTCTCATCACCAATTCCATCTAAATGCCAAGCATTAAAGTAAAACGTCGCTTTGATATCTTCCTGGTTAAGTACTTGAATAACGTCAATAGATGCATTGATTGGTCCATCATCAAACGTTAGATAAATGGTGCCTTTAGAGTCGGTTTGAGCAAATGAGTGTTGTGATAGTGCGGCACTTACAAGCGTTGCAATAGCCAATTTATTAAATTTCATTCTCTATTCCTTTTAAGAAATTAATAACGACGTTGTCAGTAGTAAAATATTGATAATTTGAAACTTAATGTGATGTCTTAAATTATTTTATGACTTTTATCCTAGACCTAAATAATTACAAAAAAATAGGTGGTATTTTCTAAATTGGGATTGTGTTCACGAATAATGCAACCGGTTGCGCTTTTTTGTCTTGGTTATTTTTGCTACAGTTTTTACAGGTTGAAATTTACACAACGGGAGTAAGGCTATGAAAAAGATCCTTTTATGCTGTAGCGCAGGGATGTCCACCAGTATGCTTGTTAAGAAAATGGAGCAAGCTGCTGAAAATAAAGGAATTGAGTGCAGAATTGATGCAATGTCAGTGAATGCGTTTGAAGATGCAATTAAAGAGTACGATGTTTGTCTTCTCGGGCCTCAAGTACGTTTTCAGCTAGAAGAGCTAAGAAAAACGGCGCAAGAGCATGGTAAAAACATTGATGCTATTTCTCCTCAGCATTATGGAATGATGAAGGGAGAAGAAGTACTAGAGCAAGCATTAGAATTAATTAACTAAACTATAGTTTTAAATTAAAAAGATAACTGTACATCAAATATAAATATTTGATGTGGGATTCTTTTGCCTAAAATAAGGATGGATTCTATGAAGCTTTATGACGCAATTATAGGCGCAGTCGAAAAGCATATAGCCCCTATAGCAGCTAAAGTGGGGAATCAGCCCCATGTTCGCGCAATGAGAGACGGTTTTATTGTCGCAATGCCGTTTATTATTGTTGGTAGTTTCATTTTGATTTTTGCATTCCCCCCATTTGCCGAAGATACAACCTTTACTTTTGGTCGAATTTGGCTCGATTTCGCCACTACACATTTTGATACCATAATGATGCCCTACAACATGTCGATGGGGATCATGACCATTTTTGTTTCGCTGGGCGTTGCTTATAGTTTAGCGAAGGCTTACAAGATGGATGGGATCACGAGTGCTGTATTGTCACTAATGTCTTTTTTACTCATTGCGGCCCCAGCTAAAGATGGCGCGTTGTCTATGTCTCACATGGGCGGAACCGGGATCTTCACCGCAGTGATGTGTGCATTTTTCTCGGTGGAGCTCTACCGTTTTATGAAAAAGCACAATATTACGATTCGCATGCCAGAGCAGGTGCCACCGGCGATTGCGCGATCATTTGAAGTATTGCTACCAGTCTTAGCGATATTCATTACCTTATATCCACTTAGCCTTTTCGTACAAACCCAGTACGACATGCTGATTCCAGATGCTGTTATGGCTATCTTTAAACCGCTAATCAGTGCGTCTAACTCATTGCCTGCCATTATTGGCGCTTTATTGCTTTGCCAGCTACTTTGGTTTGCGGGTATTCATGGTGCTGCAATTGTTGTTGGACTGCTTTCTCCAATCTTTTTGACCAACATTGGTGCCAACATTGAAGCCTTTGTTGCAGGTGAACCGATTCCAAACGTATTTACTCAACCGTTCTGGGATTTTTACATCTTTATTGGCGGCTCTGGTGCAACACTTGCTCTTGTTATGCTGATGTCGTTTAGCCGTTCTGTTCACCTTAAGAGCATTGGTCGAATGAGTGCGGTGCCTGGCTTTTTCCAAATCAACGAACCTGTGATCTTCGGTAGCCCAGTTGTGATGAACCCGACCTTGTTTATCCCGTTCGTCTTCGCTCCAGTCATCAACGCTACGATTGCGTATTTTGCTGTGCATGTCGGCTTTGTGGGTATGGGGGTCGCTACAACACCTTGGACAACACCGGCACTGATAGGTGCTTCGTGGGGTAGCGGTTGGACCTTTGCGCCAGTATTGCTCGTCATTGGTTTATTAATTCTTGATCTAATCATCTACTTCCCATTCTTCAAAATGTTTGAGAAGCAAATGTTGGAGCAAGAACTACCAACGACGAAGGAAACTAAAGGTGATACGCAGCCGTCAGGCGAAGGCGTTACTGCTTAACTGTGCTTAATGGGCCGCAATTACCGCGGCCCGATTTTCGGAGAGAAAATGATGGAACAAGAATTGGTTGTAATGGAGATCATTTGCAATGCTGGTGAAGCCAGAAGTTTAAGCTACGAGGCATTGCGTTTATCTCGAGAACAAGATTTTGAAGCGGCTGATGAGAGGCTCTCTCAAGCAAGAGAGTGCATTAATAAAGCCCACTTAATACAGACTCAGCTTATTGAAGAAGATCAGGGAGAAGGGAAAGTCCCGATGACGTTAGTGATGGTGCATGCTCAAGATCACCTAATGACTACGATTTTGGCTCAAGAGATGGCTGTAGAAATCGTCGCACTGAACAAAAAAATCTCGAACAAATAAAGGGGGATGAAAATGTCTAGAGAGGCGATCAAACTTGCCATTATTGGCGGTGGTAGTAGCTATACCCCGGAATTGGTTGAAGGGGTTATTAAGCGCTTAGAATATTTACCCGTTAAGAAAATCCATTTTGTGGACATTGAGTCAGGAGCTGAGAAGCTTGAGATCATCAAAGGATTGGCTCAGCGAATGGTCGATAAAGCCGGAGCAAAAATTGAGATAAAAGCCGGTTTCGATCGCCGTGCTGCGATAAAAGATGCGGATTTTGTGATGACGCAGTTTCGTGTTGGTGGCCTTGCTGCACGCGCTAACGATGAGCGAATCCCAATCAAGTACGACGTCATCGGCCAAGAAACAACGGGCCCTGGTGGTTTTGCTAAAGCACTGCGAACCATTCCGGTCATTCTTGATATCTGTAAAGACATTGAAGAGTTGGCTCCAAACGCATGGATGCTCAATTTCACCAACCCAGCGGGTTTAGTTTCCGAAGCGGTCAGTAAGTACACCAAAGTAAAAAGTATTGGTTTATGCAATGTGCCCGTTTCAATGGAAATGATGATTGCAGAAATGATGGAGTGCGAGCCAAAAGAGCTACAACTTGAGTTTGCTGGGTTAAACCATCTCGTGTGGGTACACAAAGCATGGCTCAATGGGGAAGATATTACTCAAACGGTATTAGAGAAAGTCGGTGATGGTGCCAACTTCAGTATGAAGAATATCTGGGAAGAGCCGTGGGATCCGGCATTTCTAAAAGCACTGGGGGCGATACCATGTCCTTATCATCGTTACTTCTACCAAACTGATGCCATGCTTGCTGAAGAGAAACAAAGTGCCGATGAAAAAGGCACTCGTGCTGAGCAGGTAATGGAAACAGAAAATGCGCTATTTAAGCTCTATCAAGATCCTACCCTCGATCATAAGCCGAAAGAGTTAGAGGAGCGGGGTGGTGCTTATTATTCTGATGCATCACTGAACCTAGTTGATTCAATTTATAACAATCGTAATAGTATTCATGTTGTTAACGTTTTAAATAATGGAGCGATCAACGGCCTACCTGACGATGCTGTGATTGAATGTAGTGCCGTGATTGGTAGCTGGGGGGCGAAACCTCTTGCGGTTGGCGAGTTGTCAAACAATATCAAAGGATTACTCCATCAAGTTAAAGCGTATGAGCAGCTAACAATAGAAGCTGCTGTCGAAGGTAATTATGACAAGGCGCTTATGGCATTAACCAATAACCCATTGGTGCCTGACATTGGCCGCGCCAAGTCAATTCTGGATGATATTCTGGCGGTGAACGCTCCGTATTTACCTCAATTTAAACTAACGACGTTGTAAGACTAAGGAAGGGCGCCGATGAAAGTCATTTTTAATGCTGATGATTTTGGTTTAACGAGAGGTGTAAATAGCGGCATCGTTAAAGCTCATCAGCAAGGTGTGGTTCATTCAACCACCATGATGGTGGGTATGGATGCTGAGCAACATGCCTTAGAACTAGCTCGCCATAATCCAGACTTGAAAATTGGCGTTCATCTTAGGTTTACAGCAGGTGTGCCTATAACGAAGCATCCTAACTTGACCAACGGCCGAGCGCACTTTATCAATTATGACGAACTTTGGAGTAAGCAGGACTTCGAAACTCAGGTCGTTTATGATGAAGCAAAAGCTCAGGTGGAACATTTTCTATCGCTTGGGTTAGAGCTAAGCCACTTAGATAGCCATCATCACGCGCATACTCACCCTCAAATTTTGCCCGTTATTAAAGAAGTAGCGAATGAATACCGAGTGCCACTGCGGGGCACTGGCTTGTGTCAAGAATCGATGACAATCAGGTATATCTTTACTGATGAGTTTTATGACCAAAAAGTGAGCTTGGATGGTTTAATGGCACATTTATTGAGCTTAAAAGCTGACTATGACTTGGTTGAGGTGATGTGCCACCCGGCAGAGGCCGATCAGGCGCTTATCTTAAAGAGTGGCTATGCGCTTCAGCGAGAGCTAGAGTTACAAGTTCTTACCTCTCCCATTTTAAAAGAACAGTTAGCTCATCATGGTATAACTGTCACGGATTACTCTGAGCTTGTTTCTACCAATCAAACGGTCGGTGTATGATTAAAGGCTGCCAGCTTCGCCCCCTATAGCACCTTACGAATTGCTGGCAGCCGTTCTACACAAACGAATATTTAATAACAATTGCAGTTGGACCCAATAGCATTATGGCAAGGATTAAAGATGTAGCCGAACTCGCCGGTGTAAATCGCTCTACCGTTTCTCGAATTATTAATGGAGAGGGGAAATTTCGCGAGGAAACTCGAAAAAAAGTAGAGCAAGCTATGGCGCAATTGAATTATCGTCCCAGTGCAATTGCTCGTTCACTCGCAACCTCATCCAGTAATATGGTTGGGTTATTGGTGACTTACTATACGGGGGGCTTCTTTGGCGAGATGATGGAGCAGGTTCAAACCGAGCTAGATATTCATAAGAAGTTTTTGATTACAGCTCAAGGCCATCATTCTGCACAAGGTGAAAAAGAGGCAATTCAGCGTTTTAATGATTTACGTTGTGACGGCTATGTACTTCATAGTCGTTATTTGTCAGATGATGACTTACGTGAATTAGCTAAACAGCCAACACCTTTCGTTCTCCTGGATCGCTACGTGGAAGGAATAGAAGAGCGTTGTGTTATCTTTAACCATCATCATGCAAGCCGTATTGCCGTTGAGCACCTTTTAGCTGGTGGTCATCGAAAGATTGCTTGTATTGCCGGTCCATCCCAACGTCATAACAGTGTATTGAGAAAGCTTGGGTATATTGATGCAATGAAGGATGCTGGTATAGATATTGATGAAAGCTGGTGTGAAGAAGGGAATTATGGCCGGCAAAGTGGTTATGATGCAATGGCTGCAATTTTACAACGACACCCTGATGTGACGGCTGTCTTTTCGTGCAGTGAAGAAATGACGGTTGGCGCAATGCAGTACTTACACGAGCACAGTATTTCTGTACCAGAGCAAATCTCATTAACTAGCTTTGACAGTGTTGATCTTTGTGAAAGTCTTTACCCTACAGTATCAGCAGTGCACTTTCCTATCAGTGACATGGCCCGTGTAGCGGTACAAACGTTAATGGGACTAGTCAAAGGTCAAGAAGTAATAGACAAGCCTGTGTTCGAGGCCAAGCTTAAAATACGCAAAGCAGATCGCTCCTTAAAGTAGCTTACTTCTATCTAATCAAGTGAGTCGCTTAGAAATAACGGTTTGATGTTTTGATAGTTACTGATGAATTTATTCACAAAATTTACTAGTATTCTAACTCTCTTAAGAAATATAAATCAGTAGTGAATAAGTGGCAGCCATTAAACTAACGGTCGATCGTATTCAACCCGGATTACATATCCGTCTTCCGCTAAAGTGGAACGATCACCCCTTTCTACTCAATAGCTTTAAGATTAAAGACCAAGAGCAAGTCGAGATGATCCGCCACCTCGGCGTAAAGTTCGTTTACTTTAATCCAGAGCAAAGCGATGCCGTTCCACTCCCTGTTGATCAAAGACAAGCTGACAGAGTAACAAATGAAGCGTCGTTAGATCATGAAACTCAAAAAATGTGGCAAGAAAAACAAAACCGCATAGAAAAGTTAAGTGCATACCGTCGACGCGTGATTCAGTGTGAAAAAGAGTTTGAGCGCTCTCTGGCTCGTATGCGTTCAGTCATGACTAAAATCCGTAACCGTCCGACAGCAGCAGTTGATGAAGCAAAGCTTCTTATTGAAGATATCGTCGAGAAGTTAATGTGCGATGATAATGTTACGTTACATCTGATGAACGGAAAAAATGAGTTTGAAGATATTTATTTCCACTCATTGAACGTGGCTGTTATCTCGATGATGATTGGCCGTGCTAAAGGGTACTCAGCAGCACAGTTGAAAGAGCTTTCCTTTTCCGCACTATTCCATGATATCGGGAAAATAAAAATCCCGACTGCAATATTAAGAAAGCAACTACCTCTAACAGAGCCAGAAACTAATTACTTAAAGTTGCACACTAAATATGGCGTCGATCTTGCGAGTCAAATCGAGGCTTTTCCCGAAGTCGCGAGAATTGTGATCGCGCAGCACCATGAGCTAAGAGATGGATCTGGTTATCCTAAAGGCCTGAAAGGAGATGAGATCAACGAGTTTGCTCAAATTATTGCTGTAGCCAATGCGTTTGATAACTTGTGTCATACACCGATAGTCTCAGATCAAAAGATTCCTTATACCGCACTCTCTCATTTATATAAGAACTGTAAACACCTATATAAAGAAGAGAACCTGAACATCCTAATTAAGTTTATGGGCGTGTTTCCTCCGGGTACCGTAGTTCAGCTTTCTAATAATATGGTCGGCCTGGTTATCTCAGTGAATGCATCGCATTTATTATTCCCGAATGTCTTGGTTTACGATCCATCAGTACCAAGGACTCAAGCGCCAATCATTGATCTTGCCTCAAAAGATATAAAGATAGTTAACGCGATTCATCCGTCAAAATTACCGGATAAAGTAAAAGAGTATCTAAATCCGCGTTCGCGTATTTCTTATTTCTTTGATAGTAATGAGTAGTTATCCACAGCTTTTTGTGGGTAAATTGTATAAATCCTGAGTGTTATTTATGGGTAATTTTAGGGTTGGATGGAAAGTATCCATTTGGCATGTTTTTTTAGAAAAAATGCATTTTTAGTATTGCCAAAGAAAATCTTCTCCCTATAATGCGCATCCATCGACACGGCAGACGTCACAAGGCTTCAGCAGGGTCGAAGAGGTAAAAAGCTTCTACAAAAAATTAGTTTAAAAAAGTGTTTGACACTAACAACTAAATCGCTAGAATGCACCTCCGCTTTGAGAGAAAAACTTCTCGCAAAGCAAGCTCTTTAACAATATAGACCTATCAATCTGTGTGGGCACTCGTTGATGATAATCCAAATAGTTTCTTCGGAAACAATTTAGGTTTCAATGATACGAAGTGACCATTGAATCTTCGGATTCAGCACAGTCAATTCAAACATTACTTATGTAATGTTCAGTATTCATTGAGCCGACAAAATCTTAAATTGAAGAGTTTGATCATGGCTCAGATTG